>NZ_JBVKBV010000013.1:130972-227701 GCF_055635345.1 Streptomyces sp. NPDC111516 | reverse complement strand
CGACCGCACCTCATCGACGGCTGCCTCATAGGCACCGGCCTGACCCTGAACAACTGACACGATCAGACCGACATCACCCAATCAAGTTCAGTAGCAACTTGCATGCAAAGTAAACGCGTTGACGGGAGATGGGCACGATTTACTCACATCGGAGCGCCCGCCATTTTCCCGCCCATACATGCAATGAGGGAACTTTCCAAGCTCGCGGAGACGGCGGACGTGATGCCTGACGGTCACAGTGGACAGGGGCAACTCGTTGACGATCTGCGCCGTTTTCAAGTCGCGCGCCGCACAGGACGCCGCCCCGGATCAGGTCCGGAGTTCCGCGCGGTAGTCGAAGTACCTTTCGCCGCCTACCAGGACAGAGGTGAAGTACATGAGCCGCCCATCGGTATCGCGAGGCATCTCCTGCGAAGCCTGACGGGTGAACCCGATGGACACGCCGGGGATGACCGGATCCTCAGTCAGTGCATCCTCGACCGCCCAGCCGCGTGCGACCGCGTGCCCGAGAATCTGCCGGGCGGGTGTCGTGAAGACGTCCTCCCCGTCCAGGAGTACGCGTGTCGACGACTGCTTACCCTCGCCGGGCCACCACAGCTCGATCGCCGTGACGCGGTCCTCCTCCAGAAGGATCTGGAATCCAACCTCATCCAGATTGGCTTCTAAGCGGTCAAGCGTGGTCATCTGATGGGTGATTCACCGGAAAGGCGCCTTATGCGGCATGCCGACGTCAGTGACGGCAATCCGACCGAATCGCGAACGAACAGATCAGCGTTTCACCGAGGCCTCGTCGAAGCAAAGCAAGTTGCGGGGACAGTTACCTCAACGGAACTTCGGCGCCTTCCCAGGAAGTCGAAGACCCGCTGTTGGCGAATCGTTTGATCACGCGGGTATCGTGGCGCGCGAGGCGGCTATCTGTCAGTACACGGGGTGTGGATCACGTCGTTCGAAGAGGAACGGGGCGAGCTGAAGGCCGCCGCTGCGATGAGGCTTAACCAGGTCAGCGGAACCGGCGATTCCAGGCCGGCGAAGGGGTCGGCCGACTACGCGGTCTCGGACGACGAGCTGGGGGACATCGGCCACGCAGCATTCGACCTGTACAACGGCCTCGAGTCGACCGGTGAGCACGCGAAGGTGGCGAGCAAAGCAGTCCGCCTCGGTACTCGGCCACCTCGACGGCGTACGGGGAGACGTCATCTATGACCTGGGCCAGGCGGAGAAGGACGCCAACGCCTACAAGAGGGTGCTCAACTACCACATCGTCGGCGGGCTGCTGACCCCCATCCCGATCGCCGGCGACGCGATTCAACGCTCGGTGGACGCTGGTCTGAACGGGAACCTGCCACGTGCTGCGCGCCAACCCTGACAACGACTACCCGCGAGGGGTCTACAAACTGGTCATCGAGGACACCCGGAGCGCCCCCGGCCACAAGAAGGACTCTGTCCCTCTCGGTCCCGGGTTCACCGGCTGGGCGCTCCCCGACGAGGCCGAGGTCACGCTGCCTGCCGGCTGCGCCCCCCGCATGGGCTCGACCGCCCCGTACATCACGGCGTCGCTTGAAGTGCCCTCGCAGGAGGAGAAGCGCTTGGCCTCGCAGGAGGAGAGGAAGGGCCTCGTGGACCGGGACACCGCGATCCGCAACAACGCGACCGTGATGCGGGAAGCCGCCACCAATCTCATCAAGCGGTACGACTGCGCCGCCTGACCGTCGCCTGACCGGTCAGTCCGCCCGCCGCCGCGCCTCGCCGCGGACCTCGGTCGGCGGAACCACCCGCCGGAACAGCACCCACATCTCGTCCGGCACCAACCGCTCAACCAGGTCCGCCATGCACGGATCGACGAGCCATCACACCAAAGGAAACGACGTCTTGGCGACCCCGCCGAGAAAGGCCAGCACCCGCATGTCCGTCGACCAGAAGTCCTGGGAAGCCGCGGTACGTCAGCTGTTCGAGGACGCGTACCCGTACGACGCCACGGGCCCGCGCCGCCACAAGGACTGGATCCTCGACGTCCTCGCGCTGATGGCCCGGGTCCCGGACCCCCGCGGCTGGTCCGGTCTCGACGACGCGGCGCAGGACCCGGAGCGTGAGGTGTCCCCCGCGTACCCCTTCGTCGTCCGCCCCCCGGACCGGGCGCGTTTGTGGTGCAGGCTGATCGGTGGATGGTCGAGGATGTGTTGTTCGACCTCGACCAGGAGGCGGACGAAATTCGTGAACTTCCATACCAATGATCACGGGTGGTGCAGCCACTCCGGCGCCCGGTCGGCCGGCTGGGTGCGGCCCGCGTGCCGCGGGGCTGACGGCGGGGCCGGCGGCTCGATCTGTCCGCTCGACCCGCTGCACAGCCGGAAACAGGTCGAGCGGCTCACCCACCCACAAAGCCGCAGGTCAAACACCCTTTCCTGCTGGCTCGAGGATCGCCACGCACTCCACGTGATGCGTCATCGGAAAGATGTCGGCCTGAGCGAGTCTCGAAAAGTACCAGGTCAGAGACTACTCTTTGGCTCGCTGTCCCGCCGGCGGGCGCCCGGAGCGTCAAACGAGCGTCATGACGAACAGTAGCCACCATGTGGGGAACCAAGCCTGTCCGTCCCCCAGTCTGAGGCAGCCGCCGGCGGTCTCGAACCGAAGCGCGCCTACTGCGAGTCCGGCTGGGGGCGCCAGGTGCCGTCGAGCGGAATGCCGGCGGCTGCCGCGATCCGGTCGCGTGACGCGACCAGCCGGGTCCGCAGCGCCGCCAGGTCCACGTCCACCAACGCGCCGTCGCGTTTGACCACACGGCCGGCGACGAGGACGGTGTCCACCAGGCCGGGATGGCCGGCGCTGACGATGGTGGCGACCGGGTCGGTGACCGGGAAGACGGTCAGGTCGTCGGCGCGCAACAGGATGATGTCGGCGTCCTTGCCGGGCGTGATGCTGCCCGTTCGGGCGCCGAGCCCGCACGAGGCGGCGGCGTCCACGGTGGCGAAGGACAGCAGGTCCCGGGAGCGCAGGCCGCCGTCCAGGCCGCGCTGTACGGCGAAGGCCGTACGCATGGTGGAGAACATGTCGCCGCCGACGGAGGGGACGTCGTCGATGGACAGCGTCGGGCGCAGGCCGGCGGCCAGCGCCCGGCCGGTCACCGGCGATCCGAAGCCCATCTTCAGCTCGACGTCCGGGCTGATCGACAGCGAGCTGCCCGCGTCGGCGAGCATCCGCAGCTCCTCGTCGCCGAGCCCGTTGCCGTGCACGAACGTGGTGGTGTCCCGCAGCAGACCGTGCTCGCGCAGATCGGCGATCGCTCCGGTCACGATGTCCACGTGCAGGCTGGTGCGCAGGCCGAGTTCGGCCGCCAGCTTCAGCTCCCGGGCGACGGTGTCCATGCTGGTGGCCTCGGGTCCGCGCAGCCCGAGAGCCATGGTGACCATGCCGCTGTCGGGCAGGTCGGCGCGGACGCGGCGGATGGCGGCGTCGACGAGGTCGGGGGTGCCCCAGCCGGCGCCGAGGCAGAAGATCGACCGCCCCGGCGCGTCCCGCAGCGCGGCGACGGCGGCGTCCTCGTGCTCGGGGGTCTGCGCGACGTGGCACCAGTCGAGCATCGTGGTCACCCCGGAGTGCAGGGCCTCCAGGCGGCCGAGGAGGGTGCCCTCGTAGACGTCCTCGGGCCGGTAGTGGGGTTTGACCGTGCCGTGCATGGCCGCCGCCCACTCGGCGAACGTCCAGTCCGCGCCGACGCCTCGGAACGCGGTCTGCCAGGTGTGGCGGTGGTTGTCGACGAAGCCGGGCATGACGATCCGGTCGGTCGCGTCGATCACCTCGGCGTCCGGCGCGTCGATCCGTGCGGCGACCTCGACGATCATGCCGTCCTCGATGAGCACGTCACCGCGGGCGAGATCGCCGACAGCCGGGTCCATGCCGACCACGGTGCCGCCGGTGAGCAAGGTCTTCATCGGGTGAACTCCTTCACAGACGTTTTCGGATGGTTCGAGATCGTGTTGCGGCGGCAGCCGCAGTCGCACCCATGTGGGTGCGGATCAGGCGCGGGCGGTCAGGGCTTTCTGCCTCAAGTACGGGAAGGTGGACTCTCGGCGGCCGGTCGTGTCGGGGCCGGCGCCGGTCACGCGTGCGCGTGCGCACCGGGCAGTCACCGGGCAATGGCGTCGCCGCAGCACGCGGCCGGCGGCTCTGGTGCTGGTTCAGGCGCTTGCTGCCGTGGTGTGTACGGCGTCGGCGGCGGCGAGCGCGTCGGCGACCAGGTCGGCGGTGTCCTCGGTGCCCGCGGCCAGCCGGACCAGACCCGGCGGCACCGACTCGGCGATCTGGTCCTCGCTGAGCATCCCGCGCCACATGGACGCCGGATGCACAGCCAGCGATTCCACGCCGCCGAGGCTGGCCGACCGCAGGGAGTAGCGCAGTCGGCCGAGGAATGCGTCGGCCATCTCGAAGCCGCCGGTGAACTCGATACCGAGCACGCCGCCGAAGCCGCTCATCTGGTCGGCGGCCAGCTTGTGCTGCGGGTGGGTCGCCAGCCCGGGATAATGCACCCTGGCCACGGCGGGATGCTCGTTCAGTGCCTCGGCGAGCGCCTGGCCGTTGGCGTTGTGCCGTGGCACGCGCAGGGGCAGGGTGCGTATGCCGCGCAGCAGCAGCCAGGCGTCGATGGGGCCGAGGGTGGCGCCGGTGAGCAGGCCGACGTCCCAGATCCGGTCCAGGAGCTCGGCGGGTCCGGCGATCACTCCGGCGGAGACGTCGGAGTGGCCGTTGAGGTACTTGGTCGCGCTGTGCCAGACCAGGTCGATGCCAAGGTCCGCCGGCCGCTGGTTCAGCGGGGTGGCGAAGGTGTTGTCCGCCATGGTCAGCACGTCGTGCGCGCGGGCCAGGTCCACCACCGCGCGCAGGTCGGTGATCTGCAGCAGCGGATTGCTCGGCGTCTCCACCAGGATCAGGCGCGTCTTGGGGGTCAGTGCCTCCACGAACGCCTCAGGTTCGGTCTGGTCGACCTGGGTGGTCGACACGCCGAGGCGCGGCAGCAGGTTCATCAGCACCGAGCCCGTGCCCCCGTAGGTGGACTTCTGCCCGATGACATGGTCACCGGCAGAGACCAGGGCCAGCACGGCGGTGGTGAGCGC
Source organism: Streptomyces sp. NPDC111516 (assembly GCF_055635345.1). Classification (NCBI taxonomy): domain Bacteria; kingdom Bacillati; phylum Actinomycetota; class Actinomycetes; order Kitasatosporales; family Streptomycetaceae; genus Streptomyces; species Streptomyces sp. NPDC111516. The sequence continues at coordinate 222,593 of NZ_JBVKBV010000013.1, read as the reverse complement.
GGCCATCCCGGACGCGGTGACCATGGCCGCCTCGCTGCCCTCCAGCTCCGCGACCACGGCCGCGACCTGTGCGTGGTTGGGGTTGCCGAAGCGGGTGTAGAAGTCCTTCCCGCGCCGTTCGACGGCGCCCTGCGCGAACGTCTCGCCGTCTTCGGCCCAGAACGTCGCCGTCTGGTAGATGGGCGGTGCCACGGCACGGCTGGGATGGATCTCGCGATCGGCGTGGACGGTGATGGTGCTCTTGCCCGGCATGGCTGCCCTCCGGTGGACCGTTGGGGTGACGCCATCAAGCGTCGGCGGCCGACGCCCAGAACTGGACTGATCACGGCAACTTTGGCAGCAAATTGCGCTCACTACGGGCGTACGATTGTGGTACTCGACAGCAGGGCGCAATAAAATGCCATCCATGGACGAGGTGGACCGGTCGATTCTGGCCGTACTTGAACAGAGCGGTCGGATCAACAACAACGAGCTCGCCGCCCGGGTCGGGCTGTCGCCATCCCCCTGCCTGCGGCGCGTGCGCCAGTTGGAGGAAGCCGGCGTCATCCGCGGTTACCGGGCGCTGATCGATCCCGCCGCGGTCGGCCGCAGCCTGCGCGTGTTCGCCGGGGTGCGGTTGATGCGGCACACCCGCGCGGACGTGGTCGCGTTCGAGCGCGGGATCACCCAGCTCCCCGAGGTGGTCGCCTGCCACCACATCACCGGCAACTTCGACTACCTGCTCCAGGTCGAGGTCGCCGACCTGCCCGCCTATGAGGACTTCCACGCCAACCAGCTCGCAGCTCTGCCCGGCGTTGCCACGGTGACCAGCTACGTCACCATGAAGACGCTCTCCCCCGACACCACCTGACGGCCTGGTCCCTGCACCGGTGCTCCGGGGCATGGACCGCCGGTCAGAAGGTGATGCTGCCGCGGATGCAGACGGTGGCGGCGCCGCTGACCCAGACGGTGCCGTCAGGATCGGCGGCGATCTCGATGCTGGCGGCCCGCCCCAGACGCGCGCCCTGTTAGACCCTGTAGGAGGAGGGCGCCGCGCCGGTGGCGGTGAGCCACTGCCCGACGCCCGCGTTCAGCTGCCGCACGCGGGGTCCTCGGGCACACCGGCACCGGGGGCGAAGGTGCGCATCTCGAAGTGGTGCTCGGATCCCTCGGGGTGGGCCCCGATCACCCGACCATCGCGGTCGGGATGAAGGACAGGTCGGGTTCGAGGTCGAGGACCTCCTCGGCGGTGGCCAACTGGATCACGGCCCAGCCGGGACCGTTGTCCACCCACTGGTGGGCCAGGACCCGCTCCCGCGTGATGCCGAACGCGGCAACGATCCGCTCCAGGTACGCGTCGTCGAGGGCGCCGTCGCGGACCCGCGGCGGCGCGGCGAAGGACAGCGTGCCCTCGCCGCGGCGCACGGTGACCAGGCCGGCGGCGCACTCCTGCACGATGCGGTCGGCGTGCCGCGGCTTGCCGCCGCCGTCCAGCCAGGCGCGCGCGGAACCGAGGGTGGGGTGCCCGGCGAACGGCAGCTCGCCCTGGGGTGTGAAGATCCGCAGCTGGTAGTCCGCCTCCGGCATCAACGGCGGCAGGACGAACGTGGTCTCCGACAGGTTCGTCCAGCGCGCCAGGCGCTGCATGTCCTCGTCGGTCAGATCCGTCCCGTCCAGGACGACCGCGACCGGGTTGCCGCGATAAGGGGTCGTGGAGAACACGTCGACCTGCACGAACGAGCGGGTACGCGGCATGGTCATCGGGGGCCTTTCGGTAGCGGTGGAAGCGGAATCTTTGTCCGTCCGCCCGTCGGCGGGAGCGGGTCCATCCCAGCGGGGCCCACGCGGCCGGGACAGAGCCAGTTACCAAAGAGTGGACCGACCGGCCGGGACTGGAGCGCGGCGTACACGCTCGCGCCGCCCTGCGCTCAATGGCGTCTTGAGCAGATCGGCAGATCCCAAGACGGTCTCGCCCGTACTGCCAAGGCCCGGAACGTCAGTACGTTCCGGCCCTTGGCAGTACGGGCGACGAGCCGCCCCTCCCGTTCCCGTGCCGCAAGGAAGGGGCGGACACCGCCGTCAGTTACTACGCGTCGGCAGGTGTGACCAGGAGACCGCCGACGAAGGTGTGGGTGGGGATGAGGTCGCGCAGGGTGTCGCTCGGGCAGTGGGCGGGATCCTGGTCCCAGATGGTGAGGTCGGCGAGGCGGCCAGGGGTGAGGGTGCCACGCAGACCCTCCTCACCGCTCAGACGTGCGGCGTTGAGGGTGTGCAGGGTGACCGCCTCGTCGTAACTGATCGCGTGCTCCGGGCCCTTGACGCCGATGACGGTCTGCCTCGTCGTCATGCCCCACACGGAGCGCATCGCACCGAACTGGCCGACGGGGAAGTCGGAGCCCGCGCTGACCTGGGCGCCCAGGTCGATCCAGCCGCGGGCCGGGAAGAGGCGGGCGACGCGCTCCGGGCCCCAGAAGGTCTCCTCCACCTCGGCGGTGTCGTGGAGGAGGGGCTGCTGGATGGTGACGGGGATACCGAGGGCGACGGCGCGGGCGCGCTGTTCGGGGCCGGCAAGGCCGCCGTGCTCCATCACGAGCGTGCCGGCGGGCAGGCCGGGGTTGCGCTCAAGGACGCGTTCGTAGACGTCGAGGAGGGTGCGGACGGCGCGGTCGCCGTAGGCGTGCGTGCCGACCCGCCAGCCGCGCCGGACCACTGCCTCGACCGCCTCGACCAGCGCGTCCGGTTCCCAGATCAGCATGCCGGAGAAGGAGTGGTCGCAGGCGTACGGCTCCTCGGTGGCCCCGGCCTCCAAGCCGCCGTCGAGGCCGAACTTGACCCCCCAGACCGACAGCCACGGGTCGGAGTCGTAGCGCCACTGCTCCATGGTGTCGAGCAGGTCCTCGACCTGAGCCGCGCTGGTCATGCCGAGTGCCGAGATCAGTGCCCGCACCCGAGTACGGAGGGCGCCCTCCTTCCGGGCGGCCAGGTACACGGCGTAGTCCTCGGGGGTGACCGCGCAGTCCCGGACGGTGCCGATGCCGGTGGCGGCGTAGTCGCGGGAGGCCAGGCGGAGCCCCTCGATGCGCTGGTCCCGGTCGGGGGCCGGGACGAGGTGTTCCACCAGGTGCAGGGCGTTGTCGATCAGCCGGCCGTCCAGCTTGCCGTCGGCGTCGCGGCCGATGGTGCCGCCGGGCGGTACCGGGGTGTCCTCGGTGATGCTGGCCAGACGCAGCGCGCAGTGGTTGACGACGTCGTTGTGACCGCCGCGCTTGACCAGGACGGGGTGCTTGTCGGTGGCCGTGTCGAGTTCGGCCGCGGTGGGCATGCGGCGCTCGGCGAGGTTGAGTTCCTGCCAGTTGGTGGTGGTGCGGATCCACTCGCCCTCGGGGGTGACGGCGGCCCGCTGCCGGATCAGGTCCAGGAACTCCGGGATGGTACGGGCCTTGTGGACGGGGACGTCCTGGGCGCCGAGCCCGGCGAAGACGAGGTGGGTGTGGGTGTCGTCGAAGGCGGGCAGCACGGTGGCGCCGGGCAGGTCGTGGACCTCGGTGCCCTCGCCCTCCAGGTGGTCCAGACCGTGCGGGTCGGCGGACACGGCCATGATCCGGTCGCCGCGCACAGCCAGCGCCCGCTGCGGGGCTTGTCCGGGGACCAGGGTGTGCACCGCGCCGGCGCGGATCAGCAGGTCGGCTGTGTGGTCGGTCATCGTCTTCTCCCTCAATTCGCAGCGTCTCGAAGGTCTCGCTGACAGGGGCGTCGCGCGCGCCGCGTCGAGTCGGCTGTGCCCCGGCCCGTGATGGTCGGGCCGGGGCGGGTGGCGCGGTGTCAGCAGGTGGCCCGGGCGGCGTCCTCGATGAGGCGGGTGGTGGTGTCCGGGTGGCTGATCATGGCGACGTGGGACGAGGTCGGCACTTCGACGACCTTGCGGAAGTTCGCACGGCTGTACATCCAGCGTTCGGCCGCGGGCGGGATCGCCTTGTCCTGGCCGGCGACCAGCCCCCACGACGGGATCGTCCGCCACGCGGCGGCCTGAGTCGGGTAGGTGAAGGAGTCCGCGTCGAAGGGCCGCTGAGTGGCCTGCAGGACTCGGAACGCAGCGGTGGGTATGTCAGCGGCGAAGGCGGCCTGGCCGTCCTTGCTCAGGTACAGGTCAGTTCCGGTGGTGCCGTCGGGCTTCGTGTAGGAGACCGGCACGCTCACGGGCAGGACCTCGCTGCCCGGGAACTTGTCGATGAGCTCCCCCTGGGTCTCGCCCACGTCGGGCACGAACGCTGCGATGTAGACCAGTGCCTTGACGTTGCTCTTTCCGGCGGCGGCATTGCTGATGACGGTTCCGCCCATGGAATGTGCGACCAGTACGACCGGCCCGCTGATGGAGTCCAGCAGACTCGCGATGTACGGGGCGTCGGTGGGGATACCCCGCAGCGGGTTCGACCCGGCGATCGTGGTGTACCCCTTCTTCTGCAGCTCCTGGACGACTCCGTTCCAGCACGATGAATCGGCGTAGCCGCCGTGCACCAGCACGATGGTCGGCTTGGCCTTGAAGGTGTGACGGTCGGCTGCGGACGCGGTCCGGGCGAGTGGGCCGGTCAGCGCTGCCGTGCCTGCGACGGCGGCACCAGTGGCGAGCACGCTGCGGCGGGTGAGGTCGGAACTCACGGACACTCCTGTGGTGGTAGGTGTCGTGCACGGGGTGGTAGGCGACAGCCGGGCATTGCCCTGGGGACGTGGGCCCGGTCGTGGGGTGACGCGGTGCGGCGGCGCGACCCGCCGCGCGTGTCACGACTGTCCGTTGAGTCCTTGTGCCGCCTGCGCGATGACGGCGGCCACGACGGCCGGGCGGGACACGTAGACGGCGTGGCTGCCCGGTGTCTCGGAGACGGTCGCCCCAGCTCGCTGGGCCATGGTGCGCTGCGCGGCCGGGGGGATCATGTGGTCGTCGGTGGCGACCAGGTACCAGGACGGCTTGGCTTGCCATGCGGGCTGGGTGACCGTGCCTTCGAGCGCGTCGACGCTCCAGGGGACTTGGGAGTCGGCCATGAACGCCGCGGCCTTCTCGGGCACGTCGGCCGCGAAGGAGGCGGCGAACTTCTCGCGGTCCAGGAACAGGTACCCGTCCCGGGGAGGAAGGATCGGCGGGACCGGCGCGCCCGGCGGCGGGTCGGCGATCAGGGTGTTGACCGACTCGCCCTTGTCCGGGGCGAACGCCGTGATGTAGGCGAGTGCCGCGACGTTCGGGTGGTTGCCGGCCTCCGTGATGACGGCCCCGCCGTAGGAATGACCGACCAGGACGGCCGGGCCGTCGAGCGCGTCGAGGATCTGCTGTGTGGCGGCGACATCGCCGGCCAGCGACAGAGTGGGGTTCTGGACGACGGCCACCTGGTAGCCGTCGGCGCTGAGGTGGTCGTAGACCCCCTGCCAGCCTGATCCGTCCACGAAACCGCCGTGCACGAGCACGACGTTCCTGATTGTCGTCATGGTCTCTCCTGACCGGATGGACAGGCGTCGCACCTGTCCGGTGCGCCCATCAAAGTCATCCGGAGAGCGGGGGAACACGCAGAACAGCATGCAGAACCGGGGTTCAACCACGGCTCGGGCAGCGTCAGAGCGGGCGGAAGTACACTCCCGGCATGCCGGGCATTCTGAGTTTCGAAGGGGTTGTCGCCGGTGACCGGGCCGAGTTCTGGCGCGATGCCTGCACGCGGACTTTCGTAGGCGTCGAGCCCTCGGGAAAGCCGGGCGAGGCGATCGGGGGCAGGGTCCGGGCCTATGAGGTCGACGGGCTGGCGGTGGGGGACATCGCGGCGACGGCGCAGTCAATGACGCGCACGCAGCGGCTCGTGGACAATGCCGATGCCCACTACCTTCTGCTCGGCATGCAGGTGCAAGGGACGGGCGGGATCACGCAGGGCGACCGCCGGATCCGGCTCGATCCGGGTGACTGCGTGATCCTGGAGTCTCGCCACGGATTCGAGTTGGACTTCACCGACTCCTTCAACCTGTGGGTGTTCGCCTTTCCGCAGCACCTGGTGCCGCTCGGCGAGCAGGACCAGCAGCACCTCGCCGCCCGGCGGGTGAACGGCCGCAGCGGGCTGGCCGGGGTCTCCCGCCGTGCGCTGCTGGATCTGGCCAGGAACGCCGACGAACTGAGCCGGTCGCCGAGCTCGGGCGCACTCGCGCTGGCGAACGATCTGCTGGTCACGCTGCTCAGCGAGCCGCTCGCCGAGAGCCGGCAGCTGGCCGGCTCCCTGCAGCGGACCCTGCCATTGCGGATCAAGGACCACATCGACCGGAACCTGGCCGACCCAGGACTCGATCCGGTCCAAGTGGCGGCCGCCTTCGGTATCTCCACCCGGTATCTGCACAAGCTCTTCCGGCATGAGCGGGAGACGGTGGCCCACTACATCCGCGACCGGCGGCTCGAACGGGTCAGGCTGCGGCTGCTGGACGCCCGCTTCGCCGACCGGCCGATTTCGGCGCTCGCCTTCGACGCGGGCTTCGGCGACCTCAGCGGTTTCAACCGGGCGTTCAAGGCCAAATACGGGGTCAGCCCTCGGGAACTGCGACAAAGCAAGTAGCCGCCGGGTGCTCTCCGGTCCCGGCCGGGGTGCGCTGCCGTCCGTGCCTTCGCGGGTGTGGCCTTCCATCATGGGACCCCGTTCTCGCGCAGGTGCCCGGCAGGAGTGACCCATCGCTACACAGAACGGCTTCGCCGCAGTGCTCCGCAGCCATCGACGTGCGGCGCGCCTGACGCTCGAACAACTGGCTGAGGCGTCGGGGGTGAGTGCCCGCACGCTGTCGGACATCGAGCGCGGCCGGAGCAGAGGACCACAACACCGGACCGTCGCCGTGCTGGCCGACGCCCTGGAGCTCGTCGGCGACGCCCGTACCCGGTTCCTGGAACTGGCCCGCGACGGCAGGCTGGAGGACCACTGGAACCGTCCGGCCGCCGGGCTCTACGAGCTGCCCCGCGTGGTGGAGGACTTCACCGGCCGCTCGCAGGAGCTGATCTGGATGAGCGATCTGGTCTACACGGAATGCGCACCGGGCGTCGGCGTCGTCGGGCTGGTCACCGGTTCGGCGGGCCTGGGCAAGACCGCCCTGGCCGTCCGTGCCGCCCATGCCTTACTGCCGAGCTTCCCCGACGGGGCCGTCTTCCTCGATCTGTTCGGCCTCTCGCCACACCCGCTGCCCGTTCCCGACGCCCTGCGAGCGTTGCTGCGAGCCCTCGGTGTGCCCGACCAGCGGATCCCGCCGGACGCCCATGAGCGGGCCTCGCTCTACCGGTCGCTGATGCGGGACCGCCGCATGCTGATCGTCCTCGACAACGCCGGGTCCGAGGAACAGGTGCGCCCGCTGCTGCCGGGCGGAGGCGCGAGCCGGGTCCTGGTCACCACCCGGCGACTGCTGACCGGCCTGGAAGGCGTGCGCAGGCTGGCCCTAGGGCCGCTCCATCTGACTGAGTCGACCCACTTGTTGGCCGGGATCCTGAACGGACGGGCCGTCGACACGGCCCTCACCCACCTCGCCGAAAAGTGCGGGGGCCTGCCCCTCGCACTGCGGATCATCGGAAACCGACTGCTCAGCCGACCCGACTGGGACGCCGCCGAACTCGCCGCACGCCTCGCCGCCGAAGAAGACCGCCTCGACCAGTTCAAGGCGGGGGATCTGCGGATCGCCAGCGCCTTCATGATGTCCTACGACCACCTGGCCCCCTCCGCACAGCAAGTCTTCCGAAGACTGGCGGCGGTACCCGGGCGGGACTTCGACACCGCACTGGCCTCGGTCGCCGGCGGGCTCCCGCTCGGGGACGCCTGGGAGGCGCTGGACGATCTCGTGGACCTCGGCCTCCTCCAGGACGCTGCGGCGGGAAGGTACCGGTTCCACGACCTCGTCCGGCTCTTCGCCCGCGACCGGCTCCGAGCAGAGGAGAGCGACGATGCCACAGCCGTACGGGAACGGGTGACAGCGTGGCTGCTGCGGATGGCAACGGCCGCCGGGCGCTGGTTCGAGCCCGGCTACGGCCGACCCGACCCGGACTTCCCCGATCTCCGCAACGCGGCGGAAGCCGAGGAATGGCTGCAGGCGAACGTGGACAACTGGCTCGGAGCACTGCGATCCGGGACAGCCGCCGGACAGCACTCCCTCGTCCTGGACTGCGCCGAGTCGATGCACTGGTTCTCCGACCGCTGGACACACGCCCCCCACTGGCGTGAAGTCTTCAGCCTCGGCGCGCAGGCCGCCGTCGCCCTCGCCGACCCGGCACAGCAGGCGACGCAGCTCAACTACCTCGCCTGGGTCCACTGGGTGCCGCCCAGCGACCCGGAAGCCATGCTCCGCTGCACCGCACAAGCCCTGGAACTGGCCGAGAGGAGCGGCGCCACGGCCCAGGTCGCCGCAGCACACGACTACACCTCACGTGCCCTGCTCGCGCTCGAACGACCCGACGAGGCCGCGGCCTCCGCGGCCGTGGCAGCGGGGATGTTCCAGGCCGCCGGCGACATCGACGCCTACGTACAGGTCCTCTCGCAGATCGGCCACTGCCGCCGGCAGGAAGGACGCCTCGCCGAAGCCCTTCAGCAGTACCACACGGCACTCGAACTGATCGACGACGAACGATCAGGGATGACGCCCACCATCGCCGCCCAGTGCCGACCGTACGCGCTGATGCGCATCGGACAGTGCCTGGCAGGTCTCGACCGCCGCACCGAGGCGGTCGCCGCGCTCATCGAAGCGGTGGAACTGATGGACGCACTCCAACCGAACTTCCGGCAGGCCGAAGCCCTGGAGACGCTGGGAGCCCTCCTGGACGACGACGGCCGCCCCTACTACGAGCGCGCCGCGCGGACCTATCGGTACATCGGGGACGAGGTGGCGAGCCTGCGCTGCGAAGCCGCCATCTGACCACTTTCCCTCTCAGCCAGGTCCTGGCTGCGAATCGCCGAAGCGAGTCTCAGACAGCCACTGACGATGAGCTGGCTGACTGCTGCCGGCCCACTACAACGCCATAAAGTCTGGCCCCTTTGAATACGTCTGAGCTGCCCTAAAGATCGCCTGGCGCCCCATCAGAACGAGCGTCAAATGAGCGTCAAGATGCCTCGGAGAGCGCGGTTTCAGCGTCAAGATATCGCCCGTGACGCCCACACCACACATAGCGCACACCACTCAAACCAGCAGGCCAGGCGGCTTTTCCGGCCGCTTCAAGGATCGCAACGCACTCCACGTGATGCATCAATCGAAACAGGTCGAACCTCTACCCATTCCCGAGAAACCGCAGGTCAGACGGCCTATCGAACCGGCTCCAGAATGGCGACGCACTCCACATGATGCGTCATAGGAAAGGTGTCGGCTTGGACTCACACAGGAAAGCAGCAGGTCAGAGATGCTTTAGCATCCCGGATGAGAGTCGCCGGGCGCCCAGAGCGTCAAATGAGCGTCACCGCCCTACGTCGGATCGGGACAGGAAGTCTGGCGCGTCATGCTTCCCCGTCGTACGCAGTGCCTCCACCGGAACGGTGGGTAAGGTGGTGATCGCCGCCTCGTTCTCACGTTCGGCGGCGGCCTTCGGCGGCAGGCACCGGCCGCACGTCCGCCGGCCGCTTTGCCGAGCGCCCATCCGAAGCCGGCACCGGTTGGGTCGGTTCTTCGCCGGTCGGTAGCCAGACCGCCGTCGGCCGTTGCAACCGACGGCGAATTTGGCCGGTAGGTCCTCTCCCGGGAGCCCACCGGTCGGCACTGCGGAGGCTTGTCCCTCGAGCCCCTCCTTCGTCCGGGCCAGCGCCCGCACGCCCTCGGCTCGCAGTGGTCGCTGTGCTTGTATAAGAGCAGCGTCGCCGAAGGAGCGGCTCGAAGAGTGGGGGTTGCCACATGCTTGACGCCGCCTCCCGCGCCGCGGCGACGGCGGCCGGTGCCGCGGTCGCCGAAGCGGCCACCACCGAGCAGTGGTCGTTCGTACGCGATGGGGCCGCACGGCTCCTCGGCAGGGGTGATGCCCGGGCTGAACTGGAGCATCTCAAGCGCCTGGACGTGACCGCAGCTGCCGTACGGCAGACCTCAGCCACTGACCCCGAACTGCGCGTCAGGATGGAAGCCGCCCTTCAGACCCGGTTCGAGCTCCTCCTGGAGGAGTCCGAGGGCGTCGAACGCCTACGGTGCACCGATCAGTTGCTTCGACTCGTACAGCTGAGCCGGACAACCTACGCCACCGCCGTGGCGGGCGCCCAGGCCACCGGGGCGGTTTCGCTCGGCTTCGCCGCGGGCAGCGGCGAGACCGCGTCTCTGGTGGGGCGGATCCCGTCAGAAGCCGCGCCGTTCCGGCGGCGGGCCGAGGCGGCTCTGCTCGACGTCCCCTCGTCGATCCACGTACTCACCGGCCCTGCCGGGACGGGCAAGACACAGCTGGCCGCCCACATCGCCCGGTGTGCCCTGCGGGACGCTACAGCGGACATGGTGGTATGGGTGAACGCCACCAGCGCGGACATGCTCGTATGCGGCTACGCCGATGCCGCAGCGGCCACCACCGAGCACGACCGCGCCCAGCCGGAGCGCTCCGCCGAGGCGTTCCGCTCCTGGCTGAGCTGGACCGACCTGCGCTGGCTCGTGGTGCTCGACGGGGTATCAGACACCGCCGACCTGCACGGTTTGTGGCCGACGGCCAGGCCCAATGGCCGGGTCCTGGTCACCGCCCGCCGCGCAACGTCCCTGCCAGGGGGCAGCGGACGCGTCGAGCTCGGGGCTTACCACCCCGAAGAGGCCGCCGACCAGCTGACGCGCGAACTCGTCAGCCGCAGCGGCCTGGACGACGATCCCCGCGAGATCGCGGCCCTGACCGCCGACCTCCGCCACGACCCGTTGGCTCTGTCAACGGCTGCCGCCTTTATGGCGCATGAAGGCCTGACCTGTGCGGCCTACCGCGACCGGCTCACCCGGTTCGCCGGCCCCAGCGGCACCGGGGCTACCCGGGATGCGGTCACTGCCAGCTGGTGGGTGTCGCTGGAGGCGGCCGACCGGCACAGCACGGGACTGGCCCGTCCTGTCCTGGAGTTGGCTTCTCTTTTTGATCCGCACGGGGTGCCGGTCTCAGTGCTCACCAGTCCTCCCGCGCTGCGCTACCTCGCGCTTCGGGCAGCGCGGCGGCAAGGCCCTGGGGCGCCCCCGCCCGCCGAGGCGGGGGACGTACGGGACGCCCTCGAGGTCCTGCGCCGGCTGCGCCTGGTGGAAGTCGACAGCGACTTGGCACATCCGTCCGTGCGGCTGAGCACCCTGGTACAGGCGGCCGTGCTCACGGCGGTGCCCGCCGTGAGCCGGGACGCGTTGGCCCTCAGCGCCGCCGACGCGCTGCAAGCGGTGTGGCGCACGGCGTCCGACCGGCCGCATTCCCCCCTTTGCCGGGCGCTGCGGTCGGGAGCGGACCTGCTTACCGGGCACGCCGGGGAGACATTATGGCGGTCGCACTGCCATCCCCTGCTCTTCCAGGTGGGACGCAACCTGATCGACGCCGGGCTGATCCGGGCGGCCCGTATCCGCTGGGACTGGCTGCACGCCCGGCTCGACCAGCGCTTCGGACCCGACCATGCCGACACCCTCGCCGCGCGCAGCTACCAGGCACGGCTGCGCGGCGCCTCACAGGACGCGGCCGGCGCCGTCGCGGCCTACCGCGACCTCCTCCGCGACCTGGAACGGGTCCTCGGCCCCGACAACCCGGATGTTCTCACCGTCCGGGACAACCTCGCACGCTGGCAGGGCATCGCCGGCGATCCGGTCAAAGCCGCGGCGGCGTACACCCTCCTGCTGGACGACCGACTGCACGTGCTCGGTCCCGCACACCCCGACACGCTCCTCACGCGCCACAACATCGCGCTCTGGCGCGGTCAAGCTGGGGACGCGGCGGGGGCGGCGGAGGCGTACGCGGAACTCCTTGACGACATGATGCGGACCTTCGACGCCAACGACCCGGCCGTCCTGGAGATCCGCGACCAACTGACCGAGTGGCGGACCAGAGCAGCCGACGCGGCCGCGGCAACCCGCGTCCCGGCTACCACGGGACCACACCCCGACCAGCTCGAACCTGCCTCGTGGTCGCCTCCAGCGCCGGACGGCGGCGTCCGGCGGTCGGACGGCACGCCGCTGTCCGCGGAGCACTTGCTATCGGAGCCGCCACTGCTCTCCCGGCTGCGCCGTCTGCTGCTCTGGCGCGGCGGGCCAGCCGCCGAGGAGACTCGAGCCACGGGGCCCGGCTCCCCGGTCTCCGGATGCCACCGCGTCTCGGTGATCAGCCTCAAGGGCGGTACGGGGAAGACCACTACAGCGGTGGCGCTCGGCGCGACGTTGGCGGGCCAGCGCGACGATCCTGTGATCGCCGTCGACGCCTCGCCCGAAGGCGGCACGCTCGGCCGTCGGGTACGCCGCGAGAACGACTCCACCGTGCTGGATCTGCTCGCCGCCCTGCCGGAGCTGGACGGCCATGACGCCATCCGCAACTTCACCACCACAGGCCCGAACGGGCTGGAGATTCTGGCCCACGACGTCACGCCCACGCTCTCCACACCTTTCAGCGCCCAGCAGTACCACCGGGTCGTCGATGCGCTGACCCGCGCCTACCCCCTCATCGTCACCGACTCCGGCACCGGGCTGATGCAGGAGGCCATGCACGGAGTGCTCTCGCTCACCGACCAGTTGGTCGTGGTCGCCACAGCGAGCGTGGATGGCGCCGCCATTGCCGACGTGACCCTCGACTGGCTCTCCCAGCACGGCCACGCCGAACTGGCTCGGCGCGCCCTCGTGGTCCTATCCGCGGTGCACCCAGGCCCCGCCCGAGTGAGAACCGACCGCATCGTCAAACACTTCGCCGACCGCTGCCAGGGCGTCGTCACCGTGCCCTTCGACGAGCACCTTGCCACCGGAGCCGAACTCGACCTGACCGAGCTGCGAGCGGACACCCGACGCGCCTACGCTCGGCTGGCCGCGCTCGTCTCCGAAGGGCTTCCACGTGCATCGGTGGAGCAGGTCGGGGACCAGGCCCCCGGACGATCAGGGAAGCAGGCCGGTCATCGGGACAGACCGGCCGTACCCACAATCCCGGGATCTCCCCTACCCGAGCCTGCCGTGCCTCTCGCCGCGGCCATCCCACCCGCAGAGCCCGCCGCGTCCGCGAGCTCCGCCACCCCCGGCCCGCCTCACGCACCCGTCGTTCTGCCCCCGCCCGCACCGCCGCCACCGCCCGAGCCGACCGTGCCCTCCGCGCCCACGCCAGCCCGGCCCCGGCGGCGGCCGCGGCTGACCGTGGCCGAGGACGTTGTGCACATCGGCACACCGGCCACCGTCGAGTTCACGCTGGCCGCCATCGATCCCCAAGACGCGGAGCTCGGCAGGACGGAGCCCGTGTCCGTACTTGTGATCGCCACGCCGCGCTCCTCCGCGACGCTGAAACCGCCGGCGGCGTCCTGTGCGACGGACGACGAGACACCCGCGCGGTTCACGTTCACGGCCTGGGAACCGGGCGAGCACCGGCTGCGCTTCCGGGTGTGCGACCCCACGTCCGGCAAGGTGCTGCAGGTGGTCGAGGCGACGCTCCCCGTGGCGGTGCCGGAACCGCTCGGGAGGCCGTGAACCGTGGCGCACGAACTGCACTCCGAAGTTTTGCACAACCCCTCGGACGACCTCACCCAGTGGCCCGGCGACCACGGGCAGCGCCCTCTAGACCTGACCGTCGTGCTGTCCGTCGGCAGCGACGACCGGGTCGAAGTGATCGCGCTCCCGCACGGCAAGCGCGCACCGCGCACCCGCGCCCACCGGGCGGGCCTCCAGGTCTCCGGCACCGCGATCCGCAGTCAGGCAGACCGGCTGCGCGCCCAGTGGCAGGCGTTTGTCCGCCACCAGCCCCTGGACGCCGATGGAATGCCGTCCGGGCCACCGTTCCCCTTCGCCGCCGGCGGCGATCTCCGGCCCTGCCAGAGCACGGTCATCCCGATGATCGAGGAGCTGGCCGAGGCCGGGGCCTACACACTCGACCGGATCCTCGCGGGCACCGACAGCGACCTGGTGAGGTTCCGCGAGTTCCTGCTCGACGAGCTGAGCCAGGAGGACCTGCGCATCAGCTTCGACTCGGGCCTGTCCGTGCCATGGCCGATGCTCGCGGTGCGCGCCGGCGGGCCACGGACGCCTGCGTTTCTCGGCCACCGGCACGAGATCGAGCAGACCGGAGCGTCGTACGCCCCTTTTCGCCCCCCGGCCGTCCGGTCCCTCCCGGTCACCAGCCTCAACGCCGACCTGGCACTTGGCAGCGTCGGCCGCTCGGAGGACGTGGCGCAGCTGCTCGCCCACCACTCCGAACTGACGGTGCGCACCCATGCGGACGAGCTGGTCAAGTCGCTCTCCGGCGTCGAGTTCGACGAGGACCTGATGTACTTCTGGTGCCACGGCGCCTTCGAGGAGTACGGCGCCCACCGCACGGTGGGCGTCAGGCTCTCCGACGACAAGGTCATCGACGCCGATCTGGTCCACCAGCACCGCGACGGGTTCCGCAGCTCACGGGAGTCGGTGTTCCGCCCGTTCGTGGTGCTCAACGCCTGCCACGCGGGGGTGCCGACGGCCACGGCCGAACTGGAATACCTCGGCCGGGCCTTCGTCGAGCACGGCGCGACCGGGGTGCTTGGTCCGCAGATCGAGATTCCCCAGATCTTCGCCTCGGAGTACGCTCACGCCTTCCTCGACCGGTATCTGAGCGGAACGCAGACCGCGGGCGAGATCTGCCGCGCCCTGGTCCGCCACTTCCTCGACGAACTGCACAACCCGCTCGCCCTCGCCTATCTGCTGTACTGCGGCATCGACAGCCTCTTGGAGATCCGACCGTGCACCTCATCACCGTCGACCTCGACGAACAGGGACGACTCAGCGCGCCCGGCGGTCGTCGTACCGTCCCAGGTAACCGGATCGCCGAGCACCTCGCCGAGCACGTCCGCACCCCGGACCGGATAACGGACCTGTACGTCTACGTGCACGGCTGGCAGACCGCGCCGACCGTCGCACAGCGGCGTGCGAAGGCCCTGCTCACCAGGACCCGGCAGCTGGCCGCGGCGCATCCGGATCGCTATCCGCAGCTGAGCCGGGGATACCGGCCCGCGGTCGTGGTCGTGCGCTGGCCGTCGTCCAGCCTGCCCTCGCTCGGCGGCTACCGCAGGATCCGCGACCGCGCACATGCGATGAGCGCACCCGGTCAGGGCCACGCGCCCCATGTGCTCGCCCACCTCCTCGGCTATCTCGACGCACAGCGCCCCGCCGCCGGCTCCGCCCCGGTCCTGACCAACCGCAACGGCCAGTACCTGCACCTCGTAGGCCATTCGTTCGGCGGCCGGTTTCTATGCGAAGCCGTGCAGTGGGCGGCGGCACCGGAGGCGCCGCGGGTCCTGGGGTGGAGCACTCCCACGTCGCCGGGGCGCCCCTTCACCGTGGACAGCATGGTCGTCTTCCAGATGGCCGCGCCCCGGGACGCCTTCGACCGTCTCTTCCCGGCTCTGTTCCCATCCGGTGCGGAGTCCCACGCTCCACTGCGCGGACCGCTGGTACTGACCCACTCCCGCTGGGACCGGGCCACCGGCTTCTGGCATCTGCGCGCGGAGGGCTCAGCCGGCATCGGCCACTCGGGAGCCGGTACGGCGCCCGTCCCCCAGTTCCACTCCCGACTGCTGCCCTTGCACGAGCCGTACCGTCTGTCGACATTGGACCACCGGCTGGTCAACGTGGACGCCAGCGAACGCTTCCGCGGCTCCGCCCGCACCCGCCTGGCCCCGGCCGGAGCGCACTCCGACTTCGATCATCCCGAGTCGGCGCACCTCCTGCTGAGCCTGGCGGCGCTGTCCCGAGGCGCGACCGGCAGTAAGCGGCCCGCGATCCACCGCCCGGCACACCCACAACCCACACCGTGTCGGCGTCGGCCACCCCTGGACGGGTGAGTCCGACGTTCTCAGTGGTCGTAGGCGATCAGTCGTCGTTGGGTCTCTGCGCCGGTAGCCAGTAGTGCCAGATGCTCACGGCCAGGGCGAGGAGGCGTCGGCCGGTACAGCGAAGCTCCGGCTGGTGTTCTTGCGCCAAGCTGTTCCTGGTTGAGCTGGTCTTGGAGCATGTCGAACACCGCCACGCCCCTTTGGCAGCCGCAGGCGAGGCGGCCGTGTCGACGCGGCTCGGCGCACCCGGTGGACGCCCAGCTCTTCGGCGAGGAACGCCTGCAACTCCCGCCCCGCAAAGCCATTGTTCGCGAGAACAATCTGCCCGGTGCGGATGAGGTGGTAATCGCGTTGCAGGGAGCGGTCGTCACGTCCCGCTCGCCGAGCTCTGGGGCTGGCACCCGGAGACCGGCATGCCCCCGGCCGTGGTGATCAGGTAGCCCGCAGAGTCATCAGAAGGATGTGGGCCTGGACGGGTATGCACGAACCAGCGGGTCAGGCATTGTTTTTCAACTCGGCCAAGGTGACCTACAGGGCTTGGAGCATCAAATGAGCGTCACGGCCGCGTGTTGGCGAAACGGTGAGGATCGCTGCGACCTCATACATCGCCGTTGTAACGGACGTGGTTGTTGACAGCCCGATTCACCCGCTTCGAAGGACCGCCGCACACGAGGCGTCTGTAGCGGCCCTAAGTCGGGTAGCCGGGTCACGTCTCCGTGACCCGGCTACCCGACTAAGTGTATTGCCCTGTGAGGTTGGGGACGCGGCTGGCGGGTGGTTTGCCTGCGAGTGCGGTGTGTCCGCGGTGGTGATTGTAGGTGTGCAGCCATTGCGGGAAGGCGTCGCGTCGTTCGGCTTCTGAGCGGTAGGGGCGCGCGTAGGCCCATTCGTCGAGCAGGGTGCGGTTGAGGCGTTCGACCTTGCCGTTGGTCTGCGGCCGGTAGGGCCGGGTTCGCTTGTGGGTGATCCCGGCCGCCGTCAGGGTGTCGCGCCAGGCGTGGGACTTGTAGCAGGCCCCGTTGTCGGTCAGGACCCGTTCGACGGTGATGCCGCACGAGGTGAAGAACGCCTGGGCCCGGGTCCAGAAAGCGGTCGCGGTCTCCTTGCGTTCGTCGGAGTGGATCTCGCTGTAGGCGAGGCGGGAGTGGTCGTCGACGGCGGTGTGGATGTAGCTGTAGCCGGCGTTCGCCCGGTTCTTGCGGCCCGCTGGGCGGCCGAGCGCCTTGTGACCGCCGCCGTCGGGGATGTTGCCGAGCTTCTTGATGTCCACGTGCACCAGCTCGCCGGGCCTGTCGCGTTCGTAGCGGCGTATGACGCGGCCGGTTGCCCGGTCGAGGTGCGTCAGGCGGGCCAGAGCATTCATCCAGGTCAACAACCTGCGACGGCCAGGCATCGCAGGTCACGGCGTTGGCTGGTCTCTTCCGGGACTTCTGATCTGCAGGACCCGGCGACTCCGCATTGAGCGTCACCAGCCCTCGGCGTTGCATCGTCACTCGCAGCCTTGACGCCGCCTGACCTGCCCAACATGCACCTGACGCCTCATCAGAACGAGCGTCAAATGAGCGTCACGAGCGTCATTTCAGCGTCAAGATATCGCCCGTAACGCCCACACCGCACATAATGCGCACGAGCAAAACCCCAGGTCAGGCACCCTTTGCGGCAGGCTCAAGGATCGCCACGCACTCCACGTGATGCGTCATAGGGAAGATGTGCACCTGAGGTCGTCCCGGAAAACCTGCAGGTCAGAGACAGTTTCACTCACCGCCTCGATGGCACCGCCGGGCCTCGTGGGTCAAACGAGCGTCACGCTCGAGGGTGTACGTCGGACGCCCGGCCTCACCCCGAAAGAGCTCCGGCCTGGCGCCTTGTCTCATCTCATCTCGTCGGCAATCCCGTGATGTGACGGTTCGGGCAGGGGCAGCGTCATGCGGAAGGTGCAGCCTCTGCCGGGGGCGGTTTCGAGGGTGATGCGGCCGCCGTGGGCGGTGACGAGAGCGTGGGCGATGGCGAGGCCGAGGCCGGAGCCGCCGGTGGTGCGGGTGCGGGAGTCGTCGGTGCGGTAGAAGCGGTCGAAGACGCGTTCGCGTTCAGTGGGGGTGAGGCCGGGGCCCTGGTCGGCGACTTCGAGGACGGCGCGGTCGTCGACGGTGCCGACGCCGATGCGGATGGGGGTGCCGGGCGGGGTGTGGGTGACGGCGTTGCCGATGAGGTTGGTGACGACCTGGCGGAGCCGGGTCTCGTCGGCGACGGTGGGGGCGGTGGCGGGTTTGCCGCCGCCGGGGCCGGTCAGGGTGACGGGGCGGGTCGCATCGAGGGCGCGTACGTCGTGGAGGGCGTCGGCGGCGAGGGTGCGCAGGTCCATGGGGGCGAGGTCGAGGTCGAAGGCCGGTTCCCGGTCGGGACCCGCGTCCCCGGCGTCCTCGTCGAGGCGGGCGAGGAGGAACATCTCCTCGACGAGCCGGGTGAGGCGTTCGGACTCCGCGGCGATCCGGGTCATGGTCTGGTCGACGTCCTCGCGGGTGGGCAGGGCGCCCATGCGGTAGAGGTCGGTGTAGCCCTTGATGCCGACGAGGGGCGTGCGCAGTTCGTGGCTGGCGTCGGCGAAGAAGCGCCGGGTTCTCGCCTCGGCCTCCGCGCGGGCCTGGAAGGCGGTGTCGATCTGGCTGAGCATCTGATTGAGGCACGTGGTCAGGTGTCCCACTTCGGTGTGGGGGGCGGCGAGTTCGGGGACGCGGTGGGAATAGTCGCCGGCGCTGATCGCGGTCGCGGTCTCCTCGATCCGGGTGAGGGGGCGCAGTCCGGAGCGGACGGCGAACCATCCGGCGGCGGTGAGGACGGCAAGCAGCGCGGCGCCCACGGTCAGCGAGAGGTTACGGGTCTTGGTGATGGTGCGGTCGACTTCGTCGAGGGAGGTGGCCACGAGGACGCTGCCGCGCGTGCCGGAGCGCTCGGGCGGGAAGACCTGGGCGGGCTGGGCGAGGGCGATGACCCGCCAGCTGCCGTCGCCGTTGCGCGCGGGCACGGTGAAGGGGCGGCCCTCGCGGGCGAGGACGGCCGCGTGGTCGAGGGCGGGGAGGTCGGGACCGCCGCCCGGCGGCGCGGTGCTCGTGTCGAACGCCCTGCGCGTGGCGCCGTCGTCGTCCAGGTAGGTCACGGTGGTGTCCCCGAGGACGCCGAGGACCTGCACGCCCGGTGGCGTTTCGGGGCCGACGGGCGGGGCGATGCGGGCGGCGATCTCGCCGGTCAGGACGAGACGGTCGTCGACCCGGTCCTGGAGGTAGCCGCGCAGGGCCGTGGTGACGATCAGGCCCGTGCCGAGGAGACCCACGGCGACCAGGGCGATGGAGAGGCACAGGAGGCGGGTGCGCAGGGACAGCCCGCTCGGTCGTCGGCGCCCGGGCAGCCGCGGGGCGGGGCGCTTCATGGCCGGGGCTCGCGGATCACGTAACCGACGCCACGGATGGTGTGGATGAGTTTGGGCTCGTCCGTGTCGACCTTGCGGCGCAGGTAGCTGATGTACGTGTCGACGATGCTGGGGTCGCCGCCGAAGTCGTACTCCCACACGCTCTGCAGGATCTGGTTCTTCGTCATGGTGCGCTCCGCGTTGGCCGCCAGGAAGTGCAGGAGGCGGAACTCGGTCGGGGACAGCCGTACGGTCCGCCCTGCCCGGGTGACGTGGTGGCTGTCGGGTTCGAGTTTCAGATCGCCGACGGTGATCCGGCCCGGCTGCTCGCCCCTGGTGCGGCGCAGTACCGCGTGGATACGGGCGATCAGTTCTTCGAGGTCGAAGGGTTTGGTGACGTAGTCGTCGCCGCCGAGGCGCAGGCCGTGGAGCCGGTCCTGGCGGTCGTCGCGGGCGGTGACGAAGAGGACGGGTACGTCGCCGCCGCGGCCGGGGAGGCCCGAGCGGGGCTGGGCGCGCAGGCGGCGGATCACCTCGAAGCCGTCCATGTCCGGGAGCATGACGTCGAGCAGGACGAGATCGGGTGTGCGCCGCGCGGCCAGGTCGAGGGCTTCCTGGCCGGTGGCGGCGGCGTCGACGTCGAAGCCGGCGTAGCGCAGTGCGGTGCGCAGCAGCTCCCGGACGGTGGGCTCGTCGTCGACGACGAGCAGGTGGTCGGGGCGACCCACGGGGTGCGGGGGAGGTACAGGTGCCGCCATGGTGTGGATCGTCGCCTTCTCGGACAGGGGTGAAGAGGGTCTTCCCAGGAGATCACATGGCGCTCACGACGCCGAGTCGGACGGGACGCGGGCGGTGGCCGGTCGTCGGCTCGTGTTGCCGGGCGGCTGCGTGGCGCGGCCCAGGCGCCGGGCCCGCCGGCTGTGCAGGCGGCTGCCGGCGTACGAGGCGAGGGCGGCCAGGACGAAGCCGGTGAGCGCGGACAGTCCCGGGCCTCCGTCGAGTCCTGCGGTCATGCCGCCCATCTCGTTGCCCATGAGGCTGATGCCGATCCGCAGCGATCCCTGTGTCAGCAGGGGGAGCAGCAGGGCCGCGCTGCCGACCGTGATGCCCATGCGCAGGGCGATCTCCGCGTGGCGGTCGAGCAGGGCCTCGGAGTCCTCGCGCGGGGTGCGGGCCGGGGTGCGGGCGGAGGCCACGTACCCGGCGATCACCAGGAGGAGCAGGATGACAGCCATGGCGATCAGCCACAGCGGCACGCCGGCGCCCGACCAGCCTCCGAGGTCGACGGACTTGTCCGTGCCCGCCGTGTCGCCCTGGGCTCCGCCGCCGAGCATGCCGAGCATCCCGCTGCCGCCCTCGGGCTGCAGGCGGTGCACGCCCGCCTCCCAGGAGGTGCCGAGGCCGGCGGTGAGGAGCACGGCGATCAGGTTGGGCCCGAGGAGCAGCAGCATGCCGGTCGCCTTGGCCGCCTGCTCCCGGCCGGTCAGGGCCGCTGCCCCGGCCAGGAGCGCGACGGCGAGGGCCGAGCAGCACAGCACGGCCGCGATCCCGGTCAGCGTGGAGGTGACGGCGTTCCACTTCAGCCGCAACCGGCTCAGGGCGAGGGGGCGCGGCAGTGTCGTACGGCGGGCCGCGACGCAGCCGACGGCCAGGACGGCGCCGACCCACAGCAGGCCGAGAAAGACGGTCGCCGCGGTATCGATCCCGAACAACACCGAGGACAGTCCCTTGGTGAGGCCTCCGCCCCCGCCACCTCCGAACCGGCTGAGCGCTCCGGACGACGCACCCTTGCCGAACCGTTCCGTCACGCTCTCGGGCAGCCGGGCGGTGCCCCGAGCCATGCCTGCCAGGATCGGGAGGACCACGGCCGTGGTCACCAGTGCGCCGCCGCACCGGGCCCAGAGCAGCGCCGGGGCGGGCCGCTGCCGCCGGCGGAGGGGGCGGAAGAAGCCGATCGCCAGGACGGCCGTGCCGAGGAACGTCAGTGTCAGCGGCGTCAGCGCCGCTTCACCGGTCAGGCCGAGGCTCATACCCCCACCGCCGCCGAGACCGCCGAGCAGCCCGCCGAGGCCTCCGCCCAACCCTCCGCCGTCGGCGGACTCGGCGGAGGGAGCCGACTCCACGGTGACGCCGCCGCCGACGGCCATGCTCACCATCATCGGCACGAGCCGGGAGACCGGCGCGATCGCGCCGGCGCCGAGGACGGTCAGCGCCACCCATGCGGCAGCGGCCATCGCCATGACCGCGGTCCCGACGGAGAGGGCGCCTTCAAGGGCGTGGCGCCAGGGCGAGCCGGGCGGAAAGGAGGGCGGCGGGGCGGAGAACATGGGCAGGCTCCTGTGTACGGGGTTCGGGGTGGAGTACGGGGCGGCGGGTGGGGGCCGCCGCCCCGTGGAGACGGGTGCGGGATCGGGGCGCACGGGCCCCGGTGACGGGCGCGGGCTCAGTGGCCGCTGCCGCCGCCGCTTCCCGCGGTTTCGACGACCAGGTCCCGGCCGCCGTCGGGTGACGCTTCGACGCCTGTACGCGTGGGGTCGCCCAGGTCCCGCTCGAGCCGCTCGCCCTCGACGTCCAGGTCGGGCACCAGTCGGTCCAGCCATCGGGGCAGGTGCCAGGCACGCCGGCCGAGCAGGGCCAGGACGGCCGGTACAAGTGCCATGCGGACGACGAACGCGTCGAAGAGGACGGCGACCGCGAGCCCGAAGCCGATGGTCTTGAGCATCTGCTCGTCACTGCCCATGAACGAGGCGAACACCGAGATCATGATCACAGTGGCGGCGGTCACCACCCGTGCGCTGTGCTCGAAGCCGCTGATTACGGAGTCCTTCGGCGACTGCCCGTGCACGTACGCCTCGCGCATCCGGGTCACCAGGAACACCTCGTAGTCCATGGCGAGGCCGAAGACCACGCCGACCATGAAGATCGGCATCATCGACATCACCGGTCCTGGTTCCGCGACGCCGAAGACGGAGGCCAGCCAGCCCCACTGGAAGACCGCGACCACCGCGCCGAGGCCGGCGAGGACCGACAGCAGGAAGCCCAGGGCCGCCTTGAGCGGCACGAGGAGCGACCGGAAGACGGCGATCAGCAGCAGGAACGCCAGACCGACGACGAGTGCGAGGTACGGAATCAGGGCATCGGACAGTTTCTGCGAGACGTCCACGTTCATCGCCGTCGATCCGGCGACGAGGACGTGGGCGTCGCTCCCGCTCGCGAGCGCCGGGTCGCGCAGCGCGTGCACGAGGTCGGCCGTCTCCGAGCTGGCCGGCGACGCGGCCGGGACGACGGTCACCACTGCGGTGTCGCCGGACTCGCTCAGTCGCGGCTCCCCCACCGCGGCGACATCCTTCCTGCCGTCGATCTGCTTGACGACGCTCCGGGCGGCCGCCTGGGCGCTGCCACCGTCGTCGGCCTCGACGACCGCTGTCAGCGGGCCGTTGAAGCCCGGGCCGAAGCCCTCGGCGACCAGGTCGTAGGCCCGGCGCTGTGTCGTCGAGACGGGCTTGCTGTCGTCACCCGGCAGGCCCATCTTCAGGGAAGCCGCCGGAACCGCGATCACGCCGAGCAGGGCGACACCGCCCAGGAGGACGGCAACCGGCCGCCTGACGACGAACCGGGCCCAGCGCACGCCCATGCTCGGTCGCGGCAGGCCGTCCTTGTCCTTCCCTCGGCGCCTCGGGCGGGCCGGACCGATCCGGCGGCCGCAGATCCCGAGCAGCGCGGGGATCAGGGTGACGGCGATCAGCACCGCGATGACGACCGTGCCGGCTGCGGCGAGGCCCATCTGCGTCAGTATCGGGATACCCACCACGCACAGTCCCGCAAGGGCGATGACCACGGTCAGACCGGCGAACACCACCGCCGATCCAGCGGTGCCCACAGCGTGCCCGGCCGCCTCCTCGCGGCTGCGGCCACGAGCGAGTTCGGCACGGTAACGGGAGACCACGAACAGGGCGTAGTCGATGCCGACGGCCAGCCCGATCATGGTGGCCAGGCCCGTCGTCGTCGAGCCGAGGCCGAGCGGCTCGGCCAGCACCCGGATCGCAAGGCTGCCGATACCTACGCCGAGGACGGCGGTGAGCAGCGGCAGCCCTGCCGCGAGGAGCGAGCCGAAGGTGATGACGAGCGCCACTGCGGCCACGGCCAGGCCCAGCGCCTCGGAGGAATGGCCCCCGGCGGGCACCTCGTTGACGGCGTTGCCGCCGACCTCGACAGTCAGATCCTGCGAGCGTGCCTGCTCGACCGTGTCCTGCAGCGCGGTGCGCGAGCTCTCCTGGAGGTCCGAGGTGGGCACCTTGTAGGAGACCTGCGCGTAGGCGGTGGAGCCGTCCTCGCTGACCGACCGGGTCGCGTACGGGTCGGTGACCCGCGCGACCTGCGGAGCGTTCCCGAGCTCCCGGACCGTCTCCTGGATGGCCTTCTTCGCCTCGGGGTCGGTGATCTTGCCGTCTTCCGCCCGGAACACCACCCGGGCCGTCGCGCCGTCGGCCTTCATCTCCGGGAAACGCTCGTTCAGCAGGTCGTACGCCTGCTGCGCCTCCGTTCCGGGCATCGAGAAGTCGTTCGGCGGAGCGGCGGGGGCCCTGCCGGCCAGCACCCCCGTCCCCACGAGCAGTACCACCCATAGCAACGCGACCGGCCAGCGCCTCCGGAAGGAGAACCGGCCCAGCCTGGAAAGGAATGTGGCCACAGCAAAGGCTCCACGTCAGGTCGAGGCTTATCGGAAGACCGACGAGCGCTCGCCCCGTTGCCCTGCCCGGGAAGAGGCAGTCGAGGAGCGGAGCCGTCACGTCGGCGCGGCACCGACGGTGTCAGCCCACCCTGATCACCCCCGGAGAGATCCTGGGAGTTCTCTGAGAAGTGCGACGGCCGCCACGGGGCCGGAGCGGCGAAAAACGGGCATTCCACCCGTCGTCACGCCGTGATTCACAGAAGGTTCACCGAATGCCGGTCAGTGCGCGGCGGCGAGATGGGCCCCGATCCGCAGGAACGCCGGGACGAGCGGGGCGACCGGCACGTCCGGGGAGATGACCTGGGAGCCGAAGTGGACGGCGACGAGGTCGAGGCCGGGTGAGACGAAGAGCCGCTGGCCGTGGATGCCGCTGGCCAGGTAGGAGCCGTAGGGGTCGTTCGGAATCCACCACAGGTCGTGGTAAGAGAGCGTGGCCGGCGAGTCGGGGGGCGCAGCGGGGAACCGTACGCGACGGGGATAGCCGTCGGGAACGCCACTGGTGATCGTCGTGGCCACCTCCTCGGGCACGACCTGCCGGCCACCGGCCGCGCCGCCGCAGCGCAGCATCTCACCGAGGCGGGCGATGTCGCGAGCGGTGGCGCTGAAGCCGCCGCACGCCGCCTCGACGCCATCGCTGTCGAGGATGTAGTAGGCGTCCTCCTCCGCGCCGATCTTCGACCAGATCATTTCGCTGAGCAACGCCGAGGTGGTGAGACCCGTGACCCGGCGCAGGACTTCGGCCAGCGTCTCGACGTTGCCGTTCTCGTAGCGGAACTCGGTTCCTGGGTTCCCCGTGGCGCGGGCGGTCAGCAGGTGTTCGCGGATGGTGTTGGGGCCGCTGTAGCCGAACGGCCGCAGTTGCGGGGCGATGACGGCGTAGTACCGCTGGGCCTCGATCGCCTTGTCGAAGGGCCGGCCGGCGTAGCTGACCCGGGTGCCCATGTGCAGCAGGTCCTCGACGGTGGCGTCGCCGAAGGCCGTACCGGCGAGTTCGGGGACGTAGGCGGATGCAGGGGCCGACCGGTCCAGGAATCCTTGGTGGGCCAGCGTCGCCGCCATCAGGCCGATGTACGACTTGGCCGCCGAGGCGTTGAAGTGCGGGGTGTGCGCTTCGGTGCCGTGCCGGTACGTCTCGTGGACGACAAAGCCGCGGTGCATCACGAGGAACGCGTCGGTCTGGGCGGCGGTGAACAGGTCCGGCAACGTGATCGTGGTGCCGCCGAGGTCGATGTCGAGCGCGTCGAGGCCGGCGGGCCGGCGGGGCAGAGCCCGGGCGGGCTCCGGGCCGCGCCACACGCGGCGGCTGGGCGTGAGCTCGCGGCCCGCGGACGTGAAGCGGCGGATCCAGGCGGGGTCCGTGTAGCCGCGGGTCCACAAGAGATCACCGAGTCGGGTCAGGTCGGTCATGGGGCACTCCATACCGCAGAAGTCTTGAACAAGTACGCCGTTAACGTACAACCTGTTCAGCAGCAGGCACAGACCTCGGCGTCGATCGCCGTACGCCTGCCATGTGCGTTCCCGCGCGAACCGTCGACCGCCCGCCGGACCGGCGCGTTCGCGCCGACTGCGCACCCTTCCCCTCCGAGCCGCAGGAGTGCCCCATGGTCGAACCGTCTTCGCCCGCACCGCCCCGCGAGACCTCCGGATTGCCACCGCGTCCCGTGTTCGACCGACGGCGGGCCTGGCTGATCGCCGCGATGATCGTGACGTTCATGCTCGTCAACTACGCGGACAAAGCCGTCCTGGGCCTCGCGGCCGTGCCGATCATGGACGAGCTGGGTATCGGCAACAGCGCGTATGGGCTGATCTCCAGTTCGTTCGCGCTGCTGTTCAGCCTGTCCGGACTGATCGTCGGCTTCGTCTCCGCGAGAATCTCCAGCCGGGTTCTGCTGTTCGCGATGGCCGCCCTGTGGGCGGTGGCTCAGCTCCCCGTGCTGTTCGTGGCGTCGGTGCCGACGCTGGTGGCGGGGCGGGTGCTGCTCGGGGCGGCGGAGGGGCCCGCGGCGTCGATGTCGATGCACGCCCTGCACAAGTGTTTCCCGGCAGACCGGCGCGGCCTGCCCTCGGCTCTGCAGATCAGCGGTGCCGCGCTGGGCACGCTCATCGCGGCGCCGGTCCTGACGTGGCTGATCACCGGCTTCGGATGGCGCTCCGCGTTCATGGTGCTCGCGACGGTGAGCCTGGTGTGGAGTCTGGTGTGGTGGAGGGTGGGGCACGACGGCCCGTATGGCCATGAACGCGCGCCGGAGACGGGAGCGCACACCCCCGCCGGCACTCCGAGCGCGACCGTTCGGGCGGACAGGCTGCCCTACCGGCGCCTGCTCCTGAACGGCACGGTGCTCGGGAGCATCGCCGGAGCCTTCGGCGCCTCCTGGGCGATGGCGTTGAGCCACGCCTGGCTGCCCGTCTACCTGCGCACACAGCTCGGCATGACGCCCGGCACGGCGGCCACGCTCATCAGTGCCGTCTCCGCCTTCAGCGTCGTCCTGCTGCTCTCCGTGCCCCCGGCACTCGACCTGCTGCACAGGCGCGGCCTCTCACGCCGGTGGTCGAGCGGCGCCCCGCAGGGCATCGCCGTGACCCTCGCGGCGCTGGCCATGGCCGCCTTCCCGTTCGCCGGTGGCGGGACCCGGCTCGTCCTGCTCGCCCTGGCGTTCGGCGGCCACGCCATCGTCTTCCCCCTGCACTACATGACCGCCTCCGCCGTCGCACCCCCGCGTCAGCGGGGGGCGGTCTTCGGCATCGTCGCCGCGACGGGGACCCTGCCCGGGCTGCTCGCCCCGTATCTGACCGGGCGTCTACTGGACACCGCCGCTTCGCAGAGCGCCGGGTACACGCACGCCTTCGTCCTGTCCGCCGGCGTCATGGTGGTCTGCGGGCTCGTGGCCCTGGCGGCCATCCGGCCGGAGCACGACGCGCGGCGCTTGGGTCTGACCGTCACGGTCGACCCCACGCCATGAGATCGTCGGCCGGCATGGCAGGCCAGGGGTGATCGCCGCCCGTCCGCTCAGACCGGCGGCCCGAAGCCGCTGGCCCAGTACCGACCTTGCAGCGCCAGGTCGAGGAGCATGCGCACGACCTCCTCGGCGGGCAGGGACGGGGTGTCCTGCTCGACCCACCAGCGCAGTACGGCGATCTGCTCGCCCACCCACACCCGGGCGAGCAGATCGGGGTCGATGCGCGGCTGGACCGCGTTGCGTTCCGCGCGGGCGCCGAACTCCTCGGCGGTCGCCTTGGCGCAGGCGTCCGTGAACGTCTGCAGCGGTTTGCCGTCGCCCTCGCCGCGCAGCACGATCCGGTACACGTCGCGCTCCTCGCGCGCGTGCCGCAGCATCTCCAGGACCGGTTTGCCCGTGAAGCCGATCGCGCTGTCCGCGACGGCGGGGGCGAGCCGTTCCGAGAGCTCGTCCAGGAGGTCGGAGGTCACCCGGGCGAACAGGTCCTCCTTGTCCCGGAAGTGGGCGTAGAAGGTGGCACGCGCCACATCCGCCCGCTCGGTGATGTCCTCCACCGTCAGCGCGGTGAAGCCGCGCTCCAGGACCAGTTCGACCAGGGCGGCCCCCAGGGCGCGGCGTGAGCGTCTCGTCCGTCTGTCCTCGGCCACGGGGCCCCTCCTCGATCGTCGCTCCGGATGCGCGCCCAGTCTAGAAGACTCTTGACACCTCACATGTTACTGA
This sequence comes from Streptomyces sp. NPDC111516, assembly GCF_055635345.1. Classification (NCBI taxonomy): domain Bacteria; kingdom Bacillati; phylum Actinomycetota; class Actinomycetes; order Kitasatosporales; family Streptomycetaceae; genus Streptomyces; species Streptomyces sp. NPDC111516. The sequence goes on along the minus strand of NZ_JBVKBV010000013.1, from coordinate 194,864 downwards.
ACAAACTGTCTACAACTGGTCTAGGAGTACAGTTTCACTATGAGGGTCGGCCACTCTGCGCCCCCTCCTTCTCACCCTTCCGCTCGGAAGCAGGTCTCTTCATGAACCTCGGCACCTACCTGTCACGCAGCGCCCGCTACTGGCCCCAGGCCCCCGCCCTTGTGTGCGGCGACCGGACGTGGACCTTCACCGACCTCGACCGCGCCGCCAATCGCCTGGCCTCCGCCCTGTCCGCCCGGGGACTGCGGCCCGGCGATGCGGTGGCCTCGCTCGCGTGGAACCGCGGCGAGCTGGTGGAAGTCGAATTCGCCCTGTACAAAGCGGGGTTGACGCGTGCACCGATCAACGCACGCCTCGGGCGGGGGGAGATCGAGCACATCCTGCGCTACGCCCCCATCCGGGCCCTGGTCTTCGACGCGGCCCACCGTGAGGACGCCCTGGCGGCGATCGCGGCGGCCGGCACCGACTGCCTGCCCGTACCCCTCGACGACCCGGAGGAACCCGGATCGCCCGGCGTCCCCTACGACGCGCTGCTGGCCGAGGGCGACGACGCTCCGTTTCTCGTCGAGGTGGATGAAACCGAACCCTGCGTGCTGAACTTCACCTCCGGTTCCACCGGGGCGCTGAAGGCCGCGGTGCAGACCGTCGGCAACCGGCTCGCGAACATGCGCAAGCTGCTGATGTCCGACGAGTCCCGGCCGCGGCCCGGCACCCGCTACCTCGCCTGCGGCCCCATCACCCACGCCACCGGAATGGGCCTGCTGGCCGGAGTGTTCGGCGGCTCCACGACGTACATCCTGCCCACCTGGAGCCCGCAGAGCTTCCTGGAGACGGTCGAGAAGGAGCGCATCACCGCAACCTTCCTCGTCCCGGCCATGGTGAACATGGTGCTCGCCCACCCCGGCGTCGCCGATCACGACGTGTCCTCGCTGACGAGCGTGCGGATCGGCGGCGCGCCCATCTCGCCGCAGCGCCTGCGCGACGCCGTGGAGTTCTTCGGACCCGTCGTCGCCCAGGGATACGGACTCGGCGAGACCACCAGCGTGGTGGCCGGCCTGAGCGGTGACGAGATCGCCCACGCCGTAAAGGAGGACCCCGAAATGCTCCAGTCGTGCGGGCGGGCCACCTACGACACCGAGATACACGTCGTCGACGAGGCGGGCCGGGAGCTCGGCCCGCGCGAGGTCGGCGAGATCATCGTGCGCGGCCCCGACTGCGTACGCGAGTACTGGCGGGAACCCGAGCTGTCCGCGGAGACCTTCCGCGGTGGCTGGGTGCACACCGGCGACCTCGCCTGGATGCGGGAGGACGGCTACCTCTTCCTCGTCGACCGCAAGAAGGACATGATCATCTCCGGCGGCTTCAACATCTACTGCACCGAGGTCGAGGCCGCCCTGTACGAGCACCCCACCGTCCAGGAAGCCTGTGTCATCGGCGTGCCCGACGAACAGTGGGGCGAGGCCGTCAAGGCCGTCGTCGTACCGCAGGCCGGCACCGCCATCACCGCCGACGACCTGATCGCCTTCTGTGCCGAGCGGCTCGACCGGTTCAAGAAGCCCCGCTCCGTCGACTTCGTGACCGAACTCCCCCACAACCGCAACGGCAAGCTCGACCGCAAGGCCGTACGCGAGCCGTACTGGGCGAACACCACCCGCCGCGTCAACTGACCTTCTTCCTCTCCCCGTTGCCCCAGGAGTACCCGTGACCTTCTCCCTGCGTCCCACCTACGACGACCCGCTCACGGCCGAACTCGTCGACCGACTGCGCGACTACCTCGACGGCGAGCTCGCCGACTACGAACGCGAGCGCGGCATCACCCCCACCAGCCACCTCACCCGCGCCGACCTCGAACCGGTGTGGCGCCGCAGCCGCGAACTCGGCTTCTACGGCATCCACCTGCCCGAGGAGTACGGCGGACAGAACCTCACCTACACCCAACTCGCCGCGCTCAAGGAGGAGGTGGGCGCGAGCGGGCGCGTCCTGTCGCACTGCGTCCTCGGCGACATGGGCGGCCCGCTGCGCGCCGGCGACATCCTCAAGCACGCCACCGAGCACCAGCTGGACACATACCTGCTGCCGCTGATCCGCGGCGAGCGGGCCTGCTGCTTCTCCCTCACCGAGACCGACGCCGGCTCCGACGTCCGCTCCATGCGCACGGTCGCCGTTCGCGCCGGCGACGGCTACCGGCTCACCGGGCACAAGGTGTTCTCCTCCGCCGGTCCCTTCGCCGACTTCGCGATCGTCGTCGCTCGCATGGCCGGCACCGGCGAGCAGGAGGGCGACAAGCCGCGGTTCTCGGCGTTCCTCGTGGACCTCGACAGCCCCGGCTGCCGCGTCGAGGACGGGGCGACCCCGATGTCCGGCGAACACATCGAGAGCGACATCGTCCTGGAGGACTGCCACGTCCCCGCCGCCAACCTCCTCGGTGAGGAGGGCAAGGGCATGCGCATCGCGCTGGGTCGGGTGACCACCAACCGACTGCTGCACTGCCCCACGGTGCTCGGCGCGACCCGCCGGGCCCTCGACCTGACGCTGAACCGGACACGGACGCGCACGGTCGCCGGCGGACAGCCCCTGCTCATGCTGCAGGCCATCCAGCACAAGGTCGCCGACATGGCCACCGACTTCTACGCCGCGCGCTCCATGACGTACGCCACGCTGGCGGCGCTGGACGAGGGGCGCGAGGTCCACGCCGAGGCGTTCATGTGCAAGCTGTTCGTCGCCGAGTCCGCCTTCCGCATCCTCGACGAGGCCGTCCAGATCCACGGCAAGGAAGGACTCACGCAAGGCAACGAGATCGAGTACCTCTTCCGCAGGATCCGCATGTTCCGCATCCTCACCGGCACCTCCGAGATTCAGCGCAACGGCATCGCCAAACTCCTGGCCTTCAACCACTGACCCGCCCCGCGACCGACGGAAGGCCCCCGTGACCGTGACACCCCCGCGCTGGTCCGCCCTCACCGGCAAACGCGTCCTCGACCTCTCCCGCCTCCTCCCCGGCCCGTACGCCACTTCGATGCTGGCCGACCTCGGCGCGGACGTCGTCAAGGTCGAGGACCCCGCCGACGGCGACCCCCTCCGCGCCGCGCCGCCCTTGTTCGAGGCGCTCAACCGCAACAAGCGCTCCGTCGCTCTGGACCCGCGCACCGATTACGGCCGGGACACCTTCCTGCGGCTCGCCGGCACCGCCGACGCGGTGGTCGAGAGCTTCCGCCCCGGAGTCCTCGACCACCTCGGCGTCGGCTTCGACACCCTGCACGCGGTCAACCCGCGGCTCGTCCTGTGCTCCCTCACCGGCTACGGACAGACCGGCCCCTACGCTACGAGACCCGGCCACGAACTCAACTTCCTCGGCCTCTCCGGCTTCTTCGCCGTCCCCGGCCGCCTCGACGGCACCATCACACGCCCCGGTGTCCGCATCGGCGACATGGCCGGAGCCATGCACGCCGCCCTCGCCCTCACCGCCGCCCTGACCGCGGACGGCGCAGTCGTGGGACAGCACCTCGACGTCTCCCTCACCGAGTCGATCACGGCGTGGTGCTCCCTCTTCGCCCTCCCCCTCCTCGGTATCGAGGGCCCGTTGGCGGCCGGACTCGTCCAGGGCGACAACGACGTCTTCACCACGGCCGACGGACGCCCACTGTCCCTGGCCACCTTCGAGGACAAGTTCTGGCACCGCCTGCGCACCGAACTCACCCCCGACTTCCCCGAGCTGGACACCACCGCCTACGACCTGCGGGCCGACCGCACGGCGGCCAAGGACCAGGTCCACGACCTGCTGGCGCACGCCTTCGCGGCACGCGACTACGACTGGTGGCACAAGCGACTCACGGAGATCGACGCACCCTGGGCACCGGTCTACACCCGCCCCCCCGACCTCCTGACCGACCCCCACACCACGGCCCGCAACCTCTTCGCCACACACGGCAGGGCCACCCCCCAGGCCCGCTTCCCCGTCACCTTCGGCGCCGGCCTCGACACCTCCCGCAGCCCGGCGCCCGTCCTCGGCGAACACACCCAGGACCTCCTCGACCAGCTCTCAGCGTAGGTCGAACTTGAACGGGCGCCGTCACGCAGCGTCACACCCCCTCATTGGCCCTTGCAGGCTGTATGGAGCCGGCTGCGGACTTGGCCCTGGTGCCTGCGCGTGTGCCTGCCGTTGAAGGCGGACGCACCCCTCGTCGAGCTCATTTACACCGCCTCGAGGACGTGACCACGGCAGTTCCTCGATCTGGCCTCAAGGTCAGACGTCGGCGATGAGCGCACCGAACAGGGCGGCGCGGTTGCCGAGGCGGGATGTTCTTAATCTCCTCGACGGCGATCCGTCTCAGGCGCGACGTTCGACTTGGGTCGCAGGCTGTTGTGTCGCCGGTGCAGGACACGTCCAATGGTGGCGAAGGCCACACCCAGCCCGGCTCCGACGATGATTCGGGCGTGCTGTGGGGGGATCCAGCGCTGCAACAGGTACTCGACGGCAAGCGCCGAAGCGACCAGAGCGACCTTGGCGAGGAAGAGAGCATGCAGAGGGAGACTTCCGAGGGCGCCCTGACCTCTGTCGTGTCGGCTGCGCCACCGTTGTACCAGGCGCACCGCACTCATGGCGGCAAGCATGGTGAACAGCACTTGCAGGGCGTGCCGCCATGCCGGACCAGGTTCGCTGGCCCAACGCCAGCCGAAGTAGAGGCCGGCAAGCCAGAAGATCACGCGGATTCTGTGATGTCCTCGGCGCCGTTCTTGCGATCGGGATGTCTCCATGATGCCCATACCCCCGTACTGGAGAGAGCGGAATTCCTGGCGATGCCCGCATTTCGGCGAACTACCCGGCGCGGGGGCACGTGCGTCCTGTGGTCACTCGGGACAGTCGCCGAGAATGGTCACGCGTTCCATGACGCGGGCATGGGGGTAGTAGTCGCCGTTGGCGTAGTGCTGGGTGGCGCGGTTGTCCCAGAACGCAACGGTGCCGGGGCGCCAGCGCAGGCGGCACTGGTACTCGGGGTGACGGGCCTGATCGCAGAGGAAGTCCAGGAGTTCTCGGCTCTCCTCCGGCTCCAGGCCCTCGATGCGGCTGGTGAAGATCCGGTTGACGTAGATGAGCTTGCGGCCGGACTCGGGAAGCGTGCGGACCACGGGGTGCACCACCGGGGGGTACTTCTCCTGCGCGCGTGCGAGATCCTCGCCGCTGAGCTGCTTGCCGAACGACTGGGTGAAGTCGTGAACGGCGCGCAGGCCCTCCAGCCGCGACTTCGTCGCGCCGGGCAGTCCGTCGTAGGCGGCTGCCATGTCCGCCCACAAGGTGTCGCCTCCCACGTCGGGCACGTGCACGGCGCGCAGAATGGACCCCATGGGCGGCGTCGTGTCGAAGGAGACATCGGAGTGCCACACGTTCTCCACGGCCGGGGAGTCGGCACCGCGCGAGAGCCGGACCACCTCGGGCAGGTCGGCCTTGGGCAGAAAGGGGTGAACTTCCGGGACGCCCCACCAGCGGGCGAGGTCAACATGCTGGTGCGCCGTCAGGTGCTGGTCGCGGAAGAAGAGCACCTTCCACTCCAGCAGCGCACGGTGCAGCTCCTGGTGCAGCTCCGGCGTGAGGGGCCGGGCCAGATCGACGCCGAAGATCTCGGCGCCGATGGTCGGACTGCACGGCGTGAGTTCGAACAACTCGTACGGTGCACTCGGGCTGAAGCCTCCGGTGGGGGTCAGTTCGCGGACAGGCACGGCCGATACGCCGTTGTCGAAGACCGGGCGATCAGTTCCGGACATGGGGTTGGTCATGGCGTTCCTCCCTGGGACGGATTTGGGCACGGGGTGCGAGGTTCCGGGGCCGCGGCATCCGGCCGCGCCGGGTTCAGCCGCCACGAACTGCCGCGGCGGCCTCGGTCTTCGCCAGTCGCGAGGTCGATGGGCGGCACGGCGCCGTGAGGACAGCCGTCGCCGAGTCGAGCAGACCGGCGACGAACAGCTCAGCGGAGCCCAGTTGGTGCAGCCCGCCTGCATGCTGGCGGGCTTCGAGGTCGGCGAGCGCGTGGGCAAGGAAGCCCGTGAAGTGCCACCAGCGCTGTGCGACCAGCGGCTCGGGCAGGGTATCGCGCAGCATCCGATAGGCACGCTCACGCAGCACCGCCAGGCCGAGCGCCCCGGGACGCGCTTCCAGGTCGCTCAGCGTCAGCGCGGCCACATCGCGGTGCACGGTGTAAGCAGCCTGCACGCAGAACCGCAGGTACCAGCTGCCCGACGGCGCACCGTCCAGCAGATCAGCCAGGGGCCGGACGAACGCCTCAGCAATCGCGTACGGGTCGCCGTCGCGCCCCTCGCGGTCGAATGTGTCGATCAGGGCCATACGGCGCGCGTCGATCGGCACCTGGCGATGCTCGAAGATCGCGTCTACCAGGCCCTGCTTGGAGCCGAAATGGTATTGGACCGCGTTGTCGTTGCGCTGGCCCGCGTCCGCGGCGATCTTCCGCATGGAGACCGCGTTGATGCCGTGCTCCGCAAAAAGGCGCTCAGCGGTCGCGATCAGGTAGAGCTTGGTCGACACGCTCTGACTATCCATGAAGCGGAAGCTAACGCACATGCGTTAACAATGGAAGTGCGGCGGGTAAGGTCATTCTGAGAAGGCGTCACATCGAGCGAGGGCAAGTGCACATCCCCACTTGTGATTGAAAGTGCATGGAGACTGTGCTCTCCTGCAGGGCACAACTGCCCGCCGCGGCACGGACCAGCCTTCGGCAGTCTGAGCTCCGAACGACTCGAACTGATATGTCGTCATTGCACTGGTGGTGCGGGATCTGCTGCGTCACCTTTGCGCACAGAAAGGATGACTGACTGATGGGCATATCGATGCCTCATAACGTCCCGGCTGTCCTCGCCCCGGCTAGGCTCGGCCCGCTGACTCTGCGCAACCGCATTGTCAAAGCTGCAACCTTCGAGGGCGCCACCCCGGACGCGCTGGTCACCGACCAACTGATCGAGTACCACCGCAGACCCGCAGCCGGCGGGGTGGCCATGACCACCGTCGCCTATCTGGCAGTGGCCCCGGAGGGCCGCACCGAGCGTCGCCAGATCTGGATGCGCCCCGAAGCCGTCCCCGGCCTACGCCGCTTGACAGACGCTGTGCACGCCGAAGGCGCCGCGGTGTCGGCCCAGATCGGCCACGCCGGACCGGTCGCCGACGCTGCTTCCAACCGCAGTCCGGCGCTCGGCCCCACCCGCCGGTTCAGTCCACTCAGCATGAGGGCGACCAGGGCTGCCACCGAGGCCGACATCGCCCGGATCATCCGGGCGCACGGTGAGGCTGCGAAGGCCGCCGTCGCTTCCGGCTTCGACGCGGTGGAGATTCATCTCGGTCACAACTACTTCGCCAGCGCGTTCCTCAGCCCCAAGCTCAACCGGCGCCGGGATCGGTACGGCGGCAGCCTCGCCAACCGCGCCGCGGTCGCGCGCGGGGCCGCCCGCGCGGTGCGCGACGCGGTCGGCGACCGACTGGCCGTCACCGCCAAGCTGAACATGGACGACGGTGTCCCCGGAGGCATCTGGCTGGACGAGAGTCTGCAGCTCGCTCGGTGGCTCCAGGGCGACGGTACGGTCGACGCGCTGGAGCTCACCGCGGGCAGCTCCCTGCTCAACCCGATGTACCTCTTCCGTGGCAAAGCGCCACTACGCCAGTTCGCCGCCGCCTTCCCGCAGCCGCAGCGGCTCGGCGTGCAGGCGTTCGGCAGGCGTTTCCTGATCGAGTACCCCTACCAGGAGGCGTACCTGCTGGATTCGGCCCGCCAGTTCCGCGCCGCACTGGACCTCCCGCTGATCCTGCTCGGCGGCATCGCCGACCTCGCCACCGCACGGCAGGCCATGTCCGAGGGCTTCGACTTCGTGGCCATGGGCCGCGCCCTGCTGCGCGAGCCAGACCTGGTCAACCGCTACACGGCCGGAACCAGCAGCACGTCACTGTGCGTCCACTGCAACCGCTGCATGCCCACCATCTACAGCGGCATCCGCTGCGTGCTCGTGGACCCGGAGCCTGCTCCGCGGCGTTGACCCGACATCCCCGCATCACCCTCCGACAGGACGAGGCACCAGGGCCGCGCCAGCATCAGGTGGCGGCAGTACGTCGGCGCCGGTCTGTGGCGAGACAGGCGAAGCCCCCCAGGAAGGCGCCTTCCTGGGACCTTAACGATGATCAGTTCGCAGCCGCTCTACCGGTCAGCTGGTGGTCTGGGTCCCCTCCTCGCCTTCGGACTTCTTCCGTCGTGCCCCGATACGGGGGATGGTGGCGTTCGGGATGTGGGCGAGGCGGAGCAGCAGGGCCTCAAGCAGGCTGCGCCGCAGGGCGTGGTGGAGGTCGAGGGGACGCCGGCCCAGGGCGCGGTGTTCGTCGAGCAGCTATGCGCGGTGCGTTCGGCCCACAGGGCGTCATCAAGGTCTTGGACCAAGACGGCGGGCCCGTCGTGTGCGGTGACGGCACGGAGTAGGCGGGCCGCCCTCGGCTCCCAGGGCACCTGGCTCGAACAGGATGAAGGGGTCTTTGGCGGTTCCGGCCATGGGCAGTCGAACCCAACATCACCGCCCCCGCCAGGCCAGCACAGCTTGGCGTGCACGATCCCGCCGCACTTGAGCGGCCGCCGCCCGCCCGGTGTGCATCGCTGGAAGCACGCTGCTGCCCGACACGCCGATTGAACCGCGCTGTCTGACCCGGGACGACCGCATAACGCTCCGTCTGAACCAGCGTCGAACGAGCGTCAAGACGTTTCCCTAACCGGCCCGCAGAAGTCGAGTCAACCTACACCCCGTTATACGAAGTCGCAGGTCAGGCAGGCAGCGGGAGCGTGCGCCATGCTTCACGTGGTAGACGGAAGGAAACAGGTCGAGCAATCCACCCGGACCACAAACCCCCAGGTCAGGCGGCCTTGGCGATCGGCTCAAGGATCGCGACGCACTCCACATGATGGGTCATCGGAAACAGATCGAACGCCCGCAGCGTCCGCACCCGGTACCCGCCCTCGCGGAAGTACGCCAGGTCGCGCGCCAGGGCCGCCGGGTCGCATGCCACATACGCGATGCGGCGGGCGCCGAGGCCGGTCAGGTGCTTGACCGTCTGCTTGCCGGCGCCTGCGCGCGGCGGGTCGAGGACGATCAGGTCGCACTCGGTGATGCCGGTGCGCGGCAGGACCTGGTCGACCTTGCCGTGTTCGATGCGGACCCGCTCCAGGTCCTTCAGGTTGTGCCGGGCGTCCTCGACGGCGCGCTTGCCGGACTCGATGCCCAGGACCGCGCCCTTTTCGCCGATGCGCTGGCCGAGGGCGCCCGCGAACAGGCCGACGCCGCAGTAGAGGTCGAGCGCGGTGTCGCCCTTGCGGGGCAGCAGGCCCTGCATGACGGCGCGGACGAGGGTGTTGGCAGCCTGGGGGTGGACCTGCCAGAAGCCGCCCGAGCCGACCCGGTAGGTGCGGTCGTCGGCACGCTCGCGGACGAAGGCGCGGCCGTGCACCCGGTGGACGCCGCCGTCGCGCTCGTCGACGCGCATCACCGAGACGGGCTTGTCGAGCTCGACGAGGGGCAGCCGCCCACCGGGCCTCGGGGTGAGAATCACCTGGCGGTCGTGGGAGCCGGTGGCCGCGATGGCTTCCACCGAGGCCATGCCGGGCCACTCCCGCTTCTCGATGCCGAGCTCGGTGACGCCGGGGGCCGCGATCAGGCAGCGCTCGATGGGCTCCACGTCGTGCGAGCGGTGCTTGCGCAGGCCGACCTTGCCGTCCTCGTCGATGGCGTACTGGACGCGGGTGCGCCAGGCCGGTACCTCGCCTGCCGGAAGCTTGTCGCCCTCGGCCGGCATGACGGTGCCGTCCCAGCCCGCCTCCTCGGGGGTGAGCCCCGCGAGGCGCTGGAGCTGCTCGGCGATCACTTCGCCCTTGAGCCTGCGCTGGGCGCCGGGCTTGGCGTGCTGCCAGTCGCAGCCACCGCACTTGCCGGGGCCCGCGTACGGGCAGGGCGCCTCGACGCGGTCCTTGGACGCCTCGATGATCCGTACCGCGTCGGCGCGCAGGAAGCGGGAGTCGCTTTCGCCTTCCGTGACCTTGGCGATGATCTTCTCGCCGGGGAGCGTGTGCCGTACGAAGAGGACCCGGCCCTCCGAGGTGCGGGCGATGCAGTGGCCGCCGTGTGCGACGGGCCCGACCTCGACCTCGTACTCCTCCCCGACCAGCGACGACGTGGGTTCGTTCTGCATGAGGGGGTGGCTCCAGAGATCAAGGGACTAACGGCCGGACAACAACCTACGATTCTACGTGGGTGTCGTCCGGCCGTTGACCACGAGAGGCCGGGCACGGTGAGCTCTTGTCGGCGAACCGGCGGCCAGCTGCCGACAGCCGACGCGGCCGGCCCCTTGTCAGCGGGTCAGCCCCTGTTGACGGGTTCCTTGGGCTTGCGCTCCACGGGTCCGCGGCGCACCGAGCCCGGTGCGTTCCACTCGGCGCGCTTCCTGGCGCGCTTCTTCGCCGCCTCGGAGGACTCCAGCTGGTACGGCACGGAGGTCACCATGACGCCCGGGGTGAAGAGCAGTCGTCCCTTGAGGCGCAGGGCGCTCTGGTTATGGAGGAGGTGCTCGTACCAGTGGCCGACCACGTACTCCGGGATGTACACGCTCACCACGTCGCGCGGGCTCTCCCGGCGCAGGCTCTTCACGTAGTCGATGACCGGCCGGGTCACCTCGCGGTACGGGGAGTCGAGGATCTTCAGCGGGATGTCGATGCCGCGCCGCTCCCAGTCGTCCTTGAGCGCCTTGGTCTCCGCCGGGTCGACGCTGATGGAGAGCGCCTCCAGCCGGTGGGAGCGAATCAGCTTGGCGTAGGCGAGGGCGCGCAGCGTGGGCCGGTGGAGCTTGGAGACCAGGACGATCGAGTGGACCCTGGAGGGCCGCATCGTCTCGTCGGACGGGGTCTCCTCGGCGGCGATCTCCTCGGCGACCCGGTCGTAGTGCTTCCGGATCGCGGTCATCGTCGCGAAGAAGATGCACATGCCGAGCAGGGCGACCCAGGCACCGTGGGTGAACTTGGTGACCATGACGACCACGAGGACGAGGCCGGTCAGGAAGGCGCCGAAGGCGTTGATCGCGCGGGAGCGGATCATGTGGCGGCGCTTCTCCGCGTCCTTCTCGGTGGCCAGATGGCGGTTCCAGTGGCGGACCATGCCGGTCTGGCTGAGCGTGAAGGACACGAACACGCCGACGATGTAGAGCTGGATCAGCCGGGTCGAGTCGGCGCCGTAGACGACGACGAGCATGGCGGCCGCGCCGGCGAGCAGCACGATGCCGTTGGAGAAGGCGAGGCGGTCGCCGCGGGTGTGCAGTTGGCGCGGCAGGTAGCGGTCCTGGGCGAGGATCGAGCCGAGCACCGGGAAGCCGTTGTACGCCGTGTTCGCCGCGAGGAACAGCACCAGGGCGGTGGCCGCGGCGAGCACGATGAACAGGAAGCTGCCGTTGCCGAAGACGGCCTCGGCGACCTGCGTGATCACCGGGTCCTGCACATAGTCGGGGCCGACCGGCACACCGCCCTTGAGCAGGTTGTGCGCCGGGTTCTCGGCCATCCGGACGTTGGTGGCCAGGGCGAGGGCGATGATGCCGACGAGCATGGTGATGGCGAGCGCGCCCATCATCGTCAGCGTCGTCGCCGCGTTCTTGGACTTGGGCTTACGGAAAGCCGGGACGCCGTTGGAGACCGCCTCGACGCCGGTGAGCGCGGCACAGCCGGAGGAGAAGGCACGCAGCAGCAGGAAGACAAGGGCGAAGCCCGCGAGGCCCTCCTGCTCTGCCTTGATGTGGAAGCCGGCGGTGGGCGCGCTCATGGTGTCGCCGAGCACGAGACCGCGGAAGGCACCCCACGCGATCATGATGAAGACGCCCACGACGAACACGTACGTCGGAATGGCGAAGAGCGACCCGGATTCCTTGACGCCGCGCAGGTTCATCAGCGTCAGCAGCAGGATCACCGCGACGGCGCACAGCACCTTGTGCTCGACCACGAACGGGATCGCCGAGCCCAGGTTCTCGATACCGGAGGTGATGGAGACAGCGACGGTGAGGACGTAGTCCACGAGCAGCGCGCTGGCGACCGTCAGGCCGGCCTTGGGGCCGAGGTTGGTGGTGGCGACCTCGTAGTCGCCGCCGCCGCTGGGGTACGCGTGCACGTTCTGCCGGTACGACGCCACCACGGTGAACATCACCACGACGACCGCCAGCGCGATCCACGGGCTGAAGTGGTACGCCGACACGCCCGCGACAGACAGGACGAGCAGAACCTCGCCCGGCGCGTAGGCAACGGAGGACAAGGCGTCGGAGGCGAAGACGGGGAGGGCGATGCGCTTCGGCAGGAGCGTTTCTCCGAGCCGGTCACTGCGTAGCGCCCGTCCGATCAGGATCCGTTTGGGCAGGTCGGTCAGTTTGGACACGCAGAGGATCGTAAGCGTTCCGTATGAAAGCCGCAGACCCGCCGCCCGCGTGGCCCCGCAATCTCCTGCGCTCGGCCGAGAAAGCCACGAAATCCTTAACGAAATCCTTGCACTCAGGCGTCCGCGAACAGGGCGCTGTAGCCGTTGAGCGCGGGCTGGCCGCCAAGATGGGCGTAAAGAACGGTGGAATCGCGGTCGATCTCGCCGCGCGCCACGAGGTCGACCGTCCCCGCCATCGACTTCCCCTCGTACACGGGGTCGGTGACCATGCCCTCGGTACGGGCGGCGAGCCGCATCGCGTCGAGGGTGGTGTCGTCGGGGATGCCGTACGTGCCCGCGTGGTAGCGCTCGTCCAGCTCGATGTCGTCCACGGTGAGCTCGCGGCGCACCCCGATGAGCCGTGCGGTGCCGGCCGCGATCCGGGCGATCTGCTCACGGGTACGAGCGGGTTCGGCGGACGCGTCGATGCCCAGCACACGCCGCGGACGGGCGCCCGCCTCTTCGAGCGCGGCGAAGCCCGCGACCATGCCTGCCTGGGTGGAGCCGGTCACCGAGCAGACGACCACGGTGTCGAAGAACACACCGAGCGCGCGTTCCTGCTCGGCGACCTCGTAGGCCCAGTTGGCGAAGCCGAGCCCGCCGAGCGGATGGTCGGACGCGCCGGCGGGGATGGCGTACGGCTTGCCGCCACTCTCCTCGACCTCGCGCAGCGCCTGCTCCCAGCTCTCCTTGACACCGATGCCGAAACCGGCGCGCACCAGGCGGACATCGGCCCCGGCCAGGCGGCTGATCAGGATGTTGCCGACCTTGTCGTAGACGGCGTCGGGCCACTCGACCCAGCTCTCCTGGATGAGTACGCACTTGAGGCCGGCGCGGGCGGCGACGGCCGCGACCTGGCGGGTGTGGTTGGACTGGACGCCGCCGATCGATACGAGCGTGTCGCAGCCCTTCGCCAGGGCGTCGGCCACGAGGTATTCGAGCTTCCGGGTCTTGTTGCCGCCGTAGGCGATGCCGGAGTTGCAGTCCTCCCGCTTGGCCCAGACGGCCGCGCCGCCGAGGTGGTCGGTGAGCCGGTCCAGGCGGTGGACGGGAGAGGGGCCGAAGAGGAGGGGGTAGCGGTCGTACGAGGAGATGGAGGAAGGGGAGGAAGAGGGGGAGGGCGGGGCTGTGGGCGTCACGGGAGCTCCCTTGATCGGGGGTTGGTGCGGTGATGGAGGTGACGGTGGTGGTGGTCGGTTCGTCTGCGGGCAGGGCAGTGCGTCCGGTTGGAGCTCGGACCGGTGGCTCTAAAACGTCTCGGCGGACGGATCGTCGGCGAGCTCTTCGAGTGCCCGCCAGATCTCGGCGGTGACCCGGGCCGCCCCGTTGGCATCGCGCCCCGCGCATGCCTCGATCAGCCGGTCGTGCAGCTCCGCCGAGCCGTGCGCCGCGCTCGCCGTGCCGAACTGCCGCCACTCCAGGCGCCGTATCAAAGGGGTGTAGCGCTCGACGGTGGCGGCCACGGCGCGGTTGCCGCAGGCGGTGACGAGGACGTCGTGGAGCCGGTCGTCGGCGCGCAACGCGTCCGCGACGTCGCCTCGGCCGGTCGCGTCCCGGAAGCTGTCGTTCGCCTCCCGCATCGCGGCGATGTCGGGATCCGTCAGGCGGGGCACGGCGGTCCTGGCGGCCAGTTCCTGCATGGCGCGTACGACCGCCGCCGCATCCCGTACGTCGCGCGGCACCAGGCGGGTCACCCGGGTGTAGCTCTGCGGCTTGGACTCGACGAGGCCCTCGCCGGAGAGCCGGGACAGCGCGTCGCGGACCGGGGCCCGGGACAGGCCGAGGCGTTCGGCGAGATCGGCATCGCGGACGGGGGCACCGGGCGGGATGTCGCCGCGGACAATGGCGTCCCGGATCGCCTCGTACGCAGTGTCCCGCAGCAGGGTTCGTCGGACGGGGCGCAAGGTCTCCATGAACTGACATGTTAGATGTCTGTACTGGTCGCATTCAAGGGTGAGTCCAGGGAAGGTCCCACAGGGCCGACTCCACTCAGCGGCCTGACCGTCCGCATCGCGGACGCATCCCGTCCGCATCCCCTCCGCGTCGCGCCCGCGTCCCGTCCGAAGCACCGGCGCGGCGAAAGCACACTCGGATGAGGCCTCGCACTCCCGGCCGCATAAGCTCATCCTGGGCAACGGGACAGACCGTTGCCCCGTTGTTTGCCCGGCAAGCTGAGAAAGAAGTGTGAGCAGGGTGTTTTCGCAGGTCAGCCGGACGACCAGGACTGCGAGGTAGGCGCAAGGTGCACATCGTCATCATGGGCTGCGGGCGAGTAGGAGCCGCTCTCGCGCAGACCCTGGAGCAGCAGGGGCACACGGTCGCCGTCATCGATCAGGACCCGACGGCGTTCCGGCGCCTGGGGTCCGGATTCGGCGGGCGGCGCGTCACCGGTGTCGGCTTCGACCAGGACACCCTTCGCGAGGCGGGGATCGAGGAGGCCGGTGCGTTCGCCGCGGTGAGCAGCGGCGACAACTCGAACATCATCGCCGCCCGGGTCGCCCGCGAGATGTTCGGCATCGAGAATGTCGCGGCGCGGATCTACGACCCCCGGCGCGCCGAGGTCTACCAGCGTCTCGGCATCCCCACGGTCGCCACCGTGCGCTGGACCGCGGACCAGATGCTGCGGCGGCTGCTGCCCTCGGGCGCCGAGCCGCTGTGGCGGGATCCGAGCGGCGGAGTGCAGCTCGCGGAGGTGCACACCACCCCGTCCTGGATCGGCCACAAGATCAGCACGCTGCAGGAGGAGACGGGCGTCCGCGTGGCGTTCCTCACCCGGCTGGGCGAAGCCATACTGCCCAGCTCGCAGACAGTGCTGCAGGAGGGCGACCTGGTCCACGTGATGATGCGGACGGACGAGATCGCGAAGGTCGAGGCGGCCTTCGCCGAAGGTCCTGAGGAGGGCGGTCACTGATGCGTGTCGCGATTGCCGGGGCCGGTGCGGTGGGCCGCTCCATCGCGGGCGAGCTGCTGGAGAACGGGCACGAGGTGCTGCTCGTCGACAAGGCGCCGACGGCCATTTCGGTGGAGCGGGTGCCGATGGCCGAGTGGCTGTTGGCGGACGCCTGCGAGATCACCTCGCTCGACGAGGCGGCGCTGCAACGCTGCAATGTCGTGATCGCCGCGACCGGCGACGACAAGGTGAATCTGGTCGTCTCGCTGCTCGCGAAGACCGAGTACGGCGTGCCGAGGGTCGTCGCCCGGGTCAACAACCCGAAGAACGAGTGGCTGTTCAACGAGGCCTGGGGCGTCGATGTGGCGGTCTCCACGCCGCGCCTGATGTCGGCCCTGGTCGAGGAGGCGGTGAGCGTCGGCGACCTGGTCCGGCTGCTGCGCTTCAGCCACGGCGACGCCAACCTGGTCGAGCTGACGCTGCCCCCGGAGTCGGCGCTGGCCGGCACCCAGGTCGGCGAAGTGGCCTGGCCCGAGGACACCTCGCTGGTCACCATCATCCGCGGGCAGCGCGTTCTGACGCCGGGCACCGACGAGACGCTGGAGGCCGGTGACGAGCTGCTGTTCGTTGCCGCACAGGCACGCGAGGAGCAGCTGGAGGACCTGCTGTCGGTGCGCCGGGGCGACTCGGACGACTGACCGGCACAGGGCGGCGAGCAGCCGGAAGGGGCCCGGAACCGTGCGAAGCGGTTCCGGGCCCCTTCCGTCTGTCCTGCTGTCCTGCTGTCCTGAGGTCCTGGGCGGTTCAGTACTCCTGGTGCGGTGTCGCGGCGGCGGCCGCTTCCACTTCCGCCTTGCGGGCCTTCTCGGCCTGCTCCGCAGCCTCCATCTCGGCGAACACATCGATGGGCGGCGGCGCCTTGGCGAGGAAGACCCAGGTCAGATAGACCGCGAGCAGGAACGGCGGGATCTTCAGGGCGACCAGGACCCAGCTGAACTGGGTGGTGTCGGCCCACCAGTACAGCGGGAAGAGGATCGCGCACTTGGCGAGCAGGATCAGCCCCCAGGCGTAGCTGGCCTTGGCGTACGCCTTCTTGCGGCCGGGGTTCCTGGTGCGCCAGGAGAGGTTCTCCTTGAACACCGGGCCCAGCATCAGACCGATCAGCGGCACCCCGGCGAGGGTGGTGATCAGGTAGGCGAGTGCCAGGCCGAGCGTGTAGAGCATGCCCGGCAGATAGAAGTCCTTGGCATTGCCGGTCATCATCGCGAAGACCACGCCGAAGGCCACGCCGAAGACACCGCTGAAGGCGTGCTTGACGGTGTCCCTGCGGATCAGCCGTACGGCGACGAGGACCAGGGACACCACCAGGGCCGCGATGGCCGAGAGGTGCAGATCCTTGTTGATCGTGAAGATCGTGACGAAGAGCAGTCCGGGAACGACTGTCTCCACCATCCCCCGGGCACCGCCGAACGCCTCGAAGAGCGCTGCCTCGGTGACCGCCTGCGCGTCGGCCTCCTGCTGGTCGGTGCGGGTGGTGCGGTCCGTGTCGGACGTCGGCTTGTCGAGAGACGTCACCGGCTACTCCTTGCCGAGCGGTCGGAGTTCGTATTTGGGATTGAACAGCACCCGGCGTCCATGACTCATGGCGATCCGGCCCGAGGCGATGAGCTTGCGGCCCGGTTCTATGCCCGCGATGGAGCGTCGGCCCAGCCAGACCACGTCCAGCGGCGCGGTGCCGTCGAAGAGCTCCGCCTCCAGGGCGGGCACTCCGGCGCGCGGCCGCAGGGTGACGGTCCGCAACGTACCAGTGACCTTCACGATCTGCCGGTCGGTGCATTCGGAGATCCGCGTGCACCCCGAGGCCTGCGAGTCCTCCTGCAGCTCCTCGGACTCCAGGTCCTCCTGGGAGCTGGACAGCCGGTCGAGCATCCGCCGGAAGCGGCCGGACGGCTTCGCCGCCTTGCCGGGCTTCTCGAATCGAGGTACAGCACTCATAACCGAAGGGTACCGGTCTCCTGTGCCCCGAGTGGATGTCCCGGGTCTCACTCGAACGGGTTGCTCACAGAGGTACTCGGTCGGGTTACTCACAGGGGCTCCCGAACGGGTCACCTACCCGGATTCTCGAACGGGGCACTCACCGGGGTTCCCGGACGGGCCGGTTGCCAGGGTCGCGGGGCGCGGCCCGTACGGTCACCCGACAGGCTCTCAGCCGCGCTCGAAGCGATAGCCCATCCCCGGTTCGGTGACGAAATGCCGCGGGTGCGAGGGGTCGGACTCCAGCTTGCGCCTCAGCTGCGCCATGTAGACCCGGAGATAGTTGGTCTCGGTGCCGTACGAGGGTCCCCATACCTCCTGGAGCAGCTGCTTCTGGCTGACGAGGCGTCCGCCGTTGCGGACCAGGACCTCCAGCAGGTGCCACTCGGTGGGGGTGAGCCGTACGTCGCGGCCCTCCCGATGGACCTTCTTCGCCGCCAGATCGACCGTGAACCCGGCGGTCTCGACGATCACCATGTCGTCGGAGCCGTTCTGGCCGACCGGCTCGGCGCGGCGGACGGAGGCGCGCAGCCTTGCCAGCAGCTCGTCCATGCCGAACGGCTTGGTGACGTAATCGTCGGCGCCGGCGTCCAGCGCCTCGACCTTCTCGTCGGAGGTGTGGCGGGCGGAGAGCACCAGGATCGGCACCCGGGTCCACCCGCGCAGCCCCTTGATCACCTCGACGCCGTCCATGTCGGGCAGTCCGAGGTCGAGGACGACGACATCGGGGTGGCGGGCGGCGGCGAGCTGAAGGGCGGTCGCGCCGTCGGGCGCGGCGTCGACCTCGTACTTGCGTGCCTTCAGGTTGATCACGAGGGCACGTACGATCTGCGGCTCGTCGTCGACCACAAGCACCCGGGTCATGGGGGCCCTGCCTTTCTGCTGTACGGCGATCTCCCGGGACGTTGCGGAGATCATGAGGTGGCCTGCGAGGTCATGAGGTGACCTGCTCGGACAGGTCGGGGCTGACCGGAACGTATCCCGATGCCGCCTTGAGGGTCAGCACCATGGTGAGGCCGCCGCCGGGAGTGTCCTCGGCGTCCAGCGTGCCGCCCATGGACTCCACGAAGCCGCGGGCGACGGCGAGGCCGAGTCCGACGCCCGCGCCGCGCGGGGCGTCGCCGTAGCGCTGGAAGGGCTCGAAGATGTGCTCCTTGGCGTCGTCGGGGACGCCGGGGCCGCGGTCGGCCACCCGTAGCTCGACGCGGGCGCCGAGCGCGCTGGCGGCCACGTTGACGCGTTCGCCGTAGGGGCTGTACTTGACCGCGTTCTCGACGATGTTGGCAACGGCCCTCTCCAGCAGCCCGGGGTCGACGTCGACCATCGGCAGGGTCTCGGGGATGTCCAGGTCCACGCTGCCCTCGGGGACGCCGCCGAGCGCCATCGGGACCACCTCGTCGAGGTCGATCTCGCGGATCAGCGGGGTGACGGTGCCGGTCTGCAGCCTGGACATGTCCAGGAGGTTGCCCACGAGGTGGTCGAGGCGATCGGCACCGTTCTCGATGCCCTCCAGGAGTTCCGCCTCGTCCGCGTCGGACCAGGCGACGTCGTCGGAGCGCAAGGAGCTGACGGCGGCCTTGATGGCGGCGAGCGGGGTACGCAGGTCGTGGCTGACTGCGGCGAGGAGCGCGGTCCTGATCCGGTTCCCCTCGGCGAGCCGCCGGGCCTGCTCCGCCTGGCCGACCAGGCGCTGCCGGTCCAGCACGACGGCGGCCTGGGCGGCGAACGCGCCGAGCACCCGGCGGTCCTCGGCGGGCAGCACCCGGCCGGAGAGCGCGAGCGCCATGTGGTCACCGACGGGCATGTCCACGTCGGCGTCGTCCGGCCGGGCCACCGGGGCCGGCCCGACGCTCCCGGCGCAGGTCCACGGATCGACGTCGCTCTGCCGCTCCAGCAGGGCGACGGACTCCATGCCGAAGGTCTCGCGGACCCGGTCCAGGAGCGCGTCCAGGGTGGTCTCGCCGCGCAGCACGCTGCCGGCCAGGAAGGAGAGGATCTCCGATTCGGCGCGCAGCCGGGCCGCCTGGTGGGTACGGCGGGCCGCCAGATCGACGACCGAGGCGACCGAGACGGCCACCGCGAAGAAGATCACGATGGCGACGAAGTTCTCCGGATCCTGGACGGTCAGCGTATGGGTGGGCGGGGTGAACCAGTAGTTCAGCAGCAGCGAGCCCACGGCGGCCGAGGCGAGGGCCGGCAGCAACCCGCCGATCAGGGCCGCCGCTACGGTCATGAAGAGGAACAGCAGGACGTCGTTGGCGAGCCCGGGGCCGCTGTCCAGGCCGATCAGGAGCAGCGTGAGAAGGGCCGGGCCGCCCACCCCGACCAGCCAGCCCCAGATGATCCGGGCCCGGCCCAGCCGGGCGCCGCGGGCGATGGGCAGCCCGCGGCCCTTGGCGACCTCTTCGTGGGTGACGATGTGGACGTCGAGGTCGGGGCCGGACTCACGGGCGACCGTGGCGCCCACGCCCGGTCCGTAGATGTACTGCCAGGCCTTGCGGCGGCTGGAGCCGAGGACGATCTGCGTGGCGTTCACCCCACGGGCGAATTCGAGGAGCGCCGACGGTATGTCGTCGCCGATGACATGGTGGAACGTGCCGCCGAGGTCCTCCACCAGGGTGCGCTGGACAGCGAGCTCCTTGGGCGAGGCGGAGGTCAGTCCGTCGCTGCGGGCGATGTAGACGGCGAGGATCTCGCTGCCGGAGCCCTTGGCCGCCATCCGGGACGCGCGGCGGATGAGCGTACGGCCTTCGGGGCCGCCGGTGAGCCCGACGACGATTCGTTCGCGGGCCTGCCAGGTGGTGCGGATGTTGTGCTCGCCGCGGTACTGCTGAAGGTATTCGTCGACCCGGTCGGCGACCCAGAGGAGGGCCAGCTCGCGCAGGGCGGTCAGATTGCCGGGGCGGAAGTAGTTGGACAGGGACGCGTCGATCCGGTCCGGCTTGTAGATGTTGCCGTGGGCCATCCGGCGGCGCAGGGCCTGGGGCGACATGTCGACGAGTTCGAGCTGGTCGGCCCTGCGGACGACCTCGTCGGGGACGGTCTCGCGCTGACGTACGCCGGTTATCGCTTCGACGACGTCACCGAGCGACTCCAGGTGCTGGATGTTGACGGTGGAGATCACGTCGATGCCGGCCTGGAGGAGCTCTTCGACGTCCTGCCAGCGCTTGGCGTTGCGGGAGCCCGGCACATTGGTGTGCGCCAGTTCGTCCACCAGGGCGACGGCCGGGGCGCGCTCCAGTACCGCGTCGACGTCCATCTCGGTGAAGACGGCGGAGCGGTACTCGATCTCGCGCCGCCGGATCTGCTCCAGGCCGTGCAGCATCACCTCGGTGCGCGGGCGGTCGTGGTGTGCCACGAAGGCGACGACGCAGTCGGTGCCCCGCTCCACGCGCCGGTGGGCCTCGGAGAGCATCGCGTACGTCTTGCCGACGCCGGGTGCCGCACCCAGGTAGATCCGAAGCTTGCCGCGTGCCATGGCCCCATTGTCTTCTCTGAACCGGCTGCGGCCGATGCGGCAGCCGATTCGAAGCTACCCCGAGGATTCCCGACATATGGGGCGGGGGGTGGGGTGAGGGACCGAATTGACAGGATTCTGACGCCCGGACCGAGGCCCGGCGGCCCGGCCTAGCGGGCGGCGTCGCCTTCTCCCCCGTTACTCGTGCTCGACGATGTGCCCGTCGCTCAGCTCCAGCACCCGGTCCGCCGGCCCCAGCAGTGCGCCGGCCGCGTGGACCGGCGCACTCGAGGAGCGCCGAAGGAGCCTGACGGCACCGTGGTGTCGTCAGGCTCCCCGAGCCTCCTGAAGGTTCTCAGCCCTTGTTCACCAGCTGCTCGAGCGCGATGTTGAGCTGGAGGACGTTGACCCGCGGCTCTCCCACGAAGCCGAGAATCCGGCCGTCCGTGTGCTGCTCGACGAGCTTCTCCACCTGGGCGACACCGAGGTGGTTGCGCTCGGCGACGCGGCGCACCTGGAGCTGTGCGTACGCCGGGGAGATGGCGGGGTCGAGGCCGGAGCCCGAGGAGGTGACGGCATCGGCTGGCACGTCGGTGGGGCTGATGGGGTGGCCGGGGACGGAGTTGTCCTTGACGACGGCGGCCTTGGCGGCGGTGACCCAGTCGATGAGTTCCTTGTTGTCGCCGGAGCGGTTGGTCGCGCCGGAAAGGATCAGCTTGTACTGGGTATTGACGCTGTTGGCGCCGAGGCCGTTGGACGGGCGCGGCTGGAACCACCTGAGGTCCGGGGCCGCGGTCCGCTGCCCCTTCTTCAGCGGCAGGTCGTAGCGCTGGCCGATGAGTTCGGAGCCGACGACCTTGCCGTTCGCGGTGATCTCGGAGCCGTTGGCCTGGTCGGGGAAGATGCCCTGGGCGACACCGGTGACGGCGAGCGGGTAGAGCACGCCGCAGACGACGGTGAGGACGAGCAGGGCACGCAACCCGGCCCAGAGCAACCGGGCGGTGTTTGCTACGGAGTTGTTCATGGCGGATCAGCCGATTCCTAAATTCAGTTCAGCCCGGGGATGAGGGAGATGACCAGGTCCATGATCTTGATGCCGATGAACGGGGCGACCAGTCCGCCGAGTCCGTAGATCCCGAGGTTGCGCCGGAGCATCGAGTCGGCACTGCTGGGCCGGTAGCGCACGCCCTTCAGGGCGAGCGGGACCAGCGCGATGATGATCAGCGCGTTGAAGACGACGGCGGACAGGATCGCGGACTGGGGCGAGGACAACCGCATGATGTTGAGCCTGTCCAGGCCCGGGTAGACCACCGCGAACATCGCCGGGATGATCGCGAAGTACTTCGCGACGTCGTTGGCGATCGAGAACGTCGTCAGCGCGCCACGGGTGATGAGCAGCTGTTTTCCGATCTCGACGATCTCGATCAGCTTGGTCGGGTTGGAGTCCAGGTCCACCATGTTCCCGGCCTCCTTGGCGGCCGAGGTTCCGGTGTTCATGGCCACACCGACGTCCGCCTGGGCCAGCGCGGGCGCGTCGTTGGTGCCGTCGCCCGTCATCGCGACGAGCTTGCCGCCCGCCTGCTCCCGCTTGATGAGGGCCATCTTGTCCTCGGGCGTGGCCTCGGCGAGGAAGTCGTCGACCCCCGCCTCCTCGGCAATGGCCTTCGCTGTCAGCGGGTTGTCGCCGGTGATCATGACCGTCCTGATGCCCATGCGGCGCAGCTCGTCGAACCGCTCCCGCATGCCCTCCTTGACGACATCCTTGAGGTGGATGACGCCCAGGACGCGGGCGCCGTGCTCGTCCTCCAGTGCCACCAGCAACGGCGTGCCGCCTGCCTCGGCGATCCGGTCGGTGAGCGCCTGCGTGTCCGGCGAGACACTGCCGCCCCGCCCCTTTACCCAGGCGACGACCGAACCGGTCGCGCCCTTGCGGACCCTGTGTCCGTCGACGTCCACACCCGACATCCGTGTCTGGGCGGTGAAGGCGACCCACTCGGCCTGCCGCAGCTCGCCCTGATGGCGTTCGCGCAGCCCGTACTTCTCCTTGGCGAGTACGACGATCGAGCGGCCCTCGGGCGTCTCGTCGGCCAGTGAGGACAACTGGGCCGCGTCCGCCAGCTCGGCCTCGGTCGTGCCCTTGACGGGAACGAACTCGGCGGCCTGCCGGTTGCCGAGCGTGATGGTGCCGGTCTTGTCGAGCAGCAGGGTCGAGACGTCTCCGGCGGCCTCCACGGCACGCCCCGACATCGCGAGCACATTGCGCTGCACCAGCCGGTCCATGCCGGCGATGCCGATCGCGGAAAGCAGGGCGCCGATGGTCGTCGGGATCAGGCAGACCAGCAGGGCGGTCAGCACGATCACCGACTGCTGCTGGCCGGCGTGGATCGCGAAGGGCTGGAGGGTGACGACGGCGAACAGGAAGACGATGGTGAGGGACGCGAGCAGGATGTTCAGCGCGATCTCGTTGGGCGTCTTCTGCCGGGCGGCGCCCTCGACGAGGGCGATCATCCGGTCGATGAAGGTCTCGCCGGGCTTGGTGGTGATCTTGATGACGATCCGGTCGGAGAGCACCTTCGTACCGCCGGTGACGGCACTGCGGTCGCCGCCGGACTCCCGGATGACCGGCGCCGACTCCCCCGTGATCGCGGACTCGTCCACGCTCGCGACACCCTCGACGACGTCTCCGTCGCCGGGAATGATGTCGCCGGCCTCGCAGACCACCAGATCACCGACGCACAGCTCGGTGCCCGGCACCCGCTCCTCGTCCCTGCCGGTCATCCGCCGGGCCACGGTGTCGGTCTTGGCCTTGCGCAGGGTGTCGGCCTGCGCCTTGCCGCGGCCCTCGGCGACCGCCTCCGCCAGGTTGGCGAAGATCGTGGTCAGCCACAGCCAGCCGGCGATCGCCCAGCCGAACCAGTCGCCCGGGTCCAGGCAGGCCAGCACGGTGGTGAACACCGAACCGATCAGCACCACGAACATCACCGGGGACTTGACCATCACCCGGGGGTCGAGCTTGCGTACCGCGTCGGGAAAGGACTTCAGCAGCTGCTTGGGGTCGAACAGGCCCCCGCCGACGCGTCCTTCGCTCTGGTGACCCGTGGGCGTGTCCTGGTGCGGTGCCCGGGTGGTTGTGGCAGTGGGCATCGAGTCCTCTTGCTTCGTACGGGTGGTCATGACGCCAGCCCTTCGGCCAGCGGCCCCAGTGCCAGGGCCGGGAAGTAGGTCAGCCCGGTGATGATCAGGACGGTGCCGACCAGCAGCCCGCTGAAGAGCGGCTTGTGCGTGCCCAGGGTTCCCACGGTCGCCGGTACGGGCTTCTGCCCGGCGAGCGAGCCGGCCAGCGCCAGTACGAACACCATCGGCAGGAACCGGCCCAGCAACATCGCGAGACCGGTCGTCGTGTTGAACCACTGCGTGTCCGCGTTCAGCCCGGCGAACGCCGAACCGTTGTTGTTCGCGGCCGAGGTGTACGCGTACAGCACCTCGGAGAATCCGTGCGGGCCGGAATTCAGCATCGAGTGGGGCGGGGTGGGCAGGGCCATCGCCGCGGCGGTGAAGCAGAGCACCAGCGCCGGGGTGATCAGGATGTAGCAGGCCGCGAGCTTGATCTCGCGGGTGCCGATCTTCTTGCCGAGGTACTCGGGCGTACGGCCGACCATCAGACCCGCGATGAACACCGCGATGATCGCCATGATCAGCATGCCGTAGAGGCCGGAGCCGACACCGCCGGGCGCGATCTCGCCGAGCTGCATGCCCAGCATCGTGATCCCGCCTCCGAATCCCGTGTACGAGGAGTGGAACGAGTTCACCGCACCGGTCGAAGTGAGCGTGGTGGCCACGGCGAAGATCGACGAACCGGCGATCCCGAACCGGGTCTCCTTGCCCTCCATCGCCCCGCCCGCGATATCGAAGGCGGGTCCGTGGTGGGCAAATTCGGTCCACATCATCAGGGACGTGAAACCCAGCCAGATGACGCCCATCGCCGCCAGGATCGCGTAACCCTGCCTGAGCGAGCCGACCATCCGGCCGAACGTCCGCGTCAGCGCGAACGGAATGACCAGGATCAGGAAGATCTCGAACAGGTTGGACAGCCCGTTGGGGTTCTCGAACGGGTGGGCCGAGTTGGCGTTGAAGTAGCCGCCGCCGTTCGTACCCAGCTCCTTGATGACCTCCTGGGAGGCCACGGCGCCACCGTTCCACTGCTGCGAGCCGCCCATGAACTGGCCGACCTCATGGATGCCGGCGAAGTTCTGAATGGCACCGCAGGCGACCAGCACCAACGCGCCGACCACGGAGATCGGCAGCAGGACGCGCACGGTGCCGCGCACCAGGTCGGCCCAGAAATTGCCGAGTTCACCGGTACGCGAGCCGGCGAAGCCCCGTACGAGCGCGACGGCGACGGCGATGCCGACGGCGGCCGAAACGAAGTTCTGCACCGCGAGGCCGCCGGTCTGGACGACGTGACCCATGGCCTGCTCGCCCGCGTACGACTGCCAGTTGGTGTTCGCGACGAACGACGCCGCCGTGTTGAACGCCTGGTCCGGGTCGATCGAGGAGAAGCCCAGCGAACCGGGCAGACTGCCCTGGAGTCGCTGGAGCAGGTAGAGGAAGAGAACACTCACCGCGGAGAAGGCGAGCACCCCACGGAGATACGCGGGCCAGCGCATCTCCGTGTTCGGATCGGCGCCGATGGCCTTGTACATCCACTTCTCGACGCGAAGGTGCTTCTTCGAGGAGTAGACGCCGGCCATGTGGTCACCGAGCGGTCGGTACGCCAGTCCCAGCGCCGCAACGAGCGCGAGGACCTGGAGCACGCCGGCGAGGACGGGGCTCATATCGGGCTCAGAACCTCTCCGGGTACAGGAGGGCGAGGACGAGATAGCCCAGCAGGGCAACGGCCACGACGAGGCCGACGACGTTTTCGGCGGTCACAGCTTGGCCACCCCCTTGGCGATGAGAGCCACCAACGCGAACACCGCGATCGTGGTGAGGACGAAGGCCACGTCGGCCATCGTGTGCTCCTAGCTGAGGTACGGATTCTCGGACCTCTTGAGCAAACCTCGCGCCAAATCCATCGCGGCCTGCGTTGATGGCTTCCTTACGGGGAACGCCGAGCCCTTGACGGCCCGCATACGTGCCCCATACGCGCCCCATACGCACCCCGTTTGTGCGCTCTTCGGAGCCGACCCGGGACGCAGAAAGGCCGGTGGGCCGTACCCCTCGAGAAGGGGTACGGCCCACCGGCCGAAGCTGTACCGGGTGGCTGTCCGGCTCGGCTCAGCGCACCTCGGTGATCTCGGGTCCGCGCTGGAGCTGGCCCATGCCTCCGGAGAACTTCGAGCCCTCCTGGCTCTCCTGCTGGACGCCCTCGGGCACCATCTGGGCGTCGTCGGGGAGCTTGAGGACGATCGGGTCGCGCGGCGCCATCGGGCCCTCGCCACGGACGACCACGGTGTCCCGGAAGACCGTCTCCAGCAGCCCCGCCGCCTCCGGCTGCACGGCGCCCTGGCCGGAGATCACTCCGCGGAGGAACCAGCGCGGCCCGTCGACGCCGACGAAGCGCACCAGCTGCACGCCGTTCGTCCCGTCCGGGAGCTGTACGGGGACCTGGGCTCGGAGCTCCCAGCCCAGCGGACCCTCGACCTCGTCGATGATCCCGCCCTGCTGGGTGATGCCCGAGGCGATCTCCTCGCGGACCTCGCCCCAGATGCCCTCCTTCTTGGGGGCGGCGAAGGCCTGCAGCTGGATGGCGCTGTCGCGCAGCACCACGGTCGCCGCGACGATCGCGTCACCGGCCACCTCGACGCGCAGCTCCATGCCCTCGACACCGGGCACGAAGATGCCGCCCAGGTCGACCCGGCCCTCGCCGGGCTTGGAGACCTCGGTGATGTCCCACGGTCCGTCCGGCCGCGGCGCCGGCGGAAGATTCACCCGACGCGAGCCGCTGTCGGCCCCATCGGCGTCATCGAGCTCGTCGACGACCTGCTCGGCCTCGCGCGCTTCGTCCGCCACGTCCTCGGCGGAACCACTCTTCTTGCGACGTCCGAACACGTCACTGTCCTTCCCGGTCGGGTACGACCGAAGCGTAGCTGTTCCCGCCCTGGGTATTCCCGCCCCTGACGCCATCAACATCACCGGAAGCGTGGCCTCCGGTGGAACCGAAGCCTCCCTCGCCGCGAGCCGAGCCGGGAAGCTCCGCCACCTCGTGGAAGCGCACCTTCTCGACCTGCTGAACGACCAGTTGGGCAATCCGGTCGAACCGCTCGAACCGCACGGGCTCGCGCGGGTCGAGGTTGATGACGATCACCTTGATCTCTCCACGGTACCCGGCATCAACCGTCCCCGGGGCATTCACGAGTGCGACACCGCAGCGTGCGGCGAGGCCGGACCGCGGGTGCACGAACGCGGCGTATCCGTCGGGCAGCGCGATCGACACCCCGGTGGGCAGCACGGCCCGCTCACCCGGGCCGAGCTCGACAGCCTCGTTGGTCACCAGATCGACCCCGGCGTCGCCCGGGTGCCCATAGGCCGGAATCGGCACATCCGGGTCGACACGGCGGATCAGGACATCAACGGGACGGCGCATCAGGGGTTCACCTCGAACGCGCGAGCGCGCTTGACCTGGTCCGGGTCGGCCATCGCTGCCTGGATCTCGGCCGGGCGGCCGTTCTCGATGAAGTGGTCGACCTTGACCTCGATGAAGAGGGCCTCGGCGCGGACCGCCACGGGTCCGTCCGGCCCGCCGATCCGGCCGGTCGCCCGGGAGTAGATCTTCCGGCCGTGCACCGCGGTGACCTCGGCGTCGAGGTGCAGCACGGTGTCCACCGGGACCGGAAGCACGAAGTCGGTCTCCAGCCGCCCGGTCACCGCGATCACCCGCAGCAGCCAGTTCAGCGAGCCGAGCGTCTCGTCCAGCGCAGTGGTCAGAATGCCCCCGTGTGCCAGGCCCGGGGCACCCTGGTGGGCTGCCTGCACGGTGAACTCGGCGGTGACACCGACCCCCTCACCGGCCCGCGCCTGGAGGTGCAGCCCGTGCTGCTGTCCTTCGCCGCAGCCGAAACAGTGTTCGTAGTGCGCGCCGAGGAGTTCGCCGGGGGCCGGGGCTTCGGGGTGTCGGACCGGTTTCACCGCGCCGACCGGGGGCTTCAGAGCCGCAGATGTTCCACTCACAGGCGCAGACCTTACCCGCGCGGCCACCCGGGGGTCGCGCCGTGCCAAGCTTGGGTCCATGCAGCCTTCCACCCCGCCCTTCGACGAACGACTGACCGCGCCCCGTTCGTGGTGGCTCATCGCCTTCCTGGTCGGCATCGCCTGTGCCCTGATGCTGCTGCCGCTCGGCACGCTGCCGCTGCTGGCCGGCCTGGTGGGCGGGACGGCCCTGTCGGCGGTCGCGGTGAGCTCCTACGGCTCGGCCAGGATCCGCGTGGTCGCGGGCGCCCTGGTGGCCGGTGACGCGCGGATTCCGCTGACGGCGCTCGGCGACGCCGAGGTGCTGGACGCGGAGGAGGCCCGCGCGTGGCGCTCGTACAAGGCGGACACCCGCGCGTTCATGCTGCTGCGCAGCTACATCCCGACGGCGGTCCGGGTGGAGATCACAGACCCGCAGGACCCGACGCCGTACGTCTATCTCTCGACCCGCGAGCCGCAGGCCCTGGTCGCGGCGCTCAGCGCGGTACGAGCTTAGAGAGGCCCTGGCTCTTCAGCTCGCCCGGTAGTTCCTTGCGGTTCCTCGCGGTGGAGGCCCGGCCGCTCCAGCGGAGGCTGCGGCGGAAGCCGGTCCCAGGGGATCTGGCGCTTGCGCAGGTCCTTTCTGACCCGTTCGGCGAGCTTTCTGGTGTCGCGCCGGTTCATCATCGCGCCGACGGCGGCGCCGACCAGGAACGGGACGAGATTCGGCAGATCGCGCACCATGCGCTTTGCGATCTGCTGGCGCAGCTCACGCTTCATCCGGCCGCCCAGCGCCGCGTCGACCGTCGCCGGGTGGGTGACGTCGATGCCGCGCTCCTCCGTCCAGGACGTGAGGTAGGCGCCGGAACGCTGGGTGAGGCCGCCCGGTGGGCGCAGCCCGTAGACCTCGTACAGCTCGGCGATGAGCTTCATCTCGATCGCGGCCACGCCGCTGATCTCCGCCGCCAGCTCGGCGAGCATGGCGGGCGGTACGGGCATCATGGCCGCCGCGCCGATACCGGCACCGACGGTTGCGGTGGCTTTGCTCGCCCCTGCGATGAGCTTGTCGGCGAGCTCCTCGGGCCCGAGGCCCGGGAACTGCTTGCGCAGGGTGGCGAGATCACGCACAGGGATGCGGGGAGCGTTCTGGATGATCAGGTCGGCGATATGACCGATCGCGGCCCTGGCGCTCTCCCCGCCCTTGCGTGCTCCCCGTTTCACTGAACTCAGACGGCCTGCCCCGGTCACGGGCTCCGTCCTGTCGACCTGTCCGGCCCCATCGGCCGTGTCGACTTCTTCTCTTCCTTCGGCTGCCGTGACTGCTTCGAGCGAGGCCCACCGGCCCCGCTCGTCGTCCCGCTCACCCCGGGAGGGTGGCAGGGCGGACCGCTCAGCAGGCGCTGCTACGCCTTCTGCCAGGCCTGTGCCGCCCTGATTCGCCTCCGACGACCATGTGCGCCGCAAGCGTCGCTTCCGGAACGGTGTGTCGCCTGCCACGGTCGGCCCGACCTAGTCGCAGTCGCGGCAGATCGGCTGGCCGTTCTTCTCGCGTGCAAGCTGGCTCCTGTGGTGCACGAGGAAGCAGCTCATGCACGTGAACTCGTCGGCTTGCTTGGGCAGGACCCTTACGGCCAGTTCTTCGTTGGACAGGTCTGCGCCGGGCAGCTCCAGTCCTTCGGCCGCGTCGAACTCGTCGACGTCGACGGCGGACGCCGTCTTGTCGCTCCGGCGCGCCTTGAGCTCTTCAAGGCTGTCCTGGTCGACGTCGTCATCGGTCTTGCGTGGGGTGTCGTAATCCGTTGCCATGTCGCTCTCCCCCTCTGGGTGTCTGCGGTGTCTCAGCGCACGTAACGCGTGAGAGGCCGGACTTGTGCCCGACCCGAGGCGGAGATTTTGCCTCACATCAAGGTCTGTTACTCAATCGACACCCAAAAGGACCGCTCGTGAGCGGTCGGCTTGGGTGGCGATGGGGACCGTACACGGTCCCGGTATCGCGCTTCACGGGCGCCACCCCGTGTACTTCCCGTGATATCGACCCCCGAAAACCCCGACTTTTGCGGGTTTTCCGGTGAAGGCCCTGATCACGGAGCGTTGACGTGCCTGAATTCGCTCCTGTGATCGATCACACACGTCCACTTTGGCGCGGGTCCCGAAAATTCCGCTCAAAGCGAACACGTAATTCGTGTGCGGATCGCTCCGCCCGGCCCGTCAGACCGGCAGTGAGACACGCATCACAAGACCACCCCCCTCGCGGGGTTCCGCGAGGATGCGGCCGCCGTGAGCGCGCGCCACGGACCTCGCGATCGACAGGCCGAGCCCCACCCCCTTGTCGCTGCCCGTTCGCTCCGTACGGAGCCGCCTGAAGGGCTCGAAGAGGTTGTCGATCTCGTAGGCGGGCACCACGGGTCCCGTGTTCGAGACCACCAGCAGGGCCTGGCCGGACTGCAGCTCGGTGGTGACCTCCACCCAGCCCTGCTCCGGGACGTTGTAGCGCACGGCGTTCTGTACGAGGTTCAGCGCGATCCGTTCCAGCAGGACGCCGTTGCCCTGGACGACGGCGGGGGCCCGCTCGCCGCGGATCTCCACGCCGCGCTCCTCGGCCTCGCCGCGCGTCTGGTCGATCGCACGCGAGGCCACCTCGGCGAGGTCGACGGGTTTGCGCTCGACGATCTGGTTGTCACTGCGGGCGAGCAGCAGCAGGCCCTCGACCAGCTGCTCGCTGCGCTCGTTGGTGGCCAGCAGGGTCTTGCCCAGCTGTTTCAGCTCCGGCGGGGCCTGGGGATCGGAGAGATGGACCTCCAGCAGCGTGCGGTTGATGGCGAGCGGGGTGCGCAGTTCGTGCGACGCGTTCCCGACGAATCTCTGCTGGGCGGTGAAGGCCCGCTCAAGGCGGTCGAGCATCTCGTCGAAGGTGTCGGCGAGCTCCTTCAGCTCATCGTCCGGGCCGTCCAGCTCGATCCGGCGCGACAGATCGGTTCCGGCCACCCGGCGGGCGGTGCGGGTGATCCGGCCCAGCGGGGAGAGCACCCGGCCCGCCATGGCGTAGCCGAAGGCGAAGGCGATGACGCTGAGGCCGACCAGGGCCAGCAGCGACCGGTTCAGGAGGGTGTCCAGCGCACGCTGGCGCTGGTGGTTGACACAGGTGTTCATGGCCGCGTTGAAGGCGTCGGGCGTGGACTTCGCGTTGAAGTTGCAGACGTCGCTGGTGACCTGGCCGCTCACGATCTTGAACGGCAGCTCGCTGCCCACATGGAGGGCCTGGGCGGCCAGCATGTAGATGATCGAGAGCAGCAGGATGCCCGCGATCAGGAACATGCCGCCGTAGAGCAGCGTGAGCCGTATACGGATGGTCGGACGCAGCCAGTAGGGCGGCTCCTGCTGTTTGGGCTCCCAGGTGGGCTTCGGGGGCGCCGTCGGGGGCGCCGGGACGCTGGGCATCGGCGCTCAGATCCGGTAGCCGGAGCCGGGCACGGTGACGATCACCGGCGGCTCGCCGAGCTTGCGACGCAGCGTCATGACGGTGACGCGGACGACATTGGTGAACGGGTCGGTGTTCTCGTCCCAGGCCTTCTCCAGCAGCTGCTCGGCCGAGACGACCGCGCCCTCGCTGCGCATCAGGACCTCCAGCACGGCGAATTCCTTCGGCGCGAGCTGGATCTCGGTCTCGCCCCGGAAGACCTCGCGGCGGTTGGGGTCGAGCTTGATCCCGGCGCGCTCCAGGACGGGCGGCAGCGCCACCGTCGTCCGCCGGCCCAGCGCCCGCACCCGCGCGGTGAGCTCGCTGAAGGCGAACGGCTTGGGCAGATAGTCGTCGGCGCCCAGCTCCAGCCCCTCCACCCGGTCGCTGACGTCCCCGGACGCGGTGAGCATGAGCACTCGGGTGGGCATGCCCAGCTCGACGATCCGCCGACAGACGTCGTCGCCGTGCACCAGGGGGAGGTCCCGGTCCAGCACCACGACGTCGTAGTCGTTGACCTCGACGCGTTCCACGGCCGCGGCACCGTCGTATACGACATCGACGGCCATGGCCTCACGGCGCAATCCGGTGGCCACCGCATCGGCGAGCAGCTGCTCGTCCTCCACGACGAGTACGCGCACGGCGCTGTCCTTCCTTAGAAACTTCACTAGATAGGTAACTTCAGAACGTCTCGATGCGCCCACGGTCCGTGATGCGGCCGCTCATCAGCATCGGTCTGTGCTGCTCCATCCTGCCCGCAACGCGCATAAACCGGAGGTAAGGCGGCGCTCGCCCGCCCCGGCCCCGGGGAATCCACAGGATTTCCGGGCCAGTTGAGGTTTCTCTGAGCTTGGTGCCGGGGAGGACGCATGCACACCCGCGATCACGCCTCGAATGTGGCGTGCCACAGGCCACTCCGTCCCCGGAGAGCGCGTGATCACCCGCCCTACCGCCTCCGTGCGGAGGGAAACCCGGGCACACCCCCGTGCCACCGACCCACGATGAGGGGGCGCATTATGGACGCTTTCACCGCCGGTCTGCTGCAACGCATCAAGACCACCGAGTCCGACCTCACGAAAGCTCGGGAGACGGGCGACGACTTCCTCGCGGATGTCGAGCAGGGCGAGCTGGACGACCTGCACCGCCTCGCCGCCGAGCACGGCGTCGAAATCGGCGCCACCAGCGCCTGAGCCGCGCGAGGAGGGCCTCTGACGCCGTATCCGGCGTCAGAGGCCCTCCTCGCGCGCCGGGAAGAGTTCTAGTCGTGCCAGGCGCCGAGCTCCTCCAGCAGGGCCTGCAGCGGCTCGAAGACACCCGGCGTCGCGGCGACCGTCAGGTCTCCGTCGGCGGGCCGCCCGGGACGGCCGCCGGTGTACGCCCCCGCCTCGCGGGCGATGAGGTCACCGGCCGCCAGGTCCCACGGATGGAGCCCGCGCTCGTAGTAGCCGTCGAGGCGCCCCGCGGCCACATCGCAGAGGTCCACCGCGGCGGAACCGCTGCGCCGGATGTCGCGCAGCCGCGGGATCAGCTGCTGGGCCACGTCCGCCTGGTGCGCACGGACGTGGCCGACGTAGTTGAAGCCGGTCGAGACGAGCGCCTGGTCGAGCGGCGGCGCGGGCCGGCAGCGCAGTGCGGCGCCCTCGCCGTACACGCCGCCCTTCGCGTGGGCGCCTGCGCCGAGCACCGCCTGGTACGTCTCACGGCGCATCGGGGCCTCCACGACACCCACGACCCGCTCGCCGTCCCGTTCGGCGGCGATGGAGACGGCCCACGTGGGCAGTCCGTACAGGTAGTTCACGGTGCCGTCGAGCGGGTCGATGACCCAGCGGATACCGCTGCTGCCCTCGGCACTTGCCCCCTCCTCGCCGAGAAAGCCGTCCCGGGGGCGGCGCTCGGTCAGGAAGCCGGTGATCAGCTTCTCGGCGGCGATGTCCATCTCGGTGACGACGTCGATCGGGCTGGACTTGGTCGCGGCCACGCCCAGGTCGGCGGGGCGGCCGTCGCGCAGCAGCGCACCGGCGCGGCGGGCGGCCTCCAGGGCGAGGTCGAGCAGGTCGGACAGGTTCGGGTCGGTCACGATGCTCCAGGGTCTCCAGGCAAACGGCAGGGGCTACGCGTACGGGCTGTCGGCGCCTGCGGCGGCGGGCTTGACGGCCCGGGCCGGACAGCAGCCGACCGGGCAGAGGTCATGGCTCGGGCCGAGCGCTCCCAGCGCGCACCGCTGCGCGCCACGCCCCTGTTCGGTGGCGGCGCGCTCCAGCACCAGGTCGCGCACGGCCGCGGCGAACCGCGGATCCGCCCCCACGGTCGCGGACCTGCGCACCGGAAGCCCGAGCTCGGCGGCCTTCGCGGTGGCCTCCGTGTCGAGGTCGTACAGCACTTCCATGTGGTCCGAGACGAAACCGATGGGGGCCATCACCACGGCGGGGACGCCGTCTCCGTGCAGCGTCTCCAGGTGGTCGCAGATGTCGGGCTCCAGCCACGGGATGTGCGGGGCGCCACTGCGCGACTGGTAGACGAGCTGCCAGGGGTGCTCGACGCCGGTCTCCTCGCGCACCGCGTCGACGATCAGGCGGGCGACGTCCAGGTGCTCGGCGACATAGGCTCCGCCGTCGCCGTGCTCCTCCACCGGGCCGGAGGTGTCGGCGGCGGAGGTGGGGATGGAGTGCGTGGTGAACGCGAGGTGTGCCCCGGCCCGTACGTCCTCGGGGAGATCGGCCAGGGAGGCGAGGACACCGTCCACCATGGGCCGTACGAATCCGGGATGGTTGAAGTAGTGCCGGAGCTTGTCGACCCGCGGCACGGGCAGGCCCTCGGCCCCCAGGGCGGCCAGTGACTCGGCAAGGTTCTCGCGGTACTGCCGGCAGCCCGAGTACGAGGCGTAGGCGCTGGTGGCGAGGACGGCGACGCGGCGGTGCCCGTCCTTGACCATCTCGCGCAGGGTGTCGGTGAGGTACGGCGCCCAGTTGCGGTTGCCCCAGTACACCGGCAGGTCGAGTCCGTGCTCCGCGAAGTCCCCGCGCAGGGCGTCCAGCAGGGCTCTGTTCTGGGCGTTGATCGGGCTGACGCCGCCGAACAGGAAGTAGTGCTTGCCGACCTCCTTCAGCCGCTCCTCGGGGATGCCACGGCCACGGGTCACGTTCGCCAGGAACGGGACCACGTCGTCCGGGCCTTCGGGGCCGCCGAAGGAGAGCAGCAGCAGGGCGTCGTAGGGAGCGGGATCGCGCAGATCGGACATGACAGCGATCCTGCCACTCGCCTCGGACAGCGCTCCAACCGACGTTCGGTTCCCCGGCCGACCCCTGTGTCGGACCGGCCGACCCGACCGTAAGCTGTACCGGCCACATTCACGCATTACAGGCGCGTGCGATCACGCTGTTCCGGAGCCTTCCTTGCCCAGTCCCTACCGCGCGATTTTCGCCGCCCCCGGCACCAAGGGGTTCTCGGCGGCCGGATTCCTCGGCCGTATGCCGCTGTCCATGATGGGCATCGGTGTGGTGACCATGGTTTCGCAGCTCACCGGCCGTTATGGGCTCGCCGGTGCGCTCTCCGCGACGCTGGCGATGTCGGCGGCGGTGGTCGGACCGCAGATCTCCCGGCTCGTCGACCGGCACGGGCAGCGCCGCGTTCTGCGTCCCGCCACCTTCGTCGCGCTGGCGGCGGTGGCCGGTCTGCTGATCTGCGCGCAGCAGCGGCTGCCGGACTGGTCGCTCTTCGTCTTCGCGGCGGGCGCGGGCTGCGTCCCCAGCGTGGGTTCGATGATCCGGGCGCGCTGGGCGGAGATCTACCGCGGTTCGCCGCAGCAGCTGCACACCGCGTACTCGTGGGAGTCGATCGTCGACGAGGTGTGCTTCATCTTCGGGCCGATCATCTCGATCGGCCTGTCCACCGCCTGGTTCCCGGAGGCTGGGCCGCTCATCGCGGCCGGGTTCCTGCTGGTCGGCGTCTTCTGGTTGACCGCGCAGCGCGCCACCGAGCCGGTGCCGCATCCTCGCGAGCAGCACACCGGCGGCACCGCGCTGCGCGCCCGGGGCCTCCAGGTGCTCGTGGTGACGTTCGTGGCGACCGGTGCGATCTTCGGGGCGGTCGACGTGGTGACGGTGGCGTTCGCCGAGGAACAGGGCCACAAGGCCGCGGCGAGCCTCGTGCTGGCCGTGTACGCGCTGGGCTCCTGCCTGGCCGGCGCCGTTTTCGGCCTGCTGCGCCTCAAGGGGAAGGCGTCCAACCGTTGGCTGGTGGGCGTGTGCGCGATGGCCGTGAGTATGATCCCCCTCCAACTGGCCGGGAGCCTCCCGTTTCTGGCCGTGGCGCTCTTTGTCGCGGGCCTCGCCATCGCACCGACGATGGTCACCACCATGGCCCTCGTCGAGCAGCACGTACCGCGCACGAAACTGACCGAGGGCATGACCTGGACCAGCACCGGGCTCGCCGTCGGTGTGGCGCTCGGCTCCTCGGCCGCCGGCTGGGTGGTCGACGCGTCCGGGGCCGAGGCGGGGTACGCGGTGCCTGCCGTGGCGGGAGCACTCGCGGCCGCGGTGGCGTTCCTGGGATATCGCCGGCTCAGCGGGCCGGTTCCTACGGAAGGGCGCGCGGAAGATGACCGAAACCGACGCACGGACGACGAGCGCGTGGCGTAACTGGGCGGGGAATGTCAGCTCGCGTCCGGTACGAGCCGTGTCCCCCGCCTCCGTGGCGGAGCTCGCCGAAGTGCTGCGCCGGGCGTCCGAGGACGGCCTGAGGGTGAAGCCGGTCGGCACCGGACACTCCTTCACCGCGACGGCGGCCACCGACGGCGTGCTGATCCGTCCCGATCTCCTCACCGGCATCCGGGAGATCGACCGTGCGGCGATGACCGTGACCGTCGAGGCCGGCACTCCGCTGAAGCGGCTGAACACCGCCCTGGCACGGGAGGGCCTGTCGCTCACCAACATGGGCGACATCATGGAGCAGACGGTCGCCGGGGCCACCTCGACCGGCACCCACGGCACCGGCCGGGACTCGGCGTCCATATCCGCGCAGATCCGTGCCCTCGAACTGGTCACGGCCGACGGCACGGTGTTGACCTGTTCGGAGAAGGAGAATGCCGACATCTTCGCCGTCGCCCGGATCGGGCTCGGCGCCCTGGGGGTCGTCACGGCGATCACCTTCGCCGTGGAACCGGTCTTCCTGCTGACGGCCCGTGAGGAACCGATGAGCTTCGACCGGGTCACGGCCGGCTTCGACGAGCTGGTCGCCGAGAACGAGCACTTCGAGTTCTACTGGTTCCCGCACACCGGCAACTGCAATACCAAGCGCAACAACCGCAGTACGGGCCCCGCCGCCCCGCCCGGAAGGGTCAGCGGCTGGATCGAGGACGAGTTCCTCTCCAACGGCATCTTCCAGGTGGCGTGTTCGCTCGGCCGAGCGGTGCCCGCCACCATTCCGTCGATCGCCAAGCTCTCCAGTCGTGCCCTGTCCGCCCGCACGTACACCGACATCCCGTACAAGGTCTTCACGAGTCCGCGCCGGGTCCGTTTCGTGGAGATGGAGTACGCGCTGCCGCGCGAGGCCGCCGTGGAGGCGCTGCGCGAGGTCAAGGCGATGGTGGAGCGTTCGCCGCTGCGGATCAGCTTCCCGGTGGAGGTCCGTACCGCCCCCGCGGACGACATCGCGCTCTCCACGGCCTCGGGCCGGGAGAGCGCGTACATCGCCGTCCACCTCTACAAGGGCACGCCCTACCAGGCGTACTTCACGGTCGTCGAGCGGATCATGACCGCCCATGCCGGCCGCCCGCACTGGGGCAAGGTCAACACCCGCGACGCCGAGTACCTCGCCGGGGTGTACCCGCGGTTCGGCGAGTTCACCGCCGTACGCGACCGGCTGGACCCGGACCGGCTCTTCGGCAACGACTATCTGCGCCGGGTGCTGGGCGACTGAGCGGCGCGGCCGTTCACTGTCCTGTGCCCGTGCCGGTAGTGGTGGCTCCGTCGCCCTGCGCCGGGGCGACGCCCGCACCCGAGGGGTTCGGGTCGGCGCTGCCACCGGGGACGGGGACCGCCGGAGACGGCGTGGCCGCCGGGGACGGGTTCGTCTGTCCGGTGTTGCCGGACTGCGTGGGGCTGGGCGTCGGATCGGCCGGGGGACGGTCGCCCTGACCGGAGTCCGGGTTCCGGCTCTGCCCGCCCTGCGAGTCCGTACCGGGTGTCGCGCCGCTCTCCCGGCCCGGGCTCCGCTCCTGGCCGGGGTCGGTGCCGGTGGCCGGTGCCGGGTCGTTCGACCCGGCACCCCGCCCCCCGCGTACGACGGAGCCGACGGTGGTTCCCTGACCGCCGCTCAGGTCGTTGCCGGAGACCAGCTCGAAGGTGGTGATCCCGGCCATCGTCACGGCGAAGACCACGGCCGCCGCGAGCGCCGACCGCTTCCAGCCACGGATACGGGTGCCGTGGGTAGTGGCTTCGGAGAACTCCTCGTCCGGCTCCGGATGGACCGTGGTGAGCAACCGCGTCCCGTCGAGCGGCCTCAGCAGCCGCGTACGGTCCGGATCGTCGGCCACGTTGCGCAGTACGGTCGTGGCGTCCGTCTCGCCGCGCACGGTCGTGGCGTCCACGCCGCGCATCATCGTGGTCGCGTCCATGGCTCCGTCAGGCGTTCCGGCCGGTGGCCGACGCGCCCCCTGCGCCGCACGCGGGTCGCTCGTCCCACGTGTCTGTACGGTCGCCTCACGGCCGGGATGCTTCGCCTGGACCGTCACCTCGCGGATCTGTTCCCCGGTGCGGCGGAAGAAGTGCTGGAAGATCGAACCGCCGCAGGTGGCGACGACGCTCATCACTCCGGCGCCGAGGATCGTTCCGTACACGCCCAGCTTGGAGGCCGCCACCGCTGCCGCGACCGCCGCCAGGGCGCTGCCCGCCACCTGGGGCAGGCTCAGATCTATACGCCTTTCCTTGGGCTCTATGTCACTTTCCGGCTTCTGCACCATTTCCAGCCCTTGATTGACATCTCTCCCACCATGCAACAGGAAGGGACATTTGAACGAAGTGAATAGTTCCACTTCGGGAGATTCTGTGAAGCAGGACACGCGTGACGGGCGCCCCGCACCCCGTCGGGCGACCCGACTCCCGCACCTCACGAGAAGTTCGGCGGCGCGGCGGTCCACCCACATGGCCCGAATGGAGTACTGTGGCGAGCCCTGGGGCCGGACTCCCATGTGGGCGTCCGGGATCTTCGGGAGGGGGCCGAAGGAGGCACTCGATCCGGCGGCGCCACGGCATCGCACGGGGACTGGCTACATGAAGTGACCACCGATCACTTTGTGTTGCACAATAGGTCACCGTGTCATACCGGCGATCAAGGGCTCACGCCCGACACGCCGGGCAACACGGCAATGTTGTGGCAGGCTGCACCCGGGCAGGCCACACTCGACTAGCGGAAGCAGCGACGCACGTGACGTCGGCAGGCACCACCCGGGAGGTCCCCATGCCCGAACTGCGTGTCGTGGCCGTCTCCAACGACGGCACACGACTGGTGCTCAAGGCTGCGGACAGCACGGAGTACACGCTTCCGATCGACGAGCGGCTGCGAGCCGCCGTGCGCAACGACCGCGCGCGGCTCGGCCAGATCGAGATCGAGGTGGAGAGCCACCTCCGCCCCCGCGACATCCAGGCCCGGATACGAGCAGGTGCCTCCGCGGAGGAGGTCGCCCAGTTCGCCGGGATTCCGGTCGACCGTGTCCGCCGTTTCGAGGGCCCCGTGCTCGCGGAGCGCGCCTTCATGGCCGAGCGGGCCCGGAAGACTCCCGTACGCCGTCCCGGCGAGAACACCGGCCCCCAGCTCGGCGAGGCGGTGCAGGAGCGGTTGCTGCTGCGCGGCGCCGACAAGGAGACCGTCCAGTGGGACTCGTGGCGCCGTGACGACGGCACCTGGGAGGTCCTGCTGGTCTATCGGGTCGCGGGCGAGCCGCACTCGGCGAGCTGGACGTACGACGCGCCGCGCCGACTGGTCCAGGCCGTGGACGACGAGGCCCGGTCGCTGATCGGCGAGACCGACGACGTCGCCGCGCCCGAGCCGAGCTTCCCGTTCGTGCCCCGGATCGCCCGGCTGCCCCGGGACCGGCCGCTGGACCGCGCCCTGGACCGCCAGATGGAGCGCCCCACGGCCCCGATGCCCGAGCCGGAGGAGCACATCGGTGGCATCTCGGCCGGTGAGCGCGATTCGCTGACCAGCCTGTTGGAGGCGGTGCCGAGCTTCCGTGGCGACATGGTGGTGCCGGAGCGTCCCGCGCCGCCCGAGCCGCCTGCCATCGAGCCCGCCGCGCAGGAGCCGGAGGCCGACGAGCCGCCGGCTGCGGCGGCCTCCGCCGGTGCCGGTTCCGCCTATGCGGATGTGCTGATGCCGCGGGCGGTGGCCGGTCATCGCGACCGGCTGACCGGAACGACGGACCGCCAGGCCGAGGCGGACGGCGTCCGGCCGGGTCGCCGGGCCGCCGTACCGAGCTGGGACGAGATCGTCTTCGGTACGCGCCGGAAGAAGCAGGACTGAGGCGGGGTGACCGCAGAATGACGAGGGCCCGTACGCCGTTGCGTTCGGGCCCTCGTGCCGTATGCGTCCGGCGCGCCGGGTGCGCCGCTCCTCGCACCGCGTGCGCCCCGTGCGACCGGATCCTGTTACGGCGGTTCCGGTCGCGGTGGCCGACGCGGGCTCCGTTACTGCGGGTCGGGGCCCTTGGCCACCGGGCGGGACTCGTCCGCGGACCACTCGGACCAGGAGCCCGCATACAGCGCCGCGGGGATCCCCGCGACGGCCAGGGCCAGCACCTCATGGGCGCCGGAGACACCGGAGCCGCAGTAGACGCCGACCTCCGGCGCCCGGTCCACACCGAGATCCTTGAAGCGGGCCGCCAGCGATGGAGCGGGCAGGAATCGGCCGTCGCCCCCGGTGTTCTCGGAGGTCGGCGCCGACACGGCGCCCGGGATATGGCCGCCCACCCGGTCGATCGGCTCCGCATCGCCCCGGTAACGCTCCGCGGCCCGCGCGTCGAGCAGCAGCCCCGAGCGGGCCAGCACCGCCGCCCCGTCCGCGTCCAGCAACGGCAGCGCACCGGGGACCGGCCGGAAGTCCCCCTCGGCCGGCGTCGGGATCTCCGTCTCGAGATCCCCCCGCCAGGCCGCGAGACCGCCGTCCAGGACTCGGACGTCCTCGTGCCCCGTCCAGCGCAGCAGCCACCATGCGCGGGCCGCCGCCCAGCCCTGGCCACCGTCGTACACGACCACCGGAGTGCCCCGGGAGACACCGGCGCGGCGCATCACGGCACCGAATTCCTCCGGGTCGGGCAGCGGATGACGGCCGCCGCTGCCTGCGGGACCGGCGAGTTCCGCGTCCAGATCGACAAAGACCGCACCGGGGATGTGCCCGGCCTCGTAGTCGGGGCGGCCGTGCGGGCCCCCCAACTGCCAACGTACGTCCAGGAGCACCGGCGGACGTGGCCCCGCCGACTCGCTCGCGCATTCGGATGCGGTGATGATGGGCTTCATGGGTGCCATCCTCGCGCAGGAGCCTCTCCCCCCGTAACAGCACCCACACGGACGTTTCACACCAAATCGCCCCCCCCCGCCGTCGAGATCCCGGAAAGTACGGCGCGGCCGGGGCACATCGTGCGCCGGGTGGTGCAAACATCTCCACGGGGCGTACACATCCTGTACCGCATGACGGAACACCGGCCCCGTTCCCCCCGTACGGCCACCACGATGGTCCGAGGAGAGAGTGACGATGACGGAGGCTGCCGCCCGGCGGGCGCCCGGAACACCTTGCTGGGTGAGTCTGCTCGTGCACGGGCTGAGCACGACCCAGGACTTCTACGCCCGGCTGTTCGGCTGGGAGTTCATGCCCGGCCCGGACCAGCTGGGTCCGTACGTCCGCGCACTGATCGACGGGAAAGTGGTCGCGGGCATCGGGCAGTTGCCGCCCGACCGCCATCTGCCGGTCGCCTGGACGACCTATCTGGCCACCGACGACGCCGACGGCACGGCGGAACTGATCCGTTCCTGCGGTGGCACGGTCGCCGTCGGGCCTCTCGACTCGGGAGATGCGGGTGAGGCGGGCCGGCTCGCCATCGCTTCCGACCCCAGCGGCGCGGTCTTCGGAATCTGGCAGGCCGCCGCGCATCTCGGTACGGCGCTCGCGGGCACCCACGGCACACCGGTCTGGAACGAGCTGGTGACCCGTGAGACGTCGACGGTCTGCAAGTTCTACCAGACGGTTTTCGGCTACGAGGCGGAGGCGGTCGTCTCGGCCGACTTCGACTACCAGACTCTCCATCTGCACGGCCTTCCGGTGGCCTCGCTGCACGGTGTCGGCCACGGCCTGCCGCGCGACCGCGGCCCGCACTGGATGACGTACTTCGAGGTCGACGACACCGACGAGGCGGCGCATCGTGTGGTGGAGTTCGGCGGATACGTTCTGCAGCCGCCCCGGGAGGGGTCGAACGGCCGGGTGGCGACCGTGGCGGACCCGGAGGGCGCGATGTTCACGATCGTACGGTCGGCCGCTCGCTGAGCCACCGGCCCGCGGGGCGGGTCAGCCGGTCCGGGACCGTTCCACGTGCCGGTGGGCAGGGCCGGCCAGCCGGGTGTGCAGCTCGTCGAAGAGTTCGGACGCCTCGCTTCCGCTCCACTCCGCCGGCAGCAGTTCACGCGGGACACCGGGGTCGAGATAGACGAGCCGGCGCCAGTCGGTGAGGACCCTGATGTACGTCGTGAACGCCTCG
Source organism: Streptomyces sp. NPDC111516 (assembly GCF_055635345.1). Taxonomy (NCBI): domain Bacteria; kingdom Bacillati; phylum Actinomycetota; class Actinomycetes; order Kitasatosporales; family Streptomycetaceae; genus Streptomyces; species Streptomyces sp. NPDC111516. Next base: position 152,644 of record NZ_JBVKBV010000013.1, on the reverse strand, counting down.
CGGTCCGTCACCGGGCTGCCGACCGCGATCCGCTCGGCCACCGGACGGTGTGCCGCGAGGAATGCGACGTACAGCCGCTGCAGCCGGACGGTGTCCCACCAGGAACGTACCTTCGCGGGCAGGTCCCCGTTCCCGACCCCGGCCACGGAGAGATAGTCGGCCCGGAAGAGGTCGGCGTACGAGCGCAGCCCGTGCCGGGCCAGCATGTCCTCCGCCTCGCCGTGCACGTGTCCCGGTGCGATCCACACCCCGGCGGACACGGAACCGAAACCGAGCCGGGTCAGCTGGGTGCGCAGGGTGTGCCGCTTGGCGCGTTCGGACTCGGGTACGGAGAAGACGACCAGCACCCAGCCCTCGTCCACGGTGGCCCTTCGGGCCGCGAAGATGCGCGGATCGCCGTCGCGCAGAATCCGCTCGGTCTCGGGCGAGATCCGGTACCCGGCCGCTCCGGACACGGATTCGGCTTCGAGCAGTCCGGCGCGCTTCAGCCGCGAGACCGAGGACCGTACGGTCGGTGCCTCGACGCCGAGGTCGGCGAGCAGCTGGATCAGCGAGGCCACGGACATCCAGCCGCCGGTGTCGCGCGCGTACAGCCCATAGACCGTCACGATCAGTTGCCGCGGCTGCACCTTGCCCAGTGGGCCCGGTTCGGACTCGGCCGCTGTTCCGCTCACCGTGTTCACAGCGTCATCCTAAGCATCCGTGCCAGGACGCCCGGAGGGACGGGTTCAGCCGGAGGTGACGGGCAGCACGTCCGGCGAGAGGGAACCCGCGCGGGCGCTCGCGCTGGTCGTCCTGCGCTGGTGGTGGCGTCGACAGAGCGCCTCGTAACCGACCTCGCCCCACCCACCGACCAACAAGACACCGCTGGACGTGCGGTGCCGGGCCCGATCGACGACGGTGAGGCTCGATTGGCCTACGTTGCCGTCACGCACCCGGCACCACCTCGACTTGGGCGGCCTGTCCTGGATTATGGAACATCCTGATGGAGTCCTTGATGGCAGCGGCATTTGCCTGCCCCACCATCTCGACGGCCCACGTACTCCTAGAAGTTATTGATCCAGCGGCCTCAGAAGTAGATCCGATAGGCCGATTCACCACTGGAGACGTTTGCGCCCGCCCCGCCCGGAAGACTGGGCGATCAGGCCGTGCCTCTGCGGGCGCTGACGCGGTCTCGCATCACGGACTGCGTTCTTACGACCAACGCAGCGGGATGGCGACGTTCTGGGTTCCGGCAGCGGTGCTGCCACGGGCCATGGCGGCGTGCAGTGTCACCGGGCGGCCGTTGTGGTCGAAGAGGAGCTGGGGTCGCTCCAACGAACCGAGAGTGATCAGCGAGCCGTCGGTGAGCCTCAACTGCCTCAGCGAGACCACCGAGTGCTCGGCCGGCTCCCACGCGAGGCCGTCCTTGGAGGTGACCAGGCCGAGCGCTCCGAACTGGGGAGTGAGCGCCTTGGACCGGTCGGCTCCGTTGTAGAAGTCCTTGACGATCGCGTAAAAGCGGCGGTCGGCATGGTCGTACCAGAGATACGGATCCTCCGCCTGGGTCTCGGTCGTTCCCAGAGCGGTGGCGGTGTAGGGGAAGGGGCCCTCGGGACGGTCGGACTCGCCGACGACGGTGATGTAGACGCCCTTGGCGTTCCACGTCTTGTACGTCATGAGGAAGCGGGGGCGACCGCCCACGGCGGGGGCCTCGGTGACGGACGGGTTGACCACCATCTGGAAGGTGTTCACATAGTCGGGACCCGCGATGGGGACATCGCTGCGGGTACCGCGGCCGGCGATCAGGTCATCCAGGGTGCGCGCGGTGATCACACCGATGCGCTGGCCGGCGTGGTACTTCAGCCAGAGAGAGGGCTGCTGTGAGTACCACGGCTCGGGTGTGTTCGCCGGGTTGTTGGCGATGAAGTACAGGTAGTAGCGGCCGCGGAAGCAGCGGATGTGCGGGTTGTGCGCGTTGTAGCGGTCCCAGCGCCCGGGGTCTCCCGTCCCCTGCACGACGGTTCGCAAGTGCCGGTACGGACCCTGGGGGCCCGGGGAGACCGCGACGGCGATCTCGCTGTACTTCAGCCAACCGCTGAAGCCGTAGAAGATCTTCTCCGAGGGGTCGGGGTCGCGGCCGGCCGAACCGTGTTGCCAGCGTGAATAGAAGAGGTAGTACGCGCCGTCGCGGCCGCGGATGGGGGTGCCGCCCCAGGTGTACCAGCCGTCGGTGCCGAAGATCTGCACCGATGGGTCGACCGGCTGGATCGCTGCCTGGAAATCGGGGGAGGACGGTCCGGCGGAATCATCGGTGGCCGCTGGTCCATCGATGGAGGTGGCGGCCAGGGCCGCCGGTCCACTGAGGGAGGTGGCGGCCAGGGCCGCCGATATCGTCGTGAGCGCTCTGCGTCGCGTCATGCCATTGCTGCCGGTCAAGACCAGCTCCTTTCGGTCCCTGGGGCTTGGCGTCGTGCATCGGCCCCTTTTGAGATTCCTCAACTCGCCCTGCGCCATTACCTGCTGGCGGAGTTGCGCAATGGGCGGAGGCCCATAGCGCGCGCCGCGTGGCCGCCGCGGAAAACGCTGCTCCGAGTGGCGGGTGTGCCGGACGCGAGATTGCGCAGCTCGCTGCCAGGTGGCGGAGCCGCTCTTGCGGCTGTCGGAGGTACGGCGATCGCCAGAGCGTCGATCAACCGTGCCCTCGAAAGCATGGGAAGGTCTCCCTGCTGCAGGGCGGCCGAGGCGTTACCTATATGATCTTCCGCCCATCGAGAGAACGTCAAGACGTGGGGCGGGGGATATCCCTGCGGGGTCAGCTGAACCCCACCGCCCTCTGGGCCTCGACGCGCGGATCGCACCCAGGCGTCCTCCCCGACCGGCTGCGATAGCGGGCGGAGCCTGTCTGACGGGGTTTTGGCGGATTTTACGTTGCCGGGCGAAGCCTGTCGCCGGGGAGCCCCTGGGTGCCGCCGAGGGGAGTCCGGACCGGTCTCGTGAATGCCGAAAGCGCCTTTATCGACGCACCGACCCTTCCAGGGGAATTAATCCTATACGATTTGATAGCAGATCTTCTGAGGGCCTGGGTGGGGTGTTCGTACTGACGTGCGAAGCGGGCGCAAGGACACATCCGCTTCCACAGCTGCCTGACTAGACTGCCAGTTGCCGTACCGCCCCAGAACACAGAGGAGAGAACCCGGATGCCGGCTCACGACCCGTCCGTCTCCGACGGCATGGCCGGGGCGAGCAGGCGGTCCGCGTCGCCTGTCCGCCAGGTGTTGTCCGACAGTGTCTACGAGGACACCAAGGCCATGGTCATGGACCATGGGATCGCCCCCGGCGCTCGGGTCGGTATCGAAGCCCTGGCACGCACACTCAACGTCTCCCCGACTCCCGTACGCGAGGCACTGGCCCGGCTGGAGGCCGACGGGCTCGTCGTCAAGCGCTCCTTGTCCGGTTACCGGGCCACCGAACTACTGACCCGGCAGGGGGTGGAGGAATTGTTCGAGATGCGGCTGCTCCTCGAGCCGCGGGCCGCCGCACTGGCCGCCCTCCACGCCGACGAGTCGCAACTCGACACCATCGAGGCGCTCCTGGAAGACATGCAGTCCCAGCCCGGTCCCGCGGGACCGTACGCGTCCTACCGCGACTTCGCCGCCCTGGACCAGCGTTTCCACAACGCCGTCGCGGAGTCCGCCCACCGGCCCCTGCTCGCGGACGCGGTGGAGCGGCTCCACTCGCATCTGCACATCTTCCGCCTGAGCAGCCCACAGGGCGAGGGCGATCCGACCGCGGCGGAGCACGAGCGTGTGGTGCGCGCGATACTGCGCCACAGGGCCGACCGTGCCGCCGAGGCGATGGCGGATCATCTCAACCGCAGCCTGGAGCGCCAGCTCGGCCGGTTCGAACAGGAGTGACCGGCCGGCCGGCGCCCCGCCGCCGGCTCAGCCGACGTCGGCCATCCGGTAGACGCGCCGGGCGGTACCGGCCCACACCTGGTCCTGCTCGGCCGCGGTGAGGGCGGCAGTGAGCTCCCGAGTAGCGGCCACGACCTCGCCGTAGCCGGCGGCGAGGGTGCACACCGGCCAGTCGGAGCCGAACATCAGCCGCCGGGGGCCGAAGGCGTCGATCACGGTGTCGGCGTACGGCCGGAGGCAGTCGACCGTCCACGACGGCCAGTCGGCCTCGGTCACCATGCCGGAGAGCTTGCACACCGTGTTCGGCAGGGCGGCCAGCTCACGCACGTGCCCTGACCACGGTTCCCGTTGTCCGGACGCGATCGGCGGCTTCCCCAAGTGGTCGAGGACGAAGGTGAGGCCGGGGACGGCCGCGGCCGCCCTCGCCGCCGCCGGCAGTTGGTGCGGCAGGACGACGAGGTCGTAGACGAGCCCGGCCTCCGCGACCGCGCGCAGACCGCGCAGCACCTCGGGCCGCGTCAGCCAGTCGGGGTCCGGCTCCCCCTGGACCTGGTGGCGGATGCCGCGCAGGAACCCGCCGCCGGGCAACGAGCGCAGCCGGGCCAGCTCACCGGCGACGCCGGGCGACGTCAGATCGGTCCATCCCACGACCGCTCCGATCACGTCGCTGTCCGCGGCCAGGGACAGGAACTCGGGAGTCTCCTCGGGCACGGTGACCGTCTGCACGAGCACCGTGGCCGCCACCCCCGCTTCCCGGACCTCCGACTCGAGGTCCGCCGGCATGAAGGAACGCCGCAGCGGGGCGAGTTCGGGGCCGCTGATCCACTCCTGGTCGCGTACGCCGAGGTCCCACAGATGGTGGTGGGCGTCGATGATGGTCATGACACTTTCCTCCCGGGCACAGGTACACCGTCGGACAGCAGGTCCTGCGCCCGCAGAGACTCCCACATGGCGCCGGGAACCGGCTTACGGTACTGCTCGGCCGCGTCTTTGACCTGAGCCGCCGAGCGGGCGCCGACGAGAACCGCCGCGACCGCCGGATGCCCGAAGGGGAAGTGAAGCGCGGCGGCACGCAGCGGGATCCCGTGCGCCTCGGTGACTTCGCGCATCCGCATGGCCCGGCGCAGGAGGTCCTCGGGCGCCGCCGTGTAGTCGTACGTTGCCCCGGGCGTCGGATCGGCCAGCAGCCCGGAGTTGAATACGCCGCCGACGATCACGCTCTTGCCGGCGGCCTCGGCGGTGGGCAGCAGCGCCTCCAGCGCGCCCTGCTCCAGCAGCGTGTAGCGCCCGGCGCAGAGCACCGCGTCGACATCGGTGTCGGCGAGGAAGCGGGCCAGCATCCGGCTCTGGTTCATCCCGGCGCCGATCGCCCGAACGACGCCCTGCGAGCGCAGTTCCTCCAGCGCCGGGTACGCCTCCTTGAACGCCTGTTCCTCGTGGCCGTCGGCGTCGTGGATCAGGACCAGGTCCACGCGGTCGAGCCCGAGCCGGGTGAGGCTGTCCTCCAGCGAGCGGCGTACGCCGTCGGCGCTGAAGTCCCACCGGCGCCGGTGGGTGGCAGGCACGGCGAATCCGTCGGCCAGGTCGTCGCCGCCGCCGTCGTATGGTTCGAGCAGCCGGCCCACCTTGGTGGACAGGGTGAAGGCGTCCCGGGGCTTGGTCCCCAGGACCGCGCCCAGTCTGCGTTCCGACAGGCCAAGACCGTAGTGCGGGGCGGTGTCGAAATAGCGGATGCCGGCGGCCCACGCGGCCTCCACGGCAGCTGCCGCCTCGTCCTCCCCCACATCCTCATAGAGCCCGGCGACCGCGGCGGCACCGAAGCCGAGGGCGGTAACAGGGACGCCGCTACGGCCGAGGGTGCGCACCGGCAGAGCGGCGGGCCCCGAACCGTTCCCGTCCGTTGCCATCACTGTCCCTTCGGCCGCAGTCGCAGCCCCTGCATTCCGCCGTCCACCGCGAGGGCGGTCCCGGTGACGCTGGCGGCGGCCGGGCCCGCCAGGTACACGATGGCGGCGGCCACCTCGTCGGCGGTGACGAGACGGCCCATGGGCTGGCGGGCGTTGAGCGCCGCCCGTTCGGCCTCCGGGTCGGTCGCCCGGTTGAGGAGGCGGCCCACCCACGGGGTGTCCGCGGTACCCGGGTTCACACAGTTCACGCGGACGCCCTCGCGGACGTGGTCCGCGGCCATGGCGAGCGTAAGGGCCTGAACCGCGCCCTTGCTCGCGCTGTACAAGGCGCGCTGCGGGAGTCCGGCTGTGGCCGCGATCGAGCAGGTGTTGACGACGGCGGCGTGCGCGGAGGCACGCAGCAGGGGCAGCGCGGCACGGGTGGTGCGGACGATGCCCAGGACGTTCACGTCCATGACGCGGTGCCACTCGGCGTCGTCGTTGTCCTCGACGGTGCCCGCGGCGCCGATGCCGGCGTTGTTGACCAGGATGTCGAGGCCGCCGAGGTCGTCGGTCGCGGCGGCGACGGCGGACCGTACGCAGGCGTCGTCCGACACGTCGGCGACGTATCCGCGCAGCGGCTTGTCGACGGACGAGGGGTCGAGGTCCAGGACGGCGACGTCGGCGCCGCGCGCGGCCAGCAACTGTGCGGTGGCCCGGCCGATGCCGGAGGCGCCACCGGTGACTATGGCCTTGAGTCCGGTCAGTTCGCTCATGAGTGGATGCCCTTCGCGTATTCGGCTGCGGCCCGGTCGGCGACCCGGAAGGCGCCGTTGGGGTAGCGGTAGGTGTTGATCGAGGCGGCGTCGATGACGTCGGCGGCCGTGATGTGAGCGGCAGTGCCGTGGTCGCTCATCGGATCACGCATCCTCGAAGGTCTGACGCTGGCGGCCGAGTCCGTCGATCTCCAGCTCCACCGTGTCGCCGGCGCGTAGGTAGGGGGTGTCCGGCAGGCCGAGGGCGACGCCGGCGGGGGTGCCGGTGTTGATGACGTCGCCGGGCTCCAGCACCATGTACTGGCTCAGATACCAGACGATGTGCGCCACGGAGAAGATCATGTCCTTGGACGTGCCGTTCTGCCGCTGCACGCCGTTGACGCTCAGCCGCAGGCCGAGCGCCTGCGGGTCCGGCACCTCGTCGGTGGTGACCAGCCACGGCCCGAGCGGGTTGAACGTCTCGCACGACTTGCCCAGGTCCCACTGCGGGGACAGCTCCAGCTGGAAGGCCCGCTCGGAGACGTCGTTGCTGACGGCGTAGCCCGCGATGACTCCCGCCGCGTCGTCGGGTCCCTCCAGATACCGGGCCCGGCGGCCGATCACCACCGCGAGCTCGACCTCCCAGTCGGTCTTCCGGGAGCCCCGCGGCACGAGCACCGTGTCGTAGGGACCGACGACGGTACCGGGGTCCTTCATGAACACCACCGGCCGCTCGGGCACGGCCGCACCGGTCTCGGCGGCGTGGTCCCGATAGTTGAGGCCGACGCAGACCACCTTGCCGGGACGGGCGACTGGCGCGCCGACGCGAACTCCCTCCGTGTTCAGGGCGGCCAGTGTGCCGGCCCGCAGGGCGGTGCGGACCTGCTCCACGCCATCCACGGCGAGGAAGGACCCGTCGATGTCGCGGGTCAGTCCAGTGAGGTCGTAGGTGATTCCGTCGTCGGCGAGGACGGCCGGTCGTTCGGAGCCGGGAGCGCCGAGGCGCAGCAGTTTCACGTGTTCTCCTTGCGGGCGCGGCACGATTCGTACCGCGTGGTGGTTCTGGGGTGGGGCGGACGGAACGTGGGCCTACTCCATGAGGAAGACCTGCTCCATGTCGGCCCACCACTCGCCGGGCGCGGCCTCGTCGACGGGCCGCTGGCAGGGCGCGGTGAGCTTCCACCACTCCTGGGTGGCCGGGTCCTCGGCCATCGCGGCGAGGTCCGCCGCGAGGTCGTCGCCGTGGTACTCGAAGTAGGCGAACAGCCGGTCGCCGAGGAGATGGATCGAGTAGTTGGTGATGTGGGAGCGCCGCAGCCGGTCGAGGACCGGTCCGGGTACGTCGCGGTGCAGCTCCCGGTACTCGTCCACCTTGTCCGGGACGATGTGGATGACCTGGGCGACCCGCTTCACGAGGCGGCTCCCTTCGCGGTCACGGCCGAGACGGCACGATCGTGGATGATCCGGATGATCTGCCCGCTCATGCTGTCGTAGTCGTGGTCGTTGTCCACCTCGCCGCGGATGCGGTGGTCGGCCATGACCACCACCCGGTCGGCGAGGGTGATCATCTCGGTGAGGTCGCTGCTGATGAGCAGGATGGGCAGGCCGCCGCGGGCCAGCTCCCAGATGAGTTCGTGGAAGGCGTGCTTGGTACGCACGTCCACCCCGACGGTCGGTTCGTCGACGACCAGCAGCCGGGTGTCGGCCGCGAGCCACTTCGCCAGGCTCACCTTCTGCTGGTTGCCGCCGGACAGTTCACCGGCATTCTGCTCGAGACCGGAGACACGGATGCCGAGACGGTCGACGAGGTCCTGCGACACCTCCCGTTCCTGACGGGAGGAGATGTCACCGAGGAAGCGGCCCAGTTTCTTCCACACCGTCACGGTGATGTTCCGGACGATGGGCTGCTCCAGGAAGACCCCTTCTTCCTTGCGGTTCTCGGTCAGATAGCCGATGCCGTAGGTGTGCAGGGCCTCCCGGGGGGAGCCGATCCGGGCCGGCTCGCCGTACACCCGGATCTCGCCGGCCGTGACCCGTTCGAGGCCGAGGACGGCCTTGACCAGTTCGCTGCGGCCGGCGCCGACCAGTCCGTACAGGCCGACGATCTCGCCGGGCCGGACGTCGAGCGAGACGTCCTGGTGTCCGGCCGCCGTGCACAGCCCCGACAGGGACAGCGCCGGTTGGGCGGAGGTGTCCACCGTGCGCGGGGTCATGTCCGTCACCGAGTGGGTGCGGCCGACCATGAGGGTGACCACGTCGTCCTGGGCGTACTCGGCGAGGGGGGCCGACTCGAGCACCGACTTGCCGTCGCGCAGGACGGTGACGGTGTCGCAGATCGCGAAGACCTCGTCCAGCTTGTGGCTGACGAACACGACGCAGGTGCCGCGTTCCTTGAGGCGGCGTACGACGTCGAAGAGGCGCTCCGCCTCCTGCGGGGAGAGGGAGGCGGTGGGCTCGTCGAGCAGCAGCACCCGGCTCTCGGTGTACAGGGCCTTGGCGATCTCGACCAACTGCTGCTGGGCCACGGACAGTTCCCGCACCGGTTGGTGCGGGTCGATGTCCAGGCCGAGCTCGGCCAGGCAGCGGAGGGCCGGGGCGATCATCGCCTCCCGGTCGACCAACCCGCGGCGTGACGGAGGGCTCTGCAGCGTGATGTTCTCCGCGACGGAGAAGCCGGGGATCAGGTTGCGCTCCTGGTGAACCACGCCGATACCTGCCCGGGTGGCCTCCAGCGGGGAGCGCAGGTGGATCTCCTCACCGCTCCGGAGCAGTCTGCCGCCGTCCGGCAGGTGCACGCCGGTGATCACCTTGATCAGCGTGGACTTGCCCGCTCCGTTCTCGCCCAGCAGGGCGTGCACGGAACCGGCGGTCAGGGTCAGGCCGACGCCGTCGAGGGCGCGTACGCCGGGGAAGACCTTGACGATGTTCTCGCATTCCAGCAGTACGTCGCTCATCGGGCGCCTCCCGGGCTCGGCAGGGCCGCGGCCGGCGGGGTGTCGCTTCCCGGCGGTGAGGGTGGCGTGCGGCCGGGCGCCGTGCCCTTCTTCTCGAGTCGGGTCTGGTGGATGCGGCCGCCGACGACCGTGCCGAGGACGACCAGGCCGATGAGGAAGTTCACCCAGCTCGGGTCGAGGGAGAACTGGGCGCGCGCGGTGTCGATGAGCCGCATGACGAAGGCGGCGAGCACGGTGCCGACGACCGCCACGGAGCCGCCGGTCAGCGCGACGCCGCCGATGATGGGGGCCGCGAAACTGGGCAGCATCCAGTCTCCGCCGACACTGCGGTTGACGCCGGGCAACGAGGCGGTCGCGATCAGCGCGGCGATGCCGATGAGTAGGCCGGACAGGGTGTGGGCGACCACGATCTGCCGGTCGCTGGAGATGCCCGACAGGCGGGCCGCGAGCGGGTTGCCGCCGGCGGCCAGCAGTCGCCGGCCCGCGATGGTGCGGTACATGAACGCTGCGAGCAGGGCAGCAGCGGCGAGCGCGGTGACGAAGACGAGCGGGATGTTCAGCGGAGCGGCGCGGCCGAAGTCGCGCAGCGTGGCGGAGTATCCGTCGATGGTGCGGGTGCCGGAGAGCCGGTACTGCGCTCCGAGCAGGATGGTCATGGTGCCGAGGGTGACGATGAAGCCGTTGATGCGGGTGGCGACGATGAAGACGCCGGTCAGCAGGCCGACGAGGGTGGCGGTGAGGACGCCGACGAGCACGGCGAGCCCGGCGGGCACCCCGTGGTCGGCCATCAGCACGCCCATCAGGCAGGCGGTGAACCCGCCCAGCGCGCCGACGGCGAGATTGAGCTGACCGACGCACAGGGCCACCATCTGGGCCAGACCGATGAGGATGGGCGTGGCGAGGTACTGCAGGAACGTGCGGAGGGAGGGCCCTTCGAAGAAGGAGCCGGACGAGGCGATGCCGAGGCCCACGTAACCGACGACGACCACGCACAGCAGGGTCATCGTGGTGGACCGGGAGAAGCGCCGCAGTGCCGGGACGGCCATGCCTTGCTTGCCGCGGAGCGTCGTCATGTGGAGCGCACCACCTTGCGATAGGACACGACGGTGCGCACCCGGTCTGCGGACAGAGCCAGCAGAAGTACGCAGCCGAGGTAGATGTTGAGACTTTCCAGGCCGACACCGAGCAGGTCGAGGCCCTTGCGGATGACGCCGACCAGGGAGGTGCCGAGCAGGGCGCCGATGACGGAGACGACGCCGCCGGTGAGCAGGGTCCCGCCGAGGACCGCACCGAGGAAGGAGGGGAGCATGAAGTCGTCACCGATGGAGGCGCGGAAGGTGCCGGTGCCGACGGCGGCCATGAAGCCGGCGAGGGCCGCGAGCAGTCCGGACAGGGCGTGGGCCAGGATGACCCGCCGCCCGGTGGGGATGCCTGACAGTTCCGCGGCGGCGGGGTTGGCGCCGGTCAGCAGCAGTTCCCGGCCCATGCGGGTGCGGGCGTAGAGGAAGCCGAGGCCGGCCAGGGCGAGCACGGTGAACTGGGCCAGCTGCGGGATCGCGGGCGAGCCGCAGACGGGGCCGACGCAGATGTCGGCGAGCGAGTAGGAGCGCAGTTCCGCGAGCCCGTCGGGCCGTGTGGTGAACGCGGCGTTCTGTGTGAGAGCCGAGTAGAGCAGGGAGACCAGGCCCAGCAGGGCGAAGTCCATGGCCAGTGTCACGACGAACGAGTTCACGCCGGTGCGGGCGATGATCCAGCCGGTCAGTGCCCCGATGGCGCATCCGGCGACGAGGCACAGCACCAGGCCCAGCGGCAGCGGCAGTTCGAGCCGGTCGTAGCCGAACCCGGCGAAGAAGGCGCCGAAGGCCGCCATGCGTCCGACGGCGAGGTTCATGTGTCCGATGGACAGCACGACCATCTGCGCGAGGGCCACCACCGTGAGCGTCGAGATTTCCCTCATGAGCGGGAAGAGCACCAGCCGCTCGTCGAAGAAGGCGGGGCGCGCCACGCCGAACAGGACGGCGAGCGCGACGGTGATCACAAGCAGACCGAGGCGCTGGTTGACCCAGAAAGGCAGCCGGTGAGCCGGGCGGGCTCCGTCCGTGGGGCGGTCGGTCTCGCCGCCGGTGGGTGTGACGGCCGCCGTCTTCATGAGACCCTCCGGTCGTCGATGGCGTCCATGTCCCAGTCGATGCCGATGCCCGGCTCGTCCGGCGCCACGGCCCGCCCGTCGCGCAGGACCATCTCGGTGCGGGTCACGGCGCGCAGCTGCGGGATGTACTCGACGAACGCGCCGTTGGGTACTGCGGCGACCAGGCTGACGTGCAGTTCCATCAGGAAGTGCGGGCACACCTTGACGTTGAAGGTCTCCGCGAGATGGGCGACCTTCAGCCACGGGGTGATACCGCCGATGCGGGCGACGTCCACCTGCACGATGGAGGCGGCGCCGGTCTCCAGGTAGCTGCGGAACTGCATGGGCGAGTACATCGACTCGCCGACGGCTATCGGGATGCGGGTCGACCGGGCCAGCCGGGCGTGGCCGCTGATGTCGTCGGCGGGCATGGGCTCCTCGAGCCAGTACGGGCTGTACGGTTCGAGGGCGGCGGCCAGCTGCACGGCGGAGGACAGCGACTGCGACTGGTTGGCGTCCGTCATGATGTGCAGGGACGGTCCGACGGCCTCGCGTACGGCGCGCAGGCGCTCCGCGTCCTCGGCGACGTGCGGCTTGCCCACCTTGATCTTGACGCCGGAGAACTGGGCGTCCTTGGCCGCGAGCGCGGACTTGACCAGGTCCTCGGTGCCGAGGTGGAGCCAGCCTCCCTCGGTGTCGTAGACGGGGATCTCCTGGCGGTGGCCGCCGGCCAGCCGCCACAGTGGTTCACCGGCGCGCTTGCAGCGCAGGTCCCACAGGGCCGTGTCCACGGCGGCGAGCGCCAGTGAGGTGATGGCACCGGTGGTGGTCGCGCGGGTCAGGCCGAACAGCTCCTGCCAGAGCCCTTCGACGTTGCGTGCGTCCTGGCCGGTGAGCCGGGGCAGGAGGTGCTCTTGGAGCAGCGCCAGTACCGAGCTGCCGCCGGTGCCGATCGTGTACGCGTAGCCGGTCCCCACCAGGCCGTCGGCCGTGGTGAGGGTGACGAGGACAGTCTCCTGCTTGACGAACGACTGCACGGCGTCCGTGCGGTCGGTCTCCACGGCGATGTCGGCCAGCAGGGCGGTTGCGTTGGTGATGAGGGTCATGCGCGTGCTGACTTTCTGTATGAGAGGCGGGGGTGGTTAGCCGCAGGAGAGGAGCTCTTCGGCGAACTGCTTCTTCAGCTCCGCCGTCTTGGCCTTGCGCGCGTCGTCATAGCTGGAGACGTTCTCCTTCGTGACCACGAAGGAGCCGGAGTCGACAGTCTTGCCGGGCTCCTTCATCGTGCACTGCTTGGTCTGCAGCAGGGCCAGCGCCCAGGCGCCGACCTCCACCTGACCGACGGGGTTCTGCACGACTGTGGCACTGACGGAGCCGTTCTTGATCGAGGAGAGGATCTTGGAGTCGTCATCGACGGCCACGACCTTGGCCTTCGAACCGGACTCGCGCACGGCTTCGGCCGCGGCGACTGCCGGGTTGTAGGCGGTCGAGACGATGCCCTGGATCTGGCCGCCCTTGGCCGCGAGCAGGTCGGAGACCGCCTTCTGCGCGGTCTGGAGGTCCTTGTCGATGTCGGTGATGGTCTGCAACAGGGTGATCTTGCCACCGCTCTCCTTCACCGCCTTCTCCACGCCCCGCTTGCGCAACTGGGTGTTGGCGTCGACGTTGTTGCCGGTCAGGTGGACGAGGGTGCCCTTGCCGCCCATGGCCTCGATGGCGGCCTTCGCGGCCTTGTACGCGGCGAGCTCGACGTCTGTGGAGAGGCAGAAGTCCGCCTCGTCCTTGTCGCCGGCCGGGCAGGAACCCAGCGAGGCGACGGCGAAGCCCTGGGACCTGAGGTCGGCGAAGGTGGTATTGATGTCGGTCGGGGAGACGCCGAAGACGCCGAAGGCGTTGTAGCCGCGGGCCGCGAGCGTCGAAACCAGGTTGTTCTGCTTCTGCTGGTCCCACTCGGCGGTCTCGTCGAAGGTGACGTCGCCCAGTCCGAGTGTCTTCTTGGCATCCGCGCCGGCCTGCTTCCAGGGATGGAAGTAGGGGTGAGCGCCGCCGGGCACGAGCGCGACCTTGGTTCCGGAGCCGTCGGCGAGTTCTGCCGTCCCGCCGCCGGCCTTTCCTGAGACGGCGGCCGCCCCACCCGGCTCGCCCGAGTTCTTGATGGTGCAGGCCGACGAGGCAGCGGCGAGGAGTGCGAGGGTGACAGTGGCTGTCATCGCGGTTCTACGACGGCTCATGGTGGTGCCCCACTCAAATCAAATAGGATTTTGTTGCCGTGATATTCCGCGAGAGCGGGGGGTCGCGTCAAGACCCGCGGGGGATCAGGGCGGCGATTTTCCATTACGAACCGGTCTCAGGGCACACGAAGGCGCCACGACTCCAGGCGCTCTGCGCGGTCACTTGCTTCGCAACCGACCATGTCCTGCGCGGCCAGACTCAAAAGGATCATATAGAAAACGACGGGCCTGACGGATCGTCACAGGCGGACGTCGGTGCCGGAGGGGAGGCTGGGAGATGCCGTTGGAGGGCCGGCGAGCAGGATGCGGTGGCGGAGGAGGCCCAAGCTCGCGCGGCCGTGCAAGGCCGCACGGACGGCGGCGATCCACTCGGTGGGACGAGCGTCGTTGCCCTTCGCCGGAGTCAGTAGCTGGGCGAACTCGCCGACGAGTCGGGAGAGTTCGGCTGCTGCCGCGTGTCCCTGTTCTCGCAGTGGTTGGGCGTGGTCTGCGCACGCTGCTGCCGGCCGTCGAGCGGGCGATCCTCACCGTGGCCGACGCGTGTTGTGGGCCGGGATGGCCGTGCACATGCTGGAACTCGGCTTCAAGATCGCCCGGTCAGCCGCGCAGAGCTGATCAACGAGACGGCTCCCCGGACACGAACGGTGAACGACCTGCGGGAGGAAGTACGCCGGGCCGCGCTGCGGTCATTCGCCGGGCTGGCGGACGAGCGGGTTGGCACCGATGGAGTTGTGGATGCGGAAGGTGACCGTTCCCGGCCGGTAGCGGTCGTCGGACCACTCCACGGGGCGGCCGGCGTGGGCGGTGGTCACCCGGCGGACCCGCAGCAGCGGGGTGCCGCGGCGTACGCCGAGCAGTTCCGCGTCGCGGGTGCCCGCCGCAAGTGCGTCGATGACGTGCTCGCCGTGCGCGAAGACCACGCCCACCTCGTCGAGCAGCCGTTGGGTGACCGACTCGCAGTCGGGCTCGATGCGCTCGACCGCGTCCGCGATCCAGCCGGCGTAGACGGTGCGCTCCAGCAGGGCCGGCTGTCCGTCCAGGCCACGCACCCGCAGGACGTACAACACCTCTGCGCCCACCGGGAGTTGGAGGCGCAGCGCGTCCTCGGCGGAGGCCGGGCGCCGGGCGGTCTCGATGACGCTGCCCGTGGCCTTGTGTCCGGCTGCCCGCGCCCACTGGGCGAAGCTGCGCAGTTCGGTGAAGCTCTGGCTGCGGCGGGCGCCGAGCACCACCCGTCGGGTGCCCTGTCGTGAGCCGACCAGTCCCTCGGCCACCAGAGCCGTGAGCGCTTGGCGGACGGTGCCGCGGGATACCTGGTACCGCTCGGCGAGTTCGCCCTCGGTCGGGAGCCGGCCCCCCACCGGGTAGTCGCCGCGGTCGATCGCAACCCTCAGCTCGCCGGCGATCTCCTCGTGCCGTGCCGCCACACCCAGCCCTCTCATCCGCGATACCGGCTGCACTCTGCGCGCACACCGGCTTGTGCACACAGGGTAGGCGATCCCGCCGCACCGGGCACGCTCGTCCTGCACACAGCGGAGACCGCACCCCCACGCGGCTCGCGTCGTCCCGAGGAGCCTTCAAACCGAGAGCGAGCATCTGTTCTCCGTTCACCGAAAGGTCATCGCGCTCCGACGTACTGGGGACATCTTGTTTGGACAAGTTGTCTGCGTTCGGGCGGTACCCGATCCCTTTTGTCCGGGCAGCTCATGCACTCTCAGGAGATCTTGTGAACCTGTTCTCTGCGCGAACGGCCGGCTTTGCCGGCGTGCTGACCGCGGCCACGCTAGCGCTCAGCGCCTGCGGCTCGGCACCCGACTCCGCCGCGACCGGCCGCACGGGCGGGCCGCACGCCGCCACCGCCACCTCGGCGCAGGACCTCGGTGGTATGGACGCACTGGTCGCGGCGGCCAAGAAGGAGGGCGTGCTCAACGCGATCGCCCTGCCCCGCGACTGGGCCAACTACGGCGCCGTGATCGACGGATTCACCAAAAAGTACGGCATCAAGGTCAACGACGAGAACCCGGACGGCGCCAGCCAGGACGAGATCAACGCCATCACCTCGCGCAAGGGCCAGGGCCGCGCCCCGGACGTGGTGGACCTGGGCCAGTCGTTCGCGCTCAGCGCAGCTCAGCAGGGGCTGCTCGCCCCGTACAGGGTCGCGGCCTTCGACGACATCCCGGCCACGCAGCGCGACACCCAGGCCCGCTGGTACAACGACTACGGCGGCTATGTCTCGATCGGCTGCGACGCCAAACGCGTCAAGGAGTGCCCCCGGTCCTTGGGCGACCTGCTGAAGCCGCAGTACAAGGGCCAGGTCGCCATGAACGGCAATCCCACCAAGTCCGGCTCCGCCTTCGGCGGCGTCTTCGCCGCAGCCCTGGCGAACAAGAGCTCCTTCGACGACATCCAGCCCGGCCTGGACTTCTTCGCGAAGCTCAAGAAGGCCGGCAACTACAACCCGGTGGAGTCCACCCCGGCCACGGTCGAGAAGGGCGAGACCCCGATCAGCATCGACTGGGACTACCTCAACGCCGGTTACGCCGACGAGTTCCGCAGCAAGGGCGTGGACTGGAAGGTGGTCATCCCCACCGACGGCCAGTACGCCCAGTACTACTCGCAGGCCATCAACAAGGACGCCCCGCACCCGGCGGCCGCCCGGCTGTGGGAGGAGTACCTCTACAGCGCCGAGGGCCAGAACCTCTTCCTGAAGGGCTACGCCCGCCCGGCGCTCATGCCCTCGATGACTCGGAGTGGCACGGTCGACAGCGCGGCCGCCGCCAGTCTGCCCCAGGTCGACGGCACCCCCTCGTTCCCGACCGAGGCCCAGCTGGACAAGGCCAAGCAGGTCGTGGCCCAGGGCTGGGGCAAGGCCGTGGCCGGGTGACCCGGCCCATTGCCGACTCCTCCGTCGCCGTTTCCCCTGCCGTCGTGCCCGTCGGCGGGGGGCCGAACGCCGCGGTACGGGGCCCGGAACCGGCTCCGCCCGGGCCCCGGCCCGAGACCCGGCTGTCCCGCCCGGCCCGGCAACCGCGCCGTCGCTCGGTGGCCGCACTCGCGGTCGTACCTCTGCTTGCCTTCACCGCGCTGTGCTTCGGCATCCCCGCGCTGGCCATGCTGAACGGTGCGTTCACCGCGCAGGACCCGACGACAGGCGCCTCGCACTACACCACCGCCAACCTCAGCGCCTCGCTGCACGGCGCGTACCTGACCGCGCTGGCCGGCAGCGTCAAACTTGCCGCCGTCTCCGCAGGTGCGGGCGCGGTGCTCGGGCTGCTGCTCGCGCAGGCCGTGGTCACAGCCCGGTTCCGGGCGCTGCGCGAGGCGGTGCTCGCCGCCTCCGGGGTGCTGGCCAACTTCGGCGGGGTGCCGCTCGCCTTCGCCTTCGTCGCCACCCTGGGCAACGCCGGCGTGATCACACAGCACCTGCACCTGACCGAACACGGTTGGAGCCTGTACAGCTTCTGGGGCCTGGTGATCACATACCTGTACTTCCTGATCCCGCTGATGGTGCTCACCGTCGTGCCCGCGCTCGACGGCCTGCGCGTCCAGTGGCGGGAGGCGGCGCAGAACAACGGCGCCACCGCCTGGCAGTACTGGCGGTACGTCGCACTGCCCGTGCTGGCCCCGTCGCTGCTCGGCGGCCTGGTGCTGCTCTTCGGCACCGCCTTCGCCGCATACGCGACCGCCGCGGCCATGGTCGGCAGCTCGGTGCCTCTGGTCACCCTGCAGATCGCCGACGCCCTCTCCGGCAACGTGCTGGTCGGCCAGGCCAATACGGCGCTCGCACTCAGCCTGGACATGGTCCTGGTGGCCGGCCTGGTCATGGCGGTGTACCGACCCCTGCAGCGACGGAGCGCCCGATGGCTCGACTGACCCGCCTGCGCGTCTGGCGGGGCCTGGTCCTCGCCGGCGCGGCGCTGTACTTCCTGGGGCCGCCGGCCGCCTCCGCGGTCTTCACCGTGGACGTCCCCGGCCAGGGCCTCACCCTGGGCGCGTACACCCGCATCCTCGGCGCCGACGGCTTCGCCGACGGCCTGCTGCTCTCCTTCGAACTGGCCGCCGCCACCATCGTCCTGGTGCTGCTCCTGGTGGTGCCCGCACTGCTCGCGGTACGGCTGGGAGTGCCGCGGCTGCGCCCGGTGGTCGAGGTGGTGTGCTCACTGCCGCTGGTGGTGCCCGCGGTGGCGCTGACAGCCGGGATCAGCACCGTCCTCAAGTGGGCGCCCGACCACCTGGCACACACTCCGTTCTTCGCGACCTTCGTCGCCATCCAGAACCCGGCCTTCCCCGTGGTGCTGGTGCTCGCGTACACGGTGATGGCGCTGCCGTTCGTGCACCGGGCGCTCGATGCCGGTCTGAGCACGATCGACGTACGCACCCTGGTGGAGGCCGCCCGGAACTGCGGCGCCGGATGGCCGCAGGCGGTGCTGCGGGTGGTGCTGCCCAACCTGCGGGCGCCGCTGCTGGCCGCGTCCTTCCTCACCTTCGCCCTGGTGCTCGGCGAGTTCACCGTCGCGCAGCTGCTCGGCTTCCGGCCCTTCGCGGTGTGGATCGCCGGGATCGCAGGCGCCGACGCCCAGCTGTCGGTGGCCGTATCGGTACTCAGCCTGCTGCTCACCTGGCTGCTCCTGCTGCTGCTCGTGCCGGCCGGAGGGCGCCGCCGCACCGCTCGTACTCCCCGGAAGGGGGTCGTCTCCGCATGACCGATCTGCATACGACCGACCTCGGCTCGACCGACCGGACCCAGACAGAGGCCCGGAAGACCGGCGCCGCCCTCGAGTTCGTCGAGCTGCGCCGGTCCTTCGGCACCACCGTGGCTCTCGACGGGCTGAGCCTCTCGGTAAGGCCTGGTGAACTGCTCGCCCTGCTGGGCCCGTCCGGCTGCGGCAAAACCACCGCGCTGCGGATGCTCGCGGGCTTCGAGCAGCCCGAATCCGGCCAGGTGCTGGTGGACGGCCGTGACGTCACCCGGGTGCCGGCGCACCGCCGCGACGCAGGCATGGTCTTCCAGTCGTACAGTCTCTTCCCGCACCTCGATGCCCGCGACAACGTCGCCTTCGGGCTGCGGATCCGCAAGGCGGGTGCGGCCGAGCGGCGGGCCCGCGCTGCGGAGTTGCTGGAGCTGGTCGGGCTGCCCGACCACGGCGACCGCTACCCGCACCAGCTGTCGGGCGGCCAGCAGCAGCGCGTCGCGCTGGCTCGCGCACTGGCGCTGAGCCCACGGGTACTGCTCCTGGACGAGCCGCTGTCGGCACTGGACGCCAAGGTACGGCTGACGCTGCGCGAGGAGATCCGTCGACTCCAGCAGGACCTCGGCATCACCACCCTCTTCGTCACCCATGACCAGGAGGAGGCGTTGTCGATGGCCGATCGGGTGGCGGTGATGCGTGGCGGGCGGCTGGAGCAGTGCGCCCCGCCCGTGGAGCTGTACGCGCACCCGGCGACCGCGTTCGTCGCCGAGTTCGTCGGAACCATGAACCGGCTGCCCGGCCGCGCGGCCGGCGAGGGCGAGGTCGAGGTGCTGGACCGTAGGCATCCGGTGGCGGGCGGATCGGCGGCGGGCGCCGAGCTGGACGTGCTGGTGCGGCCCGAGGCCGTTGCCGTGCGGTCCGATGCCGACGGCGGGGCGAGGGTGGTGGCCGCGACCTTCCTGGGTGCGATGACCCGGCTGACCATACGGCTCGCCGACGGCACCGAGATCAAGGCCGACCTGTCCACACCCGACGCAGCCGCGCTCGGCGCGGGTGCGTCGGTCTCCGTGGCCCTCCCCGACCGACCGGTGCTGGTGGACTCCCGTCGCACCTCACAGAACATTCGCTGACGCCACATCACTTTTGATCGGAAGAGCAGACCTTGCCCCCACACACCGCCGAATCAGTCCGGCTGCAGGCCGTCCTCTTCGACATGGACGGCACCCTGGTGGACACCGAGTGGGTCTGGTGGGACGCCGTGGAGTCGGTCGCCCGCGGCCTCGGACACGCCCTCGGGGAGGCCGACACACCTCACGTACTCGGCCGATCCGTGGAGCACACCGCGGGCCACCTGCACCGCACCACCAGCGGGCGGGCACCCGCGGCGCACCTCGCCGACGAGCTCCTGACGGAGTTCGCGGACCGGGTCGCGGCGCAGGTGGTGCCGCGACCCGGCGCCCTGGTGCTGCTGGACGCGCTCCGCGAGGCGGGCATCCCCACCGCGCTGGTGTCCGCGTCCCCGCGCGCCGTGATGGACACCGTGCTGACGGCCATCGGGCGACACCGGTTCGACGTCACGGTCGCCGTCGAGGACACCCCGCGTACCAAGCCCGCCCCCGACCCCTACCTCGCCGCCGCCGCGGCGCTGGGGGTGCCGCCGCGCGCCTGTGTCGCCGTCGAGGACACCGCGGTCGGCGCCGCCTCCGCGGAGGCGGCCGGTTGCCCGGTCCTCGTGGTGCCGTCGCTGGTCCCCGTACCGGCGGGGCCCGGGCGGCGCATCATCGCCGGCCTCGACCACGCCGACCTGGCGCTGCTCCAGGACCTGGCGGCCCGGGGACGGACCGCCACCCCGGACCGCCTGACACATCACCGTTCCTAACCAGTGTGCATGAGTGAGTCCTGGACCCACTGTTGCGTACTGGGCGCATCCCGAACGGTGTTGGATGCGCTGGGTTCCCGCTTTCGCTTCCCGATCGGTGA
The DNA here is from genome assembly GCF_055635345.1 of Streptomyces sp. NPDC111516. Lineage (NCBI taxonomy): Bacteria > Bacillati > Actinomycetota > Actinomycetes > Kitasatosporales > Streptomycetaceae > Streptomyces > Streptomyces sp. NPDC111516. Next base: position 132,123 of record NZ_JBVKBV010000013.1, on the reverse strand, counting down.
CAGCTCTCCGGGGGGCCGGTCCGTTGCGGGTGGGCGGGTTCCCTCACGTCCCCGGTCACCCGGTCTGGCCTGGACGGTCCGATGCCCCGCACGATCGCTCCGGTCGTGTGGGGGCGGTGCCGTCCGTCGCCGGATCGGGTGTCCGAGGGCGCGTCGTCCGATCGCGATGCCCGCGGCATCGTGACGGGACACCTTTCGGTGCGGGGTGACCAGCGGTTTCTGCCAGTGCTGGGCACCCCACATGCTGGTGTAGGCGGGGTCGACCGCGACAATGCTCAGGCCGTGTTCGGCGGCCATCGACACCAGCCGGGCCTTGAGTTTCCCGGTCGGGATACCGGAAATGAGCTGCCGGAACCCCTTGCGGCGGCCGTGCTTCTCCCGGGTCTTCTCGGTGGCGAAGTCGAGGTCTTCGATGCCGATCGCGGCGACACCGACACGCCTCGCCCAGTTGATCAGGCGGGTCAGCGCGTGGCGGATCTGTGCGTCGCGGTGACCGGCGGTCCCGGACAGGTCGTAGCAGAACCGCCGGGGCCCGCCCACGGGGTTGCCGTGCCGGTCGAGCCGGTAGGCGGCGAAGTGATCGGCATTGGTATCGACGCCGATCATGCCCCGGGCACGGGCGGCCTCCAACGGGATGGTCTTCACGACGGGCCGTTGCCAGGAGGCGGTGACGTACCAGCGGCCACGCTCCACGTCGAGGTGGATTCGGTAGGCGACGGCCCGGTTCGCGGCGATGCGGTCGGCCCACTCCGCACCCCGGTGCGCAAACGCGATCCGGGAGGCGAGGATGTACCGGCCGTGCCCGGCGTTGGCCAGGTGCGCGAGCGCAGCAGGCAGTCTGATACTGACCGCGCCGTCCGGGGTGACACGGATCGTCTCGTTACCGAACCGCTTCCCCGACTCACCATCAGCGGCAAGAAACCAGCGCTCCGCCTCCCAGTGTTCCCGCCACTGGCCTTCGGTGAGCCGGGCCTGGGTGAGGTGGTGGCGGGTGTTACTCCCGCTCAGCAAACCGACAGCAGCTCACAACCCCATGACTGACCCGGGTCCTGGGGGGCTTTTGCTGTCAGGAAACCACCCCCCCTTTCTCCCCCCCCCCCCCCCAGAAACGGGTTTGTGGAACCACCCTCCCGGGGGCGGTTGGGTCGCCC
>NZ_JBVKBV010000013.1:0-130962 GCF_055635345.1 Streptomyces sp. NPDC111516 | reverse complement strand
GTTTTTTTGGGGGGGGGTGGGCGGGGGGGGGGTGTGGGGGGGTTTCCCTCCTGCAAAAAAAACAGAAAGCAGCCAAAACCCCCGGTCGTGTTTTTGTTTCGCCCCCCGGGTGGCCCCCAGGACCCAATCCGCATTGCCGCCCACCGACCACCCAGGAATCGGCTCGGCGACGCACTCTTCCGGGAGCCGGTCGGGCCGCCCCGGCCGAGACGGGCTGCGGGCTGCGGGCTGCGGCCCCGGCGGTGTGCCGGGGCCGCAGTCGGCTCGGGTTCGGTGCCGCGGGGGCGTCAGTCGCGGGCAGTGAAGGCGTAGAGGTTGCCGTCCCAGGCACCGATCAGCAGCGTGTTACCGGTGACGGTCGGGGTCGACAGAATGGGAGCGCCGAGATCCAGGTCCTGGAGCTTGGCGCCGGTGGTCTTGTCCAGACCGTACAGATGGCCGTCGGTTCCGCCGATCCACAGCGTATTGCCGCTGATGGTCGGCGAGCCGACGAAGGCCCTGCCGCTCTGGAAGTCCCAGAGCTTGGTGCCGGTGGCGGCGTCGAAGGCGCTTACGCGGCCGTTGGTGAAGCCGGCGTAGACGGTGTGGCCGTCGACCGCCGCGGAGCCACCGGGCTGGGCGGCGTCATCCTTGGAGACGCCGGTGCTGTGGTAGCGCCACAGCTCCTTGCCGGTGGTGGTGTCCCGGGCCAGGAGGGAGTTGCTCATGTCGGTGGTGAACACCCGTCCGTCGGCCACCACGGGAGTGGAGTGGTGGACGCCGCCGACGGCTCCGGCGGAGACGAGCTGCTTACCGGTGGTGGCGTCGTAGATGCGCAGACCACCGCGGCTGTCGTGGACGTAGACCTTGCCGTCGACCACGGTGGGGGTGCTGCTGGCCCACCAGCCGCTGTCCACCGGGGAGTTCCACAGCTGCTTACCGGTGGCGGTGTCGACGGCGACGAGGTGGCTGCCCGTGGTGGTGTAGCCGAAGTAGTAGACGGTGGAGCCGGAGACGGTCGCGCCGCCGTAGGCGTAGCCGTCGTAGCGGCCGGTCTCCGAGGAACCGGGGAGGGTGTAGCTCCACTTCTTCGCGCCGGTCGCCGCGTCCAGCGCGGTCAGGGTGCCACGCATCTCGGTCACATAGACCGTCCCGTCGTGCACGACAGGCGTGGACTGGACCAGGCTGTCGGTGGCGAAGTGCCACTTGGTCCGGCCGGTGGCGACGTCGACGGCGTCCACGCCGTTGCCCTTGGACCCGTCGGTGTCCCAGGTGCCGATGTAGGCGGTGCCGTTCGCGACCACCGGGGAGGACATGCCGATGGTGGCGCCGCTGCGGTGGGTCCAGGCGTTGGTGAGGCTGCCGGAGCCGAGGCTCCCGGGCTGCACTCCGATGTGCAGGGCGTCGCCGTGGAACTCGGGTACGTCCACGCCCGGGCGCACCTGTTCGGCCTTCTTCACGACGGTGAAGCGGCTCGTGGTGGACCAGCTGTGGCCCGCGTCGTCGAACGCGGTGACCTTGGCCGTGTGGTCGCCGAGTGCCAGGTGGCGGGTGTCCCACGGCGCCGACCACGAGAACTTGCCGGTGCGGCGCAGCTTCTTGGCCTCGTCGCCGTCGATGCGGACCTCGACCCGCACCACATGGCTGGAGGTGTTGTAGGCGTCCACCTGGAACTCGGCGCGGCCCTGGCCGACCTGGGAGCCGGGCGCAGGCGAGGTGGCCGCGATCGTGTGCTCCTGGTTGAACATCCGGAACTCGGCCTTGAGCTCACCGTCGTGCAGGGTGACCTCGCGGAAGCCGATGGGCGAGTGGTCGTCGTTGTAGGTTGCCGAGGCCGTGTTGTACTCCACCGCGCCGTCCAGCAGGTGGGGGTCGGTGAAGTTGGTGTGCATGTGGCCGTTGAAGATGGCCTTGACGTCGTAGCCCTTGAGCAGTCCGAGCACGGCGTTGATCTGCCCGGTGGAGCCGCCGGGGAAGGGGGTGTCCAGCGGCTCATGGGTGTTGACCACGATCTGCTTGTCGGTGCCGTCGGCGTTCTTGCCGTTCAGCTCCAGGTCCTGCTTCAACCAGGCGAGCTGCACCGGGTCGCCGAGGCCGCCGTTGTTCTCGAGCTGGATGAAGTGGGTGTTGCCGTAGTCGAAGGAGTACCAGGAAGGCCCGAGCAGCGAGCGGTAGTTGCCGACGCCGCTGTCCCCGCCGCCGTGGTCGTGGTTGCCCGTCAGCGGCCAGATCGGAAGCTTGGAGTTCGCTGACCCCTTGAGCCATGCCTGCCAGTGGGAGGGCGCACCGTCACCGCTGAGGTCTCCGGTGGCCAGGACGAAGGCCGGCTTGGTGGGCAGTGCGGCCATGTCGTCCAGCTGCTTGGCGAGCTTGCCCGGGGTGACGCCGTCACCGTCCGCAGGTGCCTCCGGACCGTCGGGACTGGTCACGTGGGTGTCCGTGATCTGGGTGAAGGTGAAGTCGGGCCGCTCGCTGGCCTTGTCGTGCCGCAGATCGAAGTTCTGCGTGATGGTGCTGTCGGCCTCCGGCGAGCCGAGGTCGCGGTAGAAGCGCGGAACCCGGTTGCTGCCGGGGGTGGCCGAGTAGCCGCGCGGCATGGTGATGTTGACGATCGTGCGGGTCCACTGGTTGAGGTCGGCGGAGAGCACGTAGTGGCCGTCGCTGTCGGTACGGACGACGGTCGCGCCGTCCGAGACGGACACACCGGCCAGCCCCGGCTCGTTCTTGTCCTGGCTGCCGTCGCCGTTCTTGTCGTCGAAGACGGTGCCCTGGACAGTGGCATGGCGCGGGGGGCGAGGGGCGATGTCGAAGTTCACCGGCGCGGCGAGTGACTGGTAGCCGTCGTTGGCCAGCAGGTACGCGGAGTAGGAGCCGGCCGGCAGGCCCGAGGTGTCCAGGGTCGCGGTGCCGCTGGCGTTCGGGACGTAGACCCAGGTGAGCGAGGCCCCGTCGCCGGGCTTGCGGCCCGCCGGGTAGATGCCGATCCAGTTCGTGGCGCTGGGAGCGTCGGTGGTGTAGCTGAACTTGAGCTGCTGACCGACCTGGGGCTGCTGGGTGACCAGGGTGAGGGTGGATGCGCTCACGGCCGACTGGGGGCTGCTGGTCGGTGCGGCGAACGAGACCGGCGCGCCCACCACAGCGAGAACAACGGCGCAGGACCCAGCCACTACTGCGGATCGGATACGGGAAGAAGGCACGCTGCACTCCTTGCAATAGAGGGAGTTGTCCGGACAACTCTGCTAACCGCAGGAGATCCATGGCAGGTGTCTGGTAGGTGTTGCAGCGGCATACCACGCACGATGATTGCGTGTCTCCATAAGACGGCATTTCGAGCTGAGCGCAGCGGGCGGCAGAGTCAGCACATCCGAACCTGTCCGGCTCGTACCCACGATTCCGGGACTGAATGCCGGCCAGCACCGTGGCGGCGTACCGCAGTTGCGGCCGGGCGTACATCCGGTGGAGGGCGTCCGGGTCCGCCGGCATCTCGTAGTGGATGCCGCGCACGGGCTGTACCACAGGCGCCCGGCCGATCTGGCAGTGGAGGGCCGACGGTGTTCATCGGTCTGCTCGTGCGGCGGTTTGCGGGCCGGGCTGCGGGGCGAGGTCGGGACCTGACGCGTCCTCGCATGAATTCCCCGGGACCGTTCGATGAAGATCGCCCTCTCTGTGATCCGAAACTTGTCCAGTCAAGCTAGCCTCCTGGCCCATGAGATTCCTCCGCAGAGCAGCAGGGATTGGCCTGACACTGCTCTTTTCCATCCTGGGCTTCTGTGCGCAGCCCGCCGCCGCGCATGTGTCGCCGCAGCACGGCGAAATCGTCATCTTCACCAAGAACGACGTCACCAGCGGGCGACTGATAGTCCACCGTGACGTGGTGTCACCGCAGGACGCGGGCGTCTGGGCCTCGCGCCTGCTGAGCACGTCGAGCTGCCCCGCCACCGGCTCCGGCGTGGCCGGAGACTCCGGCGGCGTCCCCGGCGGCGTCGTGGTCGAGCTCGCGTGGAACTGCCACGTCGACAAGCTCGACCTGAGCGCCATGCTGAAGCAGGGCGGGCTGACCCAGGTCGTCGCCGAGTTCGACGGCACCACCGTCAACGCCAACGCGGCCACCCCCGTTGTCGACGCATCGGGTGCCCACGCGCTCCCCACCTTCCCGTGGGCAGTGGTGGCGCTCGGCATCGCGCTGGCCGCCGCGCTGCTGCTCGCGGTGTGGCAGATCCGCACCGGGCGCCTCCAGCTCGCCCAGCTGGCCGCCAAGGTCGGCGCCAACCGCAAGCGGGTCAAGGTGGCCACCGTCGGTGTGATGGCGCTGTCCTGCCTGGCTCCCCAGGTGGCCGCGGCGGCGCCGCTCCTCGAGGAGGCAGCGGCGACCGCCAACACGGTCACCGTCGCGGGCACGGTCTTCGAGGACACCAACGGCAACGGCAAGCGCGACGCCGGCGAGGCTCCGATGCCCGGCGTCGACGTCACCGACGGCGCCGTCTGGACCACAACCGGCCCCGACGGCTCGTACAGCCTGCAGATGGACCCGACCCGCCGGGAGACCGACCTCATCAACATCGTCTCTCCGAACGGCTACACCCCCGCACTGCGCGAGGACTACATCCCGCAGTTCTTCCACAAGGTCCCGGAGGAGGGCGGCTCCGGCATCGACTTCGCCCTCGTCAAGGACAAGAACGCCGCCAACCCCACCGAAAAGTGGGTGATGAACTCCGACATCGAGGTCAGCAACACCACGGACGGCGCCGCCGAGAGCGCGTCGAAGTGGTGGCCCAAGCAGGTCGAGGCGATGTCCGAGGTCGACGGCGCCACCATGACGATCACGACCGGTGACAACACCGTGACCGACTACGCGGCGGAGCCGCGGCGTCAGCGCGGCTACGACATCCTGCGCAAGGGCCTGACCGAGGGCAAGCTCGGCATGCCCTTCTACCCCGTGGTCGGCAACCACGACGTCGGCGGCACCGCCACCTCCGAGGGCTATGGCGGCAGCATGGAGTACTACCGCCGCAACCTCGGCCCGGAGTGGTACAGCTTCGACCGCAACGGCCGTCACATCGTCGTCCTTGAGGACAACTACGACTCCAGTGGCCTGAAGCCGCAGCTGGAGTGGCTGCGCGAGGACCTCAAGCGCCACGCCGTCGGCAAGCAGGTGCTGGTCTTCGCACACCGCTCGCTGTTCACCCAGTGGGGTCCGGGGGCCGGCATGCAGCCGACCGTCGACGAGCTGTCGAAGTACGACGTGCGGATGTTCGCCGCAGGCCACAACCAGCAGGCCGAGTACCGCCGTGGTGCCTTCAACCGCTCGGTTGAGATCAACAACCAGGGCGAGTACGGCATCGACGGTGCCCGCGCGGACTTCAAGATCCTCGACTTCAAGGGCATCTACGATGACCCGAGCACGAAGCGCAACGAGGACACCGGCTATGTGATGGGCACCCACCGCCAGTTCGACGTCCGCAACGCGGTCGGGCTGGTCAGCCCCGCCCAGGGCAGTGTGCACGGCAACAGCGCCGGAATCCCGATCGAGCTGTACACCGAGGACGCCGGTCGCACGCCGGACACGGCCTCGCTGACCATCCGCGACTCCCGCGGCCACGTCCGCTGGCACAAGGAGCGGATGAAGTTCGGTACCAAGGTCCGCAAGACCGGTATCGAGAACTGCTACACGGCCCCCGGCGGCACCCCGGAGCCCTGCCCGGCCGCCCGGACCTCCTGGACCCGGATCAGCAGCAACCTCCCCGGCATGCAGCCGGACACCTACACGGCCGAGATGACCGCGGTCGACACCCGCGGCAAGGCGTGGCCCACCGTCACCAACACCTTCACGGTGGTGCCCGAAGGCAAGATCGCCAAGCCGAAGACCGGCCAGGACTGGCTGCGTCAGGGTCGCGACGAGGCGGGTCGCTCCGCCGGCGCCGACGACCCGGGCGCCGAGCTCGACCTGCAGTGGGCGGCCAACACCGGCGAGCAGTTCAACCTCAACGGTTCGGTCGTCGTGGACGGCAAGGTGATCGTCTCCTCCCGGGCGTTCGACTCGCCGCACCACATGATGCTGGCCTACGACATCAAGTCCGGCCGCGAGATCTGGCGCACCTACCTGGACGGTGACGCCGAGTCGGCGCCGACCTACCACGACGGCAAGGTCTACCTGACCACCGCCGTCGGCCGGATCTACGCTCTGGACGCCGAGGACGGCCACGTCGTCTGGCAGAAGATCGAGGACGAGAAGCAGTACGGCGACACCGTCCGCCGGTACGGCCGGGCCGGTGGTCCGGTCACCGTCTTCGACCTGAACGCCGAGCCGCGCACCGTCGCCGTCTACCAGAACTGGAGCAAGGTCGAGTGCCGTGACGCCAAGACCGGCGACCTGCTGGGCAGCTTCAACGGCGCGACGAGCTGGGGCCAGTTCCACAGCACGGCGGTCCGCGAGCCCGGCTCCGACATCGCCTACCTGCACACCGGTTCCAGCAACACGGTGGTCGCCATGGACCTCGTCGGCTGCCGCCAGCTGTGGGCGAAGGACACCAACGGCGACATCGCCAGCCACTCCTCCCCGGCCCTGACCGACCCGGCCAACGGGGACCCGCAGCTGGTGACGATGACGAACAGCGGCGTCCGCGGGCACGACCTCAGCACCGGTGCGGTGCTGTGGCAGTCCCCGCTGGGCGGCGGCAGCGGCTGCGGCGAGAGCGGCCCCGCCCCGCTGACCAGCCCGGCGATCTGGGGCACCACCGCCTACATCGCCGGCCGCGACGGCGTCATCCGCGCCTACGACACCAGCGCGGCCGACCCGTCCAAGCCGATCTGGGAGACGAAGGTCGGCTACCAGCCCGGCAGGACCCCCGTGGGGTGCAGCGGGGACCTCAACTCGCCCGCGATGCACGCCCTGGTCACCAAGGACCTGGTGTACGCGGGCACCCGCGACGGCCGCCTGGTCGTCCTGGACCGCGCCACCGGCAAGCTGCTGTCCGAGTACAACCTCGGCGCCGCCGTGACCTCGGCGCTCTCCGTCAGCGGTGACTACGTCTTCGCCCTCACCGACGACGGCACGCTCCACGCACTGGCCGCCCGCCACCTGCGCGAGCACTGATCGACCGTCCGCGAGTTGCCTCCCCCGCCAGGGGAGGCAACTCGCGGCGCTCCACTCCCGACGGGACCACCACTGTGCACATCCTCCGCACCCTCCGCACCCACGCCGCCCGTTTCCTCCTGATCGGCCTGGCCGCCGCAGCGGCGTTGCTCGGCACCACAGGCACGGCCGAGGCGCACCCCTTCGGCGCACCACCGGTCGCCCAGGTCAGGGCCGAAGGCCGAACCGTCGAGATCACCTGGTCGGCCCAGCAGAACGACCTGGACGTCCTGCACCAGGCGGCCAAGGGGGACGACGCGACCTACCTCGGCTCGCACATCACCGTGCGCCAGGACGGGCGCGAGTGCCGACTGGGAGCCGTGGACACCGCGCAGATCGCGAGCAAGGGCGCCCTGATCCATTACACCTGCCCGCACGCCGTGGACACGGTCGCTGTGACCATCACCGCGCTGACCGACGTCAACCCGACCTATCGCACGATCTCCGTGACACAGAAGGGTGGCGGCGGCCTGCACACGGCGAGCGACCCCACCCGTACCCTCGCCCTCGGCGGAGCCGGCAACTCCACCGCCACCGCATCCACGGGTCCGGCGACCGTGTGGACCACAGACCTTGCCGCACTACTGGACCACGGTGTCGTCCTGCCACTGGCCCTTCTCGTCTCGGCAGCGGTGGGCGCATTCCACGCCTGCGCCCCCGGCCACGGGAAGTCGCTCGCGGCCGGGTACCTCGTAGGCGGCCAGGGCAAGGCGCGGGACGCGGTGTGGCTCGGCGCCATCGTGGCCCTCATGCACACCGCATCGGTCGCCGTACTCGCCGTGGCCTTCTGGCTCGCCGCCCAGCACGCACCGGACGTCGCCGCGGTCACGAACTGGCTGCAGCTGGTCGCGGCCCTGGTCGTGGTCGCCGTGGGCATCGGTCTGCTCCGACGCCACCTGACCAACCGCAAGCACGGTCACAGCCATGGTCACCACCACGGGCATGACCACGAACACGGGCATGGCCACGAACACCACCACGGCCACAGTCACCACATCCCGACGTCCAAGTCCCTGCTCACCTGGCGCGGCATCCTGCTGCTCGGCACATCCGGCGGCCTGCTCCCCTCCCCGTCGGCGTTCCTCGTCCTCCTCAGCGGACTGCTGACCGGCCGGGTCGGCGCGGCGATCGCGATGGTGGCGGCGTTCGGTGCCGGCATGGCGCTGACCCTGACCGGCGTCGGCCTTGCGGTACTACGCGGTCGCGACGCGTTCCTCGCCCGAGCCACGACCTCGCCCGCGCTGCGCACCTGGAGCACCCGCGTCCCGATCGTCGCCGCCTGGGCCGTCGTCATCGGCGGCACCGTGGCGTCAGCCGTAGCCGCCGGCCGCCTCCTCGCCACCTGATCCGGGACAAGGGTCGCGACGCCCGCCGACCTGCCCGCCATTACCTCCTGCCCGGCCCCGCAAGGGGCTCCCGGCCTCCGGAGCCGGGTATGAGTGACCGTGGTTGCAAGGCCGGGGCCGCTCTGTCGAGCGGAGGACGGCCTTCAGGCGGGGGCGGGCGGACTCCGCGCTCACGGGGTACCGGGGCGCAGCTGCCCGGCCAGGCCCTGCACAGGACATCGCGCTTATACGCTGCGTGCCCATTCGGCCTCATCTGCGTTGCCGGGTATGCGGACGTTTGACACGATAGGTCGGAAGGTGAGGAACACGGCAGCGCACTGCCGTCCGCCTCGCCAGCCTTTCGGAAGGAGCGATCATGGCTGTGAAGGCCGACGGAAGACGCTCCGGCGCTACGAAGCCGGCGACGCATCCCGTCCAGGACGTTTTGGCGCACCCCATGCAGACCATGACGGCGGTCGTGGACAGAGTCCCGGGTGTCGAGGTGGTCAAGGATGTCTTCGACGGCGTACTGGACTCCGTCGGAGTTGTCTCGCCGCAAGCCCGGCGGGTCACGGCGTACGCCGGAGCCGGTCTGCTCGGTGCGGCGGGGTTGATCGAGTGGCCGGTGGCGGTCGCAGGCGCCGCGGTGGTGTGGCTGACCCAGCCGCGCCCTGAGGACGTGACCGAGGAGCCGGCAGGTGCCGGTCACGGGATGCGGGCCAAACAGGCGGCCCGGTCGGCCAAGGCGTCGACCGTTTCGACAGCTTCGCGGAAGCCCAAGACACCGACGAAGGCTTCGCCCAAGACGTCGGCGAAGACGACCAGCGCGAAAGGGAAGGCGAAGGCCGGCGCGTCCGGGCAGCCCAGCAGCGCGCGAAAGCCTGCGGCAGCCGGGCGAAAGAAGAGCTGAACACCCTCGGCGTGCTTGATCGCCCGCTGCCCGTCGTCGGGTGGCAGGTTCGCTCACCCTCGGGCTCGAAGCCCAGTTCCCACACAACGACCTGACGACGAGTCCGTGAAGGTGAGAGATGCTGTCGCGCTTGCTTCCTCTGCGTCCCTTTGTAGAGCTGAGCGGCGCTCTGGCAGCCGCCCCGGCCCAGGCGACTCGCCGAATGACACCGTCGGCGTCGGGGCTCACCGAGATCGTCAGCGCCGGTGTGCGGAGTACGGTGCGCGGCGCGGCGGGCGTGTCGAGGGCTGGGCTGCTGCTCGGCAGAGCTGCCCGAAATGCGATGGCTCCTCAGGTCGGGTACTGGCACGCCGCATCGCGTATGCACCTCGCCCTGCACCACTCCCCGGATTCTCCGGTCAAGTCTGTGGCGCGTCTTGAGGACGCGGCCACGAAGGTTGCTTCCGAGCTGTGCGAGCACGCCGACGTGGTGAGCGCCTATTGGGATGGGGGGCTGACGCGGCTCGTCGTGCAGCTCACCGAGGACACGGCCGATGAGACTGTGGCGGACGCGGCGGCCGAATTGGCCGCCGGGCACGGTCTGGAGCAGGTCGGTGAGGCGACGCTGGCCCATGCACATCCGGGCGCTTCCGGCGGCGTACGCGCGAGCTTGGTCGGCCTGGCGTGCGACGCCGTTGGGATCGCCGCCGCGCTGGCCGCGCGGAGCGCTCGCGTGCGGCAGGCGCCCCAGGCGGTAACGGCCGTGGTGACGCTGCTGCGGGAGGACTCGCGGGTGCGGGTCCTACTGCAGCGCCCGCTGGGCACCGACGGTGCCGATCTGCTGCTCGCCGCGGCGTATGCGGCGGCCAACGGCGTCGGTCAGTCGCCCACACCACTGCTGCTCGACGCGGCACTGCGGACCACCCAACTGGTGGCGGACCTGGCTCGCCTCGCCGCGTTCGACGCGGTGCACGACGCGCTCTGCGAACCGAGTCGGCTGACAGTCGCCGGGAACAACACCGACCGGCCGCCCCTGCGGGTCTGCCCGGGGGAGGAGTACGCCGACGCCGCGGTCAACGGCATGTTGGCCGGGGCGGCGACGACATTCTTGTTCACCCGTGACATGGGCAAAGCTGCCGAGGCCGTACTTGCCGGAACCCCCAAGGCGGCGAGGTACGGCCCGGCCGGCTTCACCGCGGCGCTGAGCACCCTACTGGCCCGCGAGGACGCCCTGGTCCGCGACGCCGAGCGGCTGCGTCGGCTCGAACTCGTGGACACCGTGGTGCTGCACCCGGAAGCGCTGCACCGCTACCGGCTGTGTGTGCTGGAGGTCCACCCGAGCGCCGACGACTGGGACCAGCACCAGCTCTGGCAGGCCGCCACCAGAGCTCTCCAGGGGGCCTCGTGGGATGTCTCGTGGGCGAACGACGAGGCAGCCGGTATGGCGGGGGAGGCGTACCTCGGCCTACGCCCGGTACCCGGCGGTCCGCCGGCGGAGACGGGCATGATGATCGCCTCGGTGGGCGACCGGGACGTCGGCACCGTGCTGGTCGGCTGGGAGACCGACCCGATGGCCGAGGCCGCGCTGGACGCGGCGCGGCGCGCAGGCCTGCACGTCGTGGTCGTGGAGCACGAGTCGCTGAACGAGTTCGGGGTACTGGCCGATGAACTCGCCCCCGCCGACCGGCCGTTCGCCGAGGTGGTCCGCGCCCTGCAGGACGAGGGGCGGACGGTGCTGACGGTGGCGCGCGTCCCGCACGAATACGCCTCGGGCCGATCCTTGTCGTCGGGGCCGGTCAGACAGCGGTTGTCCGCCCGCGGCCGGGACGTGACCGAAGGGCTCCTCGCCGGCGACATCGCCGTCGCGATCACCGACAAGCGCAGCGCCGTCGTCTGGGGTGCGGACGTGATGTGCGTGCGCGGGCTGGCGGGTGTGTGGCGGCTGCTGTGCGCGGTCCCGGCGGCACGGACGGTCGGCAGCCATGCCAAGTTCTTCACCGAGGCAGGCTCAGCATTGTCCGCACTACTGGTGCTCAGCAGAGGAACGCGCACCGGCCAGCCGCCCTTTCCTCTCAAAGTGCGGCTCAGCCCGGTCAACATCGCCGTCGCCGCGGCGCTGGTCTGGGGCTGGTGGGCCGCGCTGGGCGCTGCCGTGCACGCCACTCCGCACCCCAGGCCGCGGGTGCCCTGGCACGCGCTGGAGCCGAGAGAGGTGCTGGCCCGGCTGGCCAGGGCGCCACGCTCCGCACCCACCGCCCTGATGAGGCTGCGCACCGACGCGAGCCGCGTCGCGCGTGCCGCCGCGGCAAATCCGTACGTCTCCCCGTTCATCTCCCCGGTGCGCTGGGGTCTCCGTCTGCCGATCGCCACATGGGCCGAACTCGACGACCCGCTGACGCCGGTCCTGATGGTCGGTGCCACCGCATCGGCTCTGTTGGGCTCCGGGGTGGACGCATTCCTGGTCACCAGTGCCGTGACGGTCAACGCCCTGGTCGGCGGTTTCCAGCGGCTGCGCGCGGAGCGCGCCCTCTCGGCCCTCGTCACCAGCCAGCGGCACACAGCCAGACGCTTGGCCGGGCCGGACGACGAGCAACCGTCCGTCGTGGAGGCGGAGCGCCTGGTGCCGGGTGAGGTGATCGAGCTGCACACCAACGACGTGGTGCCGGCCGACGCCCGGTTACTGATGGTCGACGGTCTGGAGGTGGATGAGTCCGCGCTCACCGGCGAGTCCCTGCCGACCCGCAAGCAGCTGGCGGCGAGGCCGCAGGCAGCCGTTGCCGACCGCAGCTGCATGGTCTTCCAGAGCACCACCGTCGTAGCCGGCCGGGCCAGGGCGGTCGTGGTGGCAACCGGCTCCCAGACCGAGGCCGGCCGCGCCGCCGCGCTCGCCGCCCGCGTCCCCACCTCGGCCGGAGCCCAGGCACGACTGCACGAACTGACCCGCAAGGTGCTGCCCCTCACCCTCGTCGGCGGTGCGGCCGTGGCCGGACTGTCCCTGCTGCGCGGGCGTCCGATGCGCACCGCCCTCCGAGGCGGACTGGCGGTCGCCGTCGCGGCCGTTCCCGAGGGTATGCCGCTGGTGGCGACGGTGGCGCAGTTGGCTGCGGCGCGGCGGTTGAGCCGGCTCGGCATCCTCGTACGCACCCCTCGCAGTCTGGAAGCGCTGGGGCGTATGGACACCCTCTGCTTCGACAAGACCGGCACACTGACCGAGAACAGCCTGAAGGTCGTCCAGCTCGCCACCGCCTCGGGAACCGAGCACCAGCCGGCCGCCCCTGAGGCGGCTTTGATCCTGCGCCTGGCTGCGCGTGCCTGCCCCCGCCCCGCCCAGGAGAGCGGCGCACACGCCCACGCCACCGACGCGGCCGTCTTGGCCGCAGCCCCGCACGACTCGGGCTGGACCGCCCTCGCGGGACGGCCCTTCGAGGCCAGCCGCGGCTACGCCGCAGCCGTGGGCAGCGACCGCGACGGCGCCCACCTGATGGTCGTCAAAGGGGCCCCGGAAGTCGTGCTGTCCAGTTGCCCCGAGGCGGGTCCGGAAGCCCTCGATGCGGCACTCAGGCTCGCCGCACGAGGCCTGCGGCTCCTGGCTGTCGCCCAGCGCCGGCTGTCCCCGGACGACGGGACGGATGAGCCGCTGGACAAGCCCCTCGAACTCCTGGAGTTCATGGGGTTCGTGGCACTGGCCGACACACCCCGTCCCAGCTCTGCACCGCTGGTCGCGGGGCTGCACGACATCGGCGTACGGCCTGTCATGCTCACCGGCGACCATCCCCGGACCGCCCAATCGGTGGCCCTCGCCCTGGGATGGCCGGCGGGCGTCACGGTCGTCACCGGCGACGAACTCGCCACACTCGACCGGGCCGGACAGATCAGGCTCCTGAAGGACTGCGGCGTGGTCGCCAGAGTCGCACCGGAGCAGAAACTCCAAGTCATCGAGGCACTTCGAAACGCGGGTCGAGTCGTCGGCATGGTCGGCGACGGCGCGAACGACGCCGCCGCCATCCGCGCCGCCGACATCGGTGTCGGCATCGCCGCCCGGGGATCCGCGGCCGCCCGCAACGCGGCGGACCTGGTGATCACCACCGACGAACTCTCTGTCCTCATCGACGCCATCGGCGAAGGCCGGGCCCTGTGGCACAGCGTCGCCGACGCGATCAGCATCCTGCTCGGCGGCAACGCCGGAGAGGTCGGCTTCTCCGTCCTCGGCACTCTGCTCGCCGGCGCCTCGCCGCTGTCCACCCGCCAATTGCTACTGGTCAACCTGCTCACCGACATGTTCCCCGCGATGGCCGTCGCCGTGACCCCCCAGGACACTCGGCCAGGCAGGCAATCCGTGGGCCTGGCCGCTCTTCAGTCCCCCCTGAACCGCCAGATCCGGCAACGCGGCGTGGTCACCGGCATCGGCGCCACCTGCGCCTGGCTGATCGGCCACCTCACACCGGGTACGGCCCGGCGCACCAGCACAATGGCCCTGTGCGGCGTGGTCGGCGCCCAGCTCACACAGATCCTCCTCGGCCGCCGGCGCAGCCCGCTGATCCTGGCCACCGTCCTCGGCACCGCCGCGTTCCTCGTCGCGCTCGTCCAGACCCCCGTGGTCAGCCACTTCTTCGATTGCACCCCGCTGGGCCCGTTCGCCTGGACGGGAGTCGCTCTCGCGGTGGCAACCGCGGCCCTCTCGCCCCGCGTGCTGCCACACACCGAGCGCCTCTTGACGGAACTCGGCGCGCGGCTGGGGCCCTTGAAGCGGTTCGCCCCTGTGCCGGGATGACGCCGGGAGCGCACCGCACTGGAGCAGTCGGCCAAGGGCTGCTCCAGTGCGGTGGGGCATGAGGGCCTTCTCATCGTTCGGTGGAGATGTCGCAATCCACGCTGAACCCGCAAGGCCCTCATCCATTCAGAACGCTTCAGCCGAGACCTGCGTCCCCCGGCCGACAACCCTCAGCCGGAGGCCACCGGCAGGACGTCCGGCGAGAGCGCGCCGGCACGGGCTGAGGCACTCGTCATACGGCGACGGTGGTGACGCCGGCACAACACCTCGTAGCCGACCTCCGCAGCGGGGCTACTCACGTCACCGACAACGACCTGCTCACCTTCCACCACCATCTCGCCACCCACCGTACGGGCATTGTGCGTAGCACGCGCCCCGCACCAGCACATCGCCTCCACCTGAAGCGTCTCAACGCGGTCCGCCAGCTCGATCAGCCGCCGCGAGCCAGGGAAGAGCTTCGTGCGGAAGTCGGTGGTGATCCCGAAGGAAAAGACATCCAGGCCCAAGTCATCCACGACTCGCGCCAATTGATCGATCTGCTCCGGCTCCAGGAACTGTGCCTCGTCCACGATCAAGTAGTCGACCTTGCCGCCCTGCGACACCCGGTCGACGACATGGGCATACAGATTCATGCCCGGCACCGCCTCGACCGCCTCGGTCACCAGCCCGAGCCGTGAAGAGAGCTTCCCCTCCCCCGCACGGTCATCCCGAGTGAAGTTCAGACCCTGCAGCCCCCTTGCCGACCGGTTGTGTGCAATCTGTAGCGCCAGGGTGCTCTTTCCGCAGTCCATCGTTCCGGAGAAGAACACAAGCTCGGGCATGAGGGGCTGAGCACCTTTCGGGCGGGGTGAAGCAGTCCAAGGGAGACTGTGGCGGGGAAAACGCGGCTACGAGCGTACTTCGAGCAGGGGGACGAGCTGCTCGACGGGGGTCATCGAGCCGTGCATGCCCACCATCGCGGACTCGTGCGGCTCATTGACCGAGGCGGTGATCACCACGTCGTCGTGGGCCGCGGCGACGACATCGCCGATCCTGCCGTGTACGCGTTCGTCGACCTCGGGGCCGAACCAGCCGGCCGCGATCGCCTCGTCCCGGCTCGCCACCCAGAACTGCTCGCCGAGCACTTCCCGCCAGACGGTCAGCACATCGTTCTCGGCGCCCGGGACCGCGTACACATGCCGGGCCCGGCCCTCCCCGCCGAGCAGGGCGACGCCTGCGCGCAGCTCCCAGTCCTCGTCGAAGTCGATCCGGGACTGCTCGTCGAAGGGGATGTCGATCATGCCGTGATCGGCGGTGATGTACAGCGCCGAGCGGGTCGGGAGCTGTTCGGCCAGGCGCCGGGCCAGGCCGTCCACGTACATCAGCTGCCCGCGCCAGGCGTCGGAGTCGACGCCGAAGCGGTGGCCCTTGCCGTCGACCTCGCTGTAGTACGTGTAGACGAGCGACCGGTCGCCCGCAGCAAGCCGTTGGGCGGCGACGTCCATCCGCTCCTCGCCGGACAGCCGGCCGAGGAACGAGCCCCCGCTGAGCGCGACCTTGGTGAGCGGGGTCTGCTCGAAGTCGGGGGCGGAGACCTGGGCGGTGCGCACCCCCGCGGCGTCGGCGCGCGTAAAGACGGTGGGGTACGGCTGCCAGGCCTTCGGCGGGGTCCAGGGCTGCCAGCGCAGCTGGTTCATCAGCTCGCCGGTCTCCGGGTTGCGCGCGGTGTAACCGGGAAGGCCGTGCTCCCCGGGCGGAAGTCCGGTACCGACCGAGGCCAGTGACGTCGCCGTGGTGGCCGGGAAGCCCGCCGTTATCGGGCGGCCGGTGCCGCCGCGCGAGGTGGGGAGCAGGGAGTGCAGAAACGGTGCCTCGTCCGGGTGAGCCTTGATCTGCTCCCAGCCGAGGCCGTCGATCAGGAACACGCAGTTCCGGTCGGCGGGGGTGAGTTCGGGGATCGCCGCGGTGAAGCCGGGCACGCCCTGGCCGGCGGCGAGCGTGGGCAGCAGATCGGAGAGCGAGCCGCTGCCGTACTCCGGGACGGGGGCGGTGTCGACGGGGAGCAGAACGGGATCCTGCCAGGCCGGCTGGGCCATCAGCGGCCGGACGCCGCGGTCGCGGCCGTGGCCTCGGAGAGGGACTGTGCGAACGCGAGGGTCTGGCGCACGGTGTCCGGGCCGTCACCGGCCTCGCTGACCCGCAGGCTCAGGTCGTCGGCGGTGGAACTGCCGGTGTAGCCGTGGTCGGCCTCGCAGTTGGGGTCGCCGCAGGCGGCCGGCTCCAGGTCGATACGGGAGACCGCGCCCCAGCCGATGGTGAGGACGACCTCGCGGGGCAGCGTGCCCGGTACGTACTTCTCCGGGTTGGCGACGACGCGGCTGACCACGACCGACGAGATCCGGTCGAGCTTGACCGACTCCGTGGAGGTGGTGGCGTACGGCGTCGGGGAGCTGGTGTCCGCGTTCTGCTCGTCGGTGTGGCTGACGATGAAGCGGGTGTCGGTCAGGACCAGGACCGTGACGTGACGGCGCACCTCGTTGGAGTCGAAGGTGGTCTCCTGGTGCACCAGGTACGAAGCGACCGGCTCACCGCCCACGGCGGCCTCCACCGCCTCGGCCACGAGGGCCGGGTAGTAGCCACTGCGCTCGATCGCCGCGCGCAGCCCCTGGGTCGTCGTACCGGTCTTAGCCATGAGGACCATCCTACGGGGGGCGGATGACTGCCGGGGACGATGTCCGGCAGGGCGACCGGGGCATGCGCGGAGAAGGGACCGGTACTTTCGGGCTCGTCCGGCGACCGGGGACGAAGCGGTGCCGTTCCGGTCGGTGGCCGGTCAGTAGTTGGGGAGGCGGCGGGGGCCGAGGTCGGTGCGGGCCGGGGGCGGCGAAAGCCGGACGCTCGCGCCGAGAACGGTCAGCCCCTGGGGGGCGACCACGACCGGTTCCAGGGCGATGGAGACCACCTCGGGGCGGTCGTCGACCAGCCGGGACACCCGCAGAAGCAACTCTTCGAGCGCCGCGGTGTCCACGGGCGCCGCGCCGCGCCAGCCGAACAGCACCGGGGCCGCCCGGATGGACCGGATCAGCTCGGCGGCGTCGCGGTCGGTAGCCGGCACGAGGCGGTGGGCGGTGTCGCCGAGGAGTTCGGAGGGCGCGCCCGCGAGCCCGAAGGAGAGGACGGCGCCCGCCGCCGGGTCGATCGTGGCCCGTACGACGGTGTCGACGCCGCGCGGTGCCATGGCCTGGACGACCGGCCGGAGTTCGGCGGGCTTGCCGAGCAGGTCGGTCAGTTCGCCGTAGGCCCGGCGCAGGGCGCTCTCGTTGGCGAGGTCCAGCCGGACCCCGCCGAGGTCGGCACGGTGGCGCAGATGGGGCGCAGTGGTCTTGAGCGCCACGGGATAGCCGAGCCGCGCCGCGGCGTCGACGGCGGCTTCGGGGTCGGGGGCCGGAAGCGTCGGCCGTACGGTGATGCCGTAGCGGCCCAGGAGTTCGCGCGCCTCGTCGTGCGCGACCGGCCTGCCCCGCGGGTCGGGGTCCGGGCCGAGCAGGGCGTCGATCAGGTCGGCGGCGCCCTGTTCGTCGATGGTGTCGTCGAGGAACTCGGGCACCTTGCCGGGCACGGCGGCCTGTCGTCGCCACTGCGCGTACCTCACCGCTTCGGCCAGGGCGCGCACGGCCCGCTCGGCGGCGGGGTAGGCGGGGATCCGGCCGATACGGGGGCGGGAGCCGGGGGCGGGTCCGAGACCGCCCTTGCTGTCCGTGCCCGTGGTCGCGGTGACCGCGTCGCCACCGGGGGCGGAAGCGGTGTGCGCCGGGGCGGGCGCGGGTGAGGCGGGGGCGGCTCCGGCGCGCGGGGGCGTCGCGGGCGCGGAGGGCTGCTTCGAAGGGCGCGGCTGCGCGACCGTGCTGGTGGCCGCGGCGAGGGCCTCTGCCAGGCCGCCGATCTCCACGTGGACGACGGCCACCGGCTTGGCGGGACCGGCGGCCGCGGCCGCGTGCAGGGCGGTCGCCAGTACCTCTCCGCCGCCCGGCTCCGCCTCGCCGTCCTCGCCCACCCACGGGATCGCCGTCACGATCACGGAGTCGCAGCCCTCGTCGGCGAGGGCCTCGGCCAGGGCGTCCCGGAAGTCCTGCGGGGTCGCGGCGGTGGTGAGGTCGAGGGGTTGACGCGGGCGGAGCCCCTCGGCCAGGCAGGCGTCGTACGTGAGCAGGCCGAGCGACTCGGAATTGCCGAGGATCGCGACCCGTGGGCCCGCAGGGAGCGGCTGGTCGGCGAGGAGGAGACCCGCGTCGACCATCTCCGTCACCGTGTCGACGCGGATTACGCCAGCCTGCCGCATGAGCGCGGAGACCGTCGCGTCCGGGATCCGGCTGACCGGCACCGCATGGCCGGGCGGGGTGGAGCCGCTGTGCCGGGCGCCCTTCACGACGACCACGGGCTTCACGGCCGCGGTGCGCCGGGCGAGGCGGGTGAACTTGCGGGGGTTGCCGAGCGATTCGAGGTACAGCAGGGCGACATCCGTGTCCGGGTCCTCGTACCAGTACTGCAGGAAGTCGTTGCCCGAGATGTCGGCGCGGTTGCCAGCGGAGATGAAGGTGGAGAGGCCGGCGCCGCGCCGGTAGAGCCCGGAGAGCAGCGCGATGCCGATCGCTCCGGACTGGGTGAAGAGGCCGATGCGTCCGGGGGCGGGCGGCTCGGGGGCGAGAGAGGCGTTCAGCCGGACGGCCTCGGCGTTGTTGATGACGCCGAAGGCGTTCGGCCCGATGGTCCGCATCCCGTACGAGCGGGCCTGGCGGACCAGTTCACGCTGCCGCTCCCTGCCCTCGGCACCCCATTCGGCATATCCGGCGGAGAGGACGACCAGCCCCTGGACACCGTGCTCACCGCAGTCGGCGACGGCCTCGGGAACGCGGTCGGCGGGGACGGCGACGACCGCGAGGTCGACCGGTTCGCCGATCTCGCCGATCGAACGGTGGGCGGGGACCCCGTCGACCGTGCCCTGGTCGGCGGCGAAGGCGCGGTTCACGGCGTACGTACGACCGGTGAAACCGGCTCCGAGGAGATTTCGCAGGACCGTGCGGCCGACCCCGCCGGGAGTGCGGCCGGTCCCGATGACGGCGACGGAACCGGGCGCGAGCAGCCGTTGCACGGACCGCGCCTCGGCCCGCTGCTCACGGGCGCGCTGGACGGCGAGGGACTCGGCGGTGGGTTCGAGGTCCAGGGTGAGGTGGACGGAGCCCTCCTCGAAGCTGCGCTGCTGGGTGTACCCGGCATCCCGGAACACCTTGATCATCTTGGTGTTGGCGGGCAGCACCTCGGCCGCGAAGCGGCGGATGCCGCGCTCGCGGGCGACGGCGGCGATGTGCTCGAGGAGCGTCGAGGCCACGCCCCGGCCCTGGTGTGCGTCCTGGACGAGGAAGGCGACCTCGGCCTCGTCGGCGGGTGCGGAGGCGGGTCTGCCCCGCTCGTCGATCCGGTCGTAGCGGACGGTCGCGATGAACTCGCCGCCGACCGTGACCGCGAGCCCCACCCGGTCGACGTAGTCGTGATGAGTGAAGCGGTGCACGTCCCTGTCGGACAGACGGGGATACGGAGCGAAGAAGCGGTAGTACTTCGACTCGTCGGAGACCTGCTCGTAGAAGCTGACCAGTCGTTCGGCGTCGTCCGTGGTGATGGGCCGGATCCGCGCGGTTCCGCCGTCGCGGAGGACCACGTCCGCTTCCCAGTGGTCGGGGTACGCGTGATGCGGACTCTGCTGCGACGAGGGCTGCATGCGCAAAGACTACGGCTCCGCCAGCGGTCGCGTAGGTCCTGGGGCCGGGGCAGGCTGAGGGGGCCGAGCCGCGGTACAGCACGGACTGCGGGCCTGCCGCGGGCCGGTCGGAGCCGCGCGCACTGCGTGAGAGACTGGTCTAGACAACCATTGATTCCTGAAGGGCAGAACCATGGCTGAGCGCCGCGTCAACGTCGGATGGGCCGAGGGCCTGCACGCCCGCCCTGCTTCCATATTCGTCCGTGCCGCCACGGCCTCCGGCGTCCCCGTGACGATCGCCAAGGCCGACGGCAATCCGGTGAACGCCGCCTCGATGCTCGCGGTGCTCGGTCTCGGCGCGCACGGCGGCGAGGAGATCGTGCTCGCATCCGAGGCCGACGATTCGGAAGCCGCCCTGGACCGCCTGGCGAAGCTGGTCGCCGAGGGGCTCGATGAGCTGCCGGAGACCGTCTGACCCATTTTCTACGAAAGAGCCGCGGCGCCCTTGACCGGGTCCGCGGCTCTTTCGCTTTCCCGGGCGAAACTCAGTGAGAAACGAAGAGCGAAGATATTTCGAACAGCCCGAAGAAGGCCCAACGGAATGACAACTCTTTGCATACGGCGTAATCGCTGATGCCGGATGCCCGTGGCGTTTACGGAATATTGCGAAGCTCTCACCCGGCCGGTGCGCGGAGCCGCGGGCGGGCCGTCCGGCCGGTCGATGCGGCGCAGCCGGTGCGCGGCCGCGGCCCCTTCGGCGTGCCGGGCGGTCGGCGCCCCGGCCCGTTCCGCGCCACCGCGCGCCGCCGCGTCCACGGCGGCTCCGTGCTCGGCCCGGGAATCCGCCGGGTGGGCCGACTGCTCGGCCGCGTACATCCAGGCTCCACCTGGCCCGCTCCTGACCGAGCCTGACCAGACCGCACAGCACCTTGAGGCGCGCCTCGGTGCGGCGCTGCACGGCGCGCGCGGCGGCCAGCGGCTCCAGCAGCGTCCGGACCTCCAGGAGGTCGGCGGCCTCCTGCTGAGTGGACTCGGCGACGCAGGCGCCCGCGTGCCGCCGGTGGATTGCCGTGCATACCGAATGGGCGGGAATGCGCATGTCCGAACCGCCGCCTCGATCCCCGCGGAACGCGGCCGACCGACGCATGTTCTGCGAGTCTATTGCAATGCGGCCGCATTTCCGATGCGGGGTGGAAATTCATGAATATCTTTTGGCCACGGGGCGACTCGGCATCTTTTGGCCACGGGGCGACTCGGCGCTCGGGTACCACGACGGACGCGGAGACCCGGCACGGCGAAGGCCCCGGGGTGTGCCGGGGCCTTCGAAGAGGTGCTGCGGAGGGACGGGCGGCGTCGGTCAGACGCTGACGCCGTGGGCGCGCAGGTATGCGACAGGGTCCATGTCGGAGCCGTACGACGGCGTCGTCCGGGCCTCGAAGTGGAGGTGCGGGCCCGTGGAGTTGCCGGTCGAGCCGGAGAGGCCGATCTGCTGGCCCGCGCCGACGCCCTGGCCGACGGTGACGCCGATCGAGGAGAGATGGCCGTACTGCGTGTACGTGCCGTCCGTCATCCGGAGCACGATGTTGTTGCCGTACGCGCCGCCCCAGCCGGCCTCGACGACCGTACCGGCACCGACGGCGACGACGGAGCTTCCGGACGCGGCGTGGAAGTCGATGCCCGAGTGCCTGCCGGACGACCAGAGCGAGCCGCTGGACTTGTAGCCGGTGGTGACGTACGAACCGGCGACCGGGAGCTGGAAGGCGCCCAGACGGGTGCGCTCGGCGGACCGGGCGGCACGCGCCTTCTCCGCGCGCGCCTCGGCCGCGCGCTTCGCGTCGGCCTCCGCCTTCTTCTTGGCTTCGGCCCGCTTCTTGGCCTCGATCTTCCGCTGGGCCTCCACCTTCGCCGCGGCATCGGCCTGGTGCTGCTGTGCGGCGGCCTGGGCCTCTATCTGGTCGGCGAGGGCACTGTCGATGGCGATGACCTGGTTCAGACCGGTCTCGCTGACGGAGGTGACCCCGGTGTCCGCGGCGAGGGCCGGAGAGGCCACCCCACCGACGACGCCGGTGGTGGCCAGCGCCGCGACGCCGGCCATCTTCGCGCTCCTGTGCGTCAGTCGGCTCGGGGCACGATGCTTCCCGGTGGCACGGGTGAACGCCATGAAGTGGCTGATCCTTTCCTTCCTTCTCGCCTACCGGGTTAGCTGACGGGTTCGGAGCAGGAAGGTCTCCTACGGATGCCCCGACCTCGGCGAGGCTCAGGCATCCGATTCACCCCAGGGACTTCACGGGTCCCCGGCTCCCCAGGCTCGCGCCTGACGGGGACTCGGCGATGACTGTCCGGTACGTCGCGGATGCGGCATACGAGTGACGGACAGCCCGGCCGACGCTAAGCGGGGTCACTTTCATTCACCAAACGGACAGGCCGTTTTGTAGCGCATCCCACAGGGCAGACAGGCAACCTCTCCACCAGAACGGACAAAAAGGAGGACCCCGGCGAGATCTCACTCACAGGGGTCTTCCTCGTGTCCCGGGATGTGGACAAGCGAGCTGCCGCGGGCGACGGGCCGACCGGCCTGTTCGGCCGCCTCCCGCGTCCGCGACAGGTACGCCCGTCAGCCGGTGACCACCGACACCTCTCCGATGTCCAGGGCCCGGACCGGCTCCTCGATCTGCGCCGCGTCACCGACGAGGACCGTGACCAGCCGGTCGCCCGGGAAGGCATTGACCACCGCCGCGGTCGCCTCGACCGTGCCGGTCTCCGCGAGCCGGGCATACAGGTGTGCCTGGTAGTCGTCCGGGAGGTGCTGCTCGACCTGGTCGGCGAGGGTGCCGGCGACGGAGGCCGCCGTCTCGAACTTCAGCGGTGCGACACCGACGAGGTTCTGCACGGCCGTCTCGCGCTCCTCGTCGGTCAGCCCCTCGGAGGCCAGGGTCCGCAGGACCGTCCACAGGTCCTTCAGCGCCGGTCCGGTGGACTCCGTGTCGACGGATCCGCTGATGGCGAGCATCGCGGCACCGGTCGCCCCCGTGGCGGAATCCGGGGCCGACGACCGCAGGACCTGGGCGAAGGCCCGCACGCCGTAGGTGTAGCCCTTCTCCTCGCGCAGCACTCGGTCCAGCCGGGACGTGAGCGTGCCGCCGAGGCAGTACGTGCCGAGCACCTGGGCCGGCCATACGCTGTCGTGCCGGTCGGGGCCGATCCGGCCGATCAGGAGCTGCGTCTGCACGGCGCCCGGACGGTCGACGATCACCACCCGGCCACTGTCGTCGGCGGTGATCGGCGGGGCGGGACGGGGCTCGGCGGTGTCGCCCGACCAGTCGCCGAGGGTGTCGGCGAGCAGGGCGTCCAGGTCGATGCCGGTGAGGTCACCGACGACCACGACGGTTGCCGCGGACGGCCTGACATGGGCGTCGAAGAAGGCACGCACGGCCGACGAGTCGATCCGCTCCACCGTCTCCTCGGTGCCCTGGCGGGGGCGCGACATACGCGCCGTGGCCGGAAAGAGCTCCTTGGAGAGCTGCTTGGCGGCGCGCCGGGCCGGGTTGGCCTGCTCGTGCGGGATCTCGTCGAGCCGGTTGCGTACCAGCCGCTCGACCTCGCTGTCGGCGAAGGCGGGCGCCCGCAGCGCCTCGGCGACCAGCGCGAGCGCCTTGGCCAGCCGGGAGGCCGGGACCTCCAGGGAGACCCGGATGCCGGGGTGGTCGGCATGCGCGTCGAGGGTGGCGCCGCAGCGCTCCAGCTCGGCGGCGAACTCCTCGGCGGTGTGCTTGTCGGTGCCCTCGGAGAGCGCCCTCGCCATGATCGTGGCCACGCCGTCGAGGCCCTCGGGCTCGGCGTCCAGCGGGGCGTCGAGGACCATCTCGACCGCCACGACCTGCTGGCCGGGGCGGTGGCAGCGCAGCACCGTGAGTCCGTTGGGCAGGGCGCCGCGCTCCGGTGCGGGGAAGGCCCACGGGCGGGCGACGCCGGGGGCCGGCTGCGGGTGGAACTGCATCGAAACTCCAGTCGCGGCAGCGTCGGTCACTTGTCCGCTCCTTCGTGCGCGTCGGTGTCGTCGGCTTCGGTCTCATCGGTGTCCGCTGATTCCGCGGACTCGGCCGATTCGACCGGTTCGTAGACCAGCACCGCCCGGTTGTCGGGGCGCAGCTGGGCCTTGGCGACCGCCTGGACCTCTTCAGCGGTGACATCGAGCACCCGCTGTACGGCGGTCAGGGCGAGCTGCGGGTCGTCGAACAGCACGGTGAACCGGCAGAGTTCGTCGGCGCGGCCCGCTACCGTACCGAGCCGGTCCAGCCACTCGCGCTCCAACTGGGCCTGCGCGCGCTCCATTTCCTCGGGCGTGGGGCCCTCGGCGGCGAACCGGGCGAGCTCCTCGTCGACCGCGGCCTCGATCTGCGGCACCTCGACGCCGCCGGACGTCTTGACGTCCAACCAGCCGAGGGAGGGCGCACCGGCCAGCCGCAGCAGCCCGAACCCGGCCGCCACGGCCGTACGGTCACGGCGGACCAGACGGTTGTGCAGCCGCGACGACTCGCCGCCGCCGAGCACGGTGAGCGCGAGGTCTGCCGCGTCGCACTCGCGGGTGCCGTCGTGCGGCAGCCGGTAGGCGGCCATCAGTGCCCGCGCCGGGACCTCCTCGTGCACCTCTTCACGCAGCTGCTCGCCGATGGTCTCGGGGAGCGTGCCGTCCCGGGGCGGCTGCTTGCCGTCGTGGGACGGGATGGAGCCGAAGTATTTCTCGATCCAGGCGAGCGTCTGCTCGGGGTCGATGTCACCGACGACCGAGAGCACCGCGTTGTTGGGCGCGTAATACGTACGGAAGAAGGTGCGCGCGTCTTCCAGGGTCGCGGCGTCCAGGTCCGCCATCGAGCCGATCGGCGTGTGGTGGTACGGGTGGCCCTCGGGGTAGGCCAGGGCCGTCAGCTTTTCGAACGCCGTGCCGTAGGGGACGTTGTCGTAGCGCTGGCGGCGCTCGTTCTTGACGACGTCGCGCTGGTTCTCCATGGACTCCTCGTCGAGCGCGGCGAGCAGCGAGCCCATCCGGTCCGCCTCGAGCCAGAGGGCCAGCTCCAGCTGGTGTGTGGGCATCGTCTCGAAGTAGTTGGTGCGCTCGAAGCTGGTGGTCCCGTTGAGCGAACCGCCGGCCCCCTGCACCAGCTCGAAGTGTCCGTTCCCCTTCACCTGGCCGGAGCCCTGGAACATCAGGTGCTCGAAAAGGTGAGCCAGACCGGTGCGTCCCTTGACCTCGTGGCGCGAACCGACGTCGTACCAGAGGCAGACCGCGGCGACCGGGGTCAGATGGTCCTCGGAGAGCACCACGCGCAGGCCGTTGGCCAGACGGTGCTCGGTCGCTGTCAAGCCGCCGGAGCCGGCCTGGGCTGTGGCCGTGTGACCCATGGGCATGTACGTCCCTTCGATCGCGATAATGGAATTCCTGCGAGACCTGCCACTGTAAGCAAGCGCGCAGACACCTGCCGAAGTTCCCATACCGCGGAAGTTCGCGTGAAAGAGGGGCGCACCCCCTGCGGGACGGGGCGTGAAGCCCCTCGGCAGGGGCCGGGAACACCTCTTGGGACGGGTCGAGGTCGGCGATGTCAGTGCGGCGGTCCACAATGGTCGGCGTCAGAACCTGAGGTTGCCCGGACAGAATCCGTCAGAATCCGTGAAGGAGTCGCAGCAGCGATGGCCCGCCGCAGCACGAAGACCCCGCCGCCGCCGGACGATTTCGAGGAGAAGATCCTCGACATCGACGTCGTCGACGAAATGCAGGGCTCCTACCTCGAGTACGCGTACTCGGTGATCTACTCACGGGCCCTGCCGGACGCCCGCGACGGCATGAAGCCGGTGCACCGCCGCATCGTGTACCAGATGAACGAGATGGGCCTGCGCCCGGAGCGCGGCTATGTGAAGTGCGCCCGCGTGGTCGGCGAGGTGATGGGCAAGCTTCACCCGCACGGTGATGCGTCGATCTACGACGCGCTGGTGCGGATGGCACAGCCGTTCTCCATGCGGCTCCCCCTCGTCGACGGACACGGCAACTTCGGCTCGCTCGGCAACGACGACCCGCCGGCCGCCATGCGGTACACCGAGTGCCGGATGGCCGACGCGACGTCACTGATGACGGAGTCGATCGATGAGGACACCGTCGCCTTCCAGTCGAATTACGACGGCCAGGAGCAGGAGCCGGTCGTCCTCCCCGCCGCCTATCCGAACCTTCTGGTCAACGGCACGACCGGGATCGCGGTCGGCATGGCGACCAATATGCCGCCGCACAACCTGGGCGAGGTGATCGCCGCCGCCCGCCATCTCATCAAGCATCCGGGCGCGGACCTGGAGACCCTGATGCGGTTCGTCCCGGGTCCCGACCTGCCGACCGGTGGCCGGATCGTGGGCCTCGGCGGCATCAAGGACGCCTACGCGGCCGGCCGCGGAACGTTCAAGATCCGCGCCACCGTCGCCGTGGAGAACGTCACGGCACGCCGCAAGGGGCTGGTCGTCACCGAACTGCCCTTCAGCGTCGGCCCGGAGAAGGTGATCGCCAAGATCAAGGACCTGGTCTCGGCGAAGAAGCTCCAGGGCATCGCGGACGTCAAGGACCTCACCGACCGCTCGCACGGACTGCGCCTGGTCATCGAGGTGAAGAACGGCTTCGTGCCGGAGGCCGTGCTGGAGCAGCTCTACAAGCTGACGCCGATGGAGGAGTCCTTCGGCATCAACAATGTGGCGCTGGTCGACGGTCAGCCGCTCACCCTGGGCCTCAAGGAGCTCCTGGAGGTCTATCTCGACCACCGCTTCGAGGTGGTGCGCAGGCGCAGCGAGTTCCGCCGGACCAAGCGCCGCGACCGGCTGCACCTGGTCGAGGGACTCCTCGTCGCGCTGATCGACATCGACGAGGTCATCCGGCTCATCCGGTCCAGCGACAACTCGGCGCAAGCGAAGGAGCGGCTCATCGAGCACTTCTCGCTGAGCGAGACCCAGACTCAGTACATCCTGGAGACCCCGCTGCGCCGGCTGACCCGGTTCGACCGGATCGAGCTGGAGAGCGAGCGGGACCGGCTCAACGCCGAGATCGACGAGCTGACCGCCATCCTCGAATCGGACACCGAGCTGCGCAAGCTCGTCTCCTCCGAACTGGCCGCGGTCGCCAAGAAGTTCGGCACCGACCGGCGTACGGTGCTGCTGGAGTCGGCCGGTTCGCAGGTCGCCTCGGTGCCGCTGGAGGTCGCGGACGACCCGTGCCGGGTGCTGCTGTCGTCGACCGGCCTGCTGGCCCGTACCGCCAATGACGATCCGATCGTCTTCGCCGAGGACGCCAAGCGTGCCAAGCACGATGTGATCGTGTCGGCCGTGCCGGCGACGGCCCGCGGCGATGTGGGTGTGGTGACGTCGACGGGGCGGCTGCTGCGGCTCGCGGTGATCGATCTGCCGCAGCTGCCGGACACCCACGCCGCGCCCAATCTTTCGGGCGGGGCGATGGTTTCGGAGTTCCTCACGCTGGGGAGCGACGAGGAGGTCGTCTGCCTCACTACGCTCGACGAGGCCTCGCCCGGCCTGGCGATCGGCACCCTGCAGGGGGTCGTCAAGCGAGTGGTGCCGGACTATCCGGCCAACAAGGACGAGCTGGAGGTCATCACCCTCAAGGACGGTGACCGCATCGTCGGCGCGGCCGAACTGCGTACGGGCGAGGAGGACCTGGTCTTCATCACGTCCGACGCGCAGTTGCTGCGCTACCCGGCTGCGCAGGTACGGCCGCAGGGCAGGCCCGCGGGAGGCATGACGGGCATCAAGCTCGCGGCGGACGCCGAGGTGATCTCGTTCACCGCGGTGGATCCGGCGGTGGACGCGGTGGTGTTCACGGTGGCGGGCTCGCACGGCACGCTGGACGACTCGGTGCTGACGTGCAAGCTCACCCCGTTCGACCAGTATCCGCGCAAGGGCCGGGCCACGGGCGGGGTGCGCTGTCAGCGGTTCCTCAAGGGCGAGGACGTTCTGGTGTTCGGCTGGGCGGGTGCGACGCCTGCCCGGGCCGCGCAGAAGAACGGCACGCCGACCGAGCTGCCGGAGCCGGACCCGAGGCGCGACGGTTCGGGGACGCCGCTGGTCAAGCCGGTCGCAGTGGTCGCCGGCCCCGTCTAGGGCCTCTCGTTTGGATCATGCCGGGCTCGCGTGCCCCGGAGCCGCACCTCGCCGCGTTGTCGTCAGCCTTCCCCAAGCTCTCGGCTCCGCTCGAGCAGGGGGACCCCATTGGCTCCGCCATGACTCCTTCCTCCGCCTTGCGATGCACGGCTCCGGACCCCGCTCCCTGATCCGGCCTGATCCAAACGAAAGGCCCTAGCCCGCCCCGGCGGGCAGCGGCGCAGGAAGTCGGCCGGGCAACGGGGCCCGCCGCTATGCGTCGTCGTCGGGCTGTTGTACGTACCGCAGGACGCCCCACATGCTTCGCTCATGTGCGGCGTCCTGCGTCGTGTCCGATGCCGGAGCGGTGGTCTCGCGGCAGTCGGCCAGCTCCTTGTGCAGCTGCTCCGGGTCGATGCCCGAGCCGATCAGCACCAACTGGGTGAGGCGCGGTTCGTCGCGTGCCCACGGCCGCGGGTCGAACCGCAGGAACCTGCCGACCGCGTGCAGGGCGTATTTGTTGCCGTGGTCGCCCGCGCCGAAGTCGACGAACCCTTTGATCCGGTAGAGACCCCGTGGCCGGGAGTCGAGAAACTCCATCAATCGGCGGGGATTCACGGGTACGTCCGAGGTGAAGGAGACGCTCTCGTACGCGGCATGCAGATGCTGCTCGTGCCCGGCGTCGGCCTCGTCCTCGGCCCGCTCCGCCAGGAGCAGATCCTCGAAGGTGAGCTGGCGCGCCTTCTCCTCACCGTCCGGCCGCAGCGCCGGGTCGAAGAGCAGCTCAGGGTCGATGCGTCCGTATGCGGCGCAGATGACGGCGGCCGCGTTGCCGCCTGCCGCCGCGCCGCCGGTCGCGGCGACGACGTCCCGGATTCGGGCCTGTTCCTCGCTCCCGACCCGGTCGGTCTTGTTCAGCACGACAAGATCGGCGACGGCGAGATGGCGGTCGATCTCCGGATGGCGCATTCGGGTGGCATCGAACTCGGCGGCGTCGACGACCTCCACCAGCCCCCCGTACAAGATGTGCGGATTTTCGCTGGCCAGGAGCATCCGCACCAGCTCCTGCGGCTCCGCCAGTCCGCTGGCCTCGATGACGATCACATCGAGGCGGGCGGCGGGCCGGGTCAGCGTCTCCAGGAAGGTGTCGAGTTCGCTCGCATCGACCGCGCAGCACAGACATCCATTGCCCAGCGAGACCGTCGAGCCGACCTGCCCCGAGACCGTCATGGCGTCGATCTCGATGGAGCCGAAGTCGTTGACGATCACGCCGATCCGGCTTCCCGCGCGGTTGCGGAGGAGGTGGTTGAGCAGTGTCGTTTTGCCGGATCCCAGGAACCCCGCAAGGACGATGACCGGGATCTGCTGCTTGCGGGGTGGGGACGACGGGTTCAACGGGGACCTTCCTCGGGGGACGTCAGGGCGCCGGGACCGGCTGCGGCGGGGGCGGGGGCGGGGGCGGACCGACGTAACGGGCCGCCGGGCGGATGATCTTCGAGTCCGCCGCCTGCTCCAGGATATTGGCGCTCCAGCCGACCACCCGCGCCGCGCAGAACGTCGGAGTGAACACCTCACGAGGCAGCCCGCAGGGGAATCACACAGAGAAATCGCAGAGGGAATTTCGGAAGGCACCGGAATGCCCTCTACCGTTCGTACGGTGAGCGCCCCACCGCCCGCCGTCAGAAGAGCGCGCCGACTCGGCTGGCCGCAGCGGGTCTTCTCCCAGGTCCTGCTGATGCAGCTGGCCATCGCCACCGGCGTCACCGTACTCGCCACCGGCCTCTTCCTGGCGCCCCTCAGCGCCCAGCTGGACGACCAGGCTATGCGTCGCGCACTGGCCATCGCGCAGAGCACGGCGGCCCAGCCGGAGATCGCCGAGGCGCTGCTCGCCACGGCTCCGGCCTCCGCCGGTCCCGTGCAATCCGCGGCCGAGCGGATCAGACGCGCCACCGGCGCCGAGTACGTCGTCGTCATGGACCGGCGCGGGGTGCGCTGGTCACACACCGACACCGACCAGATAGGCAAGGTCGTCTCCACCGACCCGAGCGACGCACTCGCGGGCCGGAACGTCATGGAGATCGACAACGGCACGCTCGGCCGCTCGGCCCGCGGGAAGGTACCGCTGCGCGACGAAGCGAACCGGATCGTCGGCGCGGTCTCGGTCGGTATCTCCTACGACAGTGTCCGCGCCCGGCTGCTCGCGGCGATTCCCGGACTGCTCGCGTACGCCGGCGGGGCGCTCGCCGTCGGGGCGCTGGCCGCCTGTCTGATCTCCCGACGCCTCCAGCGGCAGACCCATGACCTCGCCTTTTCCGATATCTCCGCGCTGCTCACCGAGCGCGAGGCGATGCTGCACAGCATCCGGGAAGGGGTCGTAGCACTCGACGGGCACGACCGCATCCGACTCATGAACGACGAGGCTCAGCGGCTGCTCGGGCTCGGCCCCGATGCCGCGGGCCGCACGCTCGACACTGTGTTCGGCGAGGGGCGGACCGCGGATGTGCTGGCCGGCCGGGTGGTCGGCGACGATCTGCTAACAGTTCAGGGCACCCGGGTCCTGCTCGCCAACCGGATGCCGACCGATGACGGCGGCGCCGTCGCCACCCTCCGCGACCGCACCGAACTCGAGCATCTCGGCCCCGAACTCGACTCCACCCGTGGCCTGATCGACGCGCTGCGGGCCCAGGACCACGAGCACGCCAACCGGCTGCACACCCTCCTGGGGCTGCTGGAGTTGAACATGCACGAGGACGCCATGGAGTACGTCACCGAGATCGTCGGCGTCCACCGGGCGACGGCCGAGCAGGTCACCGAGAAGGTGCGTGACCCACTGCTGGCCGCGCTCCTGGTCGGCAAGGCCACGGTCGCGGCGGAGCGCGGCGTCGCCCTGCGCATGGCGCCCGGGACCCTGCTGCCGAACCGGCTCGTGGACCCTCGCGGGCTGGTCACCGTCGTCGGGAATCTCGTGGACAACGCACTGGACGCGGCGGCCGGAACACCCGGCGCCCGGACCGAGGTGGGCCTCCACGCCGAGGGCCGGACGGTGGTGCTGCGGGTCCGTGACAGCGGCCCAGGGGTTCCGGCCGCGCAGCGCGCATTGATCTTCACGGAGGGCTGGTCGACGAAGGAGCTCCCGGCCCACGGCAGACGCGGTCTGGGACTCGCACTGGTGCGGCGGCTGGCGGAACGGCAAGGTGGCAGCGTGACGGTCGACGGGGCCGCGGACGGCGGCGCCGACTTCACCGTCGTACTGCCGGAGGCCCTCGGCGATCCGGACATGACGGACCCGGAATCGACCGAATCGGAAACGGCTGAACCGGAAGCCACAGAACCGAACACCGGCATCGCGGGAGAGACCCAGTGATCGGGGTCCTGGCCGTGGACGACGACATCAGGGTCGCGAAGGTCAATGCGGCCTATGTGTCCAGGGTGCCGGGATTCCGGGTGACCGCCCGGGCGCACTCCGCCGCCGAAGCCCTCGCGGCGATCGAGGAACAGCGTGTGGACCTGGTCCTGCTGGACCACTACATGCCCGGCCGCAACGGTCTGTCGATGTGCGGGAACTTCGCAGACTCGGTCACCACACCGATGTGATGGAGAGTGCGCCTGACCTTGCGGTACGGCGAGACGGGCCGCCCGGAACACCGCTACACCTGGTCCACCGGCGGTCAGGCCTGAAAGCCCCGGCCGGTACGGCGCAGGCATGCGGCTACACCGCCCCCGCCCCGGTCAGCGCACGGACCTCGGTCTCCGCATGCTTGGCGGCGTCGGGCGGTTCGGTGGAGGTGACCGTGCCGACCCAGCCGGCCAGGAAGCCCAGCGGAATGGAGACCAGGCCGGGGTTCTCCAGGGGGAAGAGCTGGAAGTCGGCGCCGGGGAAGAGTGAGTTCGGGCTGCCGGAGACGACCGGGGAGAGCAGTACGAGCAGCACGGCGGGGATCAGCCCGCCGTAGACGGACCAGACCGCTCCGCGGGTGGTGAAGTTCCGCCAGAACAGGGAGTACAGCAGCACCGGGAGATTGGCCGAAGCGGCGACGGCGAAGGCAAGCCCCACCAGGAACGCCACATTGAGGTCCTGGGCGACCAGGCCGAGCCCGATGGCGGCCACCCCGATCCCGGCTGCGGC
This sequence comes from Streptomyces sp. NPDC111516, assembly GCF_055635345.1. NCBI lineage: Bacteria > Bacillati > Actinomycetota > Actinomycetes > Kitasatosporales > Streptomycetaceae > Streptomyces > Streptomyces sp. NPDC111516. The sequence goes on along the minus strand of NZ_JBVKBV010000013.1, from coordinate 98,891 downwards.
GACCCGGGCCACGGTGACCTCGCTGTACTGCTTGGACCGCGGGCGCCTGAGCGAGGCGTAGAGGTCATGGGCCACGGAGGCGGAAGAGGCGAGGGTGATCCCCGCGACGACGGCGAGGATGGTCGCGAAGGCGACGGCAGCGACCACGGCGAACAGAATCGTCCCCCCGGTGGATCCTTCGCCGCCGCCGAGCTCCAGGGCCAGCAGTGGAACCGCGGTGTTTCCCGCAGAATTCGACGCCCGCACCTCGGCCGAACCGACCAGTGCCGCCGCCCCGAATCCCAGCGCGATCGTCATCAGGTAGAAGCTGCCGATGAGCCCGATGGACCAGACGACCGAACGGCGGGCCGTACGGGCTGTGGGCACGGTGTAGAACCGCGACAGGATGTGCGGCAGCCCCGCCGTACCGAGTACCAGCGCCAGGCCCAGGCTGATGAAATCGATGCGTGCCGTCCAGGTTCCGCCGTACCGGAGCCCGGGCGAGAGGAACCGGCTTCCATGCCCGCTCCGTTCGGCGGCGGAGTTGAGCAGGGCGTTGAAGTCGCCGTGGAAGCGGAGCAGGACGAGCACGGTGAGCACGACCGCCGCCACCATCAGCAGAACGGCCTTGACGATCTGGATCCAGGTCGTGGCGCGCATCCCGCCGAGCGACACATAGATCACCATGAGCGCCCCGACACCGATGACGGTCCAGGAACGGGCGGCACCGCTCGTACCGCCGAGGAGCAGCGCGACCAGGCTTCCCGCGCCGACCATCTGTGCCACCAGATAGAGCACCGAGACGGTAACGGACGAGGTGCCCGCGGCGATCCGGACCGGGCGCTCCGCCATCCGCGCCGCAACCACGTCGGCGAGCGTGAACCGGCCACAGTTGCGGACCAGTTCGGCGACCAGCAACAGGACGACCAGCCACGCGACGAGGAACCCTACCGAGTACAGCATGCCGTCGTAGCCGAAGAGCGCGATCAGCCCCGAGATGCCGAGGAAGGACGCGGCCGACATGTAGTCCCCGGCGATGGCGAAACCGTTCTCCATGGGGGAGAACAGCCGACCTCCCGCGTAGAACTCCTCGGCCGAGCCGTGCCGGTTACGGCTCACCCAGGTGGTGATGGCGAGCGTCACTGCGATGAAGGCGCTGAACAGCAGGAGCGCCAGCGTCTGGTGGTTCCCGTTCAACGCCCGATCCCCCGCGTCATCTCCTGTGTCTCCCACCGCAGATCGAGCGCGGCCCGGTCCCTGCACAGCCGCGCGTGCCGCGCGTACGCCCCGGTGAGAAGGAACGTCGTGAGGAACTGCCCGAGCCCCGCGACCATCGCGACATTGACCGCTCCGGCCACCGGACGGGCCATCAGTCCGGGTGCGGTGATCGCGACGACGACGTAGGCGAGGTACCAGACGAAGAAGGCAAGGGTTGCCGGGATGACGAACCGCCGGTACCGACGGCGCACTTCCTGGAACGCCTCGCTGCGCTGCACCTCCAGATAGATCTCGGCCGCACTGTGGCCGCGCTGCGGGTCCGCCGACCGCGGACGCCCGGCGGGAGCGAAGCCCCGCGCATCCAGCTCGCCCCAGCCGGAGGCCGGCGCGTCGCACCACGGGTCGTCGAGCCGCATCGCTGCGGCCTCACGCCCTGCTTCCTTCTCCACCGAACAACTCCCCTTGTCCACGGACCACTTCGGCCGCGTATCCAAGAATGGGCAGATCAGGAAGATCCCGGGCACTTCATTCGCCGGTCTTCACCTCTTCAGGTGAAGGTCGACCCGGGCGACTGTGCGAGGCCCCGAACGTACGCATAACGAACGGTCTGCCTCCGGTCGCGCACTCCGGCCTTGGCGAAGAGTTGAACGCCTTCGGCGCTACGGAGCGACCGGTTCAGGAGATCGGCTCAGGGGTTGATCACGGGTGGAGACGCCGTCTCCGCCCGTGGGTGGAGACGCCGTCTCCGCCCGTGGGTGGAGACGGCGATGCTCAGACGTCGATGCGCGAGCGGTCCAGCGTGGCGGCCGAGCTGGCGATGAACTCCTTGCGCGGTGCCACGTCATTGCCCATCAGCAGGTCGAAGACGTGCTCCGACGATTCCAGATCACCGATGTTGATCCGCCGCAGGGTGCGGTGGCGGGGGTCCATCGTGGTCTCCGCCAGCTGGTCGGCGTCCATCTCGCCCAGGCCCTTGTACCGCTGGATCGAGTCCTTGTACCGGACGTTCTTCCGCTGGAGCTCCAACAGCCGTTGGCGCAGCTCATTGTCGGAGTACGTGTAGATGTACTTGTCCTGGCCCTTCTTGGGCTGGACAAGCTCGATCCGGTGCAGCGGGGGTACGGCGGCGAAGACCCGGCCCGCCTCCACCATGGGCCGCATGTAGCGCTGGAACAGGGTCAGCAGCAGACAGCGGATGTGCGCACCGTCGACGTCGGCGTCCACGAGCAGGACGATCTTCCCGTAGCGGGCGGCGTCGATGTCGAAGGTACGCCCCGATCCGGCCCCTATGACCTGGATGATCGCACCGCACTCGGCGTTCTTCAGCATGTCCGAGACGGACGACTTCTGGACATTGAGGATCTTTCCTCGGATCGGCAGCAGCGCCTGGAACTCGCTGTTCCGCGCGAGCTTGGCCGTACCGAGCGCGGAGTCGCCCTCGACGATGAAGAGCTCGCTGCGGTCCACGTCGTCGCTGCGGCAGTCGGCGAGCTTCGCCGGCAGCGAGGAGGACTCCAGCGCTGTCTTGCGGCGCTGTGCGTCCTTGTGCTGGCGGGCCGCGATGCGCGTGCGCGCAGCCGCCACGGCCTTGTCCAGGACCGCCCTGGCCTGGGCCTTGGCATCGCGCTTCGTCGAGGTCAGGAACGCCTTGAGCTCCTTGGAAACGACGGCGGCAACGATCCGGTTGGCCGCCGAGGTGCCGAGCACCTCCTTGGTCTGGCCCTCGAACTGTGGCTCCGCCAGCCGTACGGTGACGACCGCGGTGAGGCCCTCCAGCGCGTCGTCCTTGACGATGTCGTCCTCGGCGACGCGGAGAAGCTTGGCCGACCGCAGTGCCTCATTGACCGTCTTGGTCACGGAGCGTTCGAATCCGGTCACATGGGTGCCGCCCTTGGGGGTGGCGATGATGTTGACGAAGGACTTGAGATTGGTGTCGTATCCGGTGCCCCAGCGCATGGCGATGTCTACGACGAGTTCACGAGTGACCTCGGTCGCCGTCATGTGACCGCGCTCGTCCAGGACCGGGACGGTCTCCTTGAATGTGCCCTGGCCGGTCAGACGCAGGACGTCACAGACCGCCTTGTCCTGGGCGAGGTACTCGCAGAATTCACTGATTCCACCGTCGAAGCGGAAGGTCTCCTCGGTCTTGCCCTGGCCATCGAGGCCACGCTCGTCGCGAACGACGATCGTGAGACCGGGGACGAGGAAGGCCGTCTGCCGCGCCCGCTGGTGGAGCGTCTCCAGGTTGAGCTTGGCATCCTTGAGGAAGATCTGCCGGTCCGCCCAATAACGCACCCTGGTTCCGGTGCGCGCCTTCGGTACCCGCTTGCCCTTGCGCAGGCCGTTGGCCGGGTCGAAGGGGCTGTCCGGCCCCTGCTCGGTGAAGATGCCGGGGACTCCGCGGCGGAAGCTGATCGAGTGGGTCGCGCTGTTGCGGTCGACCTCGACGTCGAGCCGGGCGGAGAGCGCGTTGACCACAGAGGCGCCCACGCCGTGCAGACCGCCGGACGCGGCGTACGAGCCGCCGCCGAACTTTCCGCCGGCGTGCAGCTTGGTCATCACGACCTCGACGCCGGACAGGCCCGTCTTGGGCTCGACATCGACCGGGATACCGCGCCCGTTGTCCCGGACCTCCACGGAATTGTCGTCGTGGAGGACGACCTCGATGTGATCGCAGTAGCCGCCCAGGGCCTCGTCGACGGAGTTGTCGATGATCTCCCAGAGGCAGTGCATGAGGCCGCGGCTGTCGGTGGACCCGATGTACATCCCGGGACGCTTGCGAACCGCTTCGAGCCCCTCAAGTACGAGCAGGTGCCGCGCGGTGTAGTTGGAACCGTCTCGGTCTGCTCCGGTCAGCAGCGCAGTGGACGGCACGGACGTATCGGCGGTCACGCGGTTCGCTCCTCGCTGAATTTCATTTGAGGCCCAAGTGGGTAACGGGCTCGGCTTCGGTCGCCGCTGAGAGGGTACCGAGGCCTGGTAGAGCGGTTGTAACGCCACCCTCCGAGAACCCTCACACTAGTCCAGCCTCGCATACACGTTCGATCCCTCGCGGGAGTGACGCGCACATCACGTTCCCTTCCAGGCATGAACCATTTAGGCTCCGGGCACGTCCTCATGAACAAACCGGCAAGCCAGCCGGGAGGATCCACACAAGACAAGCAACGCGAAACCGTAGCGCTACGCAATACGGCACATTCGCCGCCAACCGGCAACAGACAGCCATCTTGAGAAGAAGTTTCGAAGAAAAGCCACGAGCGGGAACGTTTTCGGCCTGGTTGGATGTTGACCCTGGTACGACAGCTCGTCGAGCTAGAGAAGAGGCGACGTGACTACTGTTCTGACCCCCGCGAGCCCGCTGACCGCAGCAGATCGCTGTGACCGTTGCGGCGCCCAGGCATATCTGCGCGTCGTCCTGATCAGCGGCGGTGAGCTGCTCTTCTGCGCCCACCACGGTCGCAAGTTCGAGCCGGAACTCAAGAAGATCGCCGCGGAAATACAGGATGAGACGGACCGGCTGACGGCTGTGCAGGCCCAAGCCGCCGAAGAGGAACAACACTGACACCTCGCATCCACGACGAGCCAGGGCCAGGTTCCGGACCGGCCGATGGGCGGCTTCCCAAGAGGAAGCCGCCCATTCTCGCGCCTACGCGGTGCTGTCGTTCAGCTACCGTCCGGCATCCAGCCGATGGCGGCCGAGATCCGGGTGTACACGCCGGGACTTCCCGCCCTGCCGCAGCCGTTCCCCCAGGACACCAGCCCGATGAGCCGCCCACGGGCCACCAGCGGCCCTCCGCTGTCGCCTTGGCATGAGTCACGCCCGCCCTGCAGTTCGCCCGCGCAGAGCATCGCCGAGGCGTCGTACGTGCCATCCCTGCCGCCCGGGTACGCCTGCGCGCACAGGCTGTCCGGCAGGACGCTCACTTGGGCGGCGCGGAGTGACGACGCGTAGTCGCCGTTCCCGGTCGTGTCACCCCACCCGTAGACGACGGCACCCGCACCCGGCTCGTATGCCGCGTCACCGGATTCGGCCATCGGGATCACGCTCGTCGCGGGCAGCGCGTCGGCCAGAGCAAGCACGGCTAGGTCCCCCGCGTTCGTGAGGGGGTCGAATCGCGGATTGCTCCACGTCGCCTCGACCCGTACCTCTTTCCCGCCTACCCCGGGAAGGACGTCCCGGCCTGAGATGATCCGCAGATCGCGCACTTTGCCGGCATCGACTCCGAGCGCCTCCCTGCTCAGGCAGTGCGCAGCGGTCAGCACCTTCTTCGGCGCGACCACGACGCCGCCGCAGAACTGGCCGGCACGCGTATCTCCGAACCGGTCCCGACTGGACAGCGCCACGACCCAGGGGCTGTCCTTGACGTGTGCGGGCTGACCACCGATGACGATGCTGTCCGAAACAGCCGGAGCGGAGGATCCGGGCGGCACCGCGGCCGTGGCGGCCACCAGGGCGAGCACCCCGGTCATGGCGTGGAAGACGGTCCGGGACATGCGCACTCCTGACTCTGTGGTGAACCATTTCCCACCCAGAGTCATCCGACCTGCCATGGATCGCACCCGCAGATAGGCCGAGGGCCCGACTCCCTTGCGGGATCCGGGCCCTCGTCCGTGTTCTTCGGCGACCTGGTCCGTGTACTCGTACGACCTAGTCGAGGTAATCGCGCAGCACCTGCGAACGCGACGGGTGGCGCAGCTTCGACATGGTCTTCGACTCGATCTGACGGATGCGCTCGCGCGTCACGCCGTAGACCTTGCCGATCTCGTCCAGCGTCTTCGGCTGGCCGTCGGTGAGACCGAAGCGCATCGAAACCACGCCGGCCTCACGCTCGGAGAGCGTGTCGAGCACCGAGTGCAGCTGCTCCTGGAGAAGCGTGAAGCTGACCGCGTCGGCCGGGACGACCGCCTCGGAGTCCTCGATCAGGTCACCGAACTCGCTGTCCCCGTCCTCACCCAGTGGGGTGTGGAGGGAAATCGGCTCGCGACCGTACTTCTGGACCTCGATGACCTTCTCGGGGGTCATGTCGAGTTCCTTGGCCAACTCCTCCGGCGTGGGCTCGCGACCCAGGTCCTGGAGCATCTGGCGCTGCACGCGGGCGAGCTTGTTGATGACCTCCACCATGTGCACCGGGATACGGATGGTGCGGGCCTGGTCGGCCATGGCGCGGGTGATGGCCTGACGGATCCACCAGGTGGCGTACGTGGAGAACTTGTAGCCCTTGGTGTAGTCGAACTTCTCGACCGCGCGGATCAGACCGAGGTTGCCTTCCTGGATCAGGTCCAGGAAGAGCATGCCGCGGCCGGTGTAGCGCTTGGCCAGCGAAACCACGAGGCGGAGGTTGGCCTCCAGCAGGTGGTTCTTGGCGCGGCGGCCGTCCTCGGCGATGATTTCCAGCTCGCGCTTGAGCTTCGGTGCGAGCTTGTCGGAGTTCGCCAGCTTGTCCTCGGCGAACAGACCCGCCTCGATGCGCTTGGCGAGCTCGACCTCCTGTTCGGCATTGAGGAGAGGAACCTTGCCGATCTGCTTCAGGTAGTCCTTGACCGGGTCGGCGGTGGCGCCGGCTACGGCGACCTGCTGCGCAGGTGCGTCGTCCTCGTCGTCGTCGGAGAGGACGAAGCCCTTGTTCTCGCCCTCGCTCTCCTCTTCCTCGCCCTTGCCGGCCTTTACTTCCTCGGCCGCCTCGTCGCCGTCGAGGAGCTCGTCGTCCTGCTTTCCGGACTTCTTCGTTGTTGCCTTCTTGGCCGCCGTCTTCTTCACGGCGGTCTTCTTGGCAGCCGTCTTCTTGGCTGCCGCCTTCTTCGCAGGGCCGGCCGCGGCAGCGTCGTCAGCCACCACGTCCACGGTCTCTGCCGATGGGGCGGCAGTGGCCGCGACCGTCCTGGTCACGGTCGTCTTGGCCGCGACAGTCTTGGTGGCGGTGCGCTTGACCGGGCTCTTTGCTGCGACGCTCTTGCGGGCACGTTTGGACGGCTCCGCGGCACTGACCATCAGCGTCACACCCTCTTCCTCGAGGATCTGGTTGAGGCTGCGCAGAACATTCTTCCACTGGGTTGGCGGAATCTGGTCAGCCTCGAAGGCCCGACGCACGTCATCGCCGGCGATCTGCCCATCAGCCTTTCCCCGCTCGATGAGCGCCATCACAGACTCGGACTCGGCGATCTCCGGCGGGAGCGTACGGGATGTGCTGGCCGACACGAACAACCTCTCGGAACGATGGAAACGGCTTCCGGTCCGGCCCCGGAGGGCTGGAACCGACGACCGCCGGGCTGGGAATGTACCGACGGCGCGGGTTTGGCCTCAGAACTGCACAGCGCACTGAATGGCTGCTGTATTCCTTCCGCGGCGGTCACCTCTTAAGTCATCGCACTGTTTCGAGGAGTGTTACGCCCAATCCGCGTGGCCCGAGTCACACCTCATTTGCGACGAACCTGACCATGGGTGCGATCCCACCACAATTGTGCCGCCGGACCGTAGGGGCCCGGCGACACGTGGTTCGTACACCCTGGCCGTGCTGCACTCAGTGCTCGCGGGGGGCGGGCACCACCCGTTCCACCTCGGGGTGGACGACGAGCAGTTGATGCATGGCCGCCTCGGCACCGGCCGAGTCGCCCGATGCGAGGGCGTCGACGATGCGTGCATGGTGGCCGAGGGACGCCTCTGTGGGGCGGTCACAGCCCGTGACAGGGCCACCCGAGACCTGCAGCGCCGCGGAAACGATGCCGGAGAGGTGCTCGAGCATGCGATTGCCCGCCGCCTGGATGAGCAGGGAGTGGAATTCCGCGTCGGCCCGTGAACAGGTGACCCCATCCCCCTGTCCGAGCGCGTGCCCCATGATCTCGACCATGTCACCGAGGCGCTGCTGAATGTCCTCGCGACCGTGGCCTGCAGCGAGACGGGCCGCGAGCGGTTCGATCGTCCACCGGAGCTCGCCCAGCTCGCGGCGCTGGTCCTCACGCTGGGGGCCGAAGGCGCGCCATTCGATGATGTCGGGGTCCAGTAGGTTCCAGTCACTGACCGGGCGGACCCGGGTACCCACATTGGGCCGGGCGCTGACCAGGCCTTTGGCCTCAAGAACGCGCAGCGATTCGCGTACGACGGTGCGAGAGACCTCGAAACGCTGACCGATCTCCTCCGGCACGAGGGGCCGGTCGGCACCCAGATCACCGGAGACGATCATCTGGCCCAGCTGCTGAACGAGTTGGCCGTGGAGGCCGCGGCCTCGACTGGCCGAGCCCCGTCGGCCCGCCCGGCCGAGGTCGGCATCGGGACCGTCCCAGGAGCGAAGAGGGGCACGCTCGCCGGCCGGCGCCTCCGCATACGGGTAGCGGTCGAGTTCACCCGGGCCGGCGAGGCCGGAATCGGCGGAGCGGGCGGCGGTCATCGTGGTGTGCGCAAGGGTACTCACGCATCCTTTGTCGGCGCGGCTCACCCGACCCTTGAGGTCTTTGGTGAAAAGCACACGAAAGGGTGATCGGCACCCGCCCCCCAATTGACGCCTTATCGGCGGAAATCGGGCACCTTCAAGGAAGTTGCCCGGCCTGGAGCGATCCGATGCAACCCTGTGATCACCAACGAACCCTGCTGCGAAGGCTGGTGAACAGATACGCACAGATCAGGGCCGACAACGACAATGACAGCGCGGTGCCCACGGGGTGCGCCACCACGCGCACGGCAGCCGCCACCCATCGATCCGTCTCGTACGGCCAGCGCGGCCACACCAGCTCGCGAAGCCTGCCCGGGAGTCCGGCGACCGGCCGGGGGGTCACCCCTGCCAGCGCATATTGGACAAATGGGACGACGAGTACGGGAACGGCGAGCACGGCGGCGACTCCGGCCGTCGTCACCCTGAACACTCCGGCGGCCAAGAGGCCCGCCCAGGCGCAGCCGACATTCAGTCCCGCCCAACCCGCGCCCAGAAATGCCGAGTTCGGTGGCATCTCGATCAAATCGTCGCCGTACACCAGGTGAATGGTTTCGGCGGACGCCAGCACGACAAGCACGGCGAGCACCAGGGCGACGCCTGCTGACACCACCAGCTTGGCGAGAAGCAATCCCAGACGCCGGGGGACGGTGCCTCGGCCCGCGGCGAGCGCCGGGTAGCGGAACTCGTCGCCGAAGGAGAGGGCGCCGATCAGTCCGGCCCCGACTGCCGCGGGTGGCAACGGCAGCAGCGACGGCCAGGCCGCCAGCATCTTCGGCAGCTGAGCATGGCCGGAGCGGGCGAGGAGGAGGGAGAGCCCGACTGAGGCGACAAGAACGGCTGCCACGACCAACATTGTTGTTCTGACGCCGAAGAGGCGGCGCAGTTCGTATCGCAGCGGGTGGAGCGGACCGCGGGCCGAGCGGCGGCGGATCGGCGGGAGCAGCTCCGAGCCGGAGGCCGACGCGGCCGGTCGCGGTTCGGCCTCCCTTCCACCGGGGTCTACTGGATCCGTGGGCTCTGTGGGATGTACGGGATCCGCGTCGGCAATCTCGTCGGCGAGTCGATGCACCGGGAGCCCATGCCGGAATGCCGCGTCGCCGACTTCCGCGCAGGTGGAACCGTAGACGGAGAGACGGCCGCTTGCTTCGGTGACCACCTCGACCGAGCGCCTGGCCGCTCGGGCCTCACGGGTGAGGACGGCAGCGAGGCGGGCTGCGTGCGGGGTCCGGATCGCGACCCGGGGGCGAAGACGGGTCCGTGAGAAGTCGCCCGCACTCTGGTCGGCGACGAGACGTCCGCTGTCGATGGTGACCACGTGGTCGGCGGCGCGCGCGGCTTCCTTGGGATCGGCCGTGGTGTAGAGAACGGTGCCGCCCTGGGTGGCGTGCGCCTGGAGCAGGCCGTGCAGCCAGCACTCCTCACGCGAAGAGAGACCTTCTGCGGGATCGTCGAGGACGAGGGTGTGCGGGTCGCCGAGCAGCGCCGAAGCCAGGGCGAGCAGGCGGTCCATGCCGAGTGAGAGTGTGCCGACGCGCTGGTCCCGGAGTCCGGCGAGGCCTACGACCTCGAGCAGTTCGTCGGCCCGGGATGCCGGTACGCCTGCGGCGGCGCAGAGCATACGGAGCTGACCGCGGACGGTGCGGGCGGGATGCCCCGGTACGTCCCCGAGGAGCACTCCCACCTCCCGCGCCGGGTGCGGAATGCGGTGCAGCGGTCTGCCCCGGAAGTAGGCACTCCCCCGCCCCGGGTCCAGTTCGAGCATCAGACGGAGGGCGGAGGTCTTACCCGAGCCGGGGGCACCCAGAAGCGCGGTGACGTGGCCTGGTCGGGCCTCGAAGGTGAGGTCATGCACGGCGGCGGCCGGAAGGCCGCGGCGGGGGGCACTAGTGAGTCCGATGGCCTGGAGCATCGCTTCTCTCGCGGAAGGTGAGACCGCTCGGCGGCAGGGCGGTACCGCAGCAAGATAACGCGACATATCCGACTTTTAGTGCAGCATCGACCTTGTGGGCGTTCCGCAAGGTCAGACTTCCGGCCTCAGCATCGGCGGGTTGAGCACTGTGGCCGCGCCGGCCCGGAAAAGCTGGGCAGGGCGACCGCCCTGCCGAGTGGTCGTTCCGCCGGCAGGAACCAGGAAGCCTGGCGTACCTGTCACTTTGCGGTGAAAATTCCGCGGGTCGAGAACGACGCCCCACACCGCCTCATACACCCTCCGAAGCTCACCGACCGTGAACGCCGGCGGGCAGAAAGCGGTGGCCAGAGAGGAGTACTCGATCTTGGAACGCGCCCGTTCCACGCCGTCGGCCAGGATCTGCGCATGATCGAAGGCGAGCGGGGTCTGGTCTTCGCCCTCATGACCGAGCCCGCTCTCCGGCCCGAGCAGATCCTCGACCGGTGCCCAACGCGCGCTGTTCGCATCGCCGCCTGCCCGCGGCGCCGGCAGGTCAGGGGCCAGCGCGAGGTGAGCGACGCTGACGACCCTCATCCGGGGGTCACGGCCGGGGTCACCGTAAGTGGCTAGCTGCTCAAGATGGGCACCGTTGCCGACCGCCGGGGCTGCAGGGTCCTGGGCGCACAGTCCGGTCTCCTCGACGAGTTCGCGCGCTGCTGCGGCTCCGAGATCCTCATCGGCTTTGACGAAGCCGCCGGGCAGCGCCCATCGCCCCTGGAATGGCGGCTCGCCTCGGCGCACCACCAGCGCACAGAGCGCATGACGGCGCACCGTGAGCACAACCAGGTCGACGGTGACAGCGAAGGGCGGGAAGGTCGACGGGTCGTAGGGCGGCATGCGGTGATCATAGTCGTCTGCCTGACGATAAACACTCCCTTCGCCGTGCTCGTAGGCATTACTACGTTTGCCACGCACCGATGGCTGAGGATCGCCGCTCTCCGGGGGCCACTCACCGCCCGGGAACGTCCGGGGCGGTGACCACCGACACCCGGAGATCACCGAGTCCCGCACCACGTCGATTCCTCTGGCGCCATCCCTTGCGGCATGGGCTTCGAACCACGGTCAGCCCTTGGCGCGCCACCGACTTCGTCTCGGGGGATTGCGTGCGGCGTCAAGCCGGTGTCGCACGGAGCGCCGACCGGCCCCGGCCCCCGGGTGAGGGCCGCCGGCAACGTCCACGGCATCGTCGGCCCGGTGCGGGGCGAGCCGGCGGGAGAGTGCCCGCAAGGCTGCGCACGTCGACACCCTCCGGGCCTGCGCTCTCCGTGCGGTGGGGACCGGGGATCTCGGTACCGGACCTTCGATGAGAGGTGTCGCAGCGCGACGAGGGGTGGCAGTCATCGACCGCTCCTGGACCCTCGACGGCTCGGGGAGACTTGCCCGGACCGGCGTCGGACAACAACTGCTTCGGGGCGAGTGGAGCCGGAAGAGGTCTTCCTCCGCCGAGTGGCGGTCGGGCGTACGGTGCGAGGCCGCGTCCGGTCCGGGCGTGGGCGCCCGTCCGTCCTACGCTCGCCCCGGAGACAGCGGCGCAGCGTCTCCGGGTCGAGCCCCTGGTTGCACGCCTCGTGGAGGAGCTGAGCAAAGGTGTACCCAGGGTCCACTCGCAGAGCGAGACCAAGCGCGACCCGTGCACCCGGTTCATCGCCTGTCGACCAGGAGACCCACCCGGCCAGGGTCAGCGGCGCCGCGGCATGCTCCTCGTACGGCGCGACACAGCGACGGGCCAGCGCCCGCCAGAGCCGCAACGCGGAATCGGCTTCGGGTCCTTCCATCCATTCCGCGGCCTTGTCGCGGGTTTCCCGGTCCTGCAGTCCGAGGATCACCGCAGCGGCCTCGTCATGGCTGATCAGCCGGTCGTCATTGACGTCCGACGCGGAGGGTGCCGCCATCGGCGCCTCCCTGAGGCGTTTCATGAGCCTTCGGACGAGTCCCAAGGTCTCCCGGGCCACGCCTTTCCGTCCCGCCTCGTCGAGAATCTTTGGCACCAGTTCGGCTCCGGCCGAGTCGAGTGCCCGTTGCTGGTCTGCCGCCGCCCCGGTGTTCAGCGGTTCGAGCCTGGCCTCCATCTCCCGCAGCGTTCCGCGCACTTGAATGCCCGCGTACGCGGCGGCGGCCGCCATCACAGAGGTGCCGGGCAGAGCCATCTGGTTCCCTTCCGCCGGGCAGCAGCGCTTGTCCGGGCAGCAGTACGACCAGTACCGGCCACCAGAAATGCAGAGTGCTTCGAGTACGGGTACGTCGAGGGCGCCGCAGGCCGTACGCAGGTGCTGGGCAAGCGGACGCAGCCGCTCCATCGTCTGGCTGCCGCTCTCGTCCTGGGCAGGATCCTGGCAGAGGAAGATGACGATCGCGTCAGGGCGCTCCCCACGCCGCTCGCTTCCCTTGATCAGGCACTCGGCAAGCTGCTCGGCGACGGACGCCCATTCTTGGGGTGACTGAGGGATGCCGAGCCTGAGCCGCCCGCCGAAGCGGCCCCGGCCGCCGTGCAGGGCGACCATGACCACGCTGTCGTTCGGGTGGAACCCCATGAGATACGGGAGGGCGTCTGCGAGTTCGGCAGGCCCCCGCAGGGTGATCTGCTGCTCGTCTACGGGACCGGTGGATTCGTGGTGCTGGTTCATGGCATGACCGTCCCGCGGGCGGCCAAAATCCGCGACCCCTGTGGATAACTTTATCCACAGCGGTGCGGGGTCGTTCGCGGTTTGTCATAGTCATCGGGTTGCATGGGGGCATGACCAACGCAGACCGCGCAGAGCTAAGGGCTTCGGCCGACTCCGTACTTGCCCGACTCGTCGGGGACACCTCAGGTGCTGCGCGACTGCGGGAGGACCAGTGGCGGGCCATCGAGGCACTCGTTGCCGACAAGCGCAGGGCCCTGGTCGTCCAGCGAACCGGCTGGGGCAAGTCCGCCGTGTACTTCGTCGCGACATCGCTGCTCCGGGCGCGGGGCGGCGGGCCGACCGTGATCGTCTCGCCGCTGCTGGCGTTGATGCGCAACCAGGTCGCGGCGGCGGCCCGGGCAGGAATCAGCGCCCGCACGATCAATTCGTCCAACGCCGAGGAGTGGGACACCGTCCAGGCCGAGGTTGCGGCCGGGGAGGTGGACGTGCTGCTGGTCAGTCCCGAGCGGCTCAACAATCCCGATTTCCGGGACCAGGTCCTGCCCCGGCTTGCCGCCACGACCGGGCTCCTCGTGGTCGACGAGGCGCACTGCATTTCCGACTGGGGCCATGACTTCCGGCCCGACTACCGACGTCTGCGGACCATGCTGGCCGATCTGCCCGCCGGCGTACCCGTGCTGGCGACCACGGCCACCGCGAACGCGCGGGTGACCTCGGATGTCGCGGAGCAGCTGGGCACCGGCGCGGGTACGGATGCTCTCGTACTGCGTGGACCGCTGGACCGGGAGAGCCTCAGCCTCGGCGTCCTTCAACTGCCCAATGCCGCACACCGGCTGGCCTGGCTGGGCGATCACCTCAAGGAACTTCCCGGCTCGGGGATCATCTACACGCTGACGGTCGCGGCCGCCGAGGAGATCACCACGTACCTGCGCCAGTGCGGGCACACAGTGGCGTCCTACACCGGCCGCACCGAAAACGCCGACCGCCAACAGGCTGAGGACGACCTCCTTGCCAATCGCGTCAAGGCCCTGGTGGCAACGTCCGCGCTGGGCATGGGATTCGACAAGCCCGACCTGGGTTTCGTCGTTCATCTCGGCTCCCCCTCCTCCCCCATCGCCTACTACCAACAGGTAGGACGCGCGGGCCGCGGCGTCGAGCGTGCGGAGGTGCTGCTGCTCCCGGGCAAGGAGGACGAGGCGATCTGGCAGTATTTCGCATCGGTTGCCTTCCCTTCCGAGGAGCAGGTCCGGCGGACGATCGATGCTCTCGCCCAGGCGGGCCGACCGCTTTCGCTGCCGGCTCTGGAGCCGTTGGTCGACCTGAGACGCACCCGGCTGGAGACCATGCTCAAGGTTCTCGACGTCGATGGCGCCGTCAGGCGGGTGAAGGGCGGCTGGATCGCCACGGGTGAGCCCTGGGTGTACGACTCCGAGCGCTATGCCTGGGTGGCCCGCCAACGGGCCTCCGAGCAGCAGGCGATGCGCGAATACGCGACGACGAACGGCTGCCGGATGGAGTTCCTGCGCCGCCAGCTGGACGACGAGAATGCAACCGCATGCGGACGTTGTGACAACTGCGCGGGAGCCCGCTTCGACGACCACGTGTCCGGTGCCGCACTGGACGGTGCCCGGGGCGAACTCGCCAGGCCCGGCGTGGAGGTGGAGCCCCGCAAGATGTGGCCGACCGGTCTCGCCGCTGTGGGTGTCGACCTCAAGGGCCGTATTCCTGCGGGAGAGCTCTCGTTCCCCGGCCGTGCGCTGGGTCGGCTCTCCGACATCGGCTGGGGCAACCGGCTGCGTCCGATGCTGGCGGCACAGACGGCAGATGCCCCCGTGCCGGACGACGTGACGAACGCGGTCGTGAGTGTGCTGGCCGACTGGGCCAAGGGACCCGGGGGCTGGGCCTTTGGGGGTGAGGACACCGCACCCCGGCCGGTCGGAGTGGTCACCATCGCCTCGCACAGCAAGCCGCAGCTCATCCAGTCGCTCGGCAGCCGCATCGCCGAGGTCGGCCGGATGCCCCTGCTGGGCACTGTCACCTATGCGCCGGAGGCCGATGCTGCGCGGATCTCGCAGACCAACAGCGCGCAGCGTGTTCGGGCTCTGCACGAAGCATTGGTCGTGGAGCCCGAGCTGGCCGACGCCTTGGCCACGGCGGGCGGTCCCGTACTGCTCGTGGACGATCTCTCGGACACCGGCTGGACACTGGCCGTGGCGGCCCGACTGCTGCGCCGGGCCGGGGCGCAGGGGGTGTTTCCGCTGGTCCTCGCCGTTCAGGCGTGATGGGAGGCGTCATCCGGGCACGGCATGGGCAGGGATATCAGAGTCATTCCGGCTGATTCCCGTCAGCTACGCCAATTGCTCGTTGCCGCCCGCCGATACGCCAGGAAGAATTGGACTCGCTCCCCGCACGACCCTTTCGCGCCCCTGAAGGGCTGTGCCGCGGTGCGCCCTCACTCGACCCTGCCCGCACCATGGGCGCGTATGCGAAGGGAGGACCGTGACCTTCGGATTCGCTCCGTCCGCAGCCACTTCGATATCGGCGTCTTCGGCATCCGTCGACTCCGCCAACCGCCTTGCCAGGATGCTCGAACCGGCCGAGTGGGCAGAAGCGGGTATACCGTTGCTGCGCAACCCCCGCGAGGTGGTCAGCGGCATGCACGCCCGGCACCGGCCCGCACCGGAAACCGCTGTCGTCGCCGTACTCGATCACGAGGAACGCCTCACGGCCAGCGCCTCGTTCGCCCGCCGCTCCACAACCGCGGACGGCTGGGAGTTCCGCAACGCGCTGCTGGCGCACATGCGCCGAGTGATTCCGCACGACCTTCGCCGCCGCACGCCCGTCCGCACCGCCGTGCTGCTCTACTGCCGTGAGGGCGACGAGCGTTGGACGGAGGAGGACGGGGCATGGATGTGGGGCCTGCGGGACGCATGCACGTTGCATGGCCTGCGGTGCGGTGCGTACATCACGCTCACCCGCGGCGGCTGGCAGGTGTTGGGCGAGGGCCGGGGCGGGCGTCGACCCAACTCCACAGCGCAGCCGTCCGCGCTCGCCGAAACGTCGCTGGACCCAAATCCGATCCCGCTGCGCACCGGCGGCGGTGCGGCTCAGGCACTGCGGCGCACCGCAGCACGCTGACCCGTGGTCGCGGGCCCGGCCGCCATTTCGGGCAGCCGGGTCACCACGGTTCCTTACGGATCAGACCCCGGCGCCGAGCTCTGCGTTGATCCGCTGCGGGTCCCCGCACACGATCAGCAGGGCACCTGCTCGTTCACGGGCACCCGAGAGCACACCGGCAACGGCGTCACCACCGTCGCCGTTGACAGCGACGACCACTACCGACCGGGGCTTGAGCCGGTCCGTGGCTGCGGCACCGGCGAAGAAGACATCGTCTCCGGCTTCGTGCTGCGCCCAGTAGGCGGCCTCACCGAAGGTGAGTTCGTGCGCAGCCCACGGGTGCTGTTCTCCCGTGGTGAGCACCAGGATGTCGCCCGGCGCGCGTCCGGAGTCGAGCAGCAGATCCACCGCTTCGTCGGCGGCGTCGAGCGCACCGGCGGCCGAGGAGGGGATCAGCTGGATCTGCGGTGCGGAACGATTCTCCGACCGGGCCGCCTGCGGCTGGCCGGAGCTGGAGTGCGGGCGCTGCGCCGGCGGCGCGGGCCTCGCGGGGCCGGGTCCCGGGCGACCCGGGCGCGGCATGGCCGCTGAACGCGGACCGGGTACAGGACGGGGGGTCGACGCGGTGCGGCCTGCGGCCGGAGTGACGCGGGGACCCTGGGCGCTCTCGTGAATCTGAGGCTCCTCGGGGGTGAGAGGCATGGGTGGTTGTCTATCAAACGCCGACGCGCAAGGCATCAGCGGGTGGGTACATGTGCGCGATCAGAAGTCGAAGCCGAGCTGGCCCCCGCTTTCCAGTGCAGCCGCCTCGGCGGAGAAGCGGATCTTCTTGAGGTGCTGCCACCTGGGCAGCGCGTCGAGGTAGGACCACGAAAGGCGGTGAAGGGGTGTGGGCCCCCACTCCTCCAGCGCGGCCCGGTGCACGGGCGACGGGTAGCCGGCGTTGGCGTCGAAGGCGAAGGCGGCGTACTCGCCGGAAACCGCGCCCAGTTCGGCCATCATCGTGTCCCGGCGAACCTTCGCGATCACCGAAGCTGCCGCGACCGCGATACAGGACTGGTCGCCCTTGATCACAGTGCGGACCTGCCAGGGCTCTCCCAGGTAGTCGTGTTTGCCGTCGAGTATCACCGCGTCGGGTCGGACCGGCAGGGCTTCGAGGGCGCGCACGGCGGCGAGGCGGAGTGCAGCCGTCATGCCCAGGTCGTCGATCTCCTGTGGAGAAGCATCTCCCAGAGCGAACGCGGTGACCCAGCGCTCCAGCAACGGGGCCAGCTCCGCGCGGCGCTTGGGGCTGATCAGCTTGGAGTCGGTGAGTCCGGCGGGAGGTCTGCGAAGGCCGGTGACGGCCGCGCACACAGTGACCGGTCCCGCCCACGCTCCGCGTCCGACCTCGTCGACACCGGCGACGGTCTTGGCACCAGTGGTCGCGCGCAGTGAGCGCTCGACGGTGTGCGTGGGTGGTTCGTACGGCATGGCGCCTGTCAGCGTACGCCGATGGGTACGCCGACAACACCCCGGGGCGCCCGCCGGCCGACCCGGCAGCACGCCGAGCCGCGGAACGGTTTGCGGCACGGTCGTGGCCCTCGGCATTCAGTTTGCTGCCGTACACACGTCCACTGAGTCGGATGTACGCAGTCGGCACTCACGAACGGTTGTGCCGAAGCCGGGAGAACTCCACTGAGGATCACGGATTGGAGGTGCTCCCTGGTGCCTGCGTCACATCCGTGAAGCACGGAACGCAGCGCGGAACGATGCGCCGCCTGGACCTGTCGGGCCGGGCCAGCTCACATCAGTACGGGTCGTAGGGGTCGTACTGATCGTCTTCGTCACCGCCGCGGTCGCCACCACCGCCGCTCGTACGCGAAGCGTCGCAGCTCCGTGCCAGGCCGTTCGAACTCCGCTTTCTCAGAATGTCCCGGGCCCGCGCCTCGCCCCAGCTCGTGGCGTACCACGGGGTGTCCGAGGATCGCAGCGACCGTTCGATGTCCTTGAGGGCGCAGGAGCGCAGTGGTTCGGGCAGCGTGTCCAGGGCCGGTACGGCGTCGGCCGAGAGGCCCCGGAGGTAGTCGATGTCGATCGAATGGTCGTTGCGGTACCGCTGAACGTTCTGCTCCGCGATCAGCCCATCGGGCGAGACCAGTCCGAACGCGAGCACGGCGACGGCTGCGCTGGCGGCGACGGCGCGCGGCAGCAGGCGGGCGCCGAACACTCCGGCCGCCATGATCAGGACGAGAACCACGCCGAGCCAGAGTTCCACCGCAGCCACGGATATACGCAGCCTTGTCAGACCGTACGCATCGACGTACAGGTCCATACGCCTCAGTGCGGACGCCACGACTACGAGGGTGAGCAGGCACAGCGTGCCGAGCACGCTCCGTACGAGAGTGCGGTCGCTCCCCACTCCGCGAGGAGCCCAGCGCAGGGCGATCGCGATCACCAGCAGCGTGAGGAGCGTGGCCCAGAGAAGCTGCCAGAAACCCTGACGGGCGTATTGGGAGTAGCTCAGATCGGTTTCGGCCATCACCTTGTCGTATCCGCCAAGCAGCACGGTGAGCTGGATGGCGATGAAGGCGGCGAACAGCATATTCAGCACGATGAGCGGCAGGGCCCATTCCAGCCGTCCGCGAGCCTTCCCCGGACGAACGGTGATGCCGTCCCACCGGACCGGTGCGGCTGCGCTGTACGCGGCGGCAAGCGCACCGACCAGGCCGATCACGAAGAGAAACAGACGCCAGGGGCTGCCGCCCACCGAAACATCCGGAATCAGGTTGCCGAGCACATCGGCGAAGGCGGCATCGGCGCTTGCGAACAGTGCCCCGAACACGATGAGCAGAACGACCGCCACGCCAGTGGTGCGGAACACGACTCCGAGCCGACCCCGGGAGCCTGCCATCCGTTCGCGCACTCCTCGCCCGCCCCAGGCCAGGCCGTCGGCGATAGAGCTGAACAGGCCCAGTGAGCCGAGAAACACCCCGAGCCAACTGCGACTGCCGTGCAGAGCGAGTGAGCCCAGTGCGACAGCCGATACGACGGCCAGGAAGGTAGGCCATCCAGCGTCCCGAAGGGCCGGGACCGCGAGGAGCGCAAGGCCGCCGACAGCCCAGACAGCTGTCCACGGACGGAGCCGGCGACCGGCCGCCTGTGCGGCGAAGCAAGCCGCGAGCGCTGCGGGAACCGCGACGATCAGAAGGTTCGGGCCGAGGCCGTCACCCAACAGGAAGGCGCTCAGCATCGCGGTGGCCAGGACGGAACAGAGTGTCGCGCTCCGGATGGCGGCGGGCTTGGCCGGGCGAAGTCGCGAGACCGCCGGGGCCTGGGGTCTGCCTTGCTGCCAGGGGTTGGGCGGGCGCTGTTGTCCATCCTGTTGCGCGTGGACCGACACCTTCTGCGGCTCGGCGGCTGCGCCGCGGGGCTCCTGCGTCGGAGCCTTCGGCATCCCGGCCGTCCCGGGCGTCCCGGCCCGCTCCGACAGCTCGGACCCCTCAGACCGCTCGGATGCCTCGGGGACATCTTCCGGCCGAGGTGTTTCTGACGTGTGATCGGACATGGGACCCCTCCCCCACCGGGGGCTGCACGCACCGCCACTGGGCAGCGCGGGAGGCACCCCGGCGTCTCATTTCGGCGCGCGCCCTTCACGATGATCACCGAGGGCGACGTGGCCGAAAGAGTAACTTCCCCTTACGGTTACCGGCCGCGCGAGGAAGGGCTGTGGCAGTACCGTGACAGTCGATGCGGTCCGATCGACGCACCGCATGTCGGCGCCGCCGTCGTCGCCCTTCGCCCTACCGCGGGAGCCAGCCCGGCAGGTCCTCCGTATACGCCGACCAGTCGGCAGGCGGTGCGCCAGATTTGCCTGCCGCGACGATCCCGCCGACGATCGCACAGGTCGTGTCGACATCGCCGCCTGCCTGGACCGTCACCCAGAAGGCCTGCTCGAAATCGCCGAGACTTCGCGCCGCCGACCAGAGGGCGAACGGAACGGTGTCATGTGCACTGGTGCGCCGGCCGTTACCGAGGACCGCGGCAACCGTCCCGGCATCGCCGTAGTCGAGCATGTCGCGTGCCCGGCGCAGCCCGGCGCCGACCGCGCTGCGCGGTACGAGCCCGATCACACCGTCGAGAAGTTCTGTCGGGGTGGGCGGTCCCGCGGGCGCTGCCGCCAGCGAGGCAGCGGCCGCAACGGCCATCGCGCCCACGACCGCCTCGCGATGCTGATGCGTGGTGTACGAGGAGATCTCGGCCTGGTGTGTGGCCTGCTCCGGGTCGTCCGCATACCAGGCACCGAGCGGCGCGATGCGCATCGCCGAACCGTTGCCCCAGGAGCCCTGTCCGTTGAACAGCGCGGACGCCAGCTCCCGCCAGTCGCCGCCTTCCCGCACCAGTCGGAGCAGCCGGTTCACGGCAGGACCGTATCCACGGTCGAAGTCGTGGTGGTCGGCGAAGGAACGAGCGAGCGCGTCCTGGTCGATTCGCTCGTGCCTCACCAGCACGGCCAGCACCGAGGAGGCCATCTCGGTGTCGTCCGTCCACTGCCAGGGGCCGGGTGGGAGTACGCGCTGCTTCAGCAGCGGATAATTGGCCGGTACAAAGAACTGGGAACCCAAGGCGTCTCCCACAGCCAGTCCACGCAGGCTGGCCAGGGCGCGTTCGAGACGTTGATCGGAGTCAGAGTCAGCGGTTGTCATCGCCCTTCCACTCTATCCGGTGATGCCGTACGGCTCAGGGGTGCGCCAGCGTTCGAACGGCCGGTCAAGGGTGTAGCGCCCGTCCTCTCCGAGTATCAGTGCCCTGGTTTCGCCGTTGCCCGGATTGGACAGCGATTCGAACTCGGCCACCGACCAGTGAAACCAGCGCATGCAGAACAAACGCATGGTCAGCCCGTGCGTCACCAGCAGAACATTCGGCGGGTGGTCAGGGGCTTCGAAGCTCCGGTACAGACTCTCCAGGAAGGCCCCGACCCTGTCGTACACATCGGCCCCGGACTCGCCTTGTGCGAAGCGGTAGAAGAAGTGCCCGTATGCATCCCGGTACGCCTTCTGCAGTCTCACATCTTCTCGGTCCTGCCAGTTCCCCCAGTCCTGCTCCCGCAGCCGCGGCTCTTCCCTCACCCGCACCCGCTCGAGGTCCAGCCCGAGGGCCCGGAAGGTCTCGTGCGTGCGGCGGTAGGGCGAGACGTACACGCTGACCCGTTCGCCGTCGAACAGCTCGCGCAGCAGCACGCCCGTCTCCCTGGCCTGCCGCAGCCCTGTCGCGGTGAGCCTCAGCGCATGGTCCGGCTCACGCTCGTACACCGTGTCATCGGCGTTGCCCTCGGACTCCCCGTGCCGTACGAGGACAATGCGTTGCGGTCGTGCCATGTACCGACCCTAGATCGACTGCGGCTCAATCGAGCAGTTGTCCGGACTCCATCCGACGGATGTCGCCCGTGAAGCGGCGGCGCAGCGCCCGGTCGCGGGAGACCACCACCAGAGCGCCCTGCCAAGTGGGCCGGCGCTTCTTCCAGTAGTCAGTGAGTGGCAGGTCCCCGGCCGAATGCCGCGAGCACCCGCTCCGCGGGTCGGTGCGTCGGTATCTCCTGCGCGAGGTAGCCGATTCCGCCCCTCCGACCACGCGGCCCGCGTCCGGTTCGAGCACGCCCGCCATGACGCGGAGCAGAGTCGGCTTCCCCGCTCCGTTGCCGCCGTGAATCAGCAGCCTGTCGCCCGCTGCCAACGGAGAGCAGGTCGACTGCGAACCGATCACCGACCCGGACATCCAACAGGCAGCGGAAACAACACCGATCAGTAAGGAACTGCCGAGAACAGCCCCGAGCCGCCCAGCGACTGCACATAAACGCAATCACTGTCGCATTAACGATGAGCGTGGCACGCTGGAACGCACTAACGCAACAGGAGTAGCAATTGACTGGACTGAAAGCCGCCCCGGAGACCGCCGTTCCGGCAGCCCCGCCCGCCCCCGGCGCCCCGTCGCACACGACGGCCGCCGCCTTCACCGACCCCACCGCAGCGACCGCGCCGACCGCGTCCATCGCCGCGGCCTTCCAGTCCTGGTGCGCCGCCGAGGCGCTGAGTGGTTTCTACGCTGAGCGGTTCGCCCGCTGCGATGTCATCGTCGCGCGCTGTCGCGCGCCGAACTGGACCGGTACATGGATTCAGGAGCGCTGGTCAGGGCGGTGACCTCACCCTTGTTCTTCACCTGTGAACCCATCGACGAGAGGCTGGCCGACCAGGCCGCGGACGCAGCACTGGCAGCTGCCCGAGCGGGCGTCTTCAACAGCCCGCCCACCTCGGCCTCGGCCGAACCCGCCTGATCAGCGGCCGAATCGCCCACGTGCAGAGCCTCGACCGCACCGATTCGTCCGATCGAACCCGGCTCGGCCAATTGCCTGCCCCGCCCGACCGGCCCCGCACCATCCGTCCGGCCGATCACACCGTCCAGGACGGCTCGAGCTGCACCACGTCTCCCGCCACGGCCGCCACATCGTCCTCGGTCTGTGCCCGTTGCGTCAGCCGCTCGATGCTCCCCGCCCGGTACTTGCCACGCTCGGCGCTCGACTGCCACATGGACAACACAAGGAATTCGTGCCCCGGCGCCTCCCCGAACACCCCCCGCAGCATCCCTGGAGATCCGGCCATCGCCGGGTTCCACACCCTCTCCTGCATCAATGCGAAATGCTCGACCCGATCCTCATGCACCTTGCTGTGCGCCACCCTGACGACATCCGCATCGGTGAAGCGCGGCTCGAAGCCGGTCTTCACATCGAAGCGGTACTCGAACAGCTTGACCTGAATGCTGCTGTACGTGCCGGACTGCGCTGCGGCCAGCCGGTCGTGGGCACGCGCCATGAACGAGTCGTAGAAGACGCGGTTCTCCCAGAAGGTGAAGACATGCGCCACTTCCGGACGCCCTCGGCTCCACCCGCCGCCCTGTCCCCTGAATCCCGGCTCACCCAGCAGCCCCGCCCACTTTCGCTGTTCCCGTTCAAAACCTCGACGGTCCACCACGGTGCAACGAATCCACTTGACCAGCACCGCGCCATCGTACGGTGCCGAACAAGGCGCGGGTCACGCTCTGATGGAGTACACCCGAACCGATCGTCGTGAAGCGCAGAATGATCTCCATGGCCTCGCTGCACACCAACCCCCTGTTCTCCCGACTCGAATCCGCGCAACGCGTCCTCGTCGCGGGTGCCGGAGGCGGGTTCGACATCTATGCGGGACTCCCCATCGCGCTCTCCCTGTTCCACCAGGGCAAGCAGGTCCAACTCGCCAATCTGTCTTTCAGCGCTCTCGAAGGACTGCCCCTCGATGCCTGGCTCGCGCCGGATGTCGCCGTCATCACCCCCGAAACGGCCCTCCACCAGGCCTACTTCCCGGAACGCACTCTCGCCCAGTGGCTCGCCCTGCACAGCTACCCGAGCAATGTGCATGCCTTCTCCCGAGTGGGCGTGCAACCGCTGCGAGCCGCCTACCGGGCGTTGATCGAGAAGTACGACATCGATGCGGTCGTCCTGGTCGACGGCGGTACGGACATCCTGATGCACGGCGACGAATCCGGCCTCGGCACTCCGGAGGAGGACCTCGCCAGCGTCGCTGCGCTCGCCCCGATCGACGTACCGGAACGCCTGGTTGTGTCCATCGGCTTCGGCGTCGACGCGTATCACGGGGTGAGTCACGGACTCGTACTGGAGAACATCGCCGCTCTCGAACGCGACGGTTCATGCCTCGGCGCGTTCTCCATATCCCGTAATTCTCGTGAAGGCGCCCTCTTCGTCGACGCGGTGGCGCACGCGCACCACCACACCCCCGACCGCCCCAGCATCGTCAACGGGTCGATTGCCGCAGCCGTTCAAGGAGCGTTCGGGGACGTGCAGTTCACCTCGCGCACCCGTGGCAGCGAACTGTTCATCAACCCTCTGATGACGCTCTGCTTCGCCTTCGAACTGGACGGAGTGGCCCGCAACTGCCTCTATCTCGACCGCATCGAGCACACCCATCTCATCCGTCAGGTCAGCAGCGCCATCGAGGCCTTCCGCGAGGAGGTCCGGCAGCGACCCCCTCGCCGCATTCCGCACTGAACCAGCGAACCGGCGAACGCCGAACCGTCGATCGACGGAGTGGCCCGATTCCGTCGTCGCCGGCCGAGCCGGTTGGATCCACCGTCCGTTACGGACATGATCTGGTGGTATGAACGGCCCGACGGCCCAGCGGCGCACCAAGGAGGGAAGTCCGATGAGCACGCCCAACAAGGACATCGAGAAGGTCGAAGTCAGGCTCAAATGGGATCCCAGCCCTCCGGGTGCCCCGGCCCATGACCTCGACATCATCGCGGCGACCTACCTCGCGGATGCGCCCTATGGCAGTCCCGCGTATCTCGTGCACTTCGACAGCCGCTCGCCGGACGGCACCATCACCCTCAACCGCGACAGCAAAACCGGCCAGGGATTCGGTTTCGACGAGGTGATGACGCTGGAACTGGGCCGGTTGTCGACCGCCTACACCCGGGTCGTCGTCGGGGTCGCCATTCAGCAGCGCGACGGCCACAAGACATTCGCCGAAATAGCGAATACCGGTGTACAAGTCCGGGAGGGCTACACGAATCTGGCGGAGGACGACTTCTCCGCGGTCGGCGCCGCCACCGCGGCAACTGTCGCAGAGTTCGTCCGCAACACCTCCGGTGTCTGGGAGTTCCACGCTACGGTCCGGGGCTTCGACGGCGACGCCGATTCGTTTGCCGGAATGATGGGAAGCCGTAACCCCGGAACCTGACGCCTCACGGGACACGGTCCGCACGAAAACCGGCCGAACGGTCCCGGCTACTGCGGCTTCGTACGGAGGGGACCGGCCATTGGTCGGTCCCCTCCGTACGAAGCCGCTCATCAGCTGGGGATCGGCCGGGGTGCCCGCCCCACGCGATGGCGCCGGTGTACTGGTGGGGATCGGCGTGCGCTATTCCTCGTGTTCAGACTCGCCACCACTACGGCCAGGGGTAACCGAGCCGGCTGTCGAACTCTGGCCACCCACCGCAGGCTTCGGCGGTCTGCCGTGGGTTGTCCGCCACGAGCTGCTCGGCAAGACCTCTCGGCCTGCCAGCAGGATCGTCGATGGAGACGGCGAGGCATGGAATCGGGTCCTCTCGCAATCAGCCGCGTTCGAAGGAGTGCGACTGGCCGATGACGGAGAAGCCGCGGCGCTCGTACCAGTGGCGCGGCCAGTCCGCCGCATCGGCGGTCAGGAACCGGATACCGCAGTTCTCGTCGGCAGCCAAGCGCAGGGCGGTGGTCAGGACGGCGTCGGCGTAGCCGCTCCTGAGGTGGGCCTCCGAGGTGATCAGGTCCTCGATCTGGGCTGTGCCGGTTGCCGGGTCCAGATAGAGGTCGGCCCATGAGGCGACCTCGCCCTCTTCCGTACGGGCACCGAGGAAGTGAACGACGTCGGCTCCCCGGCGGCGAGCCTCGCGTCGGTCGACGAGGTGGCGTATGACCTCGTCGTCGACATCCGGGAGGAAGCCCCGCCATCGCCGGGTGAGTGGAGTACGTATCGCGTCGAGGTCCATCTCCTCCGCCGGCCTGCCGACCGGCACCGGGCCTGCGTGCAGCATGACCACATAGGTGGAGTGGGTGTATCCGGCCCGGATCAGCGGCTCGGCGCACGCCATTGCGACTTCGTCGTCAAGGACGGAGATCAGTCGGTGGGGCAGATGCCCCAGCGCCTCCTCCGCAATGGCGGGCAGCGCCTCGGAATCGACGACCTTGTCGATAATGACCTGGTTGTTCGCGCGGGAATGGGCGAAGGCGTCGTCATACACAGCGAACCCGCCAGGGAGGTCGACGATGTGCGCGGCCTGACGACGGGCGAAGGCGGACAGGAAGGCGTTGATCCGCTGAAGTTCTGAGCTTGGCATGGAGGGAGCCTATGCAGCCGTGAACCACGGCCGCCTTCGAATTGCCCCACAGGGGGACACTGCCAGGGGCCCTCAGGCCACTTCGCCTTCGGGATCCGCATGAGGGTCGAGCTGCTGATTCCCGTCGTCGGAACGTGCCGCGAGGTAGGTGGCCCAGCCCCGACTAACGAGTCTGCCCCATCGGACTGCGGTGGATTTGTGGACGCCGAGCAGGCGACCACCAGGGCGGGGAGATGCACGACCCCAGAGGCGGGTACCAGGGACGCAGAACCTGGTGGATCAGCTGCTCTCGTCACGATGCACTGAACGCAACATGGGTGCATCGCTTACGCGATGTCTCGTCTCCGCGGATCCAAGACGCAGGAGAGGGTGCCGATCGGTGGTCGGCACCCTCTCTCAAGTGCGGCTCAGCACCCTCAGCAGCAGATGCTCAATGTTGCATCAGGCGCAATTCCGCTCATTTTCAGCTGCAACCGCTGGTCGAGCCGCAGCCCTCGCAGATGTAGCAGGACCCGGCGCGCTGCATCTTCGTACCGCAGGAGAAGCAGAGCGGTGCGTCCGCGCTGATACCCAGCTGCATCTCGACGAGCTCCGCCGAGGTGTGCGCCGTCTTCGGCGTCGGCTTCTCTGCCTCCTGCACAGGGGCCACCGCCTTCAGGGGCTCCGTACGCACCGGGGCGGACTGGGCCAGGCCTTCGACGTCCAGTTCGTCGTCCTCCAGGGAGGGCTCGTACGAACCGGTGTCGAGGTGGCGCTGACGCTCCTCGGCCGAGTGGATACCGAGTGCCGAGCGGGTCTCGAAGGGCAGGAAGTCCAGCGCGAGGCGGCGGAAGATGTAGTCGACGATCGACTGCGCCATCCGCACGTCCGGGTCGTCCGTCATGCCGGCCGGCTCGAAGCGCATGTTGGTGAACTTCGAGACGTACGTCTCAAGCGGGACGCCGTACTGCAGACCGACCGAGACGGCGATGGAGAAGGCATCCATCATGCCCGCGAGGGTGGAGCCCTGCTTGGACATCTTCAGGAAGACCTCGCCGAGACCGTCGTCCGGGTAGGAATTGGCGGTCATGTAGCCCTCGGCGCCGCCCACCGTGAAGGAGGTGGTGATGCCGGGACGGCCCTTGGGAAGGCGCTTGCGGACCGGGCGGTACTCGACGACCTTCTCGACCGCGCTGCGGATGGTCTGCTCGGCCTTTGCCGTGACTGCGTCCGCTGCGGACTTTCCCTTCTCCTTGGTCTTCGCGGAGAGCGGCTGGCCGACCTTGCAGTTGTCACGGTAGATCGCGAGCGCCTTGACGCCCATCTTCCACGCCTCGAAGTAGACCTCTTCGACGTCCTCGACGGTGGCCGTCTCCGGCAGGTTGACCGTCTTGGAGAGCGCGCCGGAGATCCACGGCTGGATAGCGGCCATCATGCGCACGTGGCCCATCGCGGAGATGGAACGCTCGCCCATCGCGCAGTCGAAGACCTCGTAGTGCTCGGTCTTGAGACCGGGGGCGTCGATCACATTGCCGTGATCGGCGATGTGGGCGACGATCGCCTCGATCTGCTCCTCCTGGTAGCCCAGGCGGCGCAGGGCCTGCGGGACGGTGCCGTTGACGATCTGCATCGAGCCGCCGCCGACCAGCTTCTTGAACTTGACCAGGGCGAGGTCGGGCTCGAGGCCGGTGGTGTCGCAGGACATCGCGAGACCGATGGTGCCGGTGGGCGCGATGACCGAGGCCTGCGAGTTGCGGAAACCGTTCTTCGCGCCGAGGCGGATGACGTCCTGCCAGGCCTCCGTCGCGGCGGCCCAGATCGAGTTGTCCAGGTCGTCCATGTGGACGGCCGCGGCGTTGGCATCGGCGTGCTGCTTCATGACGCGCTGGTGCGGCTCGGCGTTGCGGGCATAGCCCTCGTACGGGCCGACGACCGCCGCGAGTTCCGCGGATCGCTTGTACGAGGTGCCGGTCATCAGCGAGGTGATGGCACCGGCGAGGGCGCGGCCGCCGTCGCTGTCGTACGCGTGACCGGTCGCCATCAGCAGCGCGCCGAGGTTGGCGTAACCGATGCCCAGCTGACGGAAGGCGCGGGTGTTCTCGCCGATCTTCTGCGTCGGGAAGTCGGCGAAGCAGATGGAGATGTCCATCGCGGTGATGACCAGCTCGACGACCTTGGCGAAGCGCTCGGACTCGAAGGACTGGTTGCCCTTGCCGTCGTCCTTGAGGAACTTCATCAGGTTCAGCGAGGCCAGGTTGCACGAGGTGTTGTCCAGGTGCATGTACTCGCTGCACGGGTTCGAGCCGTTGATCCGGCCGGACTCCGGGCAGGTGTGCCACTGATTGATCGTGTCGTCGTACTGGATGCCCGGGTCGGCGCAGGCCCAGGCGGCCTCGGCCATCTTGCGGAAGAGGGACTTCGCCTCGACCTCTTCGATGACGTCACCGGTCATCCGGGCACGCAGCCCGAACTTGCCGCCGGACTCGACGGCCTTCATGAACTCGTCGTTCACGCGGACCGAGTTGTTGGCGTTCTGGTACTGGACGGACGTGATGTCGTCGCCGCCCAGGTCCATGTCGAAGCCCGCGTCGCGCAGGGCGCGGATCTTCTCCTCTTCCTTCACCTTGGTCTCGATGAAGTTCTCGATGTCGGGGTGATCGACATCGAGGATGACCATCTTGGCCGCGCGTCGGGTGGCACCTCCGGACTTGATCGTTCCGGCGGAGGCGTCGGCGCCGCGCATGAAGGAGACCGGTCCGGAGGCGTTGCCGCCGGAGGACAGCAGCTCCTTGGAGGAGCGGATACGGGAGAGGTTCAGGCCGGCGCCGGAGCCGCCCTTGAAGATCATGCCCTCTTCCTTGTACCAGTCGAGGATCGACTCCATGGAGTCGTCGACGGCCAGGATGAAGCAGGCCGAGACCTGCTGCGGCTGGGGCGTACCGACGTTGAACCAGACCGGCGAGTTGAAGCTGAAGATCTGGTGCAGGAGAGCGTACGCCAGCTCGTGCTCGAAGATCTCGGCGTCCGCGGGGGAGGCGAAGTAGCCGTGGTCCTCGCCGGCCTTGCGGTACGTCTTCACGATCCGGTCGATGAGCTGTCGCAGACCGGTCTCGCGCTGCGGGGTGCCGACGGCCCCGCGGAAGTACTTGCTGGTGACGATGTTGACCGCGTTCACCGACCAGAAGTCGGGGAACTCGACGCCACGCTGCTCGAAGTTGATCGAGCCGTCGCGCCAGTTGGTCATGACGACGTCACGGCGCTCCCACGCCACCTCGTCGTACGGATGCACGCCGGGGGTGGTGTGGATGCGCTCGATACGCAGACCCTTGCTCGACTTGGATCCCTTGGCTCGGGAACCTCGTGCCGGGCCGCTCGCCGTCTCTGTCATGCCGCCTCCCATATGTGGGCAAAAACGCCCTGAAGTGCCCAGAACTTCCCGGGGCACAGTCTGTCTCTGATGCTTCGTGTGCCGCGCACAGCACCCGGAGCAGGTCTATACAGCCGCCTGCAGCCGATCGGACCCGTGTCGATCGGCCGGTGTCGTTCAGTCGACGGCGACGGCGGGCACGGGGACCTCAAGGGTCTCGCCGGTCCCGCGTTCCTCCATGAGAAGCCGCCGCTCGCGGAGCTCCGCGATCGCGGCCTCGAAGTCCTCAAGTGTGTCGAACGCCCGGTACACGGACGCGAAACGCAGGTACGCGACGAGGTCGAGTTCCTGCAGGGGGCCGAGAATGGCCAGACCCACGTCGTGGGTGGTCAGCTCGGCGCTGCCGGTGGCACGCACCGCCTCCTCGACCCGCTGGCCGAGCTTGGCGAGGGCGTCCTCGGTGACGGGCCGCCCCTGACATGCCTTGCGCACGCCGGAGATGACCTTGGTACGACTGAAGGGTTCGGTCACACCGCTGCGCTTCACCACCATCAGCGAGCAGGTCTCCACCGTCGTGAAACGGCGGGAGCAGTCGGGGCACTGGCGGCGGCGGCGGATCGACGTGCCGTCATCGGTGGTGCGACTGTCGACGACCCGGCTGTCGGGGTGCCTGCAGAAGGGGCAGTGCATGGCTCCCAACCCTCCTTCACAGCACGACTGAATAGCCTCTTCAAGGCCCGCCAGGGCCCCTCGAAGCAGTCTCAAGCATAGGCGATGGCCGCGCTCCCAGCGGACCAGGGACCACAACTTCTGGGCGGCTGGAGCAATCCAACCACTAGATCTTGGGTTTGGTCGCGCATTCAGCCCTAGCGCGTGTCGCGCACCGCGGGCGGCCAGCAGGCAGCGTACGGCCGAGCACGAGGTTACGGGAACCGCGCGGCCGTCAGGATTGCGGGGCCCCGTCTGTCGGACCCCGACAACGTTCCCGCCGGAACCGGATCACAGCCTTCTCGACCCCGGACGCCGACCGGAAGGCGACCCCGCGTGGCGACGACGCACCGGCGGACGCTAGCGTAATGATCCGAATCGCCGCCCGGGCCGACCGCCCGAGCCAACCGATCGGCCGGACCGGCCGCCCCGAAGGGGCCCTGGCCGCGTCGGCGTCGCGCATACACCCAGCAGTGAACACACGACAGACTTTTATTAGTTTTTCACTCGAACGTGTGTTTGGCGCAACCTTTCGAAAGCTACTACCGTTGTCCAGCTAGGGAGACCATTCGAGAGGGGCCGACGTGACCACCACCGCAGACAGTGCCACCATCACTGCCCAGGACCGCTCCCAGAGCCGACTCGAGCCGGTGCATGCCATGAATGACTCAGTCGCGAACACGGAGGGCCCGGAACCCGTGCGCCCAGCGCGCTCGCTGCCCGGCCGACCTCCAGGAATCCGGGCGGACAGCTCGGGGCTCACGGACCGGCAGCGGCGCGTGATCGAAGTGATCCGGGATTCCGTGCAGCGGCGCGGGTACCCGCCCTCGATGCGGGAGATCGGTCAGGCGGTGGGCCTGTCCAGCACGTCCTCCGTCGCCCATCAGCTGATGGCCCTGGAGCGCAAGGGTTTCCTCCGTCGCGACCCCCATCGCCCGCGGGCGTACGAGGTCCGTGGCTCGGACCAGCCCAGCTCGCAGCCCACCGACACGACCGGGAAGCCCGCGGCGTCGTACGTGCCGCTCGTCGGCCGGATCGCAGCGGGTGGCCCGATCCTCGCCGAGGAATCGGTCGAGGACGTCTTCCCGCTGCCCCGCCAGCTGGTCGGTGACGGTGAGCTGTTCGTCCTCAAGGTCGTCGGTGACTCGATGATCGAGGCGGCGATCTGCGACGGCGACTGGGTCACCGTGCGCCGCCAGCCCGTCGCGGAGAACGGCGACATCGTGGCAGCCATGCTGGACGGCGAGGCGACGGTCAAGCGCTTCAAGCGGGAGGACGGTCATGTGTGGCTGCTCCCCCACAACTCCGCGTACCAGCCGATCCCTGGCGACGAGGCGACGATCCTCGGCAAGGTGGTGGCGGTGTTGCGGCGGGTGTGAAGACTCGCCGACTCCGACTGGGCCCCGGGATCCACTGCGCCGATCCCGGGGCCCTTGCCTGTGCCACCGTCCGCCCCAGGGTCCACGGACACCGGGTCCGGGAGCGGACGGGCTACTGGCCGTTGGCCTTGGCCGCCGCGTCGATGGCCGCGAGTGAGCGGCGAGCCTGGTTACGGTCGGTGGTGTACCAGAAGTCGGGCAGCGAGGCACGCAGGTAGCTGCCGTACCGGGCGTTGGCCAGCCGCGGATCGAGCACCGCGACGACGCCCTTGTCGCCCGTGGCCCGTACCAGTCGGCCGGCGCCCTGCGCCATCAGCAGCGCGGCGTGCGTCGCCGCGACAGCCATGAACCCATTGCCGCCGGACTCCTCGACCGCCTTCTGGCGTGCGCTCATCAGCGGGTCGTCGGGGCGTGGGAACGGGATCCGGTCCATGACCACCAGCTGACAGCTGGCCCCGGGCACATCGACGCCCTGCCAGAGCGACAGCGTGCCGAAGAGGCAGGTCTCGGGATCGGCCGCGAAGTTCTTGATCAGCTCTCCGAGGGTCTCCTCGCCCTGCAACAGGATGGGCTTGTCAAGCCGGCCGCGCAGTTCCTCGGCGGCGGCCTGGGCCGCCCGCATGGACGAGAACAGCCCGAGGGTGCGCCCGCCCGCCGCTTCCACCAGTTCGGCGAGCTCGTCCAGCATGTCCGTGCGGGAGCCCTCGCGACCGGGCGTGGCCAGATGCCTGGCGACGTACAGGATGCCCTGCTTCGGGTAGTCGAACGGCGACCCTACGTCGAGCCCCTTCCACTGCGGAAGGTCGTCGCCCGCTGTGCCTTCGGGAGCGAGCCCGAGCGACGCACCCACTCCGTTGAAATCCCCGCCGAGCTTGAGCGTGGCCGAGGTGAGGACGACGGACCGGTCGGCGAAGAGCTTCTCGCGCAGCAGTCCGGAGACGGAGAGCGGGGCGACCCGCACAGAGGCGCCGAAACGGTCGTGACGCTCGTACCAGACGACGTCGTACTCCGAGCCCTGGGTGATGCGCTCAGCGACGCCGTGAATCGTCTCCACCGAAGCCAGAGCCTGCTTGCGGACGGCGTCCTCGTCCTGGACGGACTTGTCGCGAGTGGCGCCGATGGCCGAGATCACCGTACGCGCGGCGTCGCGCAGCGCCAGCAGTGCGTAGCCGAGGTCCTCGGGGACCTCCTCCAGACGGCCGGGCAGCGCCAGCTCCATCACCCGCTCGAAGCCCTCCGACGCTGTCTGCAGGGCGTCGGCGGCCTTCTCGTTGACCAGCTTCGCCGCGCGGCGCACGGCGCGGTTGACCTGGCCGGGGGTGAGCTCGCCGGTGGCGACTCCGGTGACCCTGGAGACCAGCTCATGCGCCTCGTCGACGATCAGCACCTCGTGCTGCGGGAGCACCGGAGCGCCTTCGATGGCGTCGATGGCGAGGAGGGCGTGATTGGTGACGACGACATCGGCGAGCTTGGCACGCTCACGGGCCAGCTCCGCGAAGCACTCCGCGCCGTAGGCGCACTTGCTTGCGCCCAGGCATTCGCGGGAGGAGACCGAGATCTGCGCCCAGGCTCGGTCGGAGACGCCCGGGGTGAGGTCGTCGCGGTCGCCGCTCTCGGTCTCGTCCGACCAGTCCCGCAGGCGGAGGAGATCCTGACCGAGCTTGCTCGACGGGGCCGCGGCCTCGAACTGGTCGAAGAGCCCCTCCTCCTCGTCCTGCGGCACACCTTCATGGAGCCGGTGAAGGCAGAGGTAGTTCGACCGGCCCTTGAGCATGGCGAACTGGGGGCGTCTGCGCAGCAGCGGATGCAGGGCGTCGACCGTACGCGGAAGGTCGCGCTCCACGAGCTGGCGTTGCAGCGCCAAGGTCGCCGTGGCCACCACGACGCGCTCCCCGTGCGCCAGCGCGGGCACCAGGTAGCCGAGGGACTTGCCCGTGCCGGTACCGGCCTGGACGAGCAGATGGGCGTTGTCGTCGACAGCCTCGGCAACGGCCGCGGCCATGGCGGCCTGGCCAGGCCGTTCCGTACCGCCGACGGCGGTCACGGCGGCGTGCAGGAGCTCGGGGAGGGATGGCTTCGTCATAGCCCGACCACCCTACGGGGCACCACTGACAACGGCGATCACTCCCGGACTCGGACGGAGGGGTGGAGCGGGTTCGGAACCGTCCCGTGGATGGTTGCGTGCGGGCGCCGGGGGCGGTCCCGGTATCCGTCCACATGCAGACGGTTGCGGTTCAGACAGAGACGTTCGATGCGGGGCGTCAGCATGTCGAACAACTCGAACCTCTCCTTGAGCTCGGGAAAACGGGCGTGATGCCGCAGGATCTCGGCCCGCACGAGTGACCAGAAATCGGCCTCCGGAACTCCGAGCTGTTCCTCGCACAGCGGGGAGAGGAACCGGAAGACACCGATGAACAGTCCGGCGTGAATGAACTGGGTGAGGAAGGAGGGCTCCTCCGTGAGGAGGATGTCGCGTACGTCCTGCGGCATCGACTCGTGCTCCGGCAGCGGCTGGGAGCTGATGTTCACATCGTCCACGAAGTCCTTGATCGCCAGGCGCACTGGTACGTCCTGTTCGTCGAAGACGACGATGGCGTTCTCGCCGTGCGGGGAGAACACGGTGCCGTAGCGGTAGAGGAAACGCAGCAGCGGCGGAAGCAACGCCCCGAAGAGCCGGGTCAGCCAGGCGGCGGGGGTCAGTCCCGAGCGGGCGACGAGCTCGGCCGTGAAGGCGCGGCCCTGGGGATCGGTGTGGAGCAGCGAAGCGAGCGTCCGGGCCCGTTCGCCCGGCGCGAGCCGGGGCTGGAGGGGCTCTCGCCAGATCGCGCCGAGGATCTCCTTGAACTGGTACGGCGTCTCGGGGAGGCGGTCGTAGAGCGGATGCTCGACGGTCACGGAGGCGACCTCGCCGAGAAGGATGACACCGCAGGTGTCGCGCAGAAAGGTGTCCCGGTCCCGCAGGCCCTGGACCCAGGTCGTGACTGCGGGGGCCGCGAGGGTGCGTTCGGTCGGAAGGCCTCGCCAGACCAGCGTGTTGAGGATCGAGAGGGGCAGTTTGACGGTGTGCCGGTCGGGGCGGGTCACATTGGCGAAGGTGCGGATGGACTGCTGCGGCAGCCGGAGGTCCGCGTCTGTATGGAGCGGGACGATGTCGCCTGCGGCGATGGCCGGGGCGAAGACCGGAACGATCCATTCATCCCATTGCCAGGGGTGCACGGGAAGACAGAGGTATCCGTCGGGGTCGAGGTTGCGGGCGCGGAGCACGGCGGCGAAGGAGGCGCGGACCGACGGGTCGAGTTCCTGTGCGTACAACTGCTCGGGAGCTGCCAGGCCGGGCACTCCGCGGTAGGCGGCGATCCGGGTGGAAACGGCGATCCACGGCAGCCCGACCGGCCTGCGGGCCTCGGGCGTGTAGCGGGCGGCGTCGGTGGCGGAGAAGCCGAGGCGCCCTTTGTTGGCGACGAGCCAGGGGTGGCCCGTCTGGTGCCCTTCCAGCTCGGCGTAGTCGAGGTCGGCCAGCCGGGCGGCGGAGAGCGCGGTGTGGTCGAGCCGGGCGTCGGCGGCGAGAGTGGTGGTGATCTCGCGGATGAGGTGGCCGAGGGTGGCACCGTCGATCCCCAGGAGGTGGCGAGCGCGGGCCAGGAACTGCAGCGGATCCCGGAAGGGGACGGCGCCGGAATTCCGGTCCTGCAGCGGACCGGCCGACGCGCCGCGGTCGCGGTCGCGCGGCCGTTCTGCCGGTGCGTT
Source organism: Streptomyces sp. NPDC111516 (assembly GCF_055635345.1). NCBI lineage: Bacteria > Bacillati > Actinomycetota > Actinomycetes > Kitasatosporales > Streptomycetaceae > Streptomyces > Streptomyces sp. NPDC111516. The sequence continues at coordinate 63,498 of NZ_JBVKBV010000013.1, read as the reverse complement.
CCGGTCGCTCGTGCCTGTCGCTCCGGCCGGTGCCTCCCGGACGCCCCAGGACGTCTCCAGGATCGACTCGGGGGCGATGTGCCAACCGCCGTACACACCCCGCCGGGCGCTGAAACTCAGCGTTCCACCGTCGTCGAGCGTGAGGGTGTACGTATCGCCCCCGTCGGCCTGCCCGAGCGGCTCGATGACTTCCTCGTAGGCGAATTGACCGAGCATCTTCGCGAGCAGGCGGGCGGCGGCTCCGTCCCAGACCGTCCGGTTCAGTTCTGGCGCGCTGAGCAGCGCGTCGGACTCCGCTGAATCATGACTCGCAGGATATTTCGGCACGGGGACTCCTCCGGGTGGAACCGATGGGGTTCGAGCGGGGTGCGCGTTGCAGCGGTTCGTTCAGTGAGTTCGATTCGTTCACAGCTGGGCACGGTGCGTTCGGTCGCGGACCATCAGGGCAGCTCGTTTGTCGGGGAGTTCGACTTCCGCAAAGAAGCGGAAGCCGGCACTCAGGAAGGCGGAGACGGAGGGTGTGTTTCGCAGATCGGGCTCCGCGACAACCCGCGCGCACAGGGGGCGGTTGTCGAGTACGAGGTCGGCGACGGCCCGGAGCAGGGCCGTACCGACGCCGCGTCCACGGTCGTTCACGCCGCCGATGAGAAGGTGGATCCCGGTGTCGTGCGGGCGAGCGGGGTAGTGGCGCGCCAGCGGATCGAGATCCGCGCGATAGATCTCCCAATAGCTCATAGGGATGCCGGCCAGCACACCGAGGCACGGGACGCTGCGTCCGTCACCGTCGAGCTGCGGACCCAGATGAGCGGCTGTGACGGCTTCGGATCCGGCGAGCTCCCAGAACGCGGCGACCGCCGGGTCGTTCATCCAGCGGCTGATCACGGCGAGATCGCGTTCCAGCCGCACGGGGACGAGTTGGAACACACCGGCCGGGGTGGCCACCGGTCCCCAGTCGGCCGGGTGGTCGAGCAGAGCGGAGGAGGCCGTCCTGTTCACGGTCGCCTGCGTGCCTGCGGCCGGGCCCGCGCCATCCGGTGCGGATGACGCGGGCCCGTTCAGCGGCAGCGGTTGTGCGGCGGTGGCCGGGGTGGCCTCCGCGAACACGGCGAGGAATTCTTCGGAGAGCGGCAGGTCCAGGGTGTCCTCGGCGCCCGTGTCGGTCTGTGGGGCAGGTCCGGGACCGGCGTCGGTGTGCGCATCGGCGGGAGCCACGGTGTTGCTCTCCTCTCGGCGGTTCAGGCGGTGGTCATCGTCTTTCAGACATACAGGGGGTTGGCAATGGTGACGTACACGGACTGGGTGTCGACAGGCCCGACGAGCTCGTCGAGGCCGTGCAGCCGGGTCAGCAGGTTGGCCTTGCACCGCAGTTGGGGGTTGTCCAGCAGATGTGCGGGCAGCGGGGAGCCGAGTTCGGTGGCCGAGTCGAGGAACCGGCGGAACGCGGCGATGAGCACGTGTTCGTCGGCGAGGCGCTGGGCGCCGAACGCTCCGATCAGGCCGAACACATTATTGATGCCGAGGTAGTAGGCGAAGCGTTCGTCGGTGACCGCGTCGGAGACGAAGGTGTCGCTGACCGATCCGATGCCAGGGAGCCGGTGCTCCAGTGCTGCGCGGTGGGACTCCCGGAAGTAGTAGCCCTGGTTGTCCCGGTACCGGCCGCCGACGGGCCAGCCGTGCGGGTCGAGCAGCACCAGGGTGTTCTGCTGGTGGGCTTCGAGCGCCACGCCTGCGTGGGCGTCGAACCAGAGCACGGGGCGTACGACGCGGTCGAGGTAGCGCAGGAACCACTCGGTGGCGACGGCCCCCACGGCTCTTCCGGTGGCGGCGACCAGGGAGAGAACGATCTCGGCGAGCCGTGAACGCATGCCGGCCCGTCCGGGCCAGGGGCGCGGGGCGGTGAGCGCGGCGATACAGACGGCGTCGTCGTACGGGCCGAACGGGTTGTGGCGCAGCATCACGTCGAGGCCCGCGACGGGCTCTCCGTCCGGGCCGTCGACGGCGAGCCAGGCAGGGTCGCGGACGATGTCGAAGCCCGGGTGGACGGCGTGCCACTGCGCGGCGAGTCCGCTGCGGAGCAGCCGGTGGACTTCCACTCCGCGGTGGAGTTCCTTGCGGAGGTTCTCACGACGGGAGTTGGTGATGCGGACGCCGAGGGAGAGCTTGAGCATGACCTCGGCACCGGGCCGATGCACGGTACGGACGGAGGAGGTGGGGTGCCAGTGCTTCCCGTGCGGCCCCAGGTCGTGAAGGAGTCCGGCGTCGAGCAGGGCGACCACCTCGGGCCGGTGGCCGAGTTCGCGGGCCTGCCAAGGGTGGAGCGGAATCGGTGCGGTGTGGTCGGGGAGCGACATTCCGCCGGCGTGGGAGGTGACCAGTTCCGTGGCCGGCACGGGACGGCCTCCGTCGGTCCAGGCGGAGTCGGTGGCCAGCACGGACCGGTCGACGGCCATCCAGTGCAGCGGGAAGGAGCCGTGCAACTCGGGTGAGTAGCGGCGGGATTCGGAGTCGGAGAGGCCCTCGCGGCTCTTGGGGGTGGGGTGGAGAGGATGTCCGAGGAGAAGTGACTGCTCGGCGGTGAGGAAGAAGTCCGCTTCTGGCAGGGCGTCCGGAGTGCGGCGCCGTTCGGCGATGAAGCCGGCAGTCCGCCGTACCGAGTCGGCGACCCGGGCCACCATGTCGGCGCCTTCGTGATGGTCGGCCTCGCGGCCCAGGAGAGCGGCGACCGTGACGGCGTCGGCAGTCGGTGCTCCTTCGGGCGCCCCCTCCAGGGCGGGCGTCCCGAAGCGGTGCCAGCCCGTGGCGGACCAGTAGGCAACGGGAACGAGCAGCGCGGTTCCACTTGCGGGGAGGGGGATCCGGAGGGTGTCGCCGGCCGGCCGGGGGAGGTCGCTCTCCCGGACCCAGCAGCGGAGCAGATTCTCGGCACCCGCAGTGTCGGCGGCGCGCAGCGGATCCGGATGGTCGAGTAGGTCGGCGGGTGCCGCGCCGGTGTTCGTGCACTTCGGGGCGTACTGCTCGTCGTACGGTGCCGCCTTCTGGCGCGGCACGATGGTGTGCTCGGCGACGAGGCCGCCGGTGTGTGTGTCCTGTCCTCGCTGCTGGCTGGGGGGAGGGCCGTCGGCCTGGGGCGCGGGTGTGGGGTTCACGGCGGTCTTCCTTGTGATGGTGTCCGGGGTCAGCGGATCGACCCGGTCGTGTTCCGGCGGTGCGGCAGGCGCTCCGCGGCTGCCAGGGCGTCGGCGAGGCGGTCCACGACCGCTGTTGCCTGTTCGTCGGTGAGAGTGAGGGGCGGCAGGAGCCGCACGACGGTCGAGTGGCGTCCGCCGAGTTCGACGATGAGCCCGCGGCGCAGACATTCCTTTTGGACGGCAACGGCGAGGGCCGGGGCGGGCGGCGGCTCGGGGCTGCCGCCCTGCGGAGCGGCCTCCGGGTCGACGAGTTCCACTCCGATCATCAGGCCCCGTCCGCGGACGTCTCCGATGGATGGGTGGTCCGTGGCCAGCGCCTGGAGGCGCGCGACCATCCGGGCGCCGAGCGTCGCGGCACGCTCGGCGAGCTGGTTCTCCCGCACGAAGGAAAGGGTGGCCGTACCGGCCGCCATCGCGAGTTGGTTGCCCCGGAAGGTGCCGGCGTGGGCGCCCGGCTGCCAGGTGTCGAGCTCGGAACGGTAGACGATCACCGCGAGCGGGAGGGAACCGCCGATGGCCTTGGAGAGCACCATCACATCGGGCACGATCCCGCTGTGTTCGACCGCCCAGAAGGCACCGGTGCGGCCGACGCCCGTCTGGACCTCGTCAGCGATCAGGGGGACGGACCGGGTCTCGGTGATCTCGCGCATCCGGCGCATCCAGTCGTCGGGGGCGGGGTTCACGCCGCCCTCGCCCTGCACCGGTTCGAGGATCATTCCGGCCGGCGCGGGTGCGCCTCCCTTGGGGTCGTCCAGGAGGTTCTCGGTCCAGCGGGCAGCCGTCTCCGCGCCACGCGCACCGCCGATACCGAAGGGGCAACGGTAGTTCTGCGGGAAGGGCAGCCGCGTCACCCGTACGTCCTCGGCGCCGCCCGACGCGGCGAGGGCTCCCGCCGTCATCCCGTGGTAGGCGCCGGTGAAGGCGAGGAGTCCGCTGCGGCCGGTCGCGGCACGGACCAGCTTGAACGCCGCCTCCACGGCGTCCGTACCGGCCGGTCCGCAGAACTGGATCCGGGCATTGTCGGCGAACTGCCGTGGCAGGGTGGCGAACAGCTCCGTGGTGAAGGCGTCCTTGACCGGGGTCGCGAGGTCGAGCACGTGCAGCGGTGCGCCCGAGTCGATCACTTTCCTGATCGCCTCCAGGACCACCGGGTGGTTGTGCCCGAGCGCCAGAGTGCCGGCCCCGGAGAGACAGTCGAGATATCGCCGCCCGTCCGCGCCCTCGATGGTCATCCCACGGGCCCGTACCGGCACGATCGGCAGCGAACGCGCGTACGTACGGGCGGCGGATTCGCGCAGCGATTGGCGGCGCAGGATCCCCTCGTGCACCGCCGGTGCTGCCACCGGAGCTGGTTCGGTCACGGCCACGGCTGTTGGTCCTCCTGCTGTAACAGTTGCGTTGCGCGTCAGTACGTCGGCGTACGGACGGACTGCGGGGATGAACGCTGTCCTCGAGTCCCTCGCACGTACCAACGACGCCGGTCGCAGCGGATCACGGGCAATTCCGAAGATCCTTACGGGGGCGGAACCGTGGCCCTGCTGCGTACCGTCCCCATCGGCACCGGCATAGTGGGGGGCCGCACGGAGGGATCGGGCAGTTTTCCGGGTGTCCACCGGACGTTCGGAGCAGATGGCTCGGAGCAGTGCCGAAGTGCAGTACAGAAGCGTTGAGTTACGAAGTCCCAGGGGGATCACCAGATGCGACTCATTCGACCAGTTCCCACCAACCGTCGGGGGAGCGCAGGCCGCACACGTTCCTCGGCGCTCGCCGTGGCCGCGGTCGCCGCGGTCCTCGCACTCACCGCCACCGCCTGCGGGCCCGACGAGACCAATGCCAACGACAAGCCGAGCAGCCCGGCCGGCCAGGCCTCGGACGGCAAGATCACCATTCCGGACGATCTGAAGGACCGGCTCAAGGAACACGGGATCGACCTCGACCAGTGGAGGAACGGCGAGTGGAAGAACTGGGACAGGGACAAGTGGCTGCACGAGGCCAAGGACTTCGTCAATCCGATCATCGAGGGCCTCTGGGACCCGGACCGGATGCGGGATGCCGACAAGTCTCCGGAGAAGCCGGTCGACAATGACATCTCGGGCGATGTTGGCGTGACGGACCCGACACCCGCACCGGTCCAGGCCACCGACGTCCGGACGCCGTACCACGCCAACGCCGCGGAGTCCGGGAAGCTGCTGTTCGACAGCCCCGAAGGTTCCATGGTCTGCTCCGCGACCGTGGTGAAGGACCCGGCGCATCCCGGGAAGTCCAACCTGGTGTGGACCGCCGGACACTGTGTGCACGCCGGCAAGAAGGGCGGCTGGTACCGCAACATCGCCTTTGTGCCGTCGTACAACAACAACGGTCTGTCGACAGCCGAGTTGAAGAAGGCGACCAAGCAGGAGATCGCGCCCTACGGCGTGTGGTGGGGTCAGTGGGCGCAGACTTCCGACCAGTGGATCTCGCAGGGCTCCTCGGTCGGCGGGCAGGGCGCCCCGTACGACTTCGCGGTGCTGCGCGTCACGCCGGAGAAGGGCTCGACGGGCAAGTCCCTGGAGGAGACGGTCGGCTCCGCGCTGCCCGTCGACTTCAACGCCCTGGCCGTGCCGGAGATCAACAGCATGACGGCCACCGGCTTCCCGGCCGCTCCACCGTACGACGGTCAGAAGGCGTTCCAGTGCGCGGACAAGCCGGGCCGGCTCTCGCTGACCGCGCAGGACCCCACGATGTACCGCATCGGCTGCACCATGACCGGCGGTGCCTCCGGTGGCGGCTGGGTCGCGGCGGGCCAGGACGGCAAGCCCGCGCTGGTCTCGAACACCTCCATCGGCCCGGTGACGGCCGGCTGGCTGGCCGGGCCGCGGTTCGGCAAGGAAGCCAAGGGCGTCTACGAATCGGTCAGCAAGAAGTACGCAGGACAGTGACGACGGACCGTCACCCGGACCGGTCCGGGTGACGGTGTCGGTCCATCGGGGCCCCTTGCGCGGCAGTTGCCCGCCGGGGGCCCTTCCGGTGCTCCGGATGGGCGGTGTCCGCGTGGCACGGAGCAGGGACCGCACCGTCATAGGTCTGCATCCGCGGCGGCCGTGGTCCGGTCCGTATCTCGCATGACACGTTCATGGCAATTTCGGAGATTTCAGGGGAATCTTTCGTCCGAAGCCCGAACGCCCGATGGCCCGCTCCCGACGAGGGGAACGGGCCATCGGTCCGTACTGAGCCGTACCGCTGCCGTCAGTGCGCCACGGGGACGAACGAGGAGAGCTCGGCCGCCAGTTCCTCATGGACCCGGGCGTTGAGCAGGGTGCCCTCCGACGTGTGTTCCTCGGAGATCACCTCGCCCTCGGCATGCACCCGGGAGACGAGTCCACCCTGGGTGTACGGCACGAGCGCCTCGATCTCGACCGAGGGCCGGGGCAGTTCCGTATCGATGAGGGCGAGCAGCTCGTCGATACCGGCGCCGGTACGCGCCGAGACGGCGATCGCGTGCTTCTCGATGCGCAGCAGCCGCTGCAGCACCAGCGGATCGGCCGCGTCCGCCTTGTTGATCACCACGACCTCGGGCACGTCCACCGCGCCCACCTCACGGATCACCTCGCGCACCGCGGCGAGCTGCTCCTCCGGCACCGGGTGCGAGCCGTCCACCACATGCAGGATCAGGTCGGATTCGCCGACCTCCTCCATGGTGGAGCGGAACGCCTCGACAAGGTGGTGCGGCAGATGCCGTACGAACCCGACGGTGTCGGCCAGGGTGTAGGTCCGGCCGCTCGGCGTCTCGGCACGGCGCACGGTCGGGTCCAGGGTGGCGAACAGGGCGTTCTCCACGAGGACACCCGCACCGGTCAGCCGGTTGAGCAGCGAGGACTTGCCCGCGTTGGTGTAGCCGGCGATGGCGACCGACGGCACCCGGTTGCGCTTGCGCTCCTGGCGCTTGATGTCGCGGCCGGTCTTCATCTCCGCGATCTCCCGGCGCATCTTCGCCATCTTCTCGCGGATCCGACGCCGGTCCGTTTCAATCTTGGTCTCACCGGGACCACGGGTGGCCATACCGCCACCACCGCTGGAACCGCCGCCGCCCATCTGACGGGAGAGCGACTGACCCCAGCCGCGCAGCCGCGGCAGCATGTACTGCATCTGTGCCAGCGAGACCTGAGCCTTGCCCTCCCGGGACTTGGCGTGCTGGGCGAAGATGTCGAGGATCAGGGCGGTCCGATCGACCACCTTGACCTTGACGACGTCTTCAAGGTGGATCAGCTGGCCGGGGCTGAGCTCACCGTCGCACACAACGGTGTCGGCCCCTGATTCGAGGACGATGTCGCGCAGCTCCAGTGCCTTGCCCGAGCCGATGTAGGTGGCCGGGTCGGGCTTGTCGCGACGCTGGAAGACGGCGTCGAGCACCAGAGCGCCTGCCGTCTCCGCCAGTGCGGCCAGCTCCGCGAGTGAATTCTCCGCGTCCTGCGCGGTCCCCGAGGTCCAGACGCCGACCAGCACCACACGCTCCAGGCGCAGCTGCCGGTACTCGACCTCGGTGACGTCCTCGAGCTCGGTGGAGAGTCCTGCCACACGCCGCAGCGCGGCGCGCTCCGAACGGTCGAACTGCTCGCCGTCCCGTTCTCCGTCGATCTCGTGGCTCCAGGCGACGTCCTCTTCCATCAGGGCGTCGGCCCGAAGGCTCTCGGTGAGGCTCTCGGTGACATTCTCCGTGGCGCTCTGCGCTTCCTGCGCATCCTGGGGAAGGGAAGAAGAGGAGGTCATTGGATCCTTACGTCGATTGAAGTCCGTTACATCAGTCACAACGCGTGACCTCTCCGGATGATTCCCGCTGTCGGAAATCCACGGTCGGGCCGCCGCGGCGACCTGACGATAGTGGCATGGTCCGTGGGCCCCGTCACTCGGGTTTATCACTGTCCGGCGGGCTTGGCGCTGTGCCAGTCCGGGTGCCCCGGCATCGGCGGGGTCTTCGCGCCGTACAGCCAGCCGTCGAAGAACGGGGTCAGGTCACGGCCCGCGGTCTGTGACGCCAGCCGGACGAAGTCCGCGGTGGCGGCGTTCGAGTCGCGGTGCTTCGTCACCCACGTCCGCTCCAGGCGGTCGAACGCGCTCTCGCCGATCTCCTGGCGCAGCGCGTAAAGGACCAGTGCGCTGCCGTCGTACACCACCGGCCGGAACAGGCTGAGCTTCTGTCCGGGCGCCGGAATGTCGGGGCGGGCCGGCGGGCCGCCCGCGGCGCGCCAGCCGTCGGACTTGATGTACGCCTCGCGCATGCGGCCTTCCAGTGTCTTGCCGGCGTGGTCCTCGGCGTAGCGGGCCTCGTACCAGGTGGCGTGTCCCTCGTTGAGCCACAGATCGGACCAGGTGCGCGGGGAGACGCTGTCGCCGAACCACTGGTGGGTGAGCTCGTGCACCATGATCGAGTCGACGTACCACTCGGGGTAGGCGGTTTGCGTGAACAGGGACCGCTCGAAGAGCGAGAGCGTCTGGGTCTCCAGCTCGAAGCCCGTGTCGGTGGCGGCGACCAGCAGTCCGTACGTCTCGAAGGGGTAGCGGCCGACCTGCTGTTCCATCCATTCCAACTGAGCGGGTGTCTTGGCCAGCCAGGGTTCCAGCCGCTTGCGGTCGGCGCTCGGCACCACGTCGCGCACCGGCAGTCCGTGCGGCCCGGTGCGTCGCAGGACGGTGGAACGGCCGATGGTGACCTGGGCCAGTTCGGTGGCCATGGGGTGTTCGGTCCGGTAGGTCCAGGTGGTCTCGGCACCGTGCCGGACCGTGCCCGCAGGCAGGCCGTTGGCGACCACAGTGAGGTCCTTGGGCGCGGTGATCCGGAAGGTGAAGAGGGCCTTGTCGGCGGGGTGGTCATTGCTCGGGAAGACCCGGTGTGCGGCGTCGGCCTGATTGGCCATGGCCAGTCCGTCGGCGGTGCGCAGCCAGCCGCCGGTGTCCCGGTCGCCGCGCGGGTCGCTGGTGTGCCGGACGGTGATGTGCAGTGGTGCTCCGGCCGGGAGCCGGCCGGGCGGCTGGATGACCAGGTCCTCGTCCGCCACGGCGAAGTCGGCGCGCTGACCGTTGATTTCGACCGTACGGACCGTGCCCCGGGTGAAGTCGAGGTTGATCCGGTCCAGCGGTTCGGTGGTCCGCGCGTCGATCGTGGTGACGGCGTCCAGCGGCTTGCTGTTGCTGCCGTGGTAGGTCAGTCCGATGTCGTACGAGAGGACGTCGTACCCGGGATTGCCGAGGTGCGGGAAGAGTGGATCGCCGATGCCGAGCGGCACGGGTGAGGGGAGGGCGGCGGCAACGAGGGTGGCCGATGCGATGGCCAGCAGAGCGGCCCGCAGACGGCGGGAGATGAACGGCATGACCTACCGCTACCAGCGACTCCCACCCGGGCAGGTGCGGCGCGCGCCGCACCACTCGAACGAGATCACGGCGGCAGATGGCGCTGCGTGCGGAGCCGGACGGTGAGTCAGACCGTGGCTGTCGGGTGCTGGGCGCGGCTCACGTCGTACACCCCGGGTACCTCACGCATCGCGCGCATCAGCGCCGGCAGTCCGGCGGCGTCGGGGAGCTGCAATGTGTAGGTGTGCCGGACTCGCTGTTCGCTGGGTGGTTCGACGGTGGCGGAGATGATCGCCGCGTCCGCTGTCGCGATCGCCTCGGTGAGGTCGGCGAGCAGCCCGGGCCGTCCGAAGGACTCGGCAATCAGAGTGACCCGACATCCGGCCTCGTCGCCCCAGGTCACCCGGACCGGCACCCGGCCGACGGACTGCATCCGGGAGACCGCGGGGCAATTCAGCCGGTGCACGGTGACGGCGCCGCCGCGCACGACGAAACCGGTGACGGCGTCGGGGGGTACGGGGGTGCAGCAGCCCGCGAGTCGTACGGCGGCATCCGGCCGGTCCACCACGGCGTTCGCCGTGCGGGCCTCGGCCCGGTCGTCGCCGGGATCGGCGGTTGCCTGGGGCTGTGGTCCGGGCGGCCTGGGCGCCGCGGGCCTGCTGCCGTGCGGGTTCGGGGCATCGTCGGGATGGGCGTCGAACCAGCCGGTGATGGCGATGCGGGCGGCGGGGGTGCGGGCGTGGTCGAGCCAGTCGGGCGAGGGGCCGGACCCGACGTCCTCGGTGAGCAGCAGCTGCACGGTGTCGCCGTCGCTCAGGACGGTGCCGAGGGTGGCGAGCCGGCCGTTGACCCGGGCGCCGATGCAGCTGTGTGCCTTGTCCCCGTACTGCGCGTAGGCGGCGTCGACACAGCTGGCTCCGGCGGGTAGGCCGAGCGTGCCGCCGTCGGTGTGGAAGACCGTGATCTCCCGGTCCTGGGCGAGATCGGCGCGGAGCGTGGTCCAGAAAGTGTCGGAGTCCGGGGCGGACTGCTGCCACGAGAGGAGCCTGGAGAGCCAGCCTGGGCGGGTCGGGTCGGCGCGCTCTCCGTCCACGGGTTCGGCGGTCTGGGGCCCGGAGCCGCTGCCCGCGGCGTACGGATTGCCGAGGGCGATGACGCCGGCCTCGGCGACCTTGTGCATCCGGTGCGTACGGATGAGGACTTCGGCGACCGCCCCGTCGGGGCCCACGACCGCGGTGTGCAGTGACTGGTACAGGTTGAATTTGGGGGCGGCGATGAAGTCCTTGAACTCGGAGATCACCGGGGTGAAGCAGGTGTGCAGTTCGCCGAGCACGGCGTAGCAGTCGGCGTCCTCGCCGACGAGGACCAGCAGCCGGCCGAAGTCGGTGCCGCGCAGTTCGCCGCGTTTGATCCTGACCCGGTGCACGGAGACGTAGTGGCGCGGCCTGATGAGGACTTCTGCCGGAATGCCGGCCTCCCGCAGCACCGCCTCGACGTTCTCGGCGACAGCCGCGAGCGGGTCCTGGGCCGCCGCGGCGCCGGAGGCGTCCGGCTGCGCCGACGCGGCGGCGATCAGCGCCCGGGTGTGCGCGTACTCCGCGGGGTGGAGGATCGCGAAGACCAGGTCCTCCAGCTCGGTCTTGAGCGCCTGCACACCGAGCCGTTCGGCCAGCGGGATCAGCACGTCCCTGGTGACCTTGGCGATCCTGACCTGTTTCTCGGGGCGCATCACGCCGAGGGTGCGCATGTTGTGCAGCCGGTCGGCGAGCTTGATCGACATCACCCGGACGTCGTCCCCGGTGGCGACCAGCATCTTGCGGAAGGTCTCGGGTTCGGCCGCTGCTCCGTAGTCGACCTTTTCGAGTTTGGTGACGCCGTCGACGAGGTAGCAGACCTCTTTGCCGAACTCGTTCCTCACCTGATCGAGAGTCACCTCGGTGTCCTCGACGGTGTCGTGGAGCAGCGAGGCGGTGAGTGTCGTGGTCTCGGCGCCGAGCTCGGCGAGGATCAGCGTGACGGCGAGCGGGTGCGTGATGTACGGCTCGCCGCTCTTGCGCATCTGTCCGCGGTGCGAGGACTCCGCGAGTACGTAGGCCCGGTGCAGGACGGACAGGTCGGCATCCGGGTGGTGGGCCCGGTGGGCCTCGGCGACATGGCCGATCGCGTCGGGCAGCCGGTCGCGGGAGACGGGGCCGAGCAGCGCGACGCGGCCGAGCCTGCGGAAATCGATCCGGGGTCGGCCCCGTCTGCGGATGGGAGCACCTGGGTTGGTGGCCTCTGCACTCATGGGGCACCTCCGGCGACGTCGACCGGCGGTGGGAAGGTGCGGTCGCGCCTCCGGGCCGGTGCTTGATGCTACCGAGCCCACCACGTGGCGGAGTCCGGCTCTCGCTCAGCGTGAAACGGATCACCCATTCGAGCGAAGCTCCAGGGCCTTTCGTTTGGATCATGCCGGGCTCGCGTGCCTCGGCGCCACTCCCTGATCCGGCCTGAACCAAACGAAAGGGCCCACGGCCCTGTCCTGGGTCCTGTCCTGTCGATCTTCGTGGATCAGCCCGGGGCGTCCGGTGCGGTGCATCGCAAGGCGGAGGATCGTCCTCGTGCTGGACGTACTCGGGCGACTCCGGCAACGCGGCGAGGTGCCGTGCCAGGCGTTCCGGGCCCGCGAAGATCGGCAGGACAGGGCCTAACCGATCAACGATTCGAGCCAGGCCGGGTCGATCGTGCCTTCGGCGACGATCACGGCGGCGCCGGTCATCTCGATCTCGCCGTCGGGCCGCTCGGTGATCACGAGGGTGCCTCCGAGCAGATCGACCGTGTACGTGACCGGAGTGCCGGTCTTCGCGGGGTCGGCGCCGTCCCTGCGGGCCGCGGCTACGGCCACGGCACAGGCACCCGTACCGCAGGAGCGGGTCTCGCCCGAGCCGCGCTCATGGACCCGCATGGCGACGTGGCGTGGTCCGCGGTCCACGACGAATTCGATGTTGACGCCTTCGGGGTAGACGGCCGCGGGGCCGAACGGCGGCACGGAGAGCAGATCGCCGGCGTGCGCCAGATCGTCGACGAAGGCGACCGCGTGCGGATTGCCCATGTTCACATTGCGGGCTTCCCAGCTGCGGCCGTCCAGGCTGACGGTGACACCGTCCTCGGGGAGAAGCGCGCGCCCCATGGCGACCGTCACGTCGCCGCCCTTGGCAATGTGCACCTTCTTCACGCCGCCCCGGGTCGCGACGGCGAGGTCGCCCTGCTCGACGTGTCCAGCATGCTGCAGATAGCGGGCGAAGACCCGCACGCCGTTGCCGCACATCTCGGCGATCGAACCGTCGGCGTTGCGATAGTCCATGAACCACTCGGCCTCGCCCGCCATGGCCCGCGCCTCCGGGTGCGCGGCGGACCGCACGACGTGCAGGATCCCGTCACCACCGATACCGGCCCGGCGGTCGCACAGGCGGGCGACGACGGAGGCGGGCAGGTCGACGGCGTTGTCCGGGTCGGGGACGATCACGAAGTCGTTCTCGGTGCCGTGGCCCTTGAGGAAGGCGATCTGCGAGGTGCTCACAGGGCAACTGTACGAGGCAGCACCAACAGCCGACGAAACCGGGCCGTGCGACGGGGCAAGGAAAAGGCCGGGCAACGGAACGCCGAACAGCGGCCGGGCGTCACACCGCCAGCGTCGGTCGGCGGAGCCGCAGCGTCCGTCAGCGAAGCCGGGCCACGCGCCAGATGGCCAGTGCGACCAGAACGGCGCACACAGCGACGTACAGGGCGATCACGCGCCAGTCGGCTCTCTCGCCCGAACCCCGCTGCGGCAGCCCGGGCCAGGTGTATCCCACGCGGCGGGCGGCCATCATGCCCCAGCCCGCGGCGCAGCAGCTGATCAGCAGGCCCAGCATGGCGACGACTGCGCCGCCGTCGCCGAACTCGAACGCCAGCGGGAACGCGAACATCAGCGATCCCACGGCGGCGAGCATGACGATCGGCGCGAGCTGCCAGATACGCAGACGCCGCGCGGGCCGCAGCTCGACCTCGACCTCGGGGGTCGTTTCGAGCTCGTCGGGCCCGTCGGGGCTCAAGCTTCCTGCGTCGTGCAACTTGTCCGGTGCGTCTTGTTCTGTGTCGCGAGGGCCGGCCTCCATCGCCACGCGCCCTCCCAACTCGGACTCCACTGGTCGATCGATGCTCGATGATGGCACGCTCCCGGTCGCCGAAATGACGGGCAGGGCTTCCCGATGCCATCACGTGATCAGGCTGTAACCGCTCGTTCGACCAACGCCAGCGCCCGGTGCGTGAGTTCCCCGCGGTGCTCCGCGGCGCCATTGAGCCAGTGGACCCGCGGGTCGCGGCGAAACCACGAGTCCTGACGGCGCGCGAATCGCTTGGTGGCGCGAATGGTCTCGGCACGCGCCTCGTCCTCGGTGCACTCCTGGGCCAGCGCGGCCAGCACCTGCTGGTAACCGAGCGCCCTGGACGCGGTTCGTCCCTCGCGCAGGCCGTGCGCCTCCAGGGCCCGCACCTCGTCCACGAGCCCGGCCGCCCACATCCGATCGACCCTCAGGGCGATGCGTTCGTCGAGTTCGGGGCGGGCCACGTCGACGCCGATCTGGACGGTGTCGTACACCGCATCGTCACCGGGGAGGTTGGCGGTGAAGGGCTTGCCGGTGATCTCGATGACTTCGAGGGCCCTGACGATGCGGCGACCGTTGCTCGGCAGGATGGCCCGGCCCGCCTCGGGGTCGGCGGCGGCGAGCCGGGCGTGCAGGGCTCCGGAGCCGCGCTCGACCAGTTCCTCCTCCAGCCTGGCCCTGACACCGGGGTCCGTGCCGGGGAACTCCAGGGCGTCGATGGTGCCCTTCACATAGAGCCCGGAACCGCCGACCAGGACAGGAGTGCGGCCCGCGGCGAGCAGCCGGTCGATCTCCGCTCGGGCCAGCCGCTGGTACTCGGCGACGCTGGCCGTCTCGGTGACGTCCCAGATGTCCAGCAGTTGATGCGGCACGTTTCCGCGCTCGGAGGGCGTCAGCTTCGCGGTGCCGATATCCATCCCCCGGTAGAGCTGCATCGAGTCGGCGTTGACCACTTCGCCGTCGAGCTGCTGAGCAAGAAACACCCCCAGATCGGACTTTCCGGCTGCAGTGGGACCGACGACGGTGATGACCCGCGGTGCGGGAGCTGAACTTCTCACCGCCCCAGTCTCGCAAACCTCCGGCCCTCTTCCCGAATGAGTGACCTGACCGGCTGCGAACGGGGGTGTCCGGCCTTCCCGCTTCTGCTCCGCCGCTGCCCCGCCTCCGCTCCGAACGGCGCGGATCTTCGGCGGTGCCAGTAGAATTCATAAGTGAATACGGGCGTTTTTTTACGGTTTGCCGTTCGCCCCCAGGGCTGCCCCGCGAGGCGGTCGGCAGCGAGGCCGCAGGAGGACGCCCGACCGAGTCCCCCAGCAGGGAAGGTGCCCGATGGGCTTCCTGGACAATTTGAAGGCCAAGCTGAGCCCCGCCAAGGAAAAGGTCGGCGACCTCGCGCATCAGCACGGGGGCAAGATCGACCACGGGCTCGACAAGGCCGCACGGACGGTCGACCAAAAGACCAAGGGCAAGTACAGCGACAAGATCGAGTCCGGCACGAAGAAGGCCAAGGACGTGGTCGAGCGCCTGTCCCACAAGCACGACGAGGGTGGTGTCAAGCACGACGAAGGCGGTACGCCGCCTGGTACGCCGCCCACCTCGTGAACACCAACCGAATCGAGTCGGACGCACGGCCGTGGAGCGGCGACGCTGCACGGCCGTCGTCCGTATCCGCCCGGGTGCCAGTCCGAGCGTGCGGTCAGGACCAGGTGGCGACCAGGTAGCCCACGCCGTACGGAGCGTCCTCGTACAGCATCTGTCCGCGCAGGCCCGCCCCTTCGCCCGCGCCCGCGAGCACCTGCCAGGGTGCCCGGCCCGCCGCTTTCAGCTCGTACGCCAGCGACTCGTCCAGCGCGATCAGCGCGCCGGGGTCGGCGGAACCCAGCGCGTGGGCGGCCGCCGCGTCGAACGCCCCGGCGCGGTCGTCCAGATAGCCGGGGGCCTTGACCGTGCGGCAGGCACTGCCGTCGCCCATCACCAGCAGCGCCACCCGTTCCGCTCTGGCTGCCAGGTCTTGCCCCGTACTCGTACAGCGGTCGGTTTCGAGCGGCTCCCCCACACCGAGCCCTTCGACCGGTGCCTCGGCCCACTGCGCACGGGCGAGCAGCCAGGCGCCGACGGCCAGGGACGGCGGGAGGGGGCGGTCCGCCACGGTTCCGCGATCGCACCCGAGCCGTACGTCGAGATCGACTCCGAAGCTCTTGAATGAGCCGGTGGCCCCCTCGGGGTGCGGTCCTCGGCCCGCGAGGTCCGCGGGCCCGATCACGAGCAGCAGGTCGGGCCGGGCCGCGGCAAGCACACCGAGGGCGTCGGCGCAGGCGTCCCGCAGCGTGTCGAGCTCGGGCGCGGCACCGGCGGCGACCTCGGGTACCAGCAGGGGCGGACAGGGGCAGACAGCGGCGGCGACAAGCATGGTGGGCAGCGTACTGGTTGAGCGCGACGCGCCCATCTCCCGCCGTCGCCCGTCCCCGCCGCGGCCCGGTCCCCTCGCCGGTGTCAGTCGCAGCCGCAGCCGGGCGCCGCCGCGGCGGGCAGGGGCGCCGGGGCGCCGATACCGGGCAGCCCCAGCATCACTCCAGCCGGCTTGGCGGCCTCGGTTGCGGTGCGCTTCTCCCAGGCGTCCCCGGCCCGGGTCCGCCGTACGCCCAGCGGGGTGCCCTCGGCGAGCAGGTGGTGCGGGGCGGCGTAGCTGATCTCGACGGTGACCACATCGCCGGGACGCACGTCCTCGTCCGGCTTGGTGAAGTGGACCAGGCGGTTGTCGGGGGCGCGGCCCGAGAGGCGGTGGGTGGCGCCGTCCTTGCGGCCCTCGCCCTCCGCGACCATGATCTCCAGCGTCCGGCCGACCTGCTTCTTGTTCTCCTCCCAGGAGATCTCCTCCTGGAGGACGGACAGGCGCATGTACCGCTCCTGGACGACCTCCTTGGGGATCTGCCCCGCCATCTCGGCGGCCGGGGTTCCGGGTCGCTTGGAGTACTGGAAGGTGAAGGCGTTGGCGAAGCGCGCCTCGCGGACCGCGTGCATCGTCTGCTCGAAGTCCTCCTCGGTCTCGCCGGGGAAGCCCACGATGATGTCGGTGGAGATGGCGGCGTCCGGCATCGCGGCGCGGACCTTCTCGATGATGCCGAGGAAGCGCTCCTGCCGGTACGAACGCCGCATCGCCTTGAGGATGGTGTCCGAGCCGGACTGCATCGGCATGTGCAGCTGAGGCATCACATTGGGCGTCTCGGCCATGGCCGCGATCACGTCGTCCGTGAAGTCGCGGGGGTGCGGCGACGTGAAGCGGACCCGCTCCAGGCCCTCGATCTTCCCGCAGGCGCGCAGCAGCTTGGAGAAAGCCTCACGGTCGCCGATGTCGGCCCCGTACGCGTTCACGTTCTGACCGAGCAGGGTGATCTCCGAGACGCCCTCGGCGACCAGCGCCTCGATCTCGGCGAGGATGTCGCCGGTGCGGCGGTCCTTCTCCTTGCCGCGGAGCGCCGGGACGATGCAGAAGGTGCAGGTGTTGTTGCAGCCGACGGAGATGGAGACCCACGCCGCGTAGGCGGACTCGCGACGGGTGGGGAGCGTGGAGGGGAATGCCTCCAGGGATTCGGCGATCTCGATCTGCGCCTCTTCCTGGATGCGGGCGCGCTCCAGCAGCACGGGCAGCTTGCCGATGTTGTGCGTACCGAAGACGACATCCACCCAGGGGGCCCGCTGGACGATGGTGTCGCGGTCCTTCTGTGCCAGGCAGCCGCCGACGGCGATCTGCATGCCGGGCCGCTTGGTCTTCATCGGGGCGAGCCGGCCGAGGTTGCCGTAGAGCTTGTTGTCGGCATTCTCCCGGACCGCGCAGGTGTTGAAGACGACGACGTCGGCGTCGCCGTCGGAGCCCTCCGCGGCACGTACGTAACCCGCGTCCTCCAGCAGCCCGGACAACCGCTCCGAGTCGTGGACGTTCATCTGGCACCCGTAGGTGCGCACCTCGTACGTTTTCAAACCGTCCACTACTCCACCAGCCACGTCGTTGCCGCTCACCCGTCCAGGGTAAGGGCTCCGGTCGGACGGCAATGATGAATACATCTCCGGCCGGGCTCACGGCCCCGGCGCCCGGGGTGCGGGCCGCAAAAGCCCTGCCCTGGTCATCACCGGGACGGCCTGGCAGGATCGCCGCCATGCTCCAGGCACTGTCCCGCATCGGCCGGCGACGCACCCTTCAGGCGTGCGCCGCCCTCGTCGTCGTGCTCGGGCTGCTGCTGTGGTGGCTGCTTCCGCTCGGGGAAGTGGCGCCGAGCGGCTCGCTGACCTTCAGCACCGGTGTGCGCAGCGGGGTCTACCAGCGCTACGGCGAGCGGCTCAAGGGGGACCTGGCCAAGGACCTGCCCCGGGTGTCCATACAGCTGCAGACCAGTGAGGGCTCGCAGCAGAACATCGAGCGGGTGGCGACCGGGAAGGCCGACTTCACCATCGCCACCACCGACGCACTGGCCACCTATCTGCTCGGCGCCAAGCCGGGAGCCGACCGGCTACGGGGCTGTGTGCGGCTGTACGACGACTACATACAGCTGGTCGTGCCCCGGGACTCGAAGGTGCGGAAGGTCTCGGACCTGATCGGCAAGCGCGTCGGGGTGGGGCAGCCGGGTTCGGGGGTGCGTCTGGTCGCCGACCGGGTGATGACGGCCGCCGGTCTCGATCCTTCGAACGATGTGACACCGGTTCCCGTCGGTATCGACACCATGCCGCAGCAGTTGGAGAACGGCCTGCTCGACGCCTTCTTCTGGTCCGGCGGACTGCCCACCTCCGCCGTGCAGGAGTTGTCGGACCGGTTCGCGATCCGGCTGGTGCCGCTGGAGGCCGCGCTGATCAAGGAGCTTCAGGCCGTGGGCGGGCCCGCCCGCTATTACCGGTCGGCCATGATGCCCGCCGACGCGTACCACGGGGCACAGCAGGGACAGGCGGTTCCGACGGTGGCGGTCGCCAATGTGCTGGTGACCACGGACCGTACGGATCCGGCGATGACCGAGGCGTTCACCCGGACCGTGATCGACAGCCGGGACCGGATCGGGCGCGAGGTGCATGCGGCCCAGCTGGTGGATCTGCGCACGGCGATCTACACCGACCCGTTGCCGCTGCACGAGGGGGCCAAGCGCTACTACCGCTCGGTCAAGCCCTGATCCCCGCGCCGCCGGCCGCTTTCGCGCCCGTTCAGAGCCTGTCGGGCGACCTTCGTCCGCACGATAGGAGGTCACCCGACAGGCTCTCAGCCCTGTGGGCCCTGGCGCGGCACCGACACCGTCACCCGCAGCCCGTGCGGCTCGTGTGCGGCATAGCCGATGGAGCCACCGCCCGCGGCCAGGAGGGCCTGGGAGATGGAGAGCCCGAGGCCGGAACCCTGCACGTTCTGGTGCTGGGCGCTGCGCCAGAACCGGTCGCCGACGCGCTCCATCTCCTGCGCGGTGAGGCCCGGTCCCCGGTCGGCGACGACGACCGTGACGTCATCACGACCGGCGGCGACCGTGACGAGGACCTCTTCGCCGGCCGGGGTGAATTTCAGGGCGTTGTCGATGATGGCGTCGAGGGCGCTCGACAGCGCGATGGGGTCCGCCCAGGCCGTCACGGCTGACGAGCCGTCCGCCCTGAGCCGTACCCCTTTCTCCTCGGCGACCGGCCGCCAGGACGCGATGCGTTCCGCAGTGAGCGCGCCTATGTCCGTGAGCTGCAGGTCGGCCGCGGCGTGTTCGGCCAGCGCCAGGTCGAGCAGGTCGTCCAGGACCTGACCGAGGCGCTTGCCCTCCGTACGCACGGAGGCGATCTCCTCGTTGCCCTCGGGAAGTTCGAGCGCGAGGAGTTCGATCCGCAGCAGCAGCGCGGCAAGGGGGTTGCGCAGCTGATGCGAGGCGTCGGCGACGAAGGCGCGCTGCTGCTCCAGCACATCCTCGACGTTGTCGGCCATCTCGTTGAACGAACGGGCCAGGCGCCTGAGTTCCGGCGGTCCCCCGGAAGCCACCACTCGGGATCTCATCCGGCCACTGGCTATGTCATGGGTGGCCGCGTCGAGGGTCCGTACGGGCAGCAGCACCCAGCCGGTGAGCCGGATCGCCGCGCCGAGCGCCACCAGCATCGCGACCACCTCGCCGACCGCGATGAGCAACCAGCCGCGCAGCGTGCGCGCGCGCATCTCGGTGGTGGGCGAGTCGATGACCACGACGGCGACCACATCGCCGTCCCGTACGACGGGCGAGGCGACGACGACCCTGCCCCGCTGCCAGGGCCAGACCTGCGGCGGATCGTGACTGCGACGCCCGAGGAGCGCCTCCTTGAAGGCCTCCCTCCCCTCCCCCTCGATCGGCAACTGCCAGGTGACCGGGGCCTTCGCCATGGCGCTGTCGTCCCGGTAGAAGACACCGGCGCGGATGCCGTACACCGAGGCGTAGGTGTCCAGTTCGCTCCGCAGGGTGCGGCGGCGCTCGTCGTAACCGGGGGTCCGTTCGGCGATGAACTGGGCGAGCGCGGCGAAGCGTGCCGTGTCGTCGATGCGGTCGATGACGACGCGCTGCTGCTGGGCACCGGCCACGCTGACGGCCAGCGGGAAGCCGAGGGCGAGCAGCACGCTCGCCATGAGAATGATGAGCAGGGGAAGCAGCCGGGTGCGCACCTTGGACGTACGCCTCTACGCGGAAGGGGCGACGAGACGGTAGCCGACCCCGCGCACCGTCTCGATCAGTGCGGGCAGCCGCAGTTTGGAACGCAGGGACGCGACGTGCACTTCGAGCGTGCGCCCCGTCCCCTCCCAGCTCGTGCGCCACACCTCGCTGATGATCTGCTCCCGGCGGAAGACCACACCGGGACGCTGGGCGAGCAGCGCGAGCAGGTCGAACTCCTTGCGGGTGAGCTGGACTTCCGACCCGTCGACGCTGACCCGGCGGGTGGGCAGCTCGATGTGGACGTACCCGAGGCGCAGAGCGGCGGCGGGCGTGGGCACGGTGTCCTCGCCGGCCGACTTGCGGCGGCTGACGGCATGGATCCGGGCGAGGAGCTCGCCGGTGTCGTACGGCTTGACCACGTAGTCGTCGGCCCCGAGGTTGAGGCCGTGGATCCGCGAGCGGACATCGGCGCGCGCGGTCACCATGATCACCGGGGTCGAGGTGCGCTTGCGGATCTTCCCGCACACCTCGTAGCCGTCCTGGTCGGGCAGCCCGAGGTCGAGGAGCACGACACCGAAGGGCTCCGTGTCCGCGGGCAGCAGGGCCTGCAGCGCTTCCTCGCCGCTGCGCGCGTGCACCACCTGGAAGCCGTGCCGGGCGAGGATCGCGGACAGGGCGGCCGCGACGTGGTTGTCGTCCTCGACGAGCAGCAGTCTCATGACCCCCCTTTCCGAAGGTGCGATGTCGGTGCGGTTTCTCGTATGCCCTTCGTCACTTCCCCGTTCCGAGGTGTTTCACGTCGTGGCGTACCAGGGCATCCACTCCGATGACGGGTACGTCAGTCAAGGGCCCGTGCATTGCATCGGGCCATCTGTTATCCACCCGGTACGCCCCGGGTATCGCACCCGCCGCCCCGTTCACGCGGAGTGTCCGGTTGCCGCCGGATCGTTATCCTCAATTTCCGCTCAGATGTAATGACGCTGGTCGCACCGCGTCACTAGGGTCCTTCCCAACCGAGGAGGACGGAGCATGAAGCCGATGAGCGGAGTTTCAGTGACCAAGGGCGCCGAGGACGCCGCACCCGCGGCGAACGACCTTGTCGTACTGAGCAACGTCAACAAGCACTTCGGCGCGCTGCATGTGCTCCAGGACATCGACCTGACGATCGCCAGTGGCGAGGTCGTGGTCGTCATCGGGCCCTCCGGGTCCGGGAAGTCCACGCTGTGCCGCACGATCAACCGCTTGGAGACGATCGACTCGGGCGCCATATCGATCGACGGCAAGCCGCTGCCCCAGGAGGGCAGGGAGCTGGCCAGGCTGCGTGCCGATGTCGGCATGGTCTTCCAGTCGTTCAATCTCTTCGCGCACAAGACGGTGCTCGAAAACGTGATGCTGGGCCAGCTCAAGGTCCGCAAGACGGACAAGAAGGCCGCGGAGGACAAGGCCCGTTCGCTGCTGGACCGGGTGGGCGTGGCGACGCAGGCCGACAAGTACCCCGCCCAGCTCTCCGGTGGTCAGCAGCAACGCGTGGCCATCGCCCGCGCGTTGGCGATGGACCCCAAGGTGATCCTCTTCGACGAGCCGACCTCCGCGCTCGACCCGGAGATGATCAACGAGGTGCTGGAGGTCATGCAGCAGCTCGCCCGGGACGGCATGACGATGGTCGTCGTCACCCATGAGATGGGCTTCGCGCGCTCGGCGGCGAACCGCGTCGTCTTCATGGCGGACGGAAAGATCGTCGAAGAGGCCACGCCCGACCAGTTCTTCAGCAACCCGCGCAGTGACCGGGCCAAGGACTTCCTGTCGAAGATCCTTCACCACTGACTGATCCTTCACCGCCGGTTCCCGGACCGGTCGATCACTCACATCGCGTCAATTCTAGGGAATTTCACCATGCAGCTTCGTAAGGTCACCGCCGCCTCGGCCGCCGTGCTCGCCCTCGCCCTGACCGCCACCGCCTGTGGTTCCGACAAGAAGGACGGCGACTCGGCCGGTTCGGGCGGCGGCAAGAAGATCACGATCGGCATCAAGATCGACCAGCCCGGTCTCGGCCTGAAGACGCCCGACGGCAAGTACACCGGTTTCGACGTCGACGTCGCCACGTACGTCGCCAAGGAGCTCGGCTACGACGCCAAGGACATCGTCTTCAAGGAGACCAAGAGCGCCGACCGCGAGACGGCGATCGAGCGCGGTGACGTGAAGTTCATCGCCGCCACCTACTCGATCAACGACGAGCGGCTGCAGAAGGTCGACTTCGCGGGCCCGTACCTGTTGGCGCACCAGGACATCCTCGTCCGTGCCGACGACGACTCGATCAAGTCCCCGGCGGACCTGAACAAGAAGAAGCTGTGTTCGGTCACCGGCTCGACCTCGGCGAAGAACGTCAAGGACAAGCTGGCCCCGAAGGCCGACCTCCAGGAGTTCGGCGGGTACTCGGAGTGCCTGACCGGTCTGGAGAACAAGGTCGTCGACGCGCTGACCACCGACGACAGCATCCTGGCCGGTTTTGCCTCGCAGCAGAGCTTCCAGGGCAAGTTCAAGCTGGCCGGCTTCAAGATGACCAACGAGAACTACGGCATCGGCCTGAAGAAGGGCGACGCCGATCTGAAGAAGAAGATCGACGACGCACTCGCCAAGATGGTCTCGGACGGTTCCTGGGACAAGGCCGTGAAGGACAACTTCGGCCCGGCGAACTACAAGAACGAGCCCGCCCCGAAGATCGGCAACATCGTCAAGTGAAGCAGGGCTGACCGGGCGCGCCGTCCGTGAACGGCGGCGCGCCGTGCCCTCCGACACGCGGAAGCGCGGGAGATCGTGTTCGACTTTCTTGAAGGTTACGACCTGCTGGGGGCCTTCTGGGTGACGGTGCAACTCACCGTCTACTCCGCCCTTGGCGCCCTCATATGGGGAACACTGCTGGCCGGCATGAAGGTCAGCCCGGTCCCCCTGATGCGCGGCTTCGCCACCGTCTATGTGAACGTGGTGCGGAACATTCCGCTGACCGTAATCATGGTGTTCTCGTCGCTGGGTCTCTACCAGACCCTGACGATCACCCTCGGCGCCAGCGATTCCAAGGGCATCGGCTTCCGGCTGGCGGTGCTCGCCCTGATCGCCTACACCGCCGCCTTCGTGTGCGAGGCGTTGCGCTCCGGCATCAACACGGTCCCGGTCGGCCAGGCCGAGGCAGCACGTGCCCTCGGGCTGAGCTTCACCCAGGTACTGCGGCTGATCGTCCTCCCGCAGGCGTTCCGCGCGGTCGTCAACCCGCTGTCCAATGTGCTGATCGCGCTGACGAAGAACACCACGGTCGCCTCCGCGATCGGGGTCGCCGAAGCCTCGTACCTGATGAAGGGCATGATCGAGGCCGAGGCCCAGCTGATCCTGATCGCCGCGGTCTTCGCATTGGGCTTCATCGTTCTGACCCTCCCGACCGGCCTGATCCTCGGCTGGGTGAGCAAGAAGGTGGCGGTGAAGCGATGACTTCCGTCCTCTACGACGCCCAGGGACCGCGCGCCAAGCAGCGCAACATCCTGTACACGGTGCTGTTCGTCCTGTGCGCCGCAGCGGTCGTGTGGTGGGTGTACGCCGGCCTCGCCGAGAAGCACCAGCTCGACTGGATCAAGTGGAAGCCCTTCTTCACCAGCTCCCAGCCCTGGGAGACGTACATCTGGCCGGGCCTCCAGAACACGCTCAAGGCGGCGTTCTTCGCCCTGATCATCGCGCTGCCGCTCGGAGCGCTGTTCGGCATCGGGCGGCTCTCCGACCACCGGTGGGTACGGGTGCCGGCCGGCGTGGTGGTGGAGTTCTTCCGCGCCATCCCCGTGCTGATCCTGATGATCATCGCGAACGCGGTGTACTCCGACTACACGAACATCAGCGCCGAATCGCGGCCGCTGTACGCCGTGATCACGGGCCTGGTCCTCTACAACGCCTCGGTGCTCGCCGAGATCGTGCGGGCCGGCATCCACTCCCTTCCGCAGGGCCAGACGGACGCGGCCAAGGCGATTGGCATGCGCAAGGGCCAGACCATGGTGTTCGTGCTGCTGCCGCAGGCGGTAACGGCCATGCTGCCGGCAATCGTCAGCCAGCTGGTCGTCATCGTGAAGGACACCGCACTCGGTGGGGCCATGATGACCTTCCCCGAGCTGCTGGCCTCGATCCGCCCGATGAGCGCGAACTACGGCGCGAACACCATCGCGTGCTTCACCATCGTCGCCCTGATCTACATGGCCGTGAACTTCGCACTCACGTCGTTCGCGAGCTGGCTGGAGCGGCGGCTCCGGCGCAACAAGAAGAACAAGGGCACCGCGCCCGGGGGCGCACCGGAGACCATCGGTACGCCGGCGCTCGTCATCGATGACGGACGCGCCGTCTGACGGCTCGTCGATCTGCGTCCCCGAGGGGCGGTGGCACATCCGCCACCGCCCCTCTTCGGCTTCCGGTGTCGCTTGACGCAAGCACCGGCAGTAGGTTGCATACGTTCTGTGATCGCGCCCCCAGCCCCCGCCGCCACACTTCCTCCGCCGCCTACCCCCCTTTCGAGCCGTGCGCTCCTTTCGTCCGCGTCCTCGGCGTCGTTCGCACGGATTCGAGGAGCCGCCCCGTGGACCCGGTGATCGTCGTCGGCGCCGGGCCCGTCGGCCTGACGCTGCCGCTCGCCCTCGCCGCACAGGGTGTTCCCTCCGTCCTTCTCGACGAGGACCCGGCCAGGGACGAGACACGTCCGGCCCGCACGGTGGTGCTGCGCGAGGACACCGCGGCCCTGGTGGAGCGGCTCGGCTGCAAGGCGCTCCACCACGAGGGCATCCGGTGGTCCGGCTGGCGGTCCATGCGACGCAGGCAACTGGTCCGTGAACTGGCACTCGGCGTGGACTCCCCCGACGGCGATCCGTTGCCGGCCCCGATTCACCTGCCGCAGCACGTCCTGACACGCGGGCTGCGGGACGCGGTGGCCGCTCAGGAGCTGGTGCAGGTAGCCCCGCCCAGCCGGATCGACACACTGGAGCAGGATCCGGCCGGGGTCACGGTGCACACCAGGGAGCCGAACCCGACCTGGTGGCGCGGGAGTTACCTGGTGGGCTGCGACGGCGCCAGGTCCACCGTACGCAAGCTCCTCGACATTCGTTTCCCCGGGCGTACGGCAGTGGAGCGCCATGCCGTCGCGGCGCTGCGCACCGAGCTCCCCTGGCCGGGGCAGGCCGTGCTGCACCGGCTGCCGCCGTGGCGGACCGGTGGCGCCGAGGTGACCGCACGGCCGCTGCCGGACGGCGCCTGGCGACTGGACTGGCTGTTGCCGCCGCGCGGGGAGCTCGTCACGCCGGACGCCCTGATCGCCCGGATCCGGGACACCCTGGCGGGCTGGTGCGGCGAGACACCGCCGTACGAACTGCTGGACACGGGTGTGTACACGCTGCACCACCGGCTCGCCCTGCGCTGGCGGGCCGACCGGGCCTTCCTGGCCGGGGACGCCGCCCATCTGCTGGGCGCGCTCGGCACCCAGGGACTCGACGAGGGGCTGCGGGACGCCGAGAACCTGGCCTGGAAGCTCGCCCAGGCATGGCACCACGGCGCCTCCGACGTACTGCTCGACAGCTACCAGGCGGAGCGCCGGGCCGCGGTCGCCGCACGGCTGCGCGCCGCGGACCAGTCGCTGCCGATACTGCGTGGCGGCGGAGGTCTGCGGACCCTGGTCCCGGGGAGCGCACGGGGGCACGACTCGCTGCTCACCGACGGACATCTGGGCTGTGGCCCCCTCGGCGCGCCCCCCTCGTACTCGCACTCGCCCCTTGCGCCCCCACGCGCCGAGGCGCACACCTCCGTGGGTACGCCCCCCGGCGCACCGGTCACCGATGTGCGGGTGACGGCTCCGGACGGCACGACCGTGCGGCTGCGCGAGCGGCTGGGGCAGGGGCATCTGCTGGTGGTCCTGGTGGCGCCCGGTACGGGGGTGTGGGACCGGCGTCACTGGATGAGCGCCGGCGTCATGCCGCGGCTGGTCGCGGCTGTCGACGCGTTGCCGGTGAAGGGCGAGTTGCTGGTGACCGAGAGCTATCCGGGGGCGTCTGCCCATACCGTGCTGCTGATCAGGCCGGACGGTCATCTCGTGGCGTCCTTCGGCGGGGTACGGCCCCGGGAGCTCTTCGCGGCGGCGGACGCGGTGCGTGGCGGGGAGGCGCGCGCCTCCGTACGCTCCGACCGGACTGCGGGCATCAATTGACCGATGCGGGCGTGCATGGTGTACTCCGGAACGTGATCGACACCGATGTACGCCTGTGGCGGAGGGTCCATATGGACCTCGTCCGCTATGCGGGCTGCGTGTGTCGCCCGTCCTGCTGAATCGCCTCTTACCGCCACGCCGTGCGCTCTGCCGCACGGTCGTGCGTCCGCGCGAACCCTCAGGACGGTCTCTGTGTCTGCCCCCTCGTCACCCTCTGTACGCATGTCCTCCTCTGCCGCCGTTGGTGCTTCCGGTCCGACGGCCGTGGAGCTGCTCGATTTCGTCCGCCGTGTCGCCGGGGACGCCGAGATCATCGCCTCGCTCCCTCTCGATCCCGAAGGCCGCACCTGGGTCCAGCTCGAAGGGCCGGGCGGCAGCGAGGCCTGGCTGATCGGCTGGCCGCCGGGTACCGGCACCGGCTGGCACGACCACGCCGACTCCATCGGCGCCTTCACCACCGCGGCCGGCACCCTCAAGGAGCTGTCGCTCGCCGCCCGGCTGCCCACCGACGGCTGGAAGACGCTCGAACTCACCGAAGGCATCGACCGTTCCCGGCAGTTGGCCACCGGCCAGGGCAGGGCGTTCGGCCGCCACCACGTCCACGAGGTGCTGAACGAATCGGGCACCGAACACGCCGTCTCCGTCCATGCGTACTACCCGCCGCTGCCGCAGATCCGGCGCTACAGCCGCACCGGTGCGCTTCTCCGTCTCGAACAGGTCGAACGGCCGGAGCACTGGCAGTGAGCGACGGCCCTCGGCGTGGTACGGCACCGGTCGGGATCGACGAACTGCTGGAACGGGTCCGCACCGGGTTCGTGCGGGTCGGCCCGCGGGAGGCGCTCGCCGCCACGGCGGACGGGGCGCTTCTCGTCGACATCCGCTATGCGGAGCTGCGGGAACGGGACGGACTGATTCCGGGGGCGCTGGTCGTCGAACGCAATGAGCTGGAGTGGCGGCTCGACCCGCGGGGCAGCCACCGGGCCCCGGAGGCGGTGAGCCACGACCTCCAGGTCGTGGTGGTCTGCAACGAGGGCTACGCGTCGAGCCTCGCCGTCGCGTCCCTGCGGCAGCTGGGGCTGCACCGGGCGACCGATGTGATCGGCGGGTTCCAGGCGTGGCGTGCGGCGGGGCTTCCGGTGGAGGCCTGACGGACGGGGCCGACGGCGGGGCTGCTGGGGCGGGGCCCCGCAGCCCGCTCGCCGGTGCCCCGAATCAGCCCCGACACACCCGAACGCCACGCTCCGGTGGAGCAATCTCCGTACCCGACGGACATTCGGTTCAACGCCGAGGACCGACGTGACGGAGACTTCGCACCCATGCCGACGCCCACCTTCACCCCTGACCAGCTCGATGCCCAGGCGGCTCGCCTCCACGACACCGAGGCCTGGCAGCAGATCGTCACCGGCTGGGACCTCACCGCCGCCGAACCCGTACCCCCTTCCTCTGCCGGCGCCGCGGATAGGCCGACGGGCCGTCAGCCGGCCGACTGGCGCGACCTGCTGTCCGTACCGGTCGATCAGCTCATCGCCGAGTCCGTGCGCGCCCAGCCGGCCACCGCGCCGCGCGAGCGGCCCCTCCCCGGGCGGCTCGGCGCGATCCTGCCCGACCGGCTCCACTCCTGGCGGCGCATCGGGCAGCCCGAGGTACGGCCCTCCACCCATCTCGCCTACGCACGGCAGATCCTGAGCGAGTGGGGCTGGCAGAACACCCCGTACCGGCTCCGCAACGCCCGCGGCGCCCGGTGCGTCTGCGGTGCTCTGCTCACCGCCCACCGCCTGGGCTACGGCTCCCTCGACACCGTGGACCGGGCGGGCGCCTGGCTCGTCGCCGAACTCCGGTCCCGGGGCTGGGCCGGTCTGATCGGACCGTGGAACCGCTGCCCCGACCGCACCGCCGAGGATGCGCTCGCGCTGCTCGACGCCACCATCGCCCGCGCCGCCCGCGCCGGGCAGTGAGGCAAACCGGCGAAGGCCCCGGGCGTGGCATGCGACGAGGGTGTGAGGGGGCGGCGGTCCGGCCCGTGGCCGGACCGCGGCGCCGCGCCTCAGTGACGGGTGAGCAACGCGTCGACCAGATTGCGCAGTGGCCCCGTGAGGTCCTGCGACGTGGCGGACGCGAGCGGCTCCAGACCGGGAGAGGCGCGCAGCACCGTGATGCCGAAGGCCACGGACAGAACGAGTTGGGCCCGCAGGAGGAGCCCGTCACCGTCGGGGTCCTCGGGCCGCCAGCCGGCCGCCGAGGCGAGCCGCTCGCTGAACGTGCGCAGCAGGCCGGTGCGCATCTGCTCGGTGCGCTCGTCGCCGGAGGAACGCAGCAGCAGCAGGAGGGCGTCCCTGGGGCCGTCCGTGGCGAGCACGCCCGCGGTGTGACTGACGATGATCTCCGGAATCTGTTCCAGGTCGGCCACCGTGCCCGCCGCGTGGACGAGTTCGTCGATGACCGCCTTCAGGCAGGCTTCGAAGAGGCCTTCCTTGGACTGGAAGTAACGGTTGATGAGCGCGACGTTCACACCGGCGTCATCGGCGATGTCGCGGACGGTCGTGGCCGCGTATCCGTCGTACGCGAAGCGTCGGCGGGCCGAGTCGAGCAGGAGCCCACGGGTCCTGGCGCCGGCACCTCGCCGGGAGGGCGGCGGGCTGTTGTCCGTCGGCGCCAGGGGCGCGGGAACTGCCTGGGAACTGATGGCTTTCATGGCTGTCCTCTCTCTGCTCGAACGGTACCGCCAGCGCCGCCGTGTAAACAGATGTTGACCTCACTCCCCCGACTGCCCTAGCGTCCATGTAAGCAGATGTTTACTTTTGGCTCCGGGCGAACGAACGATGCCCGGCAGCCCCTCACTTATGGAGTCCCGAATGGACGCCCCCCAGCCCACGGCCCGCACCGGTGGTGTGGTCGCCACGCTGGCCCTCGCCGGCATCACCGCCGCGATCATGCAGACACTGGTCACGCCGCTCATCGCGGAACTGCCCCAGATCCTGCACACCTCGCCGTCGAACGCGGCATGGGTGATCACCGTCACCCTGTTGGCGGGGGCGATCTGCGTACCGATCTCCGGGCGCCTCGGCGACCTGATCGGCAAGCGCCGCATGCTCCTGGCATGCTCCGTGCCGCTCGTGGCCGGCTCACTGGTCTGTGCCCTCGCCTCCTCCGTCGTCCCGATGATCATCGGGCGTGGACTGCAGGGCATGGGCATGGGCATGGTGCCGCTGGGCATCGCCCTGCTGCGCGACGTGGTCCCGGCGGAGAAGCTCAGCTCCTCCATCGCGCTGGTGAGCGCCTCCATGGGCATCGGCGGCGGGCTCGGCCTGCCGATCGCCGCGGCAGTCGCCCAGTACGCCAACTGGCGGGTGCTGTTCTGGGGCTCCACCGTTCTGGCCGTGGTGATCGCCGTCGCGATCTGGTTCGTCATCCCCGATGTCCCGGCCGGCGCCAAGGGTCAGCGCTTCGACGCCCTCGGCGCGGTCGGACTCGGCGCCGGACTGGTCTGCCTGCTGCTCGCCGTGTCGAAGGGTGCCAACTGGGGCTGGGCCTCGGCGACGACCCTCGGGCTGTTCGCCGCCGCCGTCGTGATCCTGCTGGCCTGGGGTGCCTGGGAACTGCGCACGCGGGAGCCGCTGATCGACCTGCGCACCACAGCCCGCCCCCGGGTGCTGCTCACCAACGTCGCCTCGATCTTCGTCGGCTTCGGCATGTACGCGAGCATGCTGGTCGTACCGCAGTTGCTCCAGTTCCCGGAGGCCACCGGCTACGGCCTGGGCCAGTCGATGCTCGCCGCCGGTCTGTGGATGGCGCCCGGCGGCATCATGATGATGATCGTCTCGCCGTTCGGCGGAAAGCTCACCGACGCCCGCGGACCGAAGTTCACCCTGATCTGCGGTGTCCTGGTGCTGGCCGCCGGGTACGGCCTGTCGCTCGTCCTCATGGGCTCCGCGTGGGGTCTCATGCTGGCCCTCATGGTCATCAACAGCGGTGTGGGACTCGCCTACGGATCGATGCCCGCGCTGATCATGAGCTCGGTACCGCTCTCCGAGACCGCCGCCGCCAACGGGTTCAACACCCTCATGCGTTCACTGGGCACCTCGGTCGGCGCCGCCGTGATGGGTGTGGTCCTCTCCCAGATGACGGTCACCATGGGCGGACACAGCTTCTCCTCCGAGAGCGGCTTCCGGACCGGCCTGATGATCGGCTGCGGCATCGCACTGGTCGCCGCGGTCATCGCGAGCGTCATCCCGGCCGCACGCGCCTCCTCGAACGTCGACGGCAGGAGCAAGGCCGCCACGCCCGAGCAGGCCGCGGCCGAGGTCTGATCCGGCGGCCGGCCCGTTCGGCGGCCGGCCCGTTCGGGGGCCGACGCCGCCGGGGCGGCGTCGGCCGCTGAGCACCTCACCCGCCACACCGGGGACAGGAATCCGTTCGTCGCCACACGGGGCCTGCAGAAACATCCTTTGACATACCTATGTTTTCAGATCTACCATTCCGGCCATGTCCGATTCCCGCGCGTCCGCCCAGGACCTCGACCGTGTGGCCGCTGCGCTCACGGCGTGCCTGCCCGCGCTGAACCGGGCTCTCGACCGGCGGGTCGCCCAGGACTTCGCGCGGCCCAAGCCGCCCGAGGGGCAGCTCGCACTGCTGCGCTTCGTATCGCAGCAGGAGGGCGCCACCGTGCGCCAGGCCGCCGACGCCCTGTTGATGCGGCCGAACAACGTCAGCGCCCTCGTCTCCCAGCTCACCGAGCAGGGACTGCTGGAGCGTCGGCAGGACGCCGGGGACAAGCGGATCGCGCATCTGTATCCGACCTCAAGGGCACGGCGGGAGCTTGCCGAGGTCCGGCGCCTCGAGGGCGCCCACATGTCCCAGGCTCTCCAGTCCCTCACCGACGGTGAGATGGACGCACTCGGTTCCGCCCTCGGCGCGCTGACGTCGCTCACGCGTCATCTGCGCCCCGTGCCCGCCGCCGAGTAACCCCGCGAACCTCCCTGACAAGGGACGTGACCGAGCGCGCGCACGGCTGTCTCCGCGCCCGTCGGGATCTCCCGTGCCCGGAGACGGACCCGCTCCCTCCGTCCCGGCGGGCCGGGCGTGGCGTGTTTCGCCCTTCCCTGTTTCCCGTAGCCCTCCGGGTTTCCCGTAGCACTCCGGTTACCACCGCACTCCCGACAGACTAGGACTCGTCCAGGCCTTCCGCGTCCTCGCCCTCCTCTTCCAGCGCCTGCCGCACCACGCGCAGGGCCATTCCCTCCCCGTACCCCTTGCGGGCGAGCATGCCCGCAAGGCGGCGCAGCCGCTTGTCGCGGTCCAGGCCGCGAGTGGACCGCAGCTTGCGCGCGACCAGCTCACGGGCGGTCGTCTCCTCCTGATCGGAGTCGAGCTGCCCGACGGCCTCGTCGATCACTGCGGAGTCCACCCCCTTGGTGCGCAGCTCACGGACGAGAGCGCGGCGGGCCAGCCCTCGGCCGTGATGCCGGGACTCCACCCAGGCGTCCGCGAAAGCGGCGTCGTCGATCAGCCCGACGTCCTCGAAGCGCGACAGCACTTCTTCGGCCGCCTCATCCGGGATCTCCCGCTTGCGCAGGGCGTCCGCAAGCTGCTTTCTGGTGCGCGGGGTCCCGGTGAGCAACCGCAGACAGATGTTGCGCGCCTGCTCGACCGGGTCTCGCGGCTCCCCCTTCTCGGCCCTCGACGAGGAAGGGGAGCCGCTGCTCCTGGAGCGGGAGCGGCCACGACGACCCGCCCCCTCGCCGAGTCCGGCGCCCGAGCCGCCGTGACCGGGACCGGCCTCCGGCTCGTACGCACCCTCGGACCCGGCCGTGTGTCCGGCGGCGAATTCGGGACCGAAACGAGCGCCTTGATCGTCGGCGCTGACCGGCCACTCCGTACGACGCGTCACGGTCTAGCTCTTGGCCGCCGCGGCCTTGGCCGGCTTGCTCTTGCCGGCCGGAGCGGGCACCGACTTCGCGCTGTCGGCCGGAGCCGTGGCGCCGCCCGCCGCGTCCGCACCGGGCTCGGCGGCATCGGCATCCGGCCTGACTCCGACGCCCAGCTTCTCAAGGATCTTCTTCTCGATCTCATTGGCGAGATCGGGGTTGTCCTTGAGGAAGTTGCGGGCGTTCTCCTTGCCCTGGCCGAGCTGGTCGCCCTCGTACGTGTACCAGGCGCCCGCCTTGCGGACGAAGCCGTGCTCCACGCCCATGTCGATCAGACCGCCCTCGCGGCTGATGCCCTGGCCGTAGAGGATGTCGAACTCGGCCTGCTTGAAGGGCGGCGCGACCTTGTTCTTCACGACCTTGACGCGGGTGCGGTTTCCGACGGCGTCGGTGCCGTCCTTCAGCGTCTCGATCCGGCGGATGTCGAGGCGCACCGAGGCGTAGAACTTGAGCGCCCGGCCACCGGTCGTGGTCTCCGGCGAGCCGAACATCACACCGATCTTCTCGCGGAGCTGGTTGATGAAGATCGCGGTGGTCTTGGACTGGTTGAGCGCGCTGGTGATCTTGCGGAGCGCCTGGCTCATCAGGCGGGCCTGCAGACCCACGTGCGAGTCACCCATCTCGCCCTCGATCTCCGCGCGCGGCACGAGCGCCGCGACGGAGTCGATGACGATCAGGTCGAGGGCGCCGGAGCGGACCAGCATGTCCACGATTTCGAGCGCCTGCTCACCGTTGTCCGGCTGGGACAGGATGAGGCTGTCGATGTCGACGCCGAGCTTCTTCGCGTACTCGGGATCGAGGGCGTGCTCCGCGTCGATGAAGGCCACCGAGCCGCCGAGCTTCTGCGCGTTCGCCACGGCGTGCAGCGTCAGCGTCGTCTTACCGGAGGACTCCGGTCCGTAGACCTCCACCACACGGCCGCGCGGCAGACCGCCGACGCCGAGGGCCACGTCGAGGGCAGTCGACCCGGTGGGGATCACCTCAATGGGCTCGTTCGGCCGCTCACCGAGGCGCATCACCGCGCCTTTGCCGAATTGCCGTTCAATCTGTGCGAGTGCGGCGTCCAACGCCTTCTCGCGGTCGGTTCCTGCCATGGGTTCCACCCGATTTGCTTGAGTCGATCGCTTCACGTCAAAGACGCTAACCCCTGCCACTGACAATGGGCCTCGACGTCCTCCCGGCCTGTGGACAACTCCACGGTCGGGCCCGGGAAAACCCGGCCAGATTCCCATCAGAATGGATGTTCGATTTTGCTGTCAAGCGCACCGCACCGGGCCGGTCAGCCATGAAGGATTCCGAATCAGCAGACCCCTGAGAGGGGCCAGGGCCGTCCGCAGATCCAGGGCCGGCCGGCGTGACGGGCCGTCCCCGAAGCGGCCCCACCCGTGAGCCGGTCAGACGCGTTCCGGATTCTCCGGCTCCGGAGTGCCCTGTCCGCCGCGGGTCTCACTGCTCTCGGCGCTCCGCCAGGACCGGCGCAGCCGAGTGAGCGCCGACTCACCACGCTGCTGGTGGCGACCGTGCACCCGCGGGTCGTCCGTCACGTCGTACCGCTTCACGTAGGCGCCGAGGAACGCCTGGAGCGTGGCAACGGCCGGGATCGCGATCAGCGCACCCACGGCGCCCATCAAAGCCGTACCCGCGATGACCGATCCGAAGGCGACCGCCGGATGGATGTCGACGGTCTTGGCGGTGAGCTTGGGCTGCAGCGCATAGTTCTCGAACTGCTGGTAGACCACGACGAAGCCGAGCACCCACAGCGCGTACCAGGGGTCTACGGTGAACGCGATCAGCATCGGCAGGGCGCCCGCCAGATACGTACCGATCGTGGGAATGAACTGGGAGACCAAGCCGACCCAGATGGCGAGCGCGGGCGCGTACGGCACGCCGAGGATCACCAGCAGGACGTAGTGCGCGATGCCGGAGATGAGTGCCATCAGGGTGCGCGAGTAGAGGTAGCCACCGGTCTTGTCGACCGCGATCTCCCAGGCCCGCAGCACCTCGGCCTGCCTGGCGGGCGGCAGTACGGAGCACAGGGCCCGCCGCAGCCGGGGGCCGTCGGCGGCGAAGTAGAACGAGAACAGCGAGATCGTCAGAAGACGGAACAGCCCGCCGAGCACAGTGGTGGAGATGTCGAGCACTCCGGTCGCACTGTTCTGGACGTACTTCTGCAGCCAGTCGGAGTGCAGCACACTGTCCTGGACCTCGAGCCGGGAGAGTTCGGTGTGGAAGCTCTGGTTGACCCAGTTGATCACCGAGTCCAGATACTTCGGGAACCCCTCGACCATGTCGACGATCTGGCCCGCGAGCATCGAGCCGAGCAGCACGACGAAACCGGCTGCGGCTATCAGCACCACGAGGAAGACCAGGAAGGTGGCGAGGCCGCGGCGCATGCCCCGCGCCGACATCCGGCTCACCGCGGGCTCGATGGCAAGCGCCATGAAGAACGCGATCAGCACATTGATCAGCAGCCCGATGAGCTGGTCGAAGGCCCAGCTGCCGAGCCTGAAACAGGCATAGAGAGCCAGCGCGAGCACCATCGCGCGCGGCAGCCACGCCGGCATGCGGGCAGGCCCGGTGCCGGCGGGCGCGGCCGGGGTGGGCTGGGTGAGAGGCGTCTGGGTCTGGGCTGTCTCGTCTGTCGGTGACACCGCTCCAGTCTCGCCTACGGCTGTGCCAAGCAGCCGCCCGCCCCGGACAACAGCCCAGGTCCGGCCGCTGACGAGCCGGGGTCAGCGCTTGTCTGCGGGGATGTCGACTGCCGTGCAGACTGCTCGCCAGACGTCCTTGGCGTCCCAGCCGGTGGCCAGCGCCTGGTGCACCGTCTGCCCGCCGAGCTCGGCCATCACATGATCGCGCGCAAAGGAATCGGCGTACCCCGCGCCGAAGTGGTCCGCCATCCGTTCCCAGAAAATCGTCAACCGCATGACCTCAGTATCCCGCTCCTGAGAGTGCAGCCGGGCCGCTATGTCCTGCCGAGAGCGCTCGCCGCCCTACGGTCGGTCCATGGCTGGAACTGGAGCAAGTCCCCTCAACCGTGCCGAGCAGTTCATCTGGCTCACGGCCCGTGTCCTGGAACAGCGGCGGTTCGCGCATCACTTCCTGAAAGGAAGTGCGGACGCCGTGGAGACCGCACTCGCCGCCTATCTGAACGAGGACGGCGGATACGGGCACGCTCTAGAACCCGATCTGCGTGGCCCCGTCAGTCAGCCACTGCACACCGCTCACGCTCTCAATGTCCTCGACTCCATCGGCCGCTGCGGCGGGCCGCGGGTGGAGCGGATCTGTCGCTTCCTGACCGAGGTGTCCACGAAGGAGGGGGCGCTGCCCGCTCTCCTGCCGTCACAGCGCGGTTATCCGGCCGCACCGTTCATCCCGGTCGTCGACGACCCGCCTGCGGAGCTGTTGGCCACCGGACCCGTCGTCGGGCTCCTGCACCGCAACGCAGTGTGGCATGCCTGGCTGTTCCGGGCGACCGACTTCTGCTGGGCGGCGGTCGACGCCCTGGACCGGTCGCACCCGTACGAGATCGAGGCGGCGCTCGCCTTCCTGGACGGCGCCCCCGACCGGGCCCGTGCGGAGGCGGCGGCCGACCGGCTCGGGCGGCTGGTGCGGGAGCAGCGGCTCGCCGTACTCGATCCGGAGCGGCGCGCGGAGTACCCGGTGGCTGCCGGATACGCACCGGGCGAGCAGCATTTCCCGTACGACTACGCCCGCACACCCGATTCGCTCGCCCGCAGCTGGTTCACCGACGAGGAGCTGGCCCGCTCGCTCGACCATCTCGCGGCCGAGCAACAGGCGGACGGCGGTTGGCCGGTGAACTGGCGGCAGTGGGCGCCGGGGACGGCTCTGGAAGGGCGGCCCATCGTGACGCTCAAGGCGCTCCTGACACTGCGGGCCCATGGACGCGGCCTGGACTGAGAACGTGTGCCCTCTCAGACGGCCGTCGCCCGGATCGCACCGTTTTCGCGTGGGTAAGGGGCTCGGCCCTCATAGGACCGAGCCCCTTACCCACGTGCGTCAGACGTGCCTCAGATGTGCTTCAGCGGTGTCTAACCGAGGGCGCGTACCCCTGCTGTGACGACCACGGCGGCCCCTACGACCACGAGGAAGGGCGCGCGCAGGACCAGTGCGAGCGCCGCCGCTGCCAGCCCCGCGCCCCTGGCGTCCAGCGTCAGGTGCTGCCCGTCGCCGAACGTCTGCTGGGCGGTGAGAGCGGCCAGCAGCGCCACGGGCAGGAGCGCCGCGAGACGCTGCGCGAGCGGGCGTTCCAGCACACCGGCCGGCACCAGCAGGCCGAGCAGTTTGGCGAGGTAACAGCCGATGGCGGTCAGCCCGATAGCGATCCAGATGTTCATCGGTTCTCCTCCGTCGCGGCCGGGCACCGGCTCGTTCCCGTCCCGGCCCCGCCCTGGCTCGTTTCCGTACCGGTACCGCCTTGGCCCGTTCCCGTCGTGGACTCGCCCCGGCCCGTTCCCGCGAGGTCTGCGTCCCGGTGCGTTCCCTTCCGGCGTCCGCTCAGAAACAGAACAGCGGGGGCAGCGAGCGCGGACAGCAGGACGGGGACGCCGGCGGGCAGTACGGGCAGCAGTCCGAGCGCGAGCAGCACCGCGACTCCGGCGGTGATGCGCTCCGTGGTGCTCTTCAGCATCGGCGCGAGCAGGGCGAGGAAGACCGCGGGCGACGCCGCGTCCAGTCCCCAGGCATCGGTGTCGCCGAGCGCCTCGGCGCCGAGGGCCCCCAGCAGCGTGGTCAGATTCCACAGCACGTAGAGGGTGATCCCGGTGACCGCGAAACCGATCCGCGCGGCCCGCCGGGTGGGCTGCGGCAGCGTCACAGCGGTGGTCTCGTCGATGACCCACTGGGCGGCGAACGGACGGAGCGCGCGCGGAAGCGCGAGGAGCTGTGAGAGCCGCAGGCCGTAGAACGAGTTGCGTACGCCGAGGAAGAAGGCCCCGGCAGCCGCGGTGTACGGATTGCCGCCCGCGGCGAGAGCGCCCACGAGGGCGAACTGCGAGGCTCCGGTGAAGACGGCGAGGCTGAGCACGCACGTCTGCAACAGGCTCAGTCCGGAGCCGGCCGAGGTCACGCCGAAGGCGAAGCCGGAGAGCCCGACGGCTATACCGACACCGAGCGCGTCGCGCACGACGGCCGCGTCCGACTTCGCCGCGGCCTCGTCCGATGTCGCCCCGGCAGCCTCCGACATTGTCTCTGCCGCTTCCTGCCGCAGTGCGGGAACGGTCGCGCCGCCGTGGGGTGCGCCGGCCGCTTCGCCGGCGCCCTCTGGGAGTGTTGTCTGTTCTGCCACGACCGGAACGCTACGTGGGCAGATCCCGACCGGTCTTGTACGTTCTTGCACGCTCGCGCCGGTACGCGCCCGGCGGCACCCCCACGATCCGGGTGAAGTGGCGATTGAGATGCGGCTGATCGGTGAAGCCGACCTCGGCGGCCGCCTCCGCAGGCGCCGTCCCCGCGTCGAGCATCCGGCGCGCGGCCCGCACCCGGGCATCGGTGAGCCAGGCGTGCGGCGGCATTCCGTACTCCTTCTTGAAGGCCCTCAGCAGCGCGAACGGGCTGGTGCCGAGTTCCGCGGCCAACGCGTCCAGCGTGGGCGGCCGCGCCAGCCGGCCCTCCAGTACCGCGCGGGCCCGCGCCGCGTCCCGTGCACCCGCCGAGCGGGGCTCGCGGAGGGCCGGCACACTGCCGTGCCGGCTGAGCAGCCGCCCGACCATGACCCGCAGCACGGTGTCGGCGGCGAGTGCGTTGCCCTCCTCGGCGGCCCGGTGGACCTCGCCGATCAGCCGGGCCGCGTACGGGTCCACGACACTGGTCTCGGTGAAGGCGACCGTGCCACGCAGACTCGTCGTATCCGCCGCGATGTCGTTGATCACCCGCGCGGACGGGTACAGCGTGGCGTACACCCAGCCCTCGGGAACCCCCGCGCGGGCGGTGTGCGGCACCTCCGGATTGATCATGACGACGTCGCCGGGGCCCGCGTGGACGGTGCCTCCCGGCAGCCCGACGTCCTCCACCCCGCGGGTGATGGTGCCGAAGACATAGCCCTCGTGGCTGTGGCGCGGAAAGGTGTGGCGCACGTACCGGGCACGCAGCAGATCGAGGTCGGGCAGCTCGGCGTACTGCCAGTGCCTCGCCCACTCCCCCGATCCCGACTGCGGTATGGCCACCATGGGGCAAATTCTCGCAGCTCCGGAACGTGGTCGCCGATGGTCGTCACGGCCGTTGTCAGTGGCGGGGTGCACGATGGGGGACATGGCCGGCACTGCGCTCGACTCGTTCTCCCCTGCGACCCGCAGCTGGTTCGCGGGCGCCTTCAGCGCGCCCACGGCCGCGCAGGAAGGCGCCTGGCGCGCCATCGGCGAGGGTTCGGACGTGCTGGTCGTCGCGCCGACCGGCTCCGGCAAGACCCTGGCCGCGTTCCTCGCCGCGCTGGACGGGCTGGCGTCCGTCCCGCCACCCGCCGAGGCGAAGAAGCGCTGCCGTGTGCTCTACGTCTCTCCCCTCAAGGCCCTCGCGGTCGACGTCG
The DNA here is from genome assembly GCF_055635345.1 of Streptomyces sp. NPDC111516. Taxonomy (NCBI): domain Bacteria; kingdom Bacillati; phylum Actinomycetota; class Actinomycetes; order Kitasatosporales; family Streptomycetaceae; genus Streptomyces; species Streptomyces sp. NPDC111516. The sequence continues at coordinate 24,554 of NZ_JBVKBV010000013.1, read as the reverse complement.
AGCGCAACCTCCGCTCACCACTGACCGGCATCCGCCAGGAGTCGGTGCGTCTGGGATTGCCCGAGCCCGAGGTCCGGGTGGGAATCCGCTCCGGCGACACCCCGCCCGCCGAGCGCCGCTCGATGGCGACCCGGCCACCGGACATCCTGATCACCACGCCCGAATCACTGTTCCTGATGCTGACCTCATCGGCCAGGGATGCGCTGTCCGGCATCGAGACGGTGATTCTCGACGAAGTGCATGCCGTGGCGGGTACGAAGCGGGGCGCCCACCTCGCCGTATCGCTGGAGCGTCTCGACGAACTGCTGCCCCGGCCCGCACGACGGATCGGCCTGTCGGCGACGGTCCGGCCGGTCGACGAGGTGGCGCGCTTCCTCTCGCCGCAGCGGAAGGTGGAGATCGTCCAGCCGCCGTCCACCAAGCAGTTCGACCTGTCGGTGGTCGTGCCGGTCGAGGATCTGGGCGAGCTCGGCGGCTCCCCCGCCACCGACCCCGACCAGGCTGGCCAGGCGGACAAGCCGTCGATCTGGCCCCATGTCGAGGAACGCATCGTCGATCTCATCCAGGAACATCGCTCCACCATCGTCTTCGCGAACTCCCGCCGCCTCGCGGAGCGGCTGTGCAACCGGCTCAACGAGATCGCGTACGAGCGGGCCACCGGCACCGTGCTCGACGAGCACACCTCCGACCCGTCGTTGCCGGAGGCACACTCCCCGGCCGAGGTCATGGCCCAGTCGGGCGCGGCGAAGGGCGCCCCCGCGCTGCTCGCCCGCGCCCACCACGGTTCGGTCTCCAAGGAGCAGCGCGCCCAGGTCGAGGAGGATCTCAAGGCGGGGCGACTTCCTGCCGTGGTCGCCACCTCCAGTCTGGAGCTGGGCATCGACATGGGGGCGGTCGACCTGGTGGTCCAGGTCGAGTCGCCGCCGTCGGTCGCCTCCGGACTGCAACGGGTCGGCCGGGCCGGGCACCAGGTCGGTGCGGTCTCCACCGGAGTGGTGTTTCCGAAGTACCGGGGCGATCTGGTGCAGGCGGCCGTGGTCACCGAGCGGATGCGCGAGGGCTCCATCGAGGCGCTCCGGATCCCGTCCAACCCTCTCGATGTGCTGGCCCAGCAGCTCGTCGCCATGGTCGCCCTGGACAGTTGGCAGGTGGACGATCTGCTGGCCGTGACCCGCCGCGCGGCCCCCTTCGCCTCCCTGCCCGAATCGGCGTTCACCGCCGTGCTGGACACGCTCGCCGGCCGCTATCCGTCCGACGCGTTCGCCGAGCTGCGCCCGCGTGTGGTCTGGGACCGCGTGGCCGGTACGGTCACGGGCCGCCCGGGCGCCCAGCGGCTCGCCGTCACCTCCGGGGGCACCATCCCCGACCGTGGGCTCTTCGGAGTCTTCCTCGCCGGCGCCGACCCCAAGAAGGGCGGCGGCCGGGTCGGTGAGCTGGACGAGGAGATGGTGTACGAGTCCCGGGTCGGTGACGTCTTCACGCTGGGCACCACGTCCTGGCGGATCGAGGACATCACCCGCGATCGTGTCCTGGTGTCGCCCGCGCCCGGGGTTCCCGGCCGGCTGCCGTTCTGGAAGGGCGACCAACTGGGCCGCCCACTGGAGCTGGGGCGTGCGCTGGGTGCGTTCCTCCGCGAGATCGGCGGGTTGTCACCAAAGGACGCGCGACAGCGTCTGCTCGCCGCGGGGCTCGACGCCTGGGCCGCCGACAACACCCTGTCGTACATCGACGAACAGCGCCGCGCCTGCGGTCACGTGCCGGACGACCGGACCATCCTCGTCGAACGTTTCCGTGACGAGCTGGGTGACTGGCGCGTCGTCGTCCACTCCCCGTTCGGCGCGCAGGTGCACGCCCCGTGGGCTCTGGCGCTGAACGCCCGCCTCGCCGAGCGGTACGGCATGGACGCCCAGGTGATGCATGCGGACGACGGCATAGTGCTGCGGCTGCCCGACGCCGATCTGATGGGCCTGGACCTCCTGGACTTCGATCCGGCGCAGGACCCCGCCCAGGATCCGACACCGCTGCCGGGCCCCTCGTACGACAGCGAGCAACCACCCGTCGGCGCCGCGGATGTGACGTTCGACCAGGGCGAGATCGGTCAGATCGTCACCGACCAGGTGGGCGGTTCGGCCCTGTTCGCGTCCCGGTTCCGCGAGTGCGCGGCGCGCGCACTGCTGCTGCCCCGGCGCAGCCCCGGAAAACGCACCCCCCTCTGGCAGCAACGCCAGCGCGCCGCGCAACTGCTTCAGGTCGCCTCCGAGTTCGGCTCGTTCCCGATCGTCCTGGAAGCGGTCCGCGAGTGCCTCCAGGACGTCTTCGACGTCCCCGGGCTGACGGAACTCATGGGCGACCTCGAAGCACGCCGCGTCCGGCTGGTCGAGGTGACCACACCGGAACCCTCGCCCTTCGCCCGCTCCCTCCTGTTCGGCTATGTCGCACAGTTCCTGTACGAGGGCGACTCGCCCCTCGCCGAGCGGCGGGCCGCCGCCCTCTCCCTCGACTCCCACCTGCTGGCCGAGCTCCTCGGCCAGGCAGAACTGCGCGAGTTGCTCGACGCCGACGTCCTGACCGAGCTGGAACAGGAACTCCAGTGGCTGACCGAGGACCGCCGGATCAAGGACGTCGAAGGGGTCGCGGACCTTCTCCGGGTTCTCGGACCGCTCACCGACCGGGAGTTGGCCGCGCGCGGAGCCCGGCCACCATGGGCTCCGGAGCTCTCCGCCGCCCGTCGGGCCATCCGGGTCCGGATCGGCGGAGCGGACCACTGGGCCGCGATCGAGGACGCGGGAAGGCTGCGCGACGCGCTGGGCACCGCCCTCCCGGTCGGCGTCCCCGAGGCGTTCACCGAACCGGTGAACGACCCCCTCGGCGACCTCCTCGCGCGATACGCCCGTACGCGCGGCCCGTTCACCTCCACCGAGGCGGCCGGCCGATTCGGCCTGGGCACCGCGGTCACGGACGGCGCACTGCAACGGCTCGCCGCGACCGGCCGGCTCGTCCAGGGCGAGTTCCACCCCGCCGGCATCGGCCAGGAGTGGTGCGACGCCACCGTGCTGCGCCGACTGCGCCGCCGTTCCCTCGCCGCGCTCCGCCATGAGCTGGAGCCGGTTCCGCCCGCCGCCCTCGCCGGTTTCCTTCCCCAATGGCAGCACATGGGCAACAACAGCCTGCGCGGAATCGACGGACTGGCCCGCGCCATCGAACAGTTGCAGGGTGCGCCCGTGCCGGCGTCGGCCCTGGAGAAACTGATCCTGCCCGGCCGGGTCACGGGCTACACCCCCGCATTGCTGGACGAGCTGACGACCACCGGCGAGGTCGTCTGGGCCGGCGCGGGTGCCCTGCCCGGCAAGGACGGCTGGCTGTCCCTCTACCTCGCCGACAGCGCGCCCCTGCTCCTCCCGCCCCCGCACCCGCTCGAACTCAGCGCGTTGCACGAATCCGTCCTGACAGCCCTGAGCGGAGGGTACGGACTGTTCTTCCGGCAGATCGCCGACCAGGTCCGCGCCACCACCCACCCCGACTGCACCGATCCGCACCTGGCCGATGCCGTCTGGGACCTGGCCTGGGCCGGCCGGCTCACCAATGACACGCTCGCCCCGCTGCGTTCGCTCCTCGGATCCGGGCGTACGGCGGGGTCGACCGCGCACCGGGCCAAGCGGAGCATTCCGCGCGGGCGTTACGGCTCGCTCACCGCCGCCGTCCGGCCCGCGTCCCGCACCGGCCCGCCCACCGTCTCGGGCCGCTGGTCCCTGCTGCCCGCCACCGAACCCGACCCCACGCACCGTGCGCACGCCCTGGCGCGCACGCTCCTCGACCGCCACGGGGTGGTGACCCGCGGCGCGGTCCAGGCCGAGGGCGTCGCGGGCGGCTTCTCCGCCACATACCGCGTCCTCTCCGCCTTCGAGGACAACGGCCAGGCCCGGCGCGGCTATGTCGTCGAGGGCCTGGGAGCGGCCCAGTTCGCGATGGACGGCGCAGTCGACCGGCTGCGTGCCACGTCCACCGCCCGCGACCGTACGGAACCGGGCGCCGCACCCCATGCCCTGGTCCTCGCGGCTGCGGACCCGGCCAATGCCTATGGCGCGGCGCTCCCCTGGCCCGAGCCGCCGGACGGCGCCGGGCACAAGCCCGGCCGCAAGGCGGGCGCCCTGGTGGTGCTGGTCGACGGCGAACTGGCGATGTACATGGAGCGCGGCGGCAAGACGCTGCTGTCCTGGCCCACCGACCCGGAAGACCCGGCACTCCTCGCGGCAGCCGGGGCCCTGGCGACAGCCGCCCGCGCGGGAGCACTCGGTACGGTCACGGTGGAGCGCACCAACGGCGCCTCGTCCCTGACCTCCCCGCTCGGCCGCACGCTGGAAGCGGCCGGCTTCCTGGCCACCCCGAGGGGACTCCGCCTACGCGCCTGAACCACCAGCGCGCCCTGCCCCCGTACACCACACCGAACGCTCGCACCACGCCGTACCACCCACGCTCCCCACCCGACCCCGCATCATGGAGGCATGCCCGAAGGAGACACCGTCCTGCAGACCGCCAATCGGCTGCACTGCGCACTCGCCGGCCGGGTCCTCACCCGCTCCGACCTGCGCGTCCCCCGGTTCGCCACCGCGGACCTCACCGGCCGGGCGGTTCTGGACGTCATCTCGCGCGGCAAGCACCTCCTGACCCGTATCGAGGGAGGTCTGACTCTCCACAGCCACCTGCAGATGGACGGCGCCTGGCGCGTGTACGCCCCGGGGGAGCCCTGGCGCGGCGGCCCCACACACCAGATCCGCGCCGTCCTCGCCAACGCGGAGCACACGGCCGTCGGCTACCGGCTCCCGGTCCTCGAACTCCTCCGCACCCGGGACGAGGAGCAGGCGGTCGGCCATCTCGGCCCCGATCTGCTGGGCCCCGACTGGAACGCCGACACCGCTCTGCACAATCTGCTCAACGACCCCGCCCGCCCCCTCGGCGAAGCCCTCCTGGACCAGCGCAATCTGGCCGGAATCGGCAACATCTACAAGGCCGAGCTCTGCTTCCTCGCCCGCGCCACCCCCTGGCTCCCCGTCGGCGACCTGGCCTCCCCCTCCGCCGCGCGCCTCGTCGCCACGGCCAAGCAGCTCCTCGAAGCCAACCGCGACCGCCCGATACGCACGACCACCGGCGCCGCGCCCCGCAGGTACGGTCCGAGCGAACGGCTCTGGGTCTATGGCAGGACCAATCGCCCCTGCCTGCGCTGCGGCACACCCATCCGCGCAGCGGACCAGGACGCCCGCCCGGCCTACTGGTGTCCGCGCTGCCAATCGGGCCCCACACACTAGTTGACTGGTCGTCAGATTCGGTCGTACCGTCCGGTCATGTCCCTCACCGCGTACGACCTCACGGGCCGCTCCGCGTTCATCACCGGCGCCGCGGGCGGCATCGGCCGCGCGAGCGCCGTCCTGCTCGCGGCTGCGGGCGCGACCGTTCACTGCGCGGACCGCGACGAGAAGGGCCTGCTGGAGACCGGAGACCTGATCGCCGAAGCGGGTGGAACGTCCCACGTCCACACCCTCGATGTCACCGACCGCGATCAGGTCAGGGCCGCAGTGGCCGCCGCGGGCGACCTCGACATCCTGGCCGCCGTCGCCGGAATCATGCATACGAGCAGCGTCCTCGAGACCACGGACGACGATCTCGATCGCGTGCTCTCCGTCAATTTCAAGGGCGTTCTGTACGCCTGTCAGGAAGTGGTCCGCACCATGCTCGCGCGCGGCGCACCAGGGTCACTGATCACCATGGCCTCGGGAGCGGTCGACGCCGCGAGCCCGGGGCTGCTCTGCTACAGCACGGCCAAAGCGGCGGTCGTCCAGCTGACGAAGACCCTCGCGGCCGAGTTGGGACCTCATTCCATCCGCGTCAACACCATCGCCCCGGGCTGGATCCGTACGCCCATGACCGCTCGCCACGAAGCGGACCGGCAACACCGGGCAGAGGCCACGATGGCGCGGATGTCCCCGCTCGGCCGGGTCGGCGAGCCCGAGGACGTCGCCCACACCGTGCTCCATCTCGCTTCCGACGCCTCGGCCTTCATGACCGGCCAGATCCTCCGCCCGAACGGCGGCGTAGCCATGCCCTGGTAGTACGCCGAACCCGGCCCACGTACGGCATCAGGACAGCGGACCACCTGCTCAAGCACGGCATCCCAAGAGCGAACCACCGCCCCAGCCGCCGCATCCCGGCCCTGGACCACCAGTACGCACACCGCAACCCCGGACCGGACCACCGCAACGCCGTAGCGGACCACCGTCCCACACCCGCATCCCCATCCGCCCCGCTCGCCCCCCTCGGCCCAGCGGTCGCGGCGACATGCACGGGCAGGAGACTCAGCCCCCATCCGCCCGCCGCCACCGCGCCCTCGACAAGCCCCGCGTGGGCCGGTTCCAGCACCAGCCGCAGCACGGCCCACCACCACACTCCGCCGAGAACAAGCGCCGGCACCCATCGCCGTATCATGGCTGCCTCCTCCGGCCGAACCTAGTCCGGCGTGCTCGCCCGGCGGGAGGGCGCACCGGTGCACCACCAGCGCGCAATGCGCAGCCGCAGACCGTTGTGCGCTCTCCACCCGGCAGGTCCGGGCTTGCTCCGTATCACGGCTCCACCTGAGCCGAGGCACTCAGGCACCCGGTACAGGCCGGTGCGGCCCGCATCAGGCCGCTTCGAGACACTTCAGGTGAGTCACGGCCGACTGTTGTCGGACCACCTCGGACCGTGCGAAGCCACCTCGGAACCGTTTCGGTCCGCCCATGGTCCTCCTGATCCAGGCCTCTTATTCGCAGTCTCGCCCAGACACCCCCGGGCCGCATCCAGAACGGACCGCCCCCCTCCAGAGCGCGCCCCAGGGCACGCAAAAGCCCCAGCCACCCGCCGAGGGGCTGACCGGGGCTTCCGCCTCACACCGGACCACGAGGGTCAGGCGGCGACCACATCCACCGCTTCCGCGGGCGCCTTGATGGTCACCCGTCCCGTCGGCACACCTGCCACCGACGTCACGGAGACGGAATTGAGCATGGGGCGTACCGGCACTGGCACCGGATCGCTGGCTGCTGCCGACTCGGCCAGTTCGGCCAGCGACAGCTCATCGCTCACTTCACGCATGAGCTCGGACATCCGTACGTCAAGCGCGTCGCAAATAGCGGAGAGCAGTTCGGAGGATGCCTCCTTCTGCCCCCGCTCCACCTCGGAGAGATAGCCGAGCGAGACTCGGGCGGACGAGGAGACTTCGCGCAGAGTACGGCCTTGGCGCTGGCGCTGCCGACGCAGCACGTCACCAAGCAGGCGACGGAGCAGAATCATCGGTGGCTCCCTCCTCGGACCGCGTAGCCGCATCCTTCACGCCCCACCGTACCGCCTTGCGCCGCGGCCGTGCGGGGAGCGATGTCGTGTTCACTCAGGGCTGCAAACATCAATTCCCCCCGTTCTGTTCCGTATCCTGTGCCCTTGCATTCTTGCCGAGTTCGGCAGAGAGCAGGGCGAGTACGCTCCGTACACTCTCATTACGGATGTCCGCGCGCCCGCCGTTCAACCGCAACGCGGTCACATTCTCCCGGCCGTCCGGCCCGGCCACCGCAACATAGACCGTGCCCACGGGCCTGCCGTCCTGCGGCTCGGGGCCGGCGACCCCCGTGGTGGCCAATCCCCAGTCTGCCCCGAGAACGCGGCGCACACCTGTCGCCATCTGCCGCGCCACGTCGGGATCGACCGCGCCGCGCGCCGCCAGCAGGGCGCCGTCCACGCCCAGCAATTCGCGCTTCAAGGGCGTTGCGTACGCCGTCACGGACCCGCGGAAGGAGTGCGAAGCACCTGGTACGGACGTCAGCTCCGCCGCGACCAGACCGCCGGTCAGCGACTCGGCAACGGCAAGAGTCTCACCGCGCTCCACGAGCAGCTCCAGCACCCGGGCCGCGGCGGTCACCGCTCGACCTCCGTCGGGCCATGAACACCCGAGGCCCCGGAGACCGGCCGCGCGCCCTCGACAACCCCGGACGCTTCGGACCCGTCAGCCCCCTCGGACCCGTCAGAGCCCTCAGACGCATCCCCCTCCGCAGCCTCAGACGCCCCAGCAGCCTCCGCCTCCGCAGCCTCCGCCGCAGCGGCCCTCTCCGCCGCGAGCCCCTTGCGCCGCAGTACGACGGCCTGGCGCACATAGTCGAGCCCGGTGACGACCGTCAGCACGACAGCCACCGCCATCACCCAGAAGCGCAGGGTGGCAAGTGGACCCGTCAGCGCCAGGACGTACATCCCGACGGCCGTCCCCTGCGCCAGAGTCTTCATCTTCCCGCCGCGACTGGCCGGAATCACCGCATGCCGTATCACCCAGAACCGCATCAGCGTGATGCCGATCTCGCGGAAGAGGATCACGCCCGTGACCCACCAGGGCAGATCACCGAGATACGACAGGCAGACCAGTGCCGCACCCATGATCGCCTTGTCCGCGATCGGGTCGGCGATCTTCCCGAAGTCGGTGACCAGGTTGTATGTGCGTGCGAGATGACCGTCGAACAGATCGGTGATCATGGCGATGGCGAACGCCGCCCAGGCGAATGATCGCCAGGCCGGGTCGTAGCCGCCGTTGTGCAGCAGCAACAGCACGAAGCCGGGCACCAGCACCAGTCGCAGCATGGTGAGCAGATTGGCGATGTTCCACAGACTGGCCTGGTTGACGGCCGCAGTGCCCAGCTTGCCGCCGCGGACCGGCTTCGCGCCGGAGCCGCCTGCCGCGGATGCCGGGACTCCCGTCATCTGGCCGCCTCCACGAGTTCGGAACACTCGGCCACCAGGTCCACTCCTTCGGTGCCCACCACCTTTGCCTCGACCATACGGCCGGGCACGAGACCCTCGCGTGCGGTGAAGAGCACCTGGCCGTCCGTTTCCGGGGCCTGGTGCGCCGCGCGCCCCACCGCCCGCGGCTCGTCGTCGGTGGAGTCGACGGACTCGACCAGCACCTGAAGGGTCTCCCCGAGGCGCTCCTCCGCACGCTGCGAGGTCAGCTCCTCGGCCAGCTGGGAGATGTGCGCGAGCCGCTCCGCGATGACGTCGGCGTCCAGCTTGTTCTCGTAGCCGACCGCCTCGGTGCCCTCCTCGTCGGAGTAGCCGAAGACGCCGATGGCGTCGAGCCGGGCACCGGTGAGGAAGCGTTCCAGCTCCGCCAGGTCGGCCTCGGTCTCTCCGGGGAAGCCCACGATGAAGTTGGAGCGTGCACCGGCCTGCGGGGCCTTGCCACGGATGGTGTCCAGCAGCTCCAGGAAACGGTCGGTGTCTCCGAAGCGGCGCATCGCCCGCAGCACGCCGGGGGCCGAGTGCTGGAAGGACAGGTCGAAGTACGGCGCGACCTTCGGGGTCGAAGTCAGTACATCGATGAGGCCCGGCCGCATCTCGGCGGGCTGCAGATAGCTGACCCGGATCCGCTCGATCCCCTCGACGTCGGCGAGTTCCGGCAGCAGCGTCTCCAGCAGCCTGATGTCGCCGAGGTCCTTGCCGTACGAGGTGTTGTTCTCGGAGACCAGCATGACTTCCTTCACGCCCTGCTCGGCCAGCCAGCGGGTCTCCCCCAGCACGTCCGAGGGGCGCCGCGAGATGAAGGACCCGCGGAAGGAGGGGATGGCGCAGAAGGAGCAGCGGCGGTCGCAGCCGGAGGCGAGCTTCACCGAGGCGACGGGGCTGGTGCCCAGCCGCCGCCGCAGGGGCGCCCGCGGCCCGGAGACCGGAGCGACTCCCTCGGGGAGGTCCTCAGGCGCGGGGGCGGGCCCTGCCTCCTGTGCGTGTCCCGGCAGCGCCACGGCGGCGTCCTGGCGCTCGGCCGGGCTGATCGGCAGTAGCTTTCGGCGGTCGCGCGGGGTGTGCGAGGCGTGGATGCCGCCGTTGAGGATGGTCTGGAGACGGTCTGAGATATCGGCGTAGTCGTCGAATCCGAGGACGCCGTCCGCCTCGGGCAGGGCCTCGGCGAGGTCCTTGCCGTAGCGCTCGGCCATGCAGCCGACGGCGACCACGGCCTGTGTTCTGCCGTGGTCCTTCAGATCATTGGCTTCGAGCAGAGCGTCGACGGAGTCCTTCTTGGCGGCCTCGACGAATCCACAGGTGTTGACGACGGCGACATCCGCGTCGGAGGCGTCCTCGACGAGCTCCCAGCCGTCCGCTGCCAAGCGGCCTGCGAGCTCCTCCGAGTCCACCTCGTTACGGGCGCAGCCAAGAGTGACAAGGGCGACGGTACGGCGTTCGGGCATGGGCTCAAGACTACTTTGTCCCGGCACCCGCCCTGGCGTGCAGGGTTCCACCGTTACACCGAGTAGCAAAGGCGGCGGGCGCCCGGCAGGATTGCCGGGCGCCCGCCGTGTTGCTGATACCGCTGCCGGTACCGCTGGGGAACGTGCCTGTGCGGGTCAGCCGACCGCCGGGTCGCCCTTCGTGTACGAGAGCCGCTCGACCTGACCGGGCTGGAACTTCTCCTCGACCTTCTTGCCGTTCACGAAGAGCTCGATGGCCCCGGCGTTACCGAGGACGAGGTCGACCCGCTCCTGGTCCTGGAAGGTCTTGGACTGGCCCTGGAGCAGCAGGCCGTCGAACAGCAGCCGCCCGTTGTGGTCCTTGGCAGAGATCCAGCTCTGGCCCTGACCGGCGCTGAGCTTCACCGTCACCTTGTCCCTGGGTGCCGCGGCGATGGCACCGTCGGAAGGCACCGGCTTGGGATCGACGGGCTTGCTGGTCTTCTGCTCTGGGCTCTTCGTATTGGGCGTCGAGCCCTCCGCGACCTGCGTGGTCGAGGGGCCGTCGTCGCCGCCCTTGAAGAAGGTGAAGCCGACGAAACCGACGACGGCGACGATCGCCACGACCATGGCCGCCGTCCAGTTGGGCCGGCGGGGTTCGGAACGGATTCTCTCGGCCTCGAACAGCGGCGCCGCGGGCGTGGGTGCGGGACGGCCGCCGTGCTCGCCGTCGTACTGTGAAACCAGCGGTTCCGGATCGATCCCGACGGCACGCGCCAAGGTACGGATATGGCCGCGCGCGTACACGTCGCCGCCACAGCGGGAGAAGTCGTCCTCTTCGATCGCGTGCACGATGGGGATGCGCACCCGGGTGGACGAACTGATCTCTTCGACCGTGAGACCTGCGGCGATACGAGCCTGCTGAAGCACTCGACCGATCGAAGGCCGGTCGTCTTCGGGGGAGTTGCCGATGGACACGGGGGCGCCTTTCGAGCGTGAGCCACCTGCTGGGTGTTCAGTCTAGGGGGGGTACGAAAGGGTGAGGCAACCGGGAGGAAGGACTTTGTACGCCATCGGACTCGAACGCTGTCCGATGCTCCGGGCCGCCTCTGGAAGGACCATCCTGCCGTCCCTCCCTCCAACTTGACGTACGACCCGACGAAACGGTTGCCCGACTTCACCTACGAAGCGGTTTCCCCGCGGATCAGTGCCAACACCCCGTCCAGCTCGTCCGGTTTCACCATGACGTCGCGCGCCTTGGATCCCTCGCTCGGCCCGACGATGTTCCGCGACTCCATCAGGTCCATGAGGCGGCCGGCCTTGGCGAAGCCGACCCGCAACTTGCGCTGGAGCATCGAGGTGGATCCGAACTGGGTGGAGACGACCAGTTCGGCGGCCTGGCAGAGCAGATCCAGGTCGTCGCCGATGTCCTCGTCGATCTCCTTCTTCTTGGCGGTGCCGACCACCACGTCGTCGCGGAAGACCGGCGACATCTGATCCTTGCAGTGCTGGACGATGGCCGCGACCTCGTCCTCGGTGACGAAGGCGCCCTGCATACGGGTGGGCTTGTTGGCACCCATCGGCAGGAACAGACCGTCACCCTTTCCGATGAGCTTCTCGGCGCCGGGCTGGTCGAGGATGACCCGGCTGTCGGCCAGCGAGGACGTGGCGAAGGCGAGCCGGGAGGGCACGTTCGCCTTGATCAGGCCGGTGACGACGTCGACCGAGGGACGCTGGGTCGCGAGCACCAGGTGGATGCCGGCGGCGCGGGCCAGTTGGGTGATGCGGACAATGGCGTCCTCCACGTCGCGCGGAGCGACCATCATCAGATCGGCGAGCTCGTCGACGATCACCAGCAGATACGGGTACGGCGAGAGCTCGCGCTCGCTGCCCTCCGGCGTCTTGACCTTGCCGTTGCGGACGGCCTGGTTGAAGTCGTCGATGTGCCGGTACCCGAACGCGGCCAGGTCGTCGTACCGCAGATCCATCTCCCGTACGACCCACTGGAGCGCCTCGGCGGCACGCTTCGGGTTGGTGATGATCGGCGTGATCAGGTGCGGGATGCCCTCGTACGCGGTCAGCTCGACCCGCTTGGGGTCGACCAGCACCATCCGGACATCGTCCGGCGTCGCCCGCACCATGACCGAGGTGATCAGGCAGTTGATGCAGGACGACTTGCCGGAACCGGTCGCGCCGGCCACCAGCACGTGCGGCATCTTCGCCAGGTTGGCCATCACATAACCGCCCTCGACGTCCTTGCCGAGCGCGACCAGCATCGGGTGGTCGTCCTCGGCGGCGTCCGCGAGGCGCAGCACATCGCCGAGGTTGACCATCTCCCGGTCGGTGTTGGGGATCTCGATGCCGACCGCCGACTTGCCCGGGATCGGGGAGATGATCCGGACGTCGGGACTGGCGACGGCGTACGCGATGTTCTTGGCGAGCGCGGTGATCCGCTCGACCTTCACCGCGGGGCCGAGCTCGACCTCGTACCGGGTGACCGTCGGTCCGCGGGTGAACCCGGTGACGGCGGCGTCGACCTTGAACTCGGTGAAGACGTTCGTCAGGGCCGCGACGATCGCGTCGTTGGCGGCGCTGCGGGTCTTGCCCGGCCCACCGCGTTCCAGCAGGTCGAGGGAGGGCAACGCGTAGGTGATGTCGCCGGAGAGCTGCAGCTGTTCGGCACGGGCCGGCAGCGGCTGGGACTGCGAGCGGTCGGGCGCGGGCTTCGTCAGATCGGGTACGCCGCCCGAGGGCGCCGCCCCCTTCTCCGGCTTCCCTCCCCCGGTGGCGGGCTCGCCCTCCCGGGCAAGGGGCACCGGCGAGCCCGGGCGTCCGCGCTCGACGGAGACGCCCTGGGTGAGGTCGGCGACGATCGGCGAGGGCGGCATGCCGTTGAGCACGGCTCCGTCGAGCGCGGCGGCCGCGGCCGCCGCGACGTCCACCGCGTCCATCGTGCGGTTCATCGCGGGCTGCACGGAGGGCCTGCGCGGGCGACGGCGCTTGGAGAGCGCGTCGGCCTCCGCCTGGTCGGGCTCGTACTCCGCGGGCGCTTCGGAGCGGCGTGCGGAGGAGCGGCGGGAGCGCGCGGGCAGCGCCTCGCGCCACTGCTCCTCGTAGCGCTCGTCGTCGCTCTCCTCGTCCGCCTCGGGGTCGTACACCGGGTCGAGGATGCCCAGCCTGGTGCCGAGCAGCCGGAGCCGTTGCGGAATGGCGTTCACCGGGGTTGCCGTGACGACGAGCAGCCCGAAGACGGTGAGCAGCAGCAGCAGCGGTACGGCGAGGACCTCGCCCATGGTGTAGATCAGCGGTTTGGAGGCCGCCCAGCCGATGAGCCCGCCCGCGTCCTGCATCGCCGTGGTGCCGTCGTCCCGGCCGGGCGATCCGCACGCGATGTGGACCTGTCCGAGCACCCCGATGACGAGGGCGGAGAGTCCGATGACGATGCGTCCGTTGGCCTCGGGCTTCTCCGGGTAGCGGATCAGCCGTACGGCGATGGCGCCGAGCAGTATCGGCACGAGCAGATCGAGCCGGCCGAAGGCTCCGGTGACGAGCATCTCGACGAGATCGCCGACGGGCCCGCGCAGATTCGACCAGGTGCCCGCGGCGACGACCAGCGCGAGGCCGAGCAGCAGCAGCGCGACTCCGTCCTTGCGGTGTGCGGGATCGAGTCCCTTGGCGCCGCGTCCTATGCCGCGGAACATCGCGCCGACGGCGTGGGCCGCACCGAGCCAGACGGCGCGCGCCAGGCGGTACACACCACCGGTGGGCGATGGCGCCGGTTTGGCCGCGGCCGCCTTCTTGGCGGGGGCGGTCTTCTTCGCGGCGGTCTTCTTGGCAGGCGCGCTCTTCTTGGCGGGCGCGGCTTTCTTGGCCGGCCCCGCGGTACGGCCGACGCGCTTCGCGGTGCCCGCCGTGCCCTGGGAACCCTTGCCGGACGTACGTGAGGCCATGGTGCCGAGGTTACCGGTGTCGGCGGCCGTGAACACGTGTGCCTGCCGCTTCACCCGACCGTGTCGCTGGACAGAGGCCGGAAACTGACGCGCTCTCACGCCTCCACGCCACCGGACACCCTGACCGACCCACCGATCCACCGATCCACCGATCCACCGATCCACCAAAACACTGCCCCATCGAACTGGCGAACCGTCAAACCGCCGAACGGCCGGGACAGCGGGGCAGTTGGGCCGAGGGTTCGGGCAACCGCCCGTTCCCGGCCGGAGGTCGGACCCGCCGGACCGCTCCCGTGGTGGTCGCGCGCGGTACGACGTTACGAGGGGAGCACGGGCGCGCCGCTTCCGGTGCCGGGCTCCAGCGCGTCGAGTGCCCGGCGCAGGCCGGTCAGCTTGCGTTCCAAGTGGGCGGCGGTGGCCACGGCCGCGGCGTCCGCCGACTCGTCGTCGAGCTGTTTGGAGAGCGCTTCGGCCTGCTCCTCGACGGCCGCGAGCCGCGCCGAGAGCTCGGCCAGCAGCCCTGCGGGCTCCCTCTCGTGGCCCGCCCCGCCGTTGTTGTCGCCCTCCAGCTGCAGCCGCAGCAGCGCCGCCTGCTCGCGCAGCTTGCAGTTCTTCATGTACAGCTCGACGAAGACCGAGACCTTGGCCCGCAGCACCCACGGATCGAACGGCTTCGAGATGTAGTCCACCGCACCCGCCGCGTAACCCCTGAAGGTGTGATGCGGACCGTGATTGATCGCGGTGAGAAAGATGATTGGGATGTCCCGGGTCCGTTCCCGCCGCTTGATGTGCGCGGCCGTTTCGAAACCGTCCATGCCCGGCATCTGGACGTCCAGCAGAATGACCGCAAAGTCGTCCGTGAGCAGCGCTTTGAGCGCTTCCTCCCCTGACGATGCCCGTACCAGTGTCTGATCGAGCGCAGAGAGGATGGCCTCCAGCGCCAGCAGATTCTCCGGCCGGTCATCGACCAGGAGGATCTTGGCCTTCTGCACCATGGCCCGCCCTCCTCGCCCCGGAATTGCACCGGGCGCCGCCCCAGGGGACGACTCCCTTACGCCGTCCGTCCTTGTGCCGGTCATGGTAGCCGCACCCCGCCCGTCACCACACCCTGTCACCACCATGTCACTGTGCACACAGCAGAAACGCGGTGGGGGACGAGAAGGTTCCCCGTACAGCGCGTTCTCACACCCCTGCGAGCACAGTCAGTCAACAACTCATGGCGATTCCTGCAACTAATGATCACTCTCCGCGCATCCACTGCTCCATTACGGAAAGGAGATGATCAGGATCGACAGGCTTGGTCACGTAATCGGAAGCGCCGGATTCGATCGCCTTCTCCCGGTCGCCCTTCATGGCCTTCGCGGTCAGCGCGACGATCGGCAGGCCGGCGAACTGCGGCATCCGGCGGATCGCCGCCGTCGTGGCATAGCCGTCCATCTCCGGCATCATGATGTCCATCAGTACGACTGTCACATCATCGTGCTGTTCCAGGACTTCGATGCCCACGCGTCCGTTCTCGGCGTACAGCACCGAAAGACCGTGCTGCTCCAGCACGCTGGTGAGCGCGAAGACGTTACGGATGTCGTCGTCGACGATCAGCACCTTCTCGCCGTGGAACCGGAACGCCCTTCGGACCTCCGGTTCGTCCTGCCCGCCGAGCGCCCACGGCTCCTGCGGATCTGCTGTACGGGGCGGCAGCACGGGTCGTCGCTCCGCGCCCCCCAGGGTCATGCGACGACGCCGCATCAGCCCTGCGGCACCAGCGGCACCGGCGCCACCAACGGCATCGGAGCCACCCGGCACACCGGCCGAATCCCGCGCGGCAGCCGTCGGGTCAGCGCTCGGTCCGGCCTCCGCGGGCAGACCTTGCTCGGCCGCGGAATCATGTGCCTCACCCGGCCCCGGGCCGATCTGCGGATACCCCTGGGGCGGCAACTCGCTCGGGTGCAGCGGCAGATACAGCGTGAAGGTCGAGCCACGGCCCGGCTCGCTCGCCGCGTGGATCTCGCCGCCCAGCAGCCGGGCGATCTCCCGGCTGATGGACAGGCCGAGTCCCGTACCGCCGTACTTGCGACTGGTCGTACCGTCCGCCTGCTTGAACGCCTCGAAGATCACCAGCATCTTGCTGGACGCGATCCCGATACCGGTGTCGGTGACCGAGAAGGCGATCAGATCGGCGTCGGCGTCACGCAGCGAGCCGGCCTCCAGGAGCTGCTCGCGGATGGCGTTCGGTACGTCCTCACCGGCCGGCCTGATCACCAGCTCGACCGCTCCGCTGTCGGTGAACTTCACCGCGTTGGAAAGGAGATTGCGCAGCACCTGGAGCAGCCGCTGCTCGTCCGTGTGCAGGGTCGCGGGAAGCTCCGGCGAGACCCGCACGGAGAAATCGAGCCCCTTCTCCGCGGTGAGCGGCCGGAAGGTCGCCTCCACATAATCGACGAGCTGGACCAGCGCGATCCGGGTCGGGCTGACGTCCATCTTGCCCGCCTCGACCTTCGTCAGATCGAGGATGTCATTGATCAGCTGAAGCAGATCGGACCCGGCCCCGTGGATCGTCTCGGCGAACTCCACCTGCTTCGGCGAGAGATTCCCCTCGGCGTTGTCCGCGAGCAGCTTGGCAAGAATGAGCAGCGAGTTGAGCGGCGTACGCAACTCGTGCGACATGTTCGCCAGGAACTCGGACTTGTACCGCATCGAGACCGCGAGCTGCTCGGCGCGCTCCTCCAGAACCTGTCGGGCATCCTCGATCTCGGTGTTCTTGACCTCGATGTCGCGGTTCTGCTGGGCCAGCAGCTCGGCCTTCTCCTCCAGTTCGGCGTTGGACGCCTGGAGCGCCTTCTGCCGGTTCTCCAACTCCTGTGATCGGTCCCGCAATTGCGCGGCCAGCTCCTGCGACTGCTCAAGGAGCTTCTCGGTCTTCGTATTGACGCTGATGGTGTTGACGCTCGTCGCGATCATCTCGGCGAGCTGGTTGAGGAAGTCCCGCTGAATATGCGTGAACGGCTGGAACGACGCCAGCTCGATCACACCGAGAACCTTCCCCTCGAAGAGCACCGGCAGCACGATCACGTGCGCGGGCGGCGCCTCGCCGAGCCCTGAGGAAATCTTCAGATACCCGGGCGGAACGTTGTCCACCTGGATGGTCCGCTTCTCCTCCGCCGCCGTGCCGATGAGGGTCTCACCGGGCCGGAAGGATGTCGGCATCGATCCCGCCGAATATCCGTAGCTGCCCCTCATACAGAGTTCGTACGAGCTGTCCTTGTCGCTGTCCGATCCCACCGCGTCGGTGTCACCGGTCGGCATGGCCAGGAAGAACGCACCGTGCTGGGCGGAGACGACCGGGGTCAGCTCGCTCATGATCAGCGAAGCCACGTCGTCGAGATCGCGCCGCCCCTGCATCAGGCCGGAGATCCGGGCGAGATTGCCCTTCAGCCAGTCCTGCTCCTTGTTGGTGGCCGTGGTGTCGCGCAGGTTGGCGATCATCGTATTGATGTTGTCCTGCAGGGCCTGGATCTCGCCGGCCGCGTCCACATCGATCTTGAGGTTGAGGTCGCCGCGGGTCACCGCGGTGGCGACGGCCGCGATCGCCCGCACCTGACGGGTGAGGTTCCCGGCCATCTCGTTCACCGACTCGGTGAGGTCGCGCCAGGTGCCGTCGACGTCCCGGACCCGGGCCTGGCCGCCCAACTGGCCTTCCGTACCCACCTCGCGGGCCACCCGGGTCACCTGCTCGGCGAACGAGGACAGCTGGTCGACCATCGTGTTGATGGTGTTCTTCAGCTCCTGGATCTCGCCGCGCGCGTCAATGTCGATCTTCTTGGTGAGGTCGCCCTTGGCGATGGCCGTGGTGACCGTGGCGATCTGCCGCACCTGACCGGTCAGATTGGACGCCATCGAGTTCACGGACTCGGTGAGGTCCTTCCACGTACCGGAGACCCCCGGAACACGTGCCTGGCCGCCCAGCTCACCTTCCGTGCCCACCTCGCGGGCGACCCGCGTCACCTCGTCGGCGAACGACGACAGCGTCGTCACCATCGTGTTGACGGTGTCCGCGAGCTCGGCGACCTCGCCGCGCGCCTCGACGGTGACCTTCTTCGTCAGATCGCCGTTGGCGACCGCGGACGAGACCCGGGAGATGTTCCGCACCTGACTGGTCAGGTTGTTGGCCATCAGGTTGACGTTGTCGCTGAGGTCCTTCCAGATACCGGTCGCACCGCGCACCCTGGCCTGGCCGCCGAGGATGCCCTCGGTACCCACCTCGCGGGCGACCCGCGTCACCTCGTCGGCGAAGTTCAGCAGCTGGTCGACCATCGTGTTGACGGTCGTGACCAGTTCGAGGATCTCACCCTTGGCATCGACCGTGATCTTCTTGGAGAGATCGCCGTTGGCGACCGCGGTGGTGACCTCTGCGATGTTACGGACCTGCAGGGTCAGGTTGTTCGCCATGCCGTTGACGGACTGGGTGAGGTCCTTCCACGTACCGGACACACCCTGCACCTCGGCCTGGCCGCCGAGGATGCCTTCCGTACCCACCTCGCGGGCGACCCGCGTCACCTGTTCGGCGAAGTTCGAGAGCTGGTCGACCATCGTGTTGAGGGTGTTCTTCAGCTCCAGGATCTCGCCGCGCGCATCCACATCGATCTTCTGCGACAGGTCACCCCGCGCCACCGCCGTGGCAACCTGCGCGATGTTACGGACCTGCGCGGTGAGGTTCCCCGCCATGCCGTTGACCGAATCGGTCAGATCACGCCACACACCGGCCACACCGGGCACCTGCGCCTGGCCGCCGAGCCGCCCGTCGGTACCCACCTCACGGGCGACCCGGGTCACTTGGTCGGCGAAGGCGGAGAGCTGGTCGACCATCGTGTTGATGGTGTTCTTCAGCTCCAGGATCTCGCCGCGCGCATCCACATCGATCTTCTGCGACAGGTCACCCCGCGCCACCGCCGTGGTCACCTGCGCGATCTGGCGCACCTGGGAGGTCAGGTTTCCCGCCATGAAGTTGACGGAGTCGGTGAGCTCCTTCCACGTACCGGAGACGCCGTCGACCCGCGCCTGGCCGCCGAGGCGGCCCTCCGTGCCCACGTCACGCGCCATCCGCGTCACCTGATCGGCGAACGACGACAGCTGCGCCACCATGGTGTTGACGGTGTTCTTCAGCTCCAGCATCTCGCCGGCCACATCGACGGTGACCTTCTGCGAGAGATCACCGTTGGCGACCGCCGTCGTCACCTGTGCGATGTCGCGCACCTGCCCCGTCAGATTCCGGAACGCCGTGTTCACCGAGTCCGTGAGGTCCTTCCAGGTCCCCGCAGCCCCCGGCACCTCCGCCTGACCGCCCAACCGGCCCTCGACGCCGACCTCCCGGGCCACTCGGGTCACTTCCGAACCGAAGGACTGGAGCTGGTCCACCATCGTGTTGACAGTGTTCTTCAGCTCCAGCATCTCGCCGGCCACATCGACGGTGACCTTCTGCGTCATGTCGCCGCTGGCCACCGCCGTGGTCACCTGCGCGATGTCGCGCACCTGAGTCGTCAGGTTCCGGAAGACCGTGTTCACCGAGTCGGTGAGGTCCTTCCAGGTACCGGCGGCCCCCGGCACCTGCGCCTGGCCGCCGAGCAGCCCCTCGCCGCCGACCTCGCTGGCCACCCGGGTCACTTCGTCCGCGAAGGTGCGCAGCGTCTCGGTCATCTGGTTGATGGTCTCGGCCAGCTGCGCGACCTCGCCCCGGGCACTCACCGTCACCTTCTGTGACAGGTCGCCGTTGGCGACCGCCGTGGTCACCTCGGCGATCCCGCGCACCTGGGAGGTCAGGTTGCCGGCCATCGTGTTGACGGAGTCGGTGAGGTCCTTCCACACCCCGGCCACACCGGGCACGGTCGCCTGCCCGCCCAGCTCGCCCTCCGTGCCCACCTCTCGGGCGACCCGGGTCACCTCGGAGGAGAACGACGACAGCTGGTCGACCATCGTGTTGACGGTGTTCTTCAGCTGCAGCATCTCGCCGGCCACATGGACGGTGACCTTCCGCGACAGGTCCCCCTTGGCGACCGCCGTCGTCACCAGGGCGATGTCCCGCACCTGCGCCGTGAGCCGGTACGCCATGGTGTTCACGGAGTCCGTGAGGTCCTTCCACGACCCGGACATCCCGCGCACCTGGGCCTGCCCGCCCAGCTTGCCCTCGGTACCCACCTCGACGGCGACCCGCGTCACCTGCTCGGTGAACGCCGACAGCTGGTCGACCAGGTTGTTGACCGTGCGGGCGACCTTCAGGAACTCGCCGCGCAGCGGCCGTACCGTCTCGTCGGCCGTGTGCGACCGCAGCTCCATGCGCTGTTCGAGATCACCGTCGGCGACCGCCGACAGCACCCGCCCGACCTCCGAGACCGGCCGGGCCAGATCGTCGACCAGGTCGTTGGAGGCGTCGATGGCGGCCGCCCAGGAGCCCTCGCAGGCGCCCGTCTCCAGCCGCTCGGTGAGCTTCCCCTCACGTCCGACCACCCGCCGCACCCGGGCCAGCTCGCCGGTGAGATGGAGGTTACGGTCGGCCACTTCGTTGAAGACTGCCGCGATCTCCGCCATCACGCCGTCGCCCGAGACGGTCAGGCGCCTGCGGAAGTTCCCGTCGCGCATCGCGACCAGGCCCGCCAGGAGTCTGTTGAGCGCCGCCGCGTCGACGTCAATGGTTCCATTGCGCTGTTTCTTCACGGGCTGTCCGCCTTTTGTGCGCGTGCCTGTTCCCCGCGCCGCCACGCCAGACTCCACCGTGATCCCTCCCGCAGGGGTTGACCGTATCGTTCGGGCCTCGTCTGGGACCCTGCCCAGTTCCTCGTTGACTACCGCAACTGCCCACCGTCGACGGGTGACCATGCGAACGTCAAATCGTTGAAACGTACCAGGCCCGACCCGATCGGGGTGCAGCCTCCAACGGTTGCTCCACATACCCCTGTTGGGAAGCCCACACTTGTACGGTCCCGTGACTGCTACTGCTCGTTGCTGCCCGAAGTCGGCCCTCGTGTACCCGGTACCGAGACCGAGCGTCTAGCCTGGCAAGCGAATCGAAGCGGCGAGAAACGGGCACAGGACTCGGGGAAGCGACGAGACACCATATGGGGAGTGCTGTGATCACCGCGCGCGCGGCTGCCACCTTCGACCCGGTCGGTCGCTCCGTCGCGACCGCCCGCGCCTTTGTCCGTGACACCCTCCAGGGCTGGGGATACACGGATGTCGTCGACGACGCCGTCGTCCTCACCAGCGAGCTCGTGACCAACGCCGTGGTGCACGCGGGCACGGCAGCGGACGTGCTCTGCCTGCGTACGGAGGACGGCGTACGGGTCGAGGTCTCCGACCACTATCCGGAACGCGAGATCCCGCTCCAGAGCACAGGTCTGGACTTCGGCAGCCCGGACCGCGAGAACGGCCGCGGGCTGCTGCTCTGCGCGGCGCTCGCCTCCCGGTGGGGCGTCGAGTATTCGCCCACCCACAAGCACGTCTGGTTCCAGCTCGATCTTCCCGAACGCCCGGTGGGCATCCGCTCCGCCGGCCCCATGCTCCCCGTCGGGCTGCTCCCGGTCGCGGACGAGCGCGTCCGGGTGGCCGTCGTCCAGACCGACAGCACCGGTTCCATCGCCGCCTGGAACGAGGACGCCGCGTTCCTCTTCGGATACGCCGCCGACCAGGTCACCGGAAAACAACTCACCGACTTCACCGCCTGGCCGCAGACGCCCGGCACCAACACCGGAATCGCCGAGGCACTGCGGCTCTCGCGCTGGGAGGGCAGTTACGGAATCCGGGGCGCCGACGGCCGCACCATCCCCGTCTACGCCTCACACCTCCGGGTCCGCGACACCCGCGGCGAACCGTCCACGGTCTGTCTGCTCGTCCGCGACTACGAACGCGCCGTGCTCCAGTCCCCGGTCCGCGCACCGGTGTCCGAGGCCAACGCCGACGGCCACAAGACGGATCCGTTCGAGATCTTCATCGGCTCCCCGGCCCCCGACGACCTCGACGGCCTGCTCCAGCGCACCGTCGAGCGGGCCCGCGACATGCTCGATGCCGATTCGGCCTTCCTGCTGCTGGCGACGGACGACGAAACCGAACTGGAGGTACGGGCCACGACCGGACTGCCCTCCGCCCGCCAGCGTTTCGCCCGGGTCCCGGTGGAGGCAGGCACGGGACGTTACGGCTCCGCCCGGATGCCCGCCGTCCACGAGGACCTCGACAACGTTCCGGGCGCCGTCCCCCTGCTCGGCGGGACCGGGATGCGCTCCGTCGTCACCGTCCCGCTGAAGGTCGAAGGACGTCTCACGGGCTCGCTGGGAGTCGCCGCGGAAGCGGCCGGACGCTACTCCAACGAGGAGGCCCTGCGCCTCCAGTTTGCCGCGGACCGCATCGCGCTGGCTGTCGAATCGGCCCGCCTGGGCGAGCTTGAGCGTCTGCGACGTGGTTCCCTCTCCTTCCTCGTCGAGGCCTCCGACCTGCTCGCGGGCACCCTCGACCGGGACCAGACCCTGGCCCTGATGGCCCAGATGACGGTCCCCAC
Organism: Streptomyces sp. NPDC111516; assembly: GCF_055635345.1. NCBI lineage: Bacteria > Bacillati > Actinomycetota > Actinomycetes > Kitasatosporales > Streptomycetaceae > Streptomyces > Streptomyces sp. NPDC111516. The sequence goes on along the minus strand of NZ_JBVKBV010000013.1, from coordinate 1,842 downwards.
CCTGGCCACCTGGTGCGCCGTCTACACGATCGCCGACCAGTCCTCGGAGCCGTACCTCTCCTACGTGCTGCACGAGGACGAGGAGCGCATCGACGGCCTCAAGGCCCTGCTCTCCAAGATCGCTCCTCCGGACCCGGTGCCGACCCCGGGAGCCCGTGTCTGGGCGGCCCCGTCCGAGGCCGCCCACCAGGCTGCTCTGCGTACCTCGATGCGTACGCTCGGCCTCGGCGAACCCGGCGGGCTCGGCGTCGGCATCCATACGACGCTCGCCACCGCCGCGGCGGTGGGCGGAGAGACCGTGGTCCTGCCCCTCGTCGCCCGAAACCGCGTCATCGGCATGCTCACGCTCGGAAAGCCATCCGATGACCATTTCCGGCAGGAGATCCTGGAATTGGCCGAGGACCTCTCCCGACGCGCCGCCCTCGCACTCGACAACGCCCGCCTGTATTCGGAACGCATGGCGATCAGTCAGTCCCTCCAGCGCAGCCTGTTGCCGCCGGGGCTACCCAATGTCCCCAATGTCGAGATCGAGGTCATCTACCGCGCGGCAGGCGAGGGCAACGAGGTCGGCGGGGACTTCTACGACGTCTTCCCGATCCGCGACGGCGCCTACGGATTCGCCATCGGTGACGTCTGTGGTACGGGTCCGGAGGCCGCGGCCGTCACGGGTCTCGCCCGCCACGCCCTACGCCTCCTCGCCCGCGAGGGCTTCGGCGGCCCGGCCGTCCTGGAGCGCCTCAACGCCGCCATTCTGGACGAAGGCGCCCGCAGCCGCTTCCTGACCCTCCTGTACGGGGAGCTGTGGCCGCAGGAGGACGGCAGCGCTCGGCTCAAGGTGGTCTGCGCGGGGCACCCCCTGCCGCTGCGCCTGCGCCAGGACGGCTCGGTCGAGGCAGCCGCCGAACCTCAGCCGCTGCTGGGCGTCATCGAGGACCTCGAACTGTACGAGCAGACGGTCACCCTCGCCCCGGGCGATGTCCTGCTGTGCGTGACCGACGGCGTCACGGAACGCCGTGAGGGCACCCGCATGCTCGGCGACGACGGCCTGGCGGACGTGCTGGCCACCTGTACGGGACTCACGGCAGGCGCGGTGGCAGCACGCATCCTGCGCGCGGTAGAACGCTTCGCCGCCGAGCCGGCCTCCGACGACATGGCCATCCTCGCCATGCGCGTCCCCGAACCACCCACCACCTGACCGCACTTCATCGGTGGGCACGAAAGCATCGAGACACGCGAAAGGCCCTCACCGGATGGTGAGGGCCTTTCATCTTGCCTGAGCCCCAATGCGGAATCGAACCGCAGACCTTCTCCTTACCATGGAGACGCTCTACCGACTGAGCTATTGGGGCCTGCTGCGCTGTGGCAACGAGGTAAAGCATACCCTGAGATCAGGGGTGCTCAGAACCACTGCCCACACTTGATTCTGACGGAGTCTCACTGGTCCGGCGCCGCTCTCCCTCTACGGCACAGGCCGGCCAGCCATGCCTTGCTCGAGCCGGGCGCGACGGTACGGATCGGGCCGTGAACGCAGAAAAGCCCCGTGCCACAAGGGCACGGGGCTTTCCCGTAAAAGGAGTTCGGCGGCGTCCTACTCTCCCACAGGGTCCCCCCTGCAGTACCATCGGCGCTGAAAGGCTTAGCTTCCGGGTTCGGAATGTAACCGGGCGTTTCCCTAACGCAATGACCACCGAAACACTATGAAATTAACCAACACCGGAACAACACGGCCGTTCGTTATTTCAGAACAAACACAGTGGACGCGAGCAACTGAGGACAAGCCCTCGGCCTATTAGTACCAGTCAGCTCCACCCGTTACCGGGCTTCCACATCTGGCCTATCAAC
>NZ_JBVKBV010000012.1:0-232616 GCF_055635345.1 Streptomyces sp. NPDC111516 | reverse complement strand
GCGGGCGTCCTGGTGGGTTCGAGCGGCGGGACGACCGGCCGCGTGGGCCGCGCCGGGACGATGACAGCCGTGGTGGCGGGTTCCGTCGGGACGACAGTCGCGGCGGCGGGTATCGCGGGCAGCGCGATGACCGCGGTGGCCGGGGCGGTTACCGCGGGCGCGACGACCGGGGTGGGTACGAGCGGCGGGACGACCGGGACCGTGAGCCCATCAAGCGGCTTCCGATTCCTGACGACGTCACCGGTGACGAGATCGACAAGGACGTGCGGCAGGAGCTGATGAGCCTGCCGAAGACGCTTGCCGAGGACGTTGCGCGGAACCTCGTCATGGTGGCCCGGCTGATCGACGAGGACCCCGAGCAGGCGTACGCGTACTCGCGGATCGCCCTGCGGCTGGCCTCGCGGGTCGCTGCGGTGCGTGAGGCTGCCGGGTTTGCCGCGTACGCGACGCAGAAGTACTCGGAGGCGTTGGCGGAGTTCCGGGCGGCCAAGCGGATGACCGGTTCCGTGGAGCTGTGGCCCGTCATGGCGGACTGCGAGCGCGGACTCGGGCGGCCCGAGCGGGCGATGGCCATGGCCGGCGAGCCCGAGGTGCAGAAGCTCGACAAGGCCGGTCAGGTCGAGATGCGTCTGGTGGCTGCGGGGGCCCGCAGGGACATGGGGCAGATCGATGCCGCCATCGTCACGCTGCAGAGCTCCGAACTCGCCTCGAACGCCGTGCACCCATGGACGCCGCGGCTGCGCTACGCGTACGCGGACGCACTGCTGGCGGCGGGGCGCGAGGACGAGGCGCGTGAGTGGTTCGGGAAGGCACTGGAGGCCGACAAGGACGGCGCCACGGATGCCTCGGACCGGCTCGCCGAACTGGACGGTGTCGAGTTCGTCGACGCCCTCGGTGACGATGAGGGCGAGGACAGCGACGAGAGCGACGTCGCGGACGACGACAAGGGCGAGGCCACTGACAAGGACGGCACGTCCGAGGCGTAGGGCATGAGAGAGGGCGGCACCCCGGAAGGGGTGCCGCCCTTTTCTGTTGCCGCGTGCGTCAACCGAGAGTGAGGCTTCGCAGGACCAGGCCGGTGGCCGGCTTGGGGCCGAAGGAGGTCGACTTGCGGGGCATGGTGACGCCCTGCCGGGCGAGGTCCCGGACGACCTCCTCGCGTACCGGATGCATCAGGACCGCCGTGGCGTTGCGACGTTCGGCCTGTTCGACCGCTGCCGCGGTGTCGTGGATGTACGCGATGTGTTCCGGGGCGTCGGGGATCTGCCAGACATGGTCGAGCAGAGCCGCGTGCAGGACCGTCGCGTCGAGGGTCTGCCAGGCGGTCGGGCGGTCGGCCCGAATCGTACGGTGCAGAAGGCCGGGGTCGGGGCGATCGACGAGATGGAAGCCGCCGTCGCCCGCGAGCAGGAACGCGTTGCCTTCGGTGGCCGCCGCGGCGAGTGCGTCCAGGGCCCTGGGGAGGGGGCCCTCGACGTCGCGGATGCGGAAGAGGCCGTTCAGCGCGGTGAGGGCGTCGGCGACCGGGAGGCGGTGCAGCAGCCGGTGGATGGCGCGTACCCGGAGGGGGTAGCGGGCCGTGTCGACGAGGAGGACCAGGCCGAAGTCCCAGGGGCCGGGTGCGGTGTGCTCCTGCTGGAGGCGGAGGTAGGTGGCCCAGCGGTGATGGCCGTCGGCGATCAGGGCCTGGTGCTGGGCGAGATCGGCTTCGATCTCGGCCCGGTCGGCCGGGTCGGTGACCGCCCAGAGACGGTGGCTGTAGCCGTCCTCGGTGGTGGTGGCGAGCAGCGGCGGTCGCTCGATGGTCCGCTCGATGACGGCGGTCGCGCCCGAGGCGTCGCCGTTGTTGCGGTAGGTGAGCAGCAGTGGTTCGAGGTGGGCGGCGGTGGTGCGCATCAGGTCGGCCCGGTCCTCGACGACATGGGCCATCACGTCCTCGTGCGGCAGCACGATGCCGTCGGCGGGGGCGGAGAGCGCCAGCGCCCCGACGATGCCGCGTTGCAGGATCTCGGCGTTGCGCTGTTCGTAGACGTACAGCGCGGGCTCGGGATCAGGAGCGAGTATGCCCTCGGCCAGCCAGCGGTTCAGGGTCTCGGCGGCCTGCTCGTGGCGGGCCGCAGCCGTGTCGGCCTGCGGCAGGATCAGCCGGACGATGTTGTACGGATCCGCCGACTCCAGGTGGTGCAGCCCGTCGGGGCGCACGACGACGTCGTACGGCGGTGAGGTCACCGCTGCGAGACTGCCGACCCGCTCGGGGACGTATCGCAGCCCGCGGAACGGGATGAGACGCAGTCCCTGGCCGGCCGGACCTGATGTGTTCATTTCTGCATGGTATGTGCGTGACGGGGATGCGCGATGATCGGGACAGAAGTACGGATTGAGGAGCGCAAAGAATGAGTCAGGCGAGCAGGACCAGGCCGAGCGGCAGCAGCACCGCGTTGAACGAGGCGTACGACACGGCGCTGCTCGATCTCGACGGGGTGGTGTACGCGGGCGGCCATGCGATCGTCCACGCCGTCGACTCGCTGGGAACTGCGCGGGACGGCGGGATGCATCTGGCGTATGTGACCAACAATGCCCTGCGGACCCCGGCCGCGGTGGCCGAGCACCTGACCGAACTCGGGATTCCGGCCGAGCCCGCCGATGTGATCACCTCGGCGCAGGCGGTGGCCAGGCTGATGGCCGATCAGTTGCCGGCCGGGGCGCGGGTGCTGGTGGTGGGCGGCGAGGGGCTGCGCGTCGCGCTGCGGGAGCGCGGTCTGCTACCGGTGGAATCGGCGGACGACGAGCCGGTCGCGGTGGCGCAGGGGTACGGCGGGCCCGACATGACGTGGGGGCGGTTCGCCGAGGCGGCGTATGCGATCGCGCGCGGGGTGCCGTGGTTCGCGTCCAACACGGATCTGACGATTCCGAGTGCCCGGGGGATCGCGCCCGGGAACGGTGCGGCGGTGGAGGTCGTACGGATCGCGACCGGGGCGGAGCCGCAGGTCGCCGGGAAGCCATTGCCGCCGATGCACCGGGAGACGGTGCTGCGGACCGGGGCCGAACGCCCGCTGGTGGTCGGGGACCGGCTGGACACGGACATCGAGGGGGCGTTCAACGGCGGTGTGGACTCGCTGCTGGTGCTCACCGGGGTGACGGACGCGGCGCAGTTGGTGGCCGCCGAGCCGAAGCACCGGCCGACGTATGTGGACGCCGACCTGCGGGGGCTGCTGACCGGGCAGCCCGAAGTGACGCGTACGGGCGACGCGTTCGGCTGTGGCGGCTGGACGGCTTCGGCGCGCGGCGACGCCCTGGTGCTGGAGGGGGACGGGGAGGTGCTCGACGGGCTGCGGGCGCTCTGTGCGGCGGCGTGGTCCTACGCCGGGGACGGCTCGTGCGGGCTGGACAGCGGGAAGGCGGTCGCCAGGCTGGGCCTGTAGGCGGATGGCTCCCCGTGAATCGAGCACAAGGGCGAGCGATGGAGAGGGTAGGCTAACCTAACTTTACCCCTGGCGTGGTGTGCCACGTCCGGATGGCCCTCGCACCCGATCACCTCCGACTCCGGGAGTACGACCATGCAGCGCCTCACCGCGGACTCGGTGACTCTCGGCTACGGCCGGCGGGTCATCGCGGAGAATCTCTCGGTCGAGATACCCGACAACTCGTTCACGGTGATTGTCGGCCCCAACGCCTGTGGCAAGTCGACCTTGTTGCGCGCGCTCTCGCGGATGCTGAAGCCGACCAGCGGGCGGGTGCTCCTGGACGGGCGGACGATCCACGGGACGCCGGCGAAGAAGGTCGCGAAGACGCTGGGTCTGCTGCCGCAGTCCTCCATCGCCCCGGACGGCATCACGGTGGCCGACCTTGTCGGGCGCGGCCGCTACCCGCACCAGGGGCTGCTGCGTCAGTGGTCGCCGGACGACGAGCGCATTGTCGAGGAATCGATGACGGCGACCGGAGTCGGCGCGCTTGCCGATCGCTATGTCGATGAATTGTCCGGCGGGCAGCGGCAGCGGGTCTGGATGGCCATGGCGCTCGCCCAGCAGACACCGTTGCTGCTGCTCGACGAGCCGACGACGTACCTCGACATCCAGCACCAGATCGATGTCCTCGACCTCTGTGCGGAGCTGCACGAGTCGCAGGGGCGCACCCTGGTGGCCGTCCTGCACGATCTGAATCACGCCGCGCGGTACGCCACGCACCTCATCGCCATGCGGGAGGGCGAGGTGATCGCCGAGGGGGCGCCGGGAGAGGTCGTGACCGCGGAGCTGGTGGAGCGGGTCTTCGGGCTGCGCTGCCAGGTCATCGACGATCCGGAGACGGGGACGCCGTTGGTGGTGCCGGCCGCGCGCAGGCCGCGGAGCGGCGGGGTGGGCGTACAGGGCAAGGCGTCCGCCGGGGTATCGGTCGGGGGCTGACCGAGCCGACCGCCCGGGGCCGCTCCAGGGAAGCGGACCGTCCCGCGGCTACAGCAGCGACCTGAGCCTCAGCAGATCGCGGAAGCCGGCCTCCAGCCGGACCCGGCCCGAACCCCAGGCCCTGGCGAAATGCAGTTCGCCGTTCACCATCGCCACGAGGTCGTCGCCGGTCATCGCGAGCCGGATCTCCGCCTGCTCCCGGGGCGGGCCGTCGACCGTGTCCAGGACCTGGATCCGGCCATTGGCCAGCCGGCCGGTGAAGGTGATGTCGAGATCCTTGATGTGGCAGCTCAGGGAGCGGTCGAGGGCGGCCGCGCTGCGCACGTCGCCGTCGGCCCCCGCGAGGTTGTCGGAAAGTTTATCGAGTGCGCTGCGGCACTCCGCCATGGTCGCCATTGTGCTCGACGGTACCGCAGGCCTTCGCGGTAGCGTTTCCCGCATGAGCGACTCGATGCCGGGGCCCGGAACAGCGCCCGGAGCGGCCCCCGTGGATGTGGCGGAGGACCCGTTCGCGGGAACCCCGGACGACGAGGGCGCGACCCCGGCCCCGGCCGCGGCGCCCTCTCCCGAACCCGCCGCACCCGCGCCCCTCGGCATCGGACGCACCCCCACCGGCAACGCCGAGGTCGACGCGCGGCTGGAGCGTCTCGCCGATGCGGACCACCTACCGGCGGACGGACACATCGAGGTGTACGAGGATGTACATCGTGGGCTGCGCGACGCGCTGACCGCGCTGGACGCCAGGCCCGCACCCGCACCGGTACCCGCACCGATGCCCTCGTACGACAACAGGAGCTGAACCGAACGTGGCAGGAGTGGCACGACGCCGCCTCGACGCCGAGCTGGTACGCCGTAATCTCGCCCGCTCGCGCGAGCATGCGAGCCAGCTGATCGCCGCTGGGCGGGTGACCGTAGGCGGCAACACCGCGACCAAACCCGCCACCCAGGTCGAGACCAGCGCCGCTGTCGTCGTGATCAAGGACGACAGCGACCCCGAGTACGTCTCGCGCGGCGGGCACAAGCTCGCCGGCGCCTTCGCCGCCTTCGTGCCCCTCGGGCTGGAGGTCGAAGGGCGCCGGGCGCTGGACGCCGGGGCTTCGACCGGCGGCTTCACCGACGTACTGCTGCGGGCCGGCGCCGGTCATGTCGTCGCCGTCGACGTCGGCTACGGGCAGCTCGCCTGGTCGCTCCAGTCCGATGCGCGCGTCACCGTGAAGGATCGGACCAACGTACGGGAGTTGACGCTCGAAGCGATCGACGGGGAGCCGGTGGACCTGGTGGTCGGCGATCTGTCGTTCATCCCGCTGGGTCTTGTCCTGCCCGCCCTGGCGCGCTGCGCCGCTCCCGACGCGGACCTGGTCCTCATGGTCAAGCCGCAGTTCGAGGTCGGCAAGGAGCGGCTCGGCAGCGGCGGAGTGGTGCGCAGCCCCGAGTTGCGGGCAGAAGCGGTACGGGAGGTGGCGCGCCAAGCGTGGGCGCTGGGCCTCGGAGTGCGGGGGGTGACGGCGAGCCCGCTGCCGGGGCCCGCGGGAAATGTCGAGTACTTTCTCTGGCTGCGGGCCGGAGCACCTGAGCTGGATCCCGCGGATGTCGACCGTGCAGTGGCGGAGGGGCCTCGTTGACGACGAATGCGGCACGAACTGTCTTTCTTCTGGCACACACCGGCCGCCCGGCTGCGATCCGCAGCGCCGAGCTGGTCGTGCAGGGTCTGCTCCGCAGCGGCCTCGGCGTTCGTGTGCTGGCCACCGAGGCGGCCGATCTGCCGCTGCCGCCGTCCGTCGAGACGGCCACGGACACCACATCGACGGCCGTGGACGGTTGTGAGCTGCTGGTCGTGCTCGGCGGGGACGGGACGCTGCTGCGCGGCGCCGAGCTCTCCCGGGCCTCCGGGGTGCCGATGCTCGGCGTCAACCTCGGCCGGGTCGGTTTCCTCGCCGAGGCCGAGCGCGACGACCTGGACAAGGTCGTCGACCGGGTCGTCACCCGGGCGTACCAGGTCGAGGAACGCATGACGCTCGACGTCGTCGTGCGCAGCAACGGTGACATCGTCCACACCGACTGGGCGCTCAACGAAGCGGCCGTGCAGAAGGTGTCGCCCGAGCGGATGCTGGAGGTCGTCCTGGAGATCGACGGCCGGCCGGTGACCGGGTTCGGCTGCGACGGGATCGTCTGCGCGACCCCGACCGGATCGACCGCCTACGCCTTCTCGGCGGGCGGTCCGGTCGTCTGGCCCGAGGTCGAGGCGCTGCTGATGGTGCCGATCAGCGCCCACGCGCTGTTCGCCAAGCCGCTGGTGACCTCGCCGACCTCGGTGCTCGCCGTCGAGGTCCAGCAGCACACCCCGCACGGGGTGCTGTGGTGCGACGGACGCAGGACCGTGGAGCTGCCCGCCGGCGCGCGGGTCGAGGTGCGGCGCGGTGCGGTGCCCGTACGGCTGGCAAGGCTGCACCACGCCTCGTTCACGGACCGGCTGGTCGCGAAGTTCGCACTGCCCGTCTCGGGGTGGCGGGGCGCGCCGCACTGACCGGCGGACATCTTCCCGGAGGCGGTGCACATTCCGAAGGTGCACACGGGAGAGTGAACCCTGGAGGGCGGGGTCCGTCGCACATCGGGGCCCGGACCTCGTAAGGTCATGTCCGTGTTGGAGGAGATGCGGATACGGTCGCTCGGAGTCATCGACGACGCGGTGGTCGAGCTGTCGCCCGGTTTCACCGCGGTGACGGGTGAGACCGGCGCGGGCAAGACCATGGTCGTCACCAGCCTGGGGCTGCTGCTCGGCGGGCGTGCCGATCCCGCCCTGGTACGGATCGGGGCCAAGGCCGCGGTCGTCGAGGGGCGGATCACGGTGTCCGACGGCGACGCCGTGGCCCTGCGGGCCGAGGAGGCCGGGGCCGAGTTCGACGACGGCGCGCTGCTGATCAGCCGGACCGTTTCCGCGGAGGGGCGCTCCCGGGCGCATCTCGGTGGCAGGTCCGTTCCGGTGGGGGTGCTCGCCGAGCTCGCCGACGAACTCGTCGCCGTGCACGGCCAGACCGACCAGCAGGGGCTGCTCAAGCCCGCACGGCAGCGGCAGGCACTCGACCGGTACGCGGGCGACGGTGTCGCCGTGCCGCACGCCGAGTACGCGACGGCGTACCGGCGGCTGCGGGCCGTCGTCACGGAGCTCGACGAGCTGACCACGCGCGCCCGCGAACGCGCCCAGGAGGCGGATCTGCTGCGCTTCGGGCTGGGCGAGATCGCCGCGGTCGAACCACGAGCGGGCGAGGACGGCGACCTGGCCGCCGAGGCCGAGCGGCTCGGCCATGCCGAAGCGCTCGCCTCCGCGGCGTCCCTCGCGCACACCGCGCTCGCGGGCAATCCGGAGGACCCGGAGGGTGTCGACGCGACGACCGTGGTCGCTGCCGCCGGACGGTCCCTGGACGCCGTACGCGCCCACGATCCGGCGCTGGCCGCACTCGCCGACCGGATCGGCGAGATCTCGATCCTGCTCGCCGACGTGGCGGGCGAACTGGCCGGGTACGCCGACCAGCTGGACGCCGATCCGCTGCGGCTCGCCGCGGTGGAGGAGCGGCGCGCCGCGCTCACCGGCCTCACCCGCAAGTACGGCGAGGACATCACCGCCGTGCTCGCCTGGGCCGAGGAAGGGGCCGTCCGGCTCACCGAACTGGAGGGCGACGACGACCGCATCGGCGAGCTGACAGCGGAGCGGGACGCGCTGCGCGCCGAACTCTCCGGCCTCGGACAGGCGTTGACCGATGCGCGTACGGGGGCGGCGGAGCGCTTCGCCGAGGCGGTGACCGCGGAACTGGCCTCGCTGGCCATGCCGCACGCCCGGGTCTCCTTCGACATCCGGCAGACCGAGGCGGCCGACGAGGCGTCCGGCATCGAGATCGGCGGGCGGAGCGTGGCTTACGGGCCGTCCGGCGCCGACGAGGTCGAGCTGCTGCTGGCCCCGCACCCCGGTGCCCAGCCGCGGCCGATCGCCAAGGGCGCGTCGGGCGGTGAGCTGTCCCGGGTGATGCTCGCCGTCGAGGTGGTCTTCGCCGGCTCCGATCCCGTACCCACCTACCTCTTCGACGAGGTCGACGCGGGGGTCGGCGGCAAGGCCGCCGTCGAGGTCGGGCGGCGGCTCGCGAAGCTCGCCAGGTCCGCGCAGGTCGTCGTCGTGACGCATCTGCCGCAGGTGGCGGCCTTCGCCGACCGGCAGCTGCTGGTCGAGAAGACGGTCGACGGGGCGGTGACCAGCAGCGGGGTCACGGTCCTGGAGGGCGAGGACCGGGTACGGGAGTTGTCCCGGATGCTCGCGGGCCAGGAGGACTCGCAGACGGCACGGGCCCATGCGGAGGAACTGCTGGCCGCGGCGCGGGCGGACGGGTAGCGGGTTCGACGCGCACAGGTTGCGGGGGGTTGCGCGGCCGGTCGGCGCGCGGCTGTGCCGAGTTGCCGGGGTCCGCCCGGTGGTCTCCCGTACCGGGCGGCCGCCGGGCGGAGCCTGCGGACCGGTGCCTAAGGGCTCTCCCGTAATCCCTGGTGGGCGCGCGACGACAGCTGCGGCACCTCGCCGCGTTGTCGGAACGCCCGAATACATCCAGTATGCGGGCGTCCCTCCGCCTTGCGATGCACCACATCTGACGCCGCGCGCTGATCCACCACGGATTACGGGACAGCCCTTAGCCTGGCCCGTATGGGAGCAGCATTCAGCAGGGCCGCCGTGTCCGGTGCCGTCGCAGCCGCCGTCGCGGGGGGTGTGTACCGGGCGTTGCGGACCCGGTCGCGCAGGGGCTGGCAGCGCACCAACCACGCGGGCCGCACCGTCGATCTGTACGCGGGACCGGCCGTCGCCCTCGGCGCCGCAGCCGGAACCGCCGTCCTTCCGCTCCCGGCTCCCACCAAGTACGCCGCAGCACTCGCCGTACTCGCGGCAGGCGGCTGCGGGGCGTACGACGACCTCGTCGGTGCGGGCGATCCGCGCCGCGGTTTCCGCGCCCACCTGGGGGCTCTGCGGGACGGTGAGGTGACCAGCGGCGCGGTGAAGCTGTTCGGGATCGGGGCCGCCGGGCTCGCCGCCGGTGTGCTGCTCAAGGACCGGCCCGTCGACCGGATCCTCGCCGGGGTCGTGATCGCCGCGACCGCGCACCTCGTCAATCTGACGGACGTACGGCCCGCCACGGCCGCCGTCACCGTGCTCGCCCTCGGGGCCCCGGGCCTGTTGGGCGGCCCGCTCGCCGCCGCGCCGATGGGGGCCGTGGCGGCTCTCGTCGCCGACGACCTGGGGGAGCGCACCATGATCGGGGACACCGGGGCCCACGCCCTGGGCGCCGCGGTCGGGGTCGCCATCGTCGCGGGCCGTGGCCGGGCCGGGCTCGTCGCCCATGCGGTCGGACTCGTCGCGGCGACGGTGTACGGGGACCAGGTCAGCCGGCTCGTCCGGTTGACGGCGGACCGCTGACGGGGAGTCCCGAGCACACGGCCGCGACAACATCGTGCCGCTTCGTCACCCGTGCGAGTGGTACGCCACGACCGGTTGCCCTTGTGTGCACCGCGACAGTGGCCCGACTGTGCCGGAACGTGCGTACGGACTGGCATCCTTGGCGGTGCCATCACCCCTACTAGTGCCGTGACCGGCAAGGTTTTGCCCGGAAGGAGCGTCGTCCAGTGCGTGCGAGGGTGCGTGCTGGACAACGCGACGGGGCAAACCCTGCCGGGAGGGACACAGGGACCCCCGGGAGCCATTCAACGTGTCACAGCTGCGTACGGTCCAAGTCCTGGGCGGCGGCAGCGCGGGCAGCAGCGCCCACGTCAGCTCGCTGGCCGCTGGGCTGGTGGCGAGAGGCGTGCACGTCACCGTCTGCGCCCCGGCCGAACTGGACCACGCCTACGACTTCTCCGGTACGGGCGCCCGGTTCACCCCCGTGCCGCGGCGCAGCGATCCCGCGGCCGTCGCCGCGCTGCGTACCGCCTGTCTGACGGCGGACGTGGTCCACGCGCACGGTCTGCACGCCGCCGTGCGCGCCGCTCTCGCGCTCGGCGGCCGGCGTGTCCCGCTGGTCGTCACCTGGCACGCCCGCGCGCACGCCGAAGGTGCCCGTAGCCGGCTGCTCCACCTGATGGAGCGAAGGGCCGCCCGTACGGCGGCGGTTGTGCTCGGTACGACATCGGACCTGGTCGACCGGGCGCGGCTCCGAGGCGCGCGCGATGCCCGGCTCTCGCCGGTGTCCGCCCCGGTGTCGCCCGCTGCCGACCTCGTCCACGAAAACAAGACGCGGGCCGAACTCGGTGCGGTGGAGCGGCCGTTGATCATTTCCTACGGGAGTCTCGTGCCGCACCACGGGTACGACATGCTGCTCGACGCCGCACGGGTATGGCGCGAAATCGACCCTGTACCGCTGCTGATCATCGTGGGGGAGGGGTGCGAGCGGGCCGCTCTGCAGCGCCGGATCCGGAACGAGGAACTGCCCGTGCGGATCGTCGGCAGCCGCGACGACATCGCGGAACTCCTTGCCGCCGCCGATCTGGCCGTGTTGTCCAGCCGGTGGGAGGCGCGCTCGGTGCTCGCCCAGGAGGCGCTGCGGCTCGGCGTTCCGCTGGTCGCCACCGCGGTCGGAGGGGTGCCCGAACTAGTTGGGGACGCGGCGGAGCTCGTACCGTACGGGAACGCTGTGGCGCTCGGGCGGGCGGTGGTCAGGCTGCTCGGCGATCCGGAGCGGCGTGCGGACCTGGTGGCCGCGGGGCGTGCGCAGGCCGCGAGTTGGCCGACGGAGGACGACACGATCGCTCAGGTTCTCAGCGTCTACGACGAGTTGACACAGCCGCTGGCGGCAGCCCGGACACGGTGAACGGGCCGCTCGTCGGACCGCTCCGGCGCTACGACGTGTGGCGGCGGGCGCGCAGGGCCAGGCTCAGGGCCAGGACGGCCTGGGGGTCGTCCAGATCGGTGCCGAGGAGCTCGCCTATGCGGGCCAGCCGGTTGTACAACGTCTGGCGGTTCAGGTGCAGTTCGCGTGCCGTTTCCGCCTTGCGGCCGGCGTGGGCCAGATACGTCTCCAACGTCGGCAGCAGCGGAGGGCGCGAGGTGCGGTCGTGATCGCGCAGCGGACCGATCGCCCGGTCCACGAACGCCGCCAGATCCGGATGGTCCCGCAGCCGCCACAGCAGCAGATCGATGTCCAGACGCCGGGCGTCGTACCAGGGCCGGTCGCTGAGACCGTGCGCGGCCGTCGCCGTCTCCGCCGCGTGCCGCAGCCCCGCTCCGGCCGCCGCCCAGCCGCCCGCCACACCCACCACCACGACCGGCGGATGCGATCCGGCACGCTCAAGACCGGCCCGCTCCACGCCGGCGCGCAGCGCCGCCGCGACCCGGTCCGCGACCGCCGTGCGCTCCGTCTCCGACCGCAGCCCGAGCAGCACCGGAACCCGTCCCTCCACCGGCCGCACTCCGAGCAGCACCGGCACACCCACAGATGAGAGTTCCTCCAGCACCGCCCGAGCCAGCAGCGCCCAGTTCCCCGACACGGACAGTTCGGGAGCCAGCCGCATCACCACCGGCAGCAGTGGCATCTCACCCGGCTTGAAACCCAGCACGCGGGCCTGCGCCGGCGCGTCCTCAGGCGTGATCCGGCCCTCCGCGAGGTCCGTCAGGAAGTCGCCCCGGCCGCGTGCCGCGAGCTCCTCCTCCTGGCGGGCCTGCATCAGCACGACGGCGAGAATCCCGGCCGCCCGCTCCGCCGCCATCCGGTGCACCGGCACCAGAGGCCCGGACACGGCCAGCAGCACCAGCCTGGCCCGTACCGAACCCGTTCCCGGACCGCCACCCGGCACATCCACCAGCACCGAACCGGCGGGCGGCGACTCACGGGCCGCCCGGCCGCCGCGCATCCCGTCCCACACCTGGAGCGGGTCGGCGCCGACCGGGCCGGACGTGGGTCCCGCCGCATACAGCAACTGGCCGTCCGCCGTCTCCAGAAAGACCGGATTGGCCGCGAAGTCCGCGAGGATGCTCAGCACCTGAGGCACGCCACCGCCGCCGAGCAGAGCCTCCGTGCACCGCCGGTGCACATCCTCGGCCTGCCGCAGCAGCGCGTAGTGACCGTTGACGATCTCGGTGTGGATCTCCTCGGTCACCGTCACGAACGGCACCTCCCGGTGCAGCTGGACCAGCGGCAGACCGGCCGCGCGGGCGGCGTCCACGATCGACGCGGGCAGCCTGCTGAACCGCGGCCCCAGCTCCACCACCAGGGCGGCGATCCCGCGGTCGGCGAGCCTGCGGACGAAGGCACGCTGCTCGGCGGGGCGCGTACCGAGCCCCAGGCCGGTGGTGAGCAGCAGCTCGCCGCCCTTGAGCAGCGAAGCGATGTTCGGGACCTCGCCCGCGTGCACCCAGCGCACCGTACGGTTCAGCCGGTCCGCGCCGGCCACCACCTCCGGCAGCCCGCTGCGCAGCCCCGGCAGCTCAAGGGCCCGCTGCACGGTGATTCCGCCCTGATTGTCCATGGGATCGGACGCTACCCGGGCTTGCGCTCCGGAGACATCACCGGATGGTCACGGACCGGACGGTGAGGCCTTTTTCTCCCGGCAACTCGTCGCGCAGCCAAGCGAATTGAATGACCCCCTGTCGATTGTGGCGTACGCCACAAGGGGTCAGGTCGTGAATGGCGCAGCGAGTGTCTCACGCGCTGCTTGATCTCGCGGCGGGTGAGCAGCTCCGGCTGCGGCCGAGGCGGGGCGGCCGCCGGCCGCCGGAAGCCCTGGATCCCACCCCCGTGTCCTCTTGGCCGTGCGGTGGGCACAGCCGCTGGGAGAGAACACGGGGATGGGCCCCACCCGGCGGTCAGCCGACGTACGCCCCGCTCGCCGTCAGGCGCAGTGCCGTGTCGATCAGCGGCACATGGCTGAACGCCTGCGGGAAGTTCCCCACCTGGCGCTGCAGCCGGGGGTCCCACTCCTCCGCGAGCAGGCCCAGATCGTTGCGCAGGGACAGCAGCCGCTCGAAGAGCTGCCGTGCCTCGTCGACCCGGCCGATCATCGCGAGGTCGTCGGCCAGCCAGAACGAACAGGCCAGGAACGCGCCCTCGTCTCCCTCCAGACCGTCGACGCCCGCGTCCTCGCCCTTGGTGGGGTAGCGCAGTACGAAGCCGTCCTCCGTGGACAGTTCGCGCTGGATCGCCTCGATCGTGCCGATCACACGCTTGTCGTCCGGCGGCAGGAATCCCATCTGGGGGATCAGCAGGAGGGAGGCGTCCAGCTCCCTCGATCCGTAGGACTGGGTGAAGGTGTTGCGTTCCTTGTCGTAGCCCCGGTCGCAGACATCGCGGTGGATGTCGTCGCGCAGCTCGCGCAGCCGCTCCAGCGGCCCTTCCGCGTCCCCGGACTCGATCAGCTTGATGGTGCGGTCGACGGCTACCCAGGCCATCACCTTCGAGTGGACGAAGTGGCGGCGCGGGCCGCGCACCTCCCAGATGCCCTCGTCCGGCTCGTCCCAGTGCTTCTCCAGGTACTCGATCAGCTTGAGCTGGAGGCCCGTCGCGTAGTCGTTGCGGGTCAGGCCGGTCATATGGGCGAGGTGCAGTGCCTCGGTGACCTCGCCGTACACATCCAGCTGGAGCTGGCCCGCGGCGCCGTTGCCGACCCGGACCGGGCCGGAGTTCTCGTAACCGGGCAGCCAGTCCAGCTCGGCCTCGCCCAGCTCGCGCTCGCCCGCGATGCCGTACATGATCTGCAGGTTCTCCGGGTCGCCGGCGACCGCCCGGAGCAGCCACTCGCGCCAGGCGCGGGCCTCCTCGCGGTAGCCGGTGCGCAGCAGGGAGGAGAGGGTGATCGCCGCGTCGCGCAGCCAGGTGTAGCGGTAGTCCCAGTTCCGGGAGCCGCCGATGTCCTCGGGCAGGGAGGTGGTCGGCGCGGCGACGATGCCGCCGGTCGGCGCGTAAGTCAGGGCCTTGAGGGTGATCAGGGAGCGGACCACGGCCTCGCGGTAGGGCCCGTGGTACGTGCACTGCTCGACCCATTCACGCCAGAAGTCCGCGGTCGCGTCCAGCGAGCCCTCCGGGTCCGGCAGGCCCGGCGGCTCGTGGTGCGAGGGCTGCCAGCTGATCGTGAACGCGATCCGGTCACCCGGCGCGACCGTGAAATCGGAGTACGTCGTCAGGTTCTCGCCGTAGGTGTCGACGGAGGTGTCCAGCCAGACGGAGTCCGGGCCCGCGACGGCGACCGTGCGGCCGTCGACCTTGTGCACCCACGGCGTCACCCGCCCATAGCTGAACCGCATCCGCAACTCGGAGCGCATCGGCACCCGGCCGCTGATTCCTTCCACGATTCGGATGACCTGCGGGGCACCGTCACGCGGGGGCATGAAATCGGTCACTCTGACCGTTCCGCGCGGTGTGTCCCACTCCGATTCCAGGACGAGAGAGTCCCCGCGGTAGCGGCGGCGGTTCGCGGACGGCGGCTCCGCCCCGTCCTCCCGCGCCGGTCCCAGGCGCCAGAAGCCGTGCTCCTCGGTACCCAGAAGTCCCGCGAAAATGGCATGCGAATCGAAGCGGGGGAGGCACAGCCAGTCCACTGTGCCGTCCCGGCAGACCAGGGCGGCGGTCTGCATGTCTCCGATGAGTGCGTAATCCTCGATGCGCCCGGCCACGTGCATCTCCAGTCGAACGGCCATGTCGCCCCGTAGGGCATTACTGCGGGTCAAGAGGTCGTCGCAAGGGGTTGTTGTGGGGGAACCTGCGAGCTCGGTACCTCGCCCGGAGCGAGTGTCCGAGCAGGATACGACGCACCGGAATGATCTGCGCGACTGTCTCAGTAACGTCCGTCGAAACGCCTGAGCCGAACGGGTGTGGCGTGAGGGACCCGTGGTGATCACGTGGGGTGATTGTGCGGGGCGTGGCCGGAAGCAGGCCCCCTTCGTCGCTGATACCCTGGTAGCCCGTGGACCGGTGGTCGTTCGCAACAGCAGACGAGGCCCCCGAACCGCAGCGACGGCACCTCCGGAATTCTCCGGACGGCAACGCCGGCACGCACCTCACGATCGCGACCACGGGAGCCCCCTTTGGCTATGCAGCCCACATCCACGACGACCAAGCACATCTTCGTCACCGGGGGTGTCGCCTCTTCCCTCGGCAAGGGTCTGACTGCGTCAAGCCTCGGTGCCCTGCTCAAGGCGCGCGGCCTCCGGGTCACCATGCAGAAGCTCGACCCGTATCTGAACGTCGACCCGGGCACGATGAACCCGTTCCAGCACGGTGAGGTGTTCGTCACCAACGACGGCGCCGAGACCGACCTGGACATCGGCCACTACGAGCGCTTCCTCGACGTCGACCTCGACGGTTCCGCCAACGTCACCACCGGCCAGGTCTACTCGCAGGTGATCGCCAAGGAGCGGCGCGGCGAGTACCTCGGTGACACCGTGCAGGTCATCCCGCACATCACCAACGAGATCAAGCACCGCATCCGCCGCATGGCGACCGACGACGTCGATGTCGTCATCACCGAGGTCGGCGGCACGGTCGGTGACATCGAGTCGCTGCCGTTCCTCGAGACCGTCCGCCAGGTCCGCCACGAGGTCGGCCGGGACAACGTCTTCGTCGTGCACATCTCGCTGCTGCCCTACATCGGCCCGTCCGGCGAGCTCAAGACCAAGCCGACCCAGCACTCCGTCGCCGCGCTGCGCAACATCGGCATCCAGCCCGACGCCATCGTGCTGCGCGCAGACCGTGACGTACCGACCGCCATCAAGCGCAAGATCTCGCTGATGTGCGACGTCGACGAGGCCGCCGTGGTGGCCTGCGTGGACGCCAAGTCGATCTACGACATCCCCAAGGTGCTGCACACCGAGGGCCTGGACGCGTACGTCGTGCGCAAGCTCGACCTGCCGTTCCGCGACGTCGACTGGACGACGTGGGACGACCTGCTGGACCGCGTCCACAACCCCGACCACGAGGTCGTCGTCGCGCTCGTCGGCAAGTACATCGATCTGCCCGACGCCTACCTCTCGGTCACCGAGGCCATCCGGGCCGGCGGCTTCGCGAACAAGGCCCGGGTCAAGGTCAAGTGGGTCGCCTCCGACGACTGCAAGACCCCGGCCGGTGCCGCGAAGCAGCTCGCCGACGTCGACGCGATCTGCGTCCCCGGCGGCTTCGGCGACCGCGGTGTCAACGGCAAGATCGGCGCCATCCAGTACGCCCGCGAGAACAAGGTGCCGCTGCTCGGCCTCTGCCTCGGCCTGCAGTGCATCGTGATCGAGGCGGCGCGCAACCTCGCCGAGATCCCCGACGCCAACTCCACCGAGTTCGACGCCGCCACCTCGCACCCCGTCATCTCGACGATGGAGGAGCAGCTGGCGTACGTCGAGGGCGCGGGCGACCTGGGCGGCACCATGCGGCTCGGCCTGTACCCGGCGAAGCTCGCCGAGGGCTCGCTGGTCCGTGAGGCCTACGACGGCCAGCCGTACGTGGAGGAGCGCCACCGCCACCGCTACGAGGTCAACAACACCTACCGCGCCGAGCTGGAGAAGAAGGCCGGTCTGGTCTTCTCCGGCACCTCCCCGGACAACAAGCTCGTCGAGTACGTCGAGTATCCGCGCGAGATCCACCCCTACCTGGTCGCCACCCAGGCGCACCCGGAGCTCCGCTCCCGCCCGACCCGCCCGCACCCGCTCTTCGCGGGCCTGGTGAAGGCGGCCGTCGCGCGCAAGACGGGCGTCGGGGCCGGCGCCGAGCAGGGCGCCGCGTCGGGCAAGTAGTCCGGCGGTGCACAGGCACTAACGTTGACCGGGGTACGGATCCATTGAGGTCGCGTGCCCCGGTTTCTGTTTTTCGTGGGAGGACGTAGATGGGTTTCCAGGACACGCCCGAGGAGTGGCAGGTCACCGCGACCGAGACGCCCTTCACGGGCAACAAGACCAGCGTCCGCACCGATGAAGTGGTGATGCCCGACGGCACGGTCGTACGCCGCGACTACCAGGTCCACCCGGGCTCGGTCGCCGTACTCGCGGTCGACGAGGAGAACCGGGTCCTCGTGCTGCGGCAGTACCGCCACCCGGTGCGCCACAAGCTCTGGGAGATCCCGGCCGGACTGCTGGACATCCCCGGTGAGAACCCGCTGCAGGCGGCTCAGCGCGAGCTCTACGAGGAGGCGTACGCCAAGGCCGAGGACTGGCGGGTGCTGACCGACGTCTACACCACACCCGGCGGCTGCGACGAAGCCGTACGGATCTTCCTCGCCCGGCAGCTCTCCGAGGCCGACGGGGAGCGTTACGCGGTCTCCGAGGAGGAGTCCGACATGGAGCTGGCCCGGGTGCCGCTCCAGGAGCTGGTACGGGGGGTGCTCGCCGGGGACCTGCACAACAACTGCCTCGTGGTGGGCGTCCTTTCGCTCGCGGCGGTGCTCGCCGGTGACGGGATCGACTCGCTGCGCCCGGCCGAGGCGCCGTGGCCCGCCCGCCCGTTCGAGGTCTGACGGTGCGCTGCCCGGCGGCTCGTAAGGACCGTGCGTGGTCCGGCGGTCCGCGGGCCGGCCGCTGAACGGTTCACCGAAGCCTCCCGATAGGAAAAGATGCTGATCCGATCGGGGGACCTCCGCGCCCCGCTCCACGGAATCCGTCCACTCGCCTGAACTACGCTCGGAATGCCCTGACCGGAGTCCCCGGCGGGCAATGCGTGCAGCGAAGTGGAGCGTGGCCCGTGACGGATCAGGCGGTGGACACCAGCGGCCCGGCCAAGGCGGCCGGAACCGAGGAGCCCTCCGGCGTCGCACCACCCCGATTCTTCGGCCGTGAACGTGAGTTGAAGGCGCTGCGTGCCGACATCGAGCGGGCCGGACTGGACACCCTGGCCGGCCGTAAGGCCGCCCGCGCCCGGGTTCTGCTGATCGCCGGACGCCCCGGCTCCGGACGCACCGCACTCGCCGGCGAGCTCGCCCGCCGGCTGCTCTCCACCGGCGACCACCCCGACGGTCTGTTCCGGGCCCGGCTCACCGAACCCGGCGGCGCACCGGTTCCCACCGAACGCACCGCCCGGGAACTGCTCGACCAGTTGGGCGTGACGGGCCCGCCCGGCGCCGAAGGGGACGAACTCTCCCAGTTGGTCCGCGAAGCGCTCGCCGGGCGCAGCGCGCTGCTCCTCCTCGACGACGCCGTGGACGCGGAACAGGTCGACCCGCTGCTGCCGGACAACCCCGACTGCCTGGTCGTCGCCACCTCCGAGGGCCCGCTGACCGGAATCCCGGGCGTCCGCCCCTGCACCATCGGCGGCCTGGACGCGGGCTCCGCCGTCCGGCTGCTCGCCCGCACGATCGGCCAGGTCAGGATCACCGTCGACCCGCGGACCGCCGAGACCCTCGCCGAGGAGTGCGGCGGACTGCCGACGGCCCTCGTGATGGCCGGCGGCTGGCTCGCCGCGCACCCCATGGCATCCGTCGCCGATGTCACCAAACAGCTGCGCGAGCTCCCGGACGACCCGGAGCAGTCCACCGGCGCCCGCCCGCTGGCCCGCGCCTTCCGGCTGGTCCACGACTCCCTGTCGCCGGCCGCCGCACGGATACTGCGCCTGCTCGCCCTCGCCCCCGCCGGGCTCGCCGACGCCCACACCGCCTCCGCGCTGGCCGGCTGCTCGGTCTCCGCCGCCCGGACGACCCTCGATGACTTCGTGGCCCTGGGGCTGCTGCGCAGCGATGGGGCGGATCAGCCGCAGTACGAGGTGCCCGGCTGCCTCGCCCCGCTGCTGCGGGCGCTGCTGGAGGCCATGGACCGGCCGACGGAGATCCAGCTCGCCAGGGCCCGGATGCTGGAGCGGACCGTACGGCTGCTGCAGTCCTGCCGGGCGGTCACCGAACCCGAGGGTTCCGCGGCCCGCCGCAAGCTCGCCGGGCTGCCGCGCTCGCTGCGCTTCCCCGGCCCCGATGCGGCCGCCGCATGGCTGCGGATCCGTCGGCCGGCCCTGCTCGCCTCGGCCAGGATCGCCGTCGAGGACGGTGAACTCGACACCCTGGCAAGGCGGTTGGTGGCCGCGTTGGTGCGGGCGCTGGCCGTGCACCAGGGCACCGAGGCCGCCGCGCCCGAGCTGTACGGACTGCACGGTCTGGTCCTGGCCGTCGCCGAGCGGTGCGACCTGCCGCGCGAGCGGGCCGCCGCCCTGCTCAACCTCGCGGACCTCGACGCGAGGACCGGCCGTACGCGGGAGGCGCTGACCCGCTACCGGGCCGCGGCGGACGCCGGACGGGCCGCGAAGGATCCGTACGCCATCGGCCGCGCGATGGAATCCGTAGGCGGCGCCTACGCCGAGCTGGGGGACTTCCAGCGGGCCTCCGACTGGTACGGCCGGGCGTTGGCACAGCGGCTCACCCAGGGCGAGCGGGCCGACGAGGCGCGGCTGTACGGGCGGCTCGGCGCCGTCCACACCTACGCGGGGCGGTACGGCGAGGCGCTGCGGAACTGGCGGGCCGCCGCGGCCGGGTACCGCAGGCTCGGCGATGTGCCGGCGCAGGCGCGGGCGCTGAGCGAGGCGGCCCGGGTGCAGGAGTACGCGGGCCGGCCGCGCGAGTCGCTGCGCACCTGCCAGGAGGCCGTTCACTGGGCCGGGCAGGCGGGGGACGTGCGGCTGCAGGCGGCGTTGGAACTGCGGCTGGCCGACACGTTCGACCGGCTCGGCGACCCGGCTGCGGCCAGGCTGCACCGCGGTCTCGCCGACAGATTGCTGGGCGAGGAGGGTGCAGCCTACGAAATCCGTAGTGTGGTGAGTGAAAATTAATGCTTTATAAGGCTAGACAGGGCGAAACCCTTCATTAAACTGGCTCTACCGCGTGTGTTCGCGGTGTCTCCATTTATTCTGTGTATGTCCGGGTATGTAGAACTGTGCCCGGGTAACCCTCTGAGCCAAGGACCGTGATCGACGTGAAGGTCGGCATCCCCCGCGAAGTCAAGAACAACGAGTTCCGCGTGGCGATCACGCCCGCCGGTGTGAACGAGCTCGTACGCCACGGCCACCAGGTCGTCGTCGAGGAGAGCGCCGGGGCCGGCTCCTCCATCACGGACGAGGAGTACATCGCCGCCGGGGCGCAGATCCTGCCCACCGCCGACGAGGTCTGGGCCACCGCCGACCTGCTGCTCAAGGTCAAGGAGCCGGTCGCCGAGGAGTACCACCGCCTCCGCAAGGACCAGATCCTCTTCACCTACCTGCACCTCGCCGCTTCCCGCGAGTGCACGGACGCGCTGCTGGAGTCGGGCACCACGGCCATCGCGTACGAGACGGTCGAGACCGCGAACCGCGCGCTGCCGTTGCTCGCCCCGATGTCCGAGGTCGCGGGCCGGCTGGCCCCGCAGGTCGGCGCCTACCACCTGATGCGCTCGGTCGGCGGCCGTGGTGTGCTGCCGGGCGGCGTCCCGGGCACGGCCCCCGGTGAGGCCGTCGTCATCGGCGGCGGCGTCTCCGGCTGGAACGCCACGCAGATCGCCGTCGGTCTCGGCTTCCACGTCACGCTGCTCGACAAGGACATCAACAAGCTGCGCGAGGCCGACAAGGTCTTCGGCACCAAGGTCAAGACCGTCGTCTCCAACGCCTTCGAGCTGGAGAAGGCCGTCATGGAGGCCGACCTCGTCATCGGCGCCGTGCTCATCCCGGGCGCCAAGGCTCCGAAGCTGGTCACCAACGAGCTCGTCGCGAAGATGAAGCCCGGAAGTGTACTTGTCGACATTGCGATCGATCAGGGTGGCTGCTTCGAGGACTCGCACCCGACGACGCACGCCGAGCCGACCTTCATGGTCCACAACTCGGTCTTCTACTGCGTCGCGAACATGCCGGGCGCGGTGCCGAACACCTCCACGTACGCCCTCACCAACGCCACGCTGCCGTACATCGTGGAGCTCGCGAACCGGGGCTGGGTCGAGGCGCTGCGCCGTGACGCCGCACTCGCCAAGGGTCTCAACACCCATGACGGGCAGGTCGTTTACCGTGAGGTGGCCGAGGCGCACGGCCTGGAGCACGTCGAGCTGAGCTCGCTTCTCGGCTGAGGGTTCCCCGCAGCCTGAAGGGTGTGGGAGGGTCTCCCCCTTCACTTCCCGTCAACCTCACGCGTCCGGCCGGACCTTGCCGAGCAAGGTCCGGCCGGACGCATGTCGGGCCACTGCGCGTTCCTCGTTCAACTCGTGTCGAACGTAACCCTTCTACCGATTCGTGCACCCGTCAGAAGTGCGCCCGGCTGGCTGCGTGCCCTTGACAGGGAGGTGTTCGATTGCCGACACATCGGGCCGGGTCCGGCGGATTGTGTTGCTGCGGAGCGGTGACACGCCATAGAGTCGCCAATCGTCGGCATGGTGCCACGCTGACCTATCGATAAGTTTCCTGGTCACGTCCAAGGAGGTAAGACGACTTGTGAATGAGTCGACAATTACTCCCGGGGGTGTTCAATCAGGGATGCCTGCACGGGGCCGGAGCCCGCACGGGCTGGAGGCTGTCGGCTCCGTCGCTGTCCGCACCTTCGCCACCAATCAGCACATGACGACAGCCCCCCAGATGATGGACGGCCTACACGTGAACGCCATGGCCGGCAACGAGAGTGGCCGAGAGACCGCCCACTTCGCCGACTTCGACGAGGTGCCCCAGGGGCACTTCTACGACCCCGACGCCGAGTACGAGCCCGATCCGGAGTACGCGGCCACCCTCGCGCCCGACGCTGCCCGCCAGCGCCGCGAGCGGATCGGCCCGACCGGTCGGCCCCTGCCCTACTTCCCGATCCCGGGACCGCTGACCGACCACGGTCCCGCGAAGATCATCGCGATGTGCAACCAGAAGGGCGGCGTGGGCAAGACCACGTCGACCATCAACCTGGGTGCCGCGCTCGCGGAGTACGGGCGCCGCGTCCTGCTCGTCGACTTCGACCCGCAGGGAGCCCTGTCGGTCGGGCTCGGCGTCAACCCGATGGAGCTCGACCTCACGGTCTACAACCTGCTCATGGAGCGGGGCATGTCGGCCGACGAGGTCCTGCTGAAGACCGCGGTCCCGAACATGGACCTGCTGCCCAGCAATATCGACCTGTCGGCTGCCGAGGTGCAGCTGGTGAGCGAGGTGGCCCGGGAGTCCACGCTGCAGCGCGCCCTGAAGCCGCTGATGGCCGACTACGACTACATCGTGATCGACTGTCAGCCGTCGCTGGGCCTGCTCACCGTGAACGCCCTGACGGCCGCCCACAAGGTCATAGTGCCGCTCGAGTGCGAGTTCTTCGCGCTGCGAGGTGTGGCACTGCTCACCGAGACCATCGAGAAGGTCCAGGAGCGGCTCAACCCGGATCTGGAGCTCGACGGCATCCTCGCCACCATGTACGACTCCCGTACGGTGCACAGCCGCGAGGTCCTCGCGCGCGTCGTCGAGGCCTTCGACGATCACGTCTACCACACGGTCATCGGGCGCACCGTGCGCTTTCCGGAGACCACGGTCGCCGGTGAGCCCATCACCACGTACGCCTCCAACTCGGTCGGTGCCGCCGCCTATCGCCAGCTCGCCAGGGAGGTGCTCGCCCGGTGTCACGCCGAGTGAGTCTGCCCGGGGCCGACGAACTGTTCCGTACCACCGGGGGGATGGGCCTGCAGGCGTCGTCCCCGGCGGACCGGCGGCGCAAGGCGAACGGCGACGCCCGGGTACCCGGGCCGGCCGGCGAGAGCGATCCCGGGGCCGACGGGTCCGGGGCGGGCGCGACGGAGACCGAGGCTCGGGAGGAGCACTCCGCGGCGGACGCCGACGCGGGGGAGTCACGCAGCCGCGGCGGTGACGGCGCCCGGGGCGCGGTGGCGGCGCAGTCGGGACGCAGGCCCCAGCAGTCCTCGCCGCCGGAACGGTCGGCCACTCGGTCCGCCACGTCGTCGTCCGCACCGGCGTCGGCTCCGGAGGCGGTTCCCGCTCCCGCCGTTCAGCAGCAGCGCAGGCGCGGAGGCGGGCGCGGGGCGAACCGGCGGCCCAGCGGCCGGGAGCGGCACGACGAGAAGATCACCGTCTATGTCTCGGCCGAGGAACTGATGGACCTCGAACACGCCCGTCTGGTGCTGCGCGGGGAGCACGGGCTCGCGGTCGACCGCGGGCGGATCGTCCGCGAGGCGGTCGCGGTGGTTCTGGCGGACCTGGAGTCGCGGGGCGACGCGAGCATCCTCGTACGGCGGCTGCGCGGCCGCTGACCGGTGGGGCGCCGGTAGCCTGCCCGGAGCGCATCCTTCCGACGGACCGGCCCTTCTCGTACGCCCGCCGCCCGTATCCCGCCGTCCCTGGACCCTCATGCCGACGACCGACGAGCCCGCCCGCACCCCTCGCCGCCCCTTGGGCCGCGGCCCGGGCGGCCGGGCCGCGCCGGTGGAGGGCGGGGACGGCGAATCCGTTGCCCGGGCGGTGGCCGATGCGGCAGCGGCCGCCGCATCCGTCGCGCCCGCCGGGCCCGAGGCGCCCCCAACGCCCGCCGAGACCGTCGTACTGGCAACACCGGGCTCGACCCCCGAGCCCGCCGACGACGGGCGGTTCACCGTACGGCTGGCGAACTTCGAGGGGCCCTTCGATCTGCTTCTGCAGCTCATCTCCAGGCACAAGCTGGATGTGACCGAAGTCGCACTGTCCAAGGTCACCGACGAGTTCATGGCGCACATCCGCGCCATGGGGCCGGACTGGGACCTGGATCAGACCACCGAGTTCCTCGTCGTCGCCGCGACCCTGCTCGATCTGAAGGCCGCCCGGCTGTTGCCGGCCGCCGAGGTGGAGGACGAGGCAGATCTGGCGCTGCTCGAAGCGCGGGACCTGCTCTTCGCCCGGCTGCTCCAGTACCGCGCGTACAAACGCATCGCCGACATCTTCAGTGACCGGCTGGAGTCGGAGGGGCTGCGCTTCCCGAGGACCGTGGGGCTGGAGCCGCACCACGCCGAGCTGCTGCCCGAGGTCGTCATCAGTATCGGGGCCGAGGGGTTCGCCGGGCTGGCCGTCAAGGCGATGCAGCCCAGGCCCGAGCCGCAGGTGTACGTCGATCACATCCACGCACCGCTGGTCAGCGTGCGGGAACAGGCCGAGATCGTGGTCGCGCGGCTGCGGGAGGCGGGGGAGATCAGTTTCCGGGTGCTCACCGAGGACGCCCAGGACACCCTCACCGTCGTCGCCCGGTTCCTCGCGCTGCTGGAGCTGTACCGGGAGAAGGCCGTCGCGCTCGACCAGGACGAGGCCCTCGGGGAACTTCTGGTGCGCTGGGCCGGAGGAGAGGGGGCCGAGCCCGTCGTGACGGACGAGTTCGACACCGAGGTGACCGAGGCGCAGGACGTCCAGGAGGATGTGAAGGCATGAGTCAGCAGGACACCACGGGTTCCACCGTCGCGGACCTTGATCTCAAGCCCGCACTGGAGGCCGTCCTCATGGTCGTCGACGAGCCCGCCACCGAGGAGCATCTCGCCAAGGTGCTCGAGCGGCCCCGGAGGGCCGTCGCCGACGCGCTGCGCGAGCTGGCCGACGAGTACGCCGTGCAGCGCCGCGGTTTCGATCTGCGGCTGGTCGCGGGCGGCTGGCGCTTCTATACCCGCCCGGAGTACGCGGCGGCCGTCGAGGGCTTCGTCCTGGACGGCCGGCAGGCCCGTCTCACACAGGCGGCCCTGGAGACCCTCGCCGTGGTCGCGTACCGCCAGCCGGTCAGCCGGTCGAGAGTGTCCGCGGTCCGCGGCGTGAACTGCGACGGGGTCATGCGGACCCTGCTCCAGCGGGGCCTCGTCGAGGAAGCGGGCGCGGAACCCGAAACAGGTGCGATCCTGTACAGGACGACGAACTACTTTCTGGAGCGGATGGGCCTGCGTGGCCTGGATGAGCTCCCGGAGCTCGCGCCCTTCCTCCCCGAGGCGGACGCGATCGAGGCTGAGACGCTAGAGGGTGTGCCGTCGTTCGATCCGGACGCACCGGACACCCCGGATACTCACGCAGACGACAAGACGGAATTTTGATGCGAAGCAGTGGCAGGAACAGCGGAAGCGGCAGCGGCAAGAGCGGCGGCAACCGGAATCCCCGGGGTGCCGGCGCCGGCCGCGACGGCAAGCAGGAGCAGCGTCCCCGTCGGCCCCGGCCCGAGGAGCGCCGCTACGACGTGGGCTCCACCGGAGAGAAGAGCGGCGAAGGACCCCGCAAGGGCCGCGGCGCGGCGGCCCGTGGCGGCGCCAAGGGCGGCCCGAAGCCCGCGCAGTCCGGCGGCAGGAGCGGCGGCCCGCGTCGCCAGGGCGCCCCGTCCCGTCCGCGCGAGCTCGATGCCAAGATCGAGCAGCGCAACCGGGACAGGTACGCGGGCAAGCCCGACATCAGGACGCCCAAGACCCACCCGGGCGCCGAGCAGGAGGGCGAGCGGCTGCAGAAGGTCCTCGCCAGGGCCGGCATGGGCTCGCGCCGGGCGTGCGAGGAGCTGATCGAGCAGGCACGTGTCGAGGTCAACGGCGAGATCGTCGTCGAGCAGGGCATGCGCGTCGACGTGCACAAGGACGAGATCAAGGTCGACGGTCTGACCGTGGCCGCCCAGTCGTACCTCTTCTTCGCGCTGAACAAGCCCGCCGGTGTCGTCTCCTCCATGGAGGACCCGGACGGCCGCCAGTGCCTCGGCGACTACGTCACCAACCGTGAGACGCGGCTCTTCCACGTCGGCCGGCTGGACACCGAGACCGAGGGCATCATCATGCTCACCAACCACGGCGAGCTGGCCCACCGCCTGACCCATCCCAAGTACGGGGTGAAGAAGACCTACCTGGCCGCCATCCAGGGACCGCTCCCGCGCGACCTGGGCAAGCGTCTCAAGGACGGCATCCAGCTGGAGGACGGGTACGCCCGCGCCGACCACTTCCGGGTCGTCGAGAACACCGGCAAGAACTACCTGGTCGAGGTGACCCTCCACGAGGGCCGCAAGCACATCGTCCGCCGGATGCTGGCCGAGGCCGGCTTCCCGGTCGAGCGGCTCGTACGGACCTCCTTCGGGCCGATCCCGCTGGGCGACCAGAAGTCCGGCTGGCTGCGCCGCCTCACCAACACCGAGGTCGGCATGCTGATGCGCGAGGTCGGTCTGTAAGCGCGTCCGCTCCACGGCCCGCGGCCGGTTCCTGCTTTCGATTTTCGAACAGGAATCGGCCGCGGGCCTTTTGCTGTGCCCGTTCCACCTTTATAGTCAGAATGACTATTAAGGAGGCGGGAGTGAGTCTCGCGGATGTCCTCGATCCCCTGCAGCAACCCCTGGTGACGGTCCTCGACACCCCGGTCAGCTGGACCGAGGTGCTCGGCTTCGGCAGTGGGGCGCTGTGCGTCTGGCTCGTGGCCCGCCAGCACCTCGCCAACTGGCCCATCGGCATCGCCAACAACCTCTTCTTCATCCTGCTGTTCGCCCAGTCCGGCCTGTACGCCGACGCCGGCCTCCAGATCGTCTTCATCGCCCTTGCCGCGTACGGCTGGTGGACCTGGACCCACGGGGGTGGACCAGGTGCACCGGACCTGCCGGTGCGACGCACCACCCGCACCGAATGGACCTGGCTGCTCGCGGCAGGGGCGGTGGGGACCGTCGCCCTCACCGTCCTGCTGGACCACGCCACCGACTCGACCGTGCCCTTCTGGGACGCCCTGACGACCGCGCTGTCCCTGACGGCGACGTACGGACAGTGCAGGAAGCTCGTCGAGTCGTGGTGGCTCTGGATCGCCGCCGATGTGGTGTACATCCCGCTGTACGCGTACAAGGAGCTGTATCCGACCTCCCTGCTGTACGTCGGCTTCCTCACGCTGTGCCTGATCGGCCTGCGCAACTGGCAGCGTGATCTCGCCGTACAGCACCGGCCCGTGGAGGCAGCGGCATGAAGCGCTTCGCGCACGGGCTCGTCCTCGGCAAGTTCTATCCGCCCCACGCCGGCCACCACCACCTCGTCCGCACCGCGCAGGACCGGTGCGAGCGGCTGACCGTGCTGGTGTGCGCCGCCTCCGTCGAGTCCGTACCGCTCGACGACCGGGTGGCGTGGATGCGGGAGGTGCACCCGGACGTACGGGTCGTGGGCGCCGTCGACGACATCCGCATGGATCTCCACGACCCGGCCATCTGGGACGCCCACATGGCCGTCTTCACCGAGGCCGTGCCCGAGCCGGTGGACGCCGTTTTCACCTCGGAGTCGTACGGGGAGGAACTGGCGCGCCGGTTCGGCGCCGAATCCGTCTGCGTCGACCCCGACCGCACGGTCTTCCCGGTCTCCGGAACCGCCGTCCGCAAGGACCCGGTCGGCTGTTGGGACTTCCTCGAACCGCCCGTACGGGCCGCGCTCACCCGCCGGATCGTCGTCCTCGGCGCGGAATCCACCGGCACCACGACGATGGCCCGCGCCCTCGCCGACCACTACCGCAGGCGCGGCGGCGTCTGGACGCAGACCCGCTACGTCGCCGAGTACGGGCGGGAGTTCAGCGAACAGAAGCTGGCCGCGCTGCGCGACCGGTGGCCCGGGGCGCAGTGGGAGGACGTCGCCTTCACCACCGAGGACTTCCCGTTGATCGCCGAGGCGCAGAACGCCAAGGAGGAGGCGGCCGCGCGCACCGGGTCGCCGGTGCTCTTCTGCGACACCGACTCCTTCGCCACCACCGTCTGGCACGAGCGGTACATCGGCGGCCGCAACCCGCTCGTCGAGGAGACCGCCGACCGCGTCGCCCATCACCTGTGGCTGCTCACCGACCACGAGGGCGTCGCCTTCGAGGACGACGGGCTGCGCGACGGCGAGGAGCTGCGGCCCTGGATGACCGACCGCTTCCGGGCCGAACTCACCCGCACCGGAAGGCGGTTCATCGAACTCACCGGAACCCACGAGGAACGCCTGGCCACCGCGCTCACCGCCGTCGACACCCTGCTCGCCGCCGGCTGGAACTTCGCCGCACCCCTCCCGGAGCACCGATGAGCGCCGACGTGCCCGCGGGCTACGACCCGTACGCCTTCGAACCCTTCGCGGTCACCGTCGACCTCGCCGTCTTCACGGTCCGCGACACCCGGCTGAACGTCCTGCTCGTCGAGCGGGGCGAGGACCCGTACAAGGGCCACTGGGCACTGCCCGGCGGCTTCGTCCAGCCCCGCGAATCCGCCGAGGAAGCCGCCCGCCGGGAGCTCGCCGAGGAGACCGGCCTGACCGAGGGCACCGTGTCCGCCTTCCACCTGGAACAACTGCGCACCTACAGCGACCCGGACCGCGACCCGAGGATGCGGGTCGTCTCCGTCGCCTACACCGCACTCGTCCCCGACCTGCCCGAGCCCCGCGGCGGGGGCGACGCCGCCAACGCGCGGTGGTGGGACGCCGAAACCCTCGGCCCGCTCGCCTTCGACCACGACCGCATCCTGGCCGACGCACACGACCGCATCGGCGCCAGACTCGAATACAGCTGCCTGGCCACCGCCTTCTGCCCGCCCGAATTCACCCTGGGAGAACTCCAACGGGTCTACGAGACGGTCTGGGGCGTCGAGCTGGACCGGCCCAACTTCCGGCGCAAGGTCCTCACCACGCCCGGCTTCGTCCAGGCCGTGGAAGGATCGCCGCGCCGCACCGGCGGACGGGGAAAACCGGCCGCTCTCTACCGGGCGGGTGCCGCTACCGCCCTGCACCCCCCACTCCTGCGACCGGAAGGAAGAACCACGTGATCGTGACCAGGACCATCACCAAACAGGCCGCCACCGGCGCACTGACCGGGCTCGCGCTCGGCGATGCACTGGGCTTCCCGACCGAGTTCAACAACGTGCCCTCGATCCTCGCCAAGTGCGGGCCGTGGCGTCAGATGCGGCTGCCGAAGCCGGCGATCGTCACCGACGACACCCAGATGACGCTGGCCCTGGGGCGCGGCATCCGTACTGCCATGGACCGCGGGCTGCTCACCCCGCTGCGGCTGGCCCGCCCGGTGCGCGAGGAGTTCGTCGACTGGTACCACTCGCCCGACAACAACCGTGCCCCCGGCCGCACCTGCATGACCGCCTGCCGCCTGCTCGACAGCGACCGGCTCTGGCAGGAGGCCAGCCAGACCGGCTCCAAGGGCTGCGGCGCCAACATGCGGGTCGCGCCGGTCGGGCTCGTGCCGGGGCTGAGCGACGAACAGCGCTCCGGCGCCGCCCAGTTGCAGGCGGCCCTCACCCACGGACACCCGACCGCGCTCGCCGCGTCCGACCTGATGGCACGCGCGGTGTACCTGCTGGCGCAGGGCGCGGAGCCGATGGGACTGATCGGGCAGCTGCGCAGCTACGCTTACGAGAACAGCAGCCGCTACCTCACGCGCTGGCTCGGCGACCTCTGGCGGTACGCGGGCGACTCCTCCCCGGAGCTGTACATCCAGCGCGGCTGGGACGAATGCCTCACCGCCCTGGCCCGCGTCCAGGACGCCCTGCGCGACCCGTCCCCGGAGACCGATCCCTGCGAGACGACCGGCGACGGCTGGATCGCCGAGGAGGCCCTGGCCACGGCCCTGCACTGCTTCCTGCTCTTCCCCGAAGAACCCGTCACCGCCCTGCGCCGGGCCGCCTGCACCCGGGGCGACTCGGACTCCCTCGGCTGCCTGACCGGCGCGCTCGCCGGGGCGCATCTGGGGGCGGGGGCCTGGCCCAAGGAGTGGTCGGAGCGGATCGAGTACCGGAGCGATCTGCTGTCGCTGGGGGCGCTCTGGGACGCTTGATCCATGAGTACGGAAACGACGCACCTGAGAGAGGCCGGGCTGCCGGTCACCGACTTCGGCCCGGTGCTCGCCGAAGAGCGCGACCCGCTGGTGTTCGCCACGGTCTCCGGAGCGCATCTGTACGGGTTCCCGTCCAGGGACTCGGATGTGGACCTTCGGGGGGTCCATCTCCTGCCCGCGGACGAACTCCTCGGGCTGCGCAGGCCCGAGGAGACGCGCTCACGGATGTGGGACAGGCGCGGGGTCGAGATGGACCTGGTCACCCATGATCTGCGGAAGTTCGTCCGGTTGATGCTGAAACCGAACGGCTACGTGCTGGAACAGTTGCTGTCTCCGCTCGTTGTGCACACGAGTGAGTTGCACGCGGAACTGGTGGAGCTGGCGCCCGATGTGCTCACCCGCAATCACGCGCACCACTACCGCGGGTTCGCCAACACTCAGTGGCGGCTCTTCGAGAAGACGGGCGAACTGAAGCCGCTGCTGTACACGTTCCGGGCGCTGCTCACCGGTATCCATCTGATGCGCAGCGGTGAGGTGCGGGCGCATCTGCCGACGCTCCTCGGGGAGGTGGCCGCTCCGGCGTATCTGCCCGAGCTGATCGCCGCGAAGGCCGAGGCCGAGCACAAGGGAGCGGAGGATGCGGACGGGGCCGTGGTGTCCCGGGACATCGAGATACTGCACGGGGCGCTTGACGAGGCGCAGGCGGAATCCAGGCTTCCCGAGGGGGCCGGCGGGTTCGACGGGCTGCACGATCTTGTGGTGCGTGCGCGGTTGACGGGGCGGGCGTCGTTGTCCTCGATCGCCGGACGGGCTTGAATGTCCGCTCGTCCGCGGGGCGCGCCCGCCGGCGGGGCGGGCCGTTCACCCCTGGTCGGGCCGGAGCGCGGACGACCGGCGGGTGCGGATCAGGAAGTCCTCCACGCGAGCCCGGTCCGGCTGTGGGGGGAGCGGGGAGCACTCGGCCGCCTCGTCGTTCTCCTCGGCCAGGCGGGTCATGCGGCGTTCGACCTCCGGCCATGGCACCTCGCCGCGCTTCACCGCCAGCAGCTCCTCCCGGGCGGGCCCCACCTCGATCACGAGCTCGCCCGTGCGCAGCAGATCCCGGCAACTGGTCAGCAGCCGCAGCAAATGCATGGCGTGCTTCCAGCGCGGCGCCCCGTACTGCCGTACGTCCGCCTCCAGCTTCCGGCGCTGGCCCGACGCGTACCGGACGAAGGTCTGATGGGCCAGACGGGACAGGAACGCCCCGCGCAGGGAGAGGAGTTCACGGCCCACCGCGTCGACGTGTTCCACCAGAGGCGAGTGCAGGCACTCCAGCACATTGGGGTTGGCGCGCAGGGCCAGCTCGCAGAAGCGTTCCAGCTCCCAGGAGAACTGCTCCTCCGCCGGGCCGTCGACGTGCGTCGGTGGCTTGTCGAACCGCCAGAACAGCGGGGTCGGCGCGAGGAAGACGCCGCGCCGGTCGGTGTCGCTGCCGTCCGTGGCGAGGCCGAAGGCGCGTGAGCCCATCACGCAGGAGTAGACCGTGTGGTCGCGTACGAGAGTCTCGGCGTCAGGGGTGATCATGCCGGCGAGGTTACGTGGGCGAAAACATGTTGCACCGGAAGATCCTCGGTGTTCCGATCACCACGACGGTGATCGGAAAGGCTCGCCGCGCCGCCCTCCGGTGAGCGCGATGACGACGCCTCCGCACCCCGGAGAACCTCCGCACCCCGGAGAAGAAGTATCCGTTCTGTACACCAGGTTCGAACGCCTGCCGTACCCGGCCCGTATGCGGGCCATCGCCGAACACATCCGCTCCCTGGCCGGACCAGCCGGCCGCACTGCGGGACAGCGAGCATCGGGATGTCGCGGCGGCGGCGCTTCTGGCCGATGTCCGCCGGGCCGGTCAGGCGACCGCTGTGTGACGGCGGCCCCGCCCAAGTGGCAGGAGCCCCGGTTCTGATCGACATTGTCGATAAATCACCTCATCCGGAAAGGCGGAACCATGGCGGGAAGCGACCTCGGCAGCCTGCTGGGCAGTTTGCTGGGCGGTGGCGGCCAGGGCGGTGGCACCGGCGGCGCCGGAACATAACTCTCCGGCCGCCGTCCTTCTCCCGCCCCACCGCCCTGCCCCGTCTCACTGGGAGAGCACCGCGGCCGCCCCTCGCCCCTCCCCTCTAGGCTGATCCCGCAGAAGGATCACGCAGGCGGACAGCAGGCGCGACCCGTACGAAGAAGCGAGGAGCACGACGTGGCGGTACGAGCGGTCCGTGGAGCCGTCCAGCTGGAGCAGGACGAGGCCGGACACATGGGTGAGCGGGTCAGCGCCCTGCTCACCGCCGTCCTGGAGCGCAACAGCCTCGTCGCGGACGACCTGATCAGCATCTGGTTCACGGCCACCCCCGATCTGCACAGCGACTTCCCGGCCGCCGCGGCGCGCGGGATCGGTATCGTCGACGTACCACTGATCTGCGCCCAGGAGCTGGACATCGTGGGCGCCATGCCCCGCGTGGTACGAATCCTCGCGCACGTCGAGACGTACCTTCCCAAGTCCGAGATCGCGCACGTGTACCTCGGTGCCACCGCCGCCCTCCGCAAGGACATCGCCCAGTGAGAACCGCCCTCGTCATCGGAACGGGCCTCGTCGGCACCTCCGCGGCCCTCGCCCTGGCAGGGCGCGGCATCCATGTTCACCTCGTCGACCACGACCCCGAATCGGCCCGCACCGCGGCCGCGCTCGGCGCCGGTACGGACGAGGCGCCCGAGGGCCCTGTCGACCTGGCGATCATCGCCGTGCCGCCCGCCCACGTCGCCTCGGTGCTGGACACTGCCATGCGGGACGGCGTCGCCCGCGGCTACCTCGACGTCGCCAGCGTCAAGGGCGGCCCGCGCCGCGAACTGGAAGCCCGCGGCGTCGACCTCGGCCCGTACATCGGTACGCACCCCATGGCCGGCAAGGAGCGGTCCGGCCCCCTCGCCGCCACCGCGGACCTCTTCGAGGGCCGCCCCTGGGTCCTCACACCGACCCGTGACACCGACACCGAGGTCCTCAACCTCGCCCTGGAGCTGGTCGCGCTCTGCCGCGCCGTCCCGGTCGTCATGGACGCCGACGCCCACGACCGGGCCGTCGCCCTGGTCTCCCACACCCCGCAGCTGATCTCGTCGATGGTCGCCGCCCGGCTGGAGGAGGCCGACGAGACCGCCGTACGCCTCTGCGGCCAGGGCATCAGGGACGTCACCCGGATCGCCGCCTCCGACCCCCGGATGTGGGTGGAGATCCTCTCCGCCAATCCCGGGCCGGTCGCCGACGTACTGGCCGGGGTCGCCGCCGATCTGGACGAGACGGTACGGGCGCTGCGCGGTCTGCAGTCCGGCGACGACGACAAGCGCCGCGCAGGCACCGAAGGCATCGAGGACGTCCTGCGCCGCGGCAACGCGGGACGGGTCCGGGTGCCCGGCAAGCACGGGACGGCCCCCGCCTCGTACGAGATCGTGTCCGTGCTCATCAGCGACCGGCCGGGCGAACTGGCCAGGATCTTCGCCGACGCGGGACGGGTCGGGGTCAACGTCGAGGACGTCCGAATCGAGCATGCCACCGGGCAGCAGGCGGGCCTGGTCCAGCTCATGGTCGAACCGAGCGCGGCCGCCGAGCTGCGCACGGCACTGCGTGAGCAGGGCTGGTCGATACGCCAGTAGACCCGGGGCGGCAGGCCCGGGAGGCGGTTGTCCACAGGGGTGCAGAGGACCGCTCCGACACTCGGTAACCTTGTGCGGGGCGGGTTCGCGCGTCCCCGTCCCGCCCACCCCGTGTACCAGGAAGGTGTCCACCACCGTGGAAACCGCAAGCGCCGCCGCCCGGACGGCCCCGGCCGCAGTGATCGTCGCCATCGACGGGCCCTCGGGCACCGGCAAGTCGAGCACGTCCAAGGCCGTCGCCGCCCAGCTCGGCCTGAGCTACCTGGACACCGGCGCCCAGTACCGGGCGATCACCTGGTGGATGCTGAACAACGGCATCGACGTGCACGACGCGATGGAGGTGGCGACCGCCGCCGCGAAGCCGGTCATCGTCTCCGGTACGGACCCGGCCGCCCCGACGATCACGGTTGACGGCGAGGACGCCTCGGGCCCGATCCGTACCCAGGAGGTCACCTCCAGGGTCAGCGCTGTCAGCGCGGTCCCCGAGGTGCGCACCCGGATCACCGAACTGCAGCGCACCATCGCCGCCGCGGCCGACCGGGGCATAGTGGTCGAGGGCCGCGACATCGGCACCACGGTGCTGCCCGACGCGGACCTGAAGATCTTCCTCACCGCATCGCCGGAGGCGCGCGCCGCCCGCCGCAGCGGCGAGGTCAAGGGCTCCGATGTCGCCGCCACCAAGGAGGCGCTGATCAAGCGGGACGCGGCCGACTCCGGCCGCAAGACCTCCCCGCTGGCCAAGGCGGACGATGCCGTCGAGGTGGACACCACGGAGCTGACCCTCCAGCAGGTCATCGAGTGCGTCGTCACCCTCGTCGAGGAGAAGCGGGCCGTGAAGTGACCCGAGCCACGGGCTCGCCCTCGCGGCGCGGTGCGGCGGTCGGGCGCGGGATCGGGATCGGCCTGATGTACGGGCTGTGGAAGCCCCGCGTCCTCGGTGCGTGGCGGGTTCCCGCCTCCGGACCCGTCATACTCGCAGTGAACCACTCCCACAACATCGACGGTCCGATGCTGATGGGCACCGCGCCCCGGCCCGTCCACTTCCTGATCAAGAAAGAGGCGTTCGTCGGTCCGCTCGATCCGTTCCTGCGCGGAATCGGGCAGCTGAAGGTGGACCGTACGACCGCCGACCGCACCGCCATCACCGACGCCCTCGGCGTGCTGGAGAGCGGTGGGGTGCTCGGGATCTTCCCCGAGGGCACCAGGGGCGAGGGCGACTTCGCCTCCCTGCGTGCCGGGCTCGCGTATTTCGCCGTACGCAGCGGGGCGCCGATCGTGCCCGTGGCGGTACTGGGAAGCACCGAGCGTCGCGGGCGACTGGTGTCGGCACTGCCGCCGTTGCGCAGCCGGGTCGATGTCGTCTTCGGCGACGCCTTCGACGCGGGCGACGGCAGTGGGCGGCGGACGCGGAAGGCGCTGGACGAGGCGACGGTGCGGATCCAGGCGCGGCTGACCGCCCATCTGGACGAGGCCAGGCGTTTCACCGGGCGTAGGTAAGACTTGAGTAGTGGGCCGCGTGGACGTGGCCCATCGATGATGACGCAAAGAGGAACGGACTTCATGAACGACCAGATTCACTCCGACGGCTCGGACCACGAGCACGGAGCGCTTGGCGACGCCGAGTACGCGGAGTTCATGGAGCTCGCCGCGGAGGAGGGCTTCGACGCCGAAGAGGTCGAGGGCGCGATCGGTGAGGCCGGTCACGGACCGCTTCCCGTGCTCGCCGTCGTCGGCCGCCCCAATGTCGGCAAGTCGACGCTGGTGAACCGGATCATCGGCCGCCGCGAGGCGGTCGTCGAGGACAAGCCCGGCGTCACCCGCGACCGCGTCACCTACGAGGCCGAATGGGCGGGCCGCCGCTTCAAGGTCGTCGACACCGGCGGCTGGGAGCAGGACGTGCTGGGCATCGACGCCTCCGTCGCCGCCCAGGCCGAGTACGCGATCGAGGCCGCCGACGCGGTCGTCTTCGTGGTCGACTCGACCGTCGGCGCGACCGACACCGACGAAGCCGTCGTCAAGCTGCTGCGCCGGGCCGGCAAACCCGTCGTGCTGTGCGCCAACAAGGTCGACGGGCAGAGCGGCGAGGCGGACGCCACCGCGCTCTGGTCGTTGGGCCTCGGCGAGCCGTACCCGGTCTCCTCGCTGCACGGCCGCGGCACCGGCGACCTGCTCGACGCCGTACTCGAAGCACTTCCCGAGGCCCCGGCACAGCGCTTCGGCACCGCGATCGGCGGACCGCGCCGGATCGCGCTCATCGGCCGTCCGAACGTCGGCAAGTCCTCGCTGCTGAACAAGGTGGCGAACGAGGACCGCGTCGTCGTCAACGAGCTCGCGGGCACTACCCGTGACCCGGTCGACGAGCTGATCGAGCTCGGCGGCATCACCTGGAAGTTCATCGACACGGCCGGTATCCGCCGCCGCGTCCACCTCCAGGAGGGCGCGGACTACTATGCCTCGCTGCGCACCGCCGCCGCCGTGGAGAAGGCCGAGGTCGCCGTCGTCCTGATCGACGCCAGCGAGTCCATCAGCGTCCAGGACCAGCGCATCATCACCATGGCCGTGGAGGCCGGGCGCGCCCTGGTGATCGCGTACAACAAGTGGGACACCCTCGACGAGGAGCGCCGCTACTACCTGGAGCGCGAGATCGAGACGGAGCTCGCGCAGATCGCGTGGGCCCCGCGGGTCAACGTCTCCGCCGTCACCGGCAGGCACATGGAGAAGCTGGTCCCGGCGATCGAGACCGCCCTCGCCGGCTGGGAGACCCGCGTCCCCACCGGTCGGCTGAACGCCTTCCTCGGTGAGGTCGTCGCCTCGCACCCGCACCCCGTCCGCGGCGGCAAGCAGCCCAGGATCCTCTTCGGCACCCAGGCGGGCACCAAGCCGCCGCGCTTCGTGCTGTTCTCCTCGGGCTTCCTGGAGCACGGCTACCGACGCTTCGTCGAGCGTCGACTGCGCGAGGAGTTCGGCTTCGAGGGCACCCCGATCCACATCTCGGTGCGGGTCCGCGAGAAGCGTGGCCGCAACAAGTAGCACGCAGGTCCCATGGCGGAGCCCCGGACCGTTTCGGATATGAAACGGTCCGGGGCTCCGTCGTACGGTCAGGCCCCTCGCGATTCCGATCCCGGGGGCAGAGCCGCGGGCTGGGGCCGCCCGGAGTGCCGCCCCACTCGCTGCCAGGAACCGAGACCGCTGGTGTGCGTGCTCGCGCCGCTGCCGTGTCCGGTGACCCCGCTGTGTACGGAGAGTCCGACGGAGAGGGCGGCGGAGTGACCGGAGTGGCCACTCAGCGGCACGCGGCTGCCGAAGAACCCGCTGCCGAAGGCCACGAAGCCGAGATTCTCCTCGCCGCTGCGATCACCGGGAAGCGCCCGGAACGACCGGCGGTACTCGGAGTACAGCGCGTCGTAGATCGGGGTGTGGGACTGACCGCCCGATGGCTCCTGCGCGGGGCGCATGGCAGGGATCGGGCTCGGGCGCTGGCGGGAGGAGTCGTATGAGTGCACGTATGTGCCAACGACCCCACTGGCCGTCGGATGCGGGCCCGGCGGAGAAATAGCTGTTCGCCGCAGGTGCGAGAAACCGACGGCCATGATCAGGTCCCGGCCAGCGGCATCGCGGCGGCGACCAGGAGCCCGCCGGCGGCGGCCTTGTCCAGCGCATCGCGCAGCAGGTCCTCGCGGGGCTGCTGGCCGATCGCCCCCGCCGGGGCGGCGAAGACGAGCACGGTCTGCGACTTGTTGGCCGTGGTCCGCCAGCCCTCGGTGACCTGGAGCGGCGCATGCGCCTGCCACCAGGCGACCTGGGCGCCGCCATCGGCGTCCGGCTGGAGCACGGCGTGCAGCTGGCCCATGGCGAGCAGGATCGACCAGCCGTGCAGCATCGGGGGCATCTGATCCATCCGGTGGACCGGCTGGAAGCCCTGCTCCAGCAGCAGCTGGAGGAATTCGTCCCCCCGGCTGCCGTCCGTGCCCGGGCGGGCGATCGGGCCGGTCGGCTCGACGACGAGGGCCGGGTGGACCTCGTCGTCGATCAGGACGAGGCCGCTGGTGATCCCGAGGACGGCCTGTTCGGTGCCGAGGCCCTCCGGGTGCTCGCGGTGCTCCGCGTCGCCACCGGTGATGCTGCGTACCGCGCCCTGAAGCTGCTCCTCGGCGACCTGGACGACCTGCGAGGGGATGCAGGTCGCGTGTGCGAAGGCGAGGACGGCGGTCTCGTCACCGACGAAGAGCACCGTGCTGGTGCGTTCCTGTTCGGAGTCTCCGGGGGTGCGGCAGGA
Source organism: Streptomyces sp. NPDC111516 (assembly GCF_055635345.1). NCBI lineage: Bacteria > Bacillati > Actinomycetota > Actinomycetes > Kitasatosporales > Streptomycetaceae > Streptomyces > Streptomyces sp. NPDC111516. Next base: position 194,625 of record NZ_JBVKBV010000012.1, on the reverse strand, counting down.
GGTGCAGTCGTAACTGCCTGGGGCGTTGTCGCCGACGAGCAGCCGGTCGGCTTCGGCATCGCCGATCTCGGCGCGTACGTCCTCGCTGACGTCGAGCATGCGCGGCACGGTTGGCTCCTCGAACTCGGTGCGTGAGCCGGGCGGTTCCCGGCTCATGAAGAAGACAACGGGCGATCCGTGGCCGGGGTCACGCGAGAAGGGGAACGTAATCGAACCATCCGGAGCAGAGGGTGAATCCCGGCATCGGAAGGACCGCTTGCGACCTGTTCGTCCGGATTTTCTGCGCGGTGATGTGGTCGACTCGACCATGGAGCAGGTCACCGATACATCGACAAATCGGGAAAACAGGTGAAAGTGGGAGTGGCTGAATCTGGGCGGTGTCCGGAGTGAACCACAAGCCGGCCTTTGCCGTCATGGCAAGTGTCGTTCGCAGCTGACCCGCCGACTCGGGAGATATGCATTTCATGCACATTTCGTTCCTGCTCCACAACGCCTACGGAGTCGGGGGCACCATCCGTACGACGTTCAATCTCGCCGGGGCCCTGGCCGAGCACCATGACATCGAGATCGTGTCGGTCTTCCGGCACCGGGACGTCCCCGCGCTGGGAGCGCCTGCGGGCGTGCGCCTGAACCACCTCGTCGACCTGCGGAAGAAGAGCCCGACGTACGACGGCGACGCCGCCGAACACGCGCGCCCCGCAAGCGTGTTCCCGCGCGGCGACAGCAGGTACCGGCAATACAGCAGGCTGACCGACGCCCGGGTGGCGGACCATCTGCGCTCCATGGACGCGGATGTGGTGGTCGGTACCCGGCCCGGGCTCAATGTGCAGATCAGCAGGCAGACCCGGCGCGGCCCGGTCCTGATCGGGCAGGAGCACCTCACCCTCGACAGCCACAGCTACCGGCTGCGCCGGGAGATCGGGCACCGCTACGCCCTGCTCGACGCGATCACCACCGTCACCGAGGCCGACGCCCGCGCCTACCGGAGCGGGTTCAAGCTGCCCGGCGTACGGATCGAGTCCATCCCCAACAGCGTGCCCGCGCCGGGGATCGCGCCCGCCGACGGCACCAGTAAATGGGTGATCGCCGCAGGCCGGCTGCACAAGGTCAAGCGGTACGACCTCCTCGTCCGGGCGTTCGCCGGCGTGGTCGCCACCCGTCCGGACTGGCGGCTGCGCATCTACGGCGGCGGCGACGCGACGGGGAACGAGCGCCAGGCGCTGCTCAAGCTCATCGGTGAACTCGGCCTGCACAACCATGTGTTCCTGATGGGGCCGGTCAACCCGCTGGAAGCCGAGTGGCCGAAGGGGGCGATCGCCGCGGTCACCTCGGACCGCGAGTCCTTCGGCATGACCATCGTCGAGGCGATGCGCTGCGGACTGCCGGTCGTCGCCACCGACTGCCCGCACGGACCCGGCGAGATCATCGAGGACGGCACCGACGGACGCCTGGTGCCGGTCGGTGACGCGGCGGCGGTGACGGACGCCCTGCTCGGCCTGATCGACGACGACGAAGCACGGCGCCGCTCGGGACGCGCCGCGCTGGCCGCGGCAGAGCGGTTCGACCCGTCGCGGATCGCCGAACGCCACGAGCGCCTCTTCACCGAACTCACCTCCCGAACCCCGCGCGACCGCTCGCACGGCGCTCTGCGCACCACACTGCACCGCGCCCGCGGCACCGTGCTGGACGGGGCGTACGCCCTGCGTTACAAGGCCGCCGATGTCATCCGCAAGGGGAAGCCCGCATGACCGTCTCCACAGAGCGCCCGACACCACGAGCCGACTGCACGGCGAGCGCCGACGGCGCGATCGTCTTCGACCTCCACCTCGGCCCCGGCCCCGAACGGTACGAGGACGGGGAGGCGCCCGAGTTGCTGCTCCGGCTGCGCGGCGCCAAGAACAAGGGCGGCGACGGCACCACCGTACGGCTGCCGCTGACCCCGCTCGGCGAGGGACGGCTGCGAGCGGTGCTGCCGAGCACCGTGGAGCCCGCCGAGGGCCGCTGGGACGTCCATGTGTGTGCGGCGGGCACCGACGACGCCGGGGCCGTGGCCGTGGAGCCCGGCATCAGGGACGTGCGGCTCCTCATGGACCGCACACCGGACACCGGGCGGATCGCGGTCCGTATCCCGTACCCGACCGCCGACGGCCGGCTCGCCGTGCGCTGCTGGATCCGCTCACCGCACGCCGAGGCGGGGCCGGTCACCTTCGACGGGGACGGAATGACCGTGGAGGGCGCGCTGTACGGGACCGCCCTCGGCGACGACGCCCGCGTCGAGGCGCGACTGGCCGGCGCTCCCGACCGGACCTGCCGGGTGCCGGTCACGGTGAAGGAGGGCACGTTCTCCTTCACGCTTCCCCTCGACCGGCTGGACGCCGGTCCGGTCACCGGGCAGCAACTGTGGACGCTCTGGCTGGTCCCCGGGACGGCCGACGCGGCCCCTTCGGAGCGGACTCGGACCGACGGGAAGCCGGCCGGCGGCGTACGGATCTCCCGCATCCTCGACGACGTCTGGGACCGCAGGAACAGCTTCGTCTATCCCGGCCGCAACGCCGGAGAGGGCGTCCGCGCAACTCCCTGCTACTCGGGCGACAACGACCTGTGTGTACGGATCGAACCGGAGCCGGCACAGGCCCGGTAGGCCGTCGGCGCCGATCGCGGACGCAGGCTGTCCGCAACTCCTGGCAGACTCGCCCCATGTTGGAGACCTCGGCACGGCTGCTGCGCCTGCTCTCACTGCTCCAGGCGCACCGGGACTGGGCGGGCGCCGATCTCGCCGAACGGCTCGGCGTCACCCCGCGGACCGTCCGGCGTGACGTCGACAAGCTGCGCGAACTCGGCTATCCGGTCAACGCCAGCCCCGGCACCGGCGGCGGGTACCAGCTCGGCGCCGGTGCCCAGCTGCCGCCGCTGCTTCTCGACGACGAGGAGGCCGTCGCCGTCGCCGTGGGGCTGCGTACCGCGGCGGGCAACGGCGTCGAGGGCATCGGCGAGACGTCCGTACGCGCCCTGGCCAAGCTCGAACAGGTGCTGCCGGACCGGCTCCGTCGCCGGGTGAGCGCGCTGAACACCTTCACAGTGCCGTTGCTCCGCGGGCCCGGTGCGTCCACCGCCGATCCGGGTGTCCTCACCGAACTGGCCGGAGCCTGCCGGGACAGCGAGCGACTGCGCTTCGCGTACCGGGACCACTCCGGCTCCGTATCGCGCCGGAGCGTCGAACCGCACCGGCTGGTGTGTACCGAGCGCCGCTGGTATCTCGTCGCCTGGGACCTGGACCGCGCGGGATGGCGGACGTTCCGCGCGGACCGGATCACCCCCGCACCGCCGCACGGCCCCCGATTCGTCCCCCGAGACGCACCGGCCGAGGATCTGGCCGCCTATGTCTCCAAGGGGATCTCCACCACCGTGTACGCGAGTCGCGCGGTGATCCGGCTGAAGGCCGGGATCGAGCACGCGGCCGAGCGGATCTCTCCGTCCGCCGGGGTGCTGGAGGCGGACGGAGCAGACAACTGTCTGCTGCGCACCGGAGCCGCGAGTCTCGATGTGCTGGTCATCCACGTCATGTTGCTGGGGATCGACTTCGAGGTCGTCGAACCGCCGGAGCTCAATGACGCGATCAGGGTGGCCAGGGACCGGCTGTCCCGGGCCCTGGACTGAGCGCTGCCACTACAGCCGTCCTGTGACCGATGAGTGGACCGATCGGGGACGGATCAAGGGGCGGCCGGATGGTTCGCAGCGACATCGCGGAGGTTCGAGTTGTCCGATATACGGGCGGCGGCGGGCGGCTGCGGGAGCTTCCCCGGTCCGTGGTCCGGATTTTGTGACCAGAAGATAAGGCTGCCATAAGGAAGCGTGAATTCCCGGTGGCATGCTCATTTACGCGGGTTATTCGGCGAGAGAATTCCAGCCGCTCGGCAGTGGGTATTCTTTCTTGTTTTCGGGCCTTCCGTGTGATCGCTTCCTGCCTTGGGTGATTACTGTGTGTCGGGTCGTGGGCCGCATGTTCGGGTGGCGTGATGCGAGCGACAGGCGTGTCGTGATCCTGTGACACAAGCGTGACCGGCAGGGGATGTGAGGATGCCGCGCGGCGGTCGGTGCCCCGGCTTCCGCCGCGGTCCGCGGCCGCCTACGGTGAGAGGTATGGCACCCTTCCCGACCTCTCCGGTCCAGCCCGACGACACACCTGGTGCGTACGTCGGCCTCGCCGTCGACGCGGCCGAACAGCGGGCCCGCAGACAGGGCTGGACCAGCGTCAGATCCCTGCCGCCCGGCGCGATCATCACCATGGAGTTCCAGGCCGGGCGGATCAACTTCGAGGTCGACGATGCCGTCGTCACCCGGTGCTGGGTGGGCTGAGGATTTCTGCGGCCCGGGCCCCGGGCACGCGCGAAGGCCCCGACCGGAGTCGGGGCCTTCGCGGTGCGGGGCAGCGGTTGTGCGTACCGGCCCCACGGCTTCCGGGGTGTTCAGCCGCCGGACATCGGGCGGGCCGGGGCCGTGCCGCCGCGTGGCGTACGGTCCGCGTGCGGTGGGCGGCGGCTGCCGGCCGGGGTGACAGGGGTCCGTTCCGAGCGCACCAGATGTGACGGGGCCGCCGGGTGTGCCCGCGAGCGGGTACCGGCGACCGTGCCCGTGGTGGTCGCCGTGTGTCCTTTGGCGGCGACCGGCTCCAGCGTCGGGGCCTCCGACGCGGCGCCGACCGGTTGCGGGAGGACCGCGGTCCGGGGTCCTCCGGCCGCGACGGGCAGGGAGGGAACGGGACGGCCGCGTCCACGCAAGGCTTCGCGCTGGGCGAAGATCCAGGCCTCGGCCCGGGTGATCAGCGGTTCGACCCAGGGCAGACTCAGCAGGATCAGCAGCCCTGCGGCCCAGCCGAGCAGTACATCGCTGAGCCAGTGCGTGCCGAGGTAGACGGTGGTGAGCCCGACGCCGAGCGAGACGATCGCCGAGACGGCCGAAAGATAGCGCCTGGCCCTCGGGGTGGTCGCCAGATAGGCGAGGATTCCCCAGGTCACGACGGCGTTGGCGGTGTGGCCCGACGGAAATATATCGCCGCCGGCGAAGAGCTCCGCCGAGCCGATCTGGGTCGCGTAGTGCGGGCCGAGCCGCCCCAGGCCGATCTTGACCGCGCCGACCGTCACATTGAGCAGCAGCAGCGAGGCGCCGAGCATCAGCAGGGGCCGCATCGTGTGCTGCCGCCAGGAGCGCCAGCCGAGCCAGCAGGCGACCATGGTGGCGGTGGGGCCGCGCTGGCCGAGCACGATGTAGTAGTCGAGGAAGGCATGGATTTCCGGCCACTGTTGATACGGCCGGAAGAGCATGACCTTCCAGTCCAGGCTCACCAGCCAGGAAGAGGTCAGCACGGCAACGACGATGGCGAGATAGAACGCCAACGTCCCGCAGAAGAGAGCGATGCGGTGACGGCTCATCCGCGGTGGCTCTATCTTCGGCGGCTCCGGCTCCCGGTCCAGGCGGGCAAAGATGTCGGTACGCACCCAATCGACGTTACAGCGAGTTAGTGCGGGAACCGGTCGATCCGGTCTCTTTGTGATGACGATGTGATGTGGACTATGTCTCAGTCGGTCCTTAATTTCTGATCCGAATAAGTGCCTCGATGAGTCTCTGCGCTATTGATTTCGCACTCATTTCGGAAGGGTGTTTGGGTGCGGGCGGAAAAGCGCAGGAGGTGTCGGTATGAATTTCTCCGGCGTCCGGGGAGGCGAAGCGGACCGTATCCGTCCGGTCACCGAGCGCCTTCCGTGCGGGCCCGGCGCGTGCTCGCGGCATGACCCCGAGTACCTTCTGTGCCGGGTGCGGAGGGTCGTCCGTGCAGGTCCGTGCAGGTCCGAGGGGTCCGGAGCGGCGGCCTGGCGTGGCGTACGCCACACTTCACGGGTCATCGAGGTATGAGGTGGACCACGTGTGAGTGCTCCGAACTCGCGTACGCTGACGGATCACTCGCCCGTCGATGCCGGGCCCCGGGACAGCGAACCGCTGCGTTCCCGGCTGGCCCGCCGAGCGCGAGGGACCTTTTGGGAGGTACATGCATGTCCGGGACGACCAGAGCCCGATTCCGGCTGCGCCCAGCCGCCGACGGTGCCAACCGATGGGTCGTCCTCGTCGTTCTCTGCCTCAGCCTGCTGCTCGTCGCGCTCGATGCGACCGTGCTCCACGTCGCCATCCCCGCCCTCACCGAGGACCTGCGGCCCAGCGCCGTCGGGCTGCTCTGGATCGTGGACGCCTATCCGCTGGTCTGCGCCTCGCTGCTGATCCTCTTCGGCACCCTGGGTGACCGGGTCGGCCGACGCCGCATCCTGCTGCTCGGCTACGCCCTCTTCGGCATCGCCTCCGCGGTCGCCGCGTTGGCCGACAGTCCAGGCGTACTGATAGCGGCCCGCGCCCTGCTCGGTGTCGGCGGCGCGATGATCATGCCCGCGACGCTGTCGATCCTCCGCCAGGTCTTCCCCGACCGCCGCGAGCGGGCCGTGGCGATCGGTGTCTGGACCGCGGTCGCCGCCGTCGGCGCCGCCACCGGACCGGTCATAGGCGGCTTCCTCGTCGAGCACTTCTGGTGGGGCTCGGTCTTTCTGATCAATGTCCCGCTGATGGCCCTGGTCCTTCCGGTCGGCCGCCTGCTGCTGCCCGAGTCGCGCGGCAGTGACGACGGCCCGTGGGATGTGCTCGGTGCGCTGATGGCCGCAGCCGGGGTGCTCGGGGTCGTCCTCGGGGTGAAGCGGGCGGGCACCGGCGGGGGGCTGCTGAGCCCGGCCACGCTGGCCCCGCTGCTGATCGGGGCCGTACTGCTCATCGTCTTCGTACGCCGTCAGAAGCGCCGTACGCATCCGCTGATCGACATCGGGATGTTCGCCAGGCCCGCCTTCTCCACGGCGGTGGGCTGCATCGTCCTCGCGATGCTCGCCCTGGTCGGGCTGGAACTGATAGCGGTGCAGTACCTCCAGCTCGTCCTCGGACTGAGTCCGCTGGAGACCGGACTGCGGCTGCTGCCGCTCACCTTCGCGGCCATGGCCGCGGGCGCCACCGGCTCGTACACGCTGCGCCGCATCGGGCCGCGCCGGATGGTCGGCTGGGGATTCGTGCTCACGGCCGCCTCGGTGCTGGTCCTGACGGCGATGGGGCAGCACGACCGCCCCGGCCTGCTGACCGCGGCCTTCGTCGCACTCGGCTTCGGGCTCCAGTCCACGCTCTTCGGGGCGTACGAATCAATGCTCAGCGAGGCACCGGCCGACCGGGCGGGCGGAGCGGCGGCGATAGGGGAGACCTCGTACCAGCTGGGCGCGGGGATGGGTATCGCCCTGCTCGGCAGCGTCATGAACGCCGCCTACACCCCCGGACTCGCGAAACTTCCCGCGGCGGGTGTCCCCGCCGGCGACGGCGCGGCCGCCGCCCACTCGCTCGGGGAGGCCTACCAGGTGGCGGACCGGCTGGGCGGTCCGCTGGGCGAGACGCTGCGCTCCACGGCCCGCCATTCCTTCATCACCGGGCTGCATGTCACGTTGCTGGTCAGCGCGGCTCTGCTGCTGATCGGGGCGCTTGCCGCGCTGCGGCTGCCGCGGATGATGGAGTGCCTGTCGCCGGTTCTCCGCGAACCTCACGAGGCCGACGCGAGCGAGGCGCCGGAGTTCCACGGTCCGCAGGAGGCGCCCGTCGCAGGATGTGCGCAGCGACCGCTCCAGATACCCGCCCGGCGCCGACGACCCGCCGAGGCGACCGGCTCTGGACGGGCGGGACACTGAGCCGTAACGTCGGTACGACGCCATAACTAACACCGCTAGTTTTAGCATCGTCCGAGCCGCCGGAGGCACCCTCATGTCCACCACTGAGTCCTCGAAGCTCCCGCCCTTCGACATCGCAGACCCGATCGGCATCGACGATCTGCTCAGCACCGAGGACCTCGCCATCCGCGAAACCGTCCGCGACTGGGCCACCGACCGGGTCCTGCCGCACATCGCCGAGTGGTACGAGAACGGCGAGCTGCCCGGCATCCGCGAACTGGCCCGCGAACTCGGGTCGCTCGGCGCCCTCGGCATGTCCCTCCAGGGATACGGCTGTGCGGGCGCCACCGCCGTTCAGTACGGACTGGCCTGCCTGGAACTCGAAGCGGCGGACTCGGGAATCCGCTCCCTTGTCTCCGTACAGGGATCGCTCGCCATGTACGCCATCCACCGCTTCGGCTCCGAGGAGCAGCGGCAGCAGTGGCTGCCGGGCATGGCGGCCGGCGAGATCATCGGCTGCTTCGGCCTCACCGAGCCGGACCACGGCTCCGACCCGGCCGGGATGCGTACGTACGCCAAGCGCGACGGCGAGGACTGGGTGCTCACCGGCCGCAAGATGTGGATCACCAACGGCTCGGTCGCCGGGGTCGCCGTCGTCTGGGCGCAGACCGACGAGGGCGGCGCGGGCGGCGGAATCCGCGGCTTCGTCGTGCCGGCCGGCACCCCGGGCTTCTCGGCTCCCGAGATCAAGCACAAGTGGTCCCTGCGCGCCTCGGTCACCAGCGAACTGGTCCTCGACGAGGTACGGCTGCCGGCCGATGCCGTACTCCCCGGGGTCACCGGTCTGCGCGGTCCGCTCAGCTGTCTCAGCCATGCCCGCTACGGCATCGTCTGGGGAGCCATGGGCGCGGCGCGCGCCAGCTTCGAGGCGGCCCTCGACTATGCGAGGACCCGGGAGCAGTTCGGCAGGCCGATCGGCGGCTTCCAGCTCACCCAGGCCAAGCTCGCGGACATGGCCGTGGAACTGCACAAGGGCATCCTGCTCGCCCACCATCTGGGTCGTCGGATGGACGCCGGCAGGCTCCGCCCGGAGCAGGTCAGTTTCGGAAAGCTCAACAATGTGCGGGAGGCGATCGAGATCTGCCGTACCTCGCGCACGATCCTCGGCGCCAACGGGATCTCGCTGGAGTACCCGGTGATGCGCCATGCGACGAATCTGGAGTCGGTGCTCACCTACGAGGGGACCGTGGAGATGCACCAGTTGGTGCTGGGCAAGGCGCTCACCGGTCTCGACGCGTTCCGGTAGACCGGTCCGGCGAGCGCCCTGCTCAGCTCTGGTTGAAGAAGCCGTCGGCCGGCCGGCCGACGGCTTCGCCGTTGACCACCCGGGTGTCCGCCGGGGTCAGCAGGAAGACCCGGGTGGCCACGCGCTCGATCGAGCCGCGCAGGCCGAAGGTCAGCCCCGCGGCGAAGTCCACTACGCGCTTGGCGTCGGCGGGGTCCATGGTCGTGAGGTTGACGATCACCGGGACGCCGTCCCGGAAGAGCTCACCGATGGCCCGCGCGTCCCGGAAGCTGTCCGGGGTGACGGTGGCGATCCGGCGACCCGTCTCCTCGGCCGTCTCGGAGGCCACCTGCACCCGGGGGTCGGTCACCCAGGCCTGACCGGTCCCGGTCTGCGCCCCCTCGGCGTACTCGTCGTCGTAGTACCGCTCGTCGTTGTCCTCTACGAGGCCCAGCCAGGCACTCGCCTTGCGCACCGATCCCATGGACGCCTCCTCTCACCGCGGTTCCGTGGTGTTCCGCATCTTTTTCGTGTCCCTATGGTCGTCCATGATGCGGATCGTGCGCCAAGTGGATAGTCGGCGCGCAGGGGATTCGTGACGGTACTGGTGCAGAAGATGTGGCGGTTCGTCAAGGTTCCTCCTGCATCAGGGGCCTGGAAGAAAGAAAATATGATGCGCCGGTCCGTACGGGTGACGTGAGGGACGTACGGGTGAACCGGACGCTCGATACGATGCACGTCGTGCGTGCGCACGAGCTCGGCGCACAGGTGAACGACTCTCGGGGGATCGTCGTGTTCGGAATCGTCAGGCCCTGTACGCACCGGTTGTCCAAGGGGCTCAGAACCGAGTGGATGGCCCATCTCTGCGGGCTCTGCCTCGCACTTCGCTCGGACCACGGACAGTTCGCCCGGATCGTCACGAACTATGACGGCCTGATCGTCTCGGTCCTGACGGAGGCTCAGTCCGAGCGCACCACCGGATGGCGACGCACCGCGGGGCCCTGCCCGCTGCGCGCCATGCGCACCGCGCCGGTCGCCCGCGGCGAGGGCGCCAGGCTGGCCGCCGCCGTCTCCCTGGTGCTGGCTTCGGCGAAGGTACGGGACCACGTCGCCGACGGAGACGGGCTGTTGAAGCGCCGTCCGGTCGCCGCCGCCGCGCGCCGGGTCGCCGCGGGGTGGGACCGGGCGGGCGCGCGCACCGGCGCACAGCTCGGCTTCGATACGGCACTGCTCGTCGACGCCGTCGACCGGCAGACCGGCATCGAACTGCTCGCCGGCCCCGGCACCCCGCTGCTCACGGTCACCGAGCCCACCGAGACCGCCACCGCGGCCGCCTTCGCCCACACCGCGATACTCGCGGGCAGGCCGCAGAACGCGGAACCGCTGGCCGAGGCGGGCCGGCTCTTCGGACGCCTCGCCCATCTGCTGGACGCCGTGGAGGACCAGGAAGCTGACGCCGCGTCGGGTGCCTGGAATCCGCTCACCGCGACCGGCACGTCGCGGACCGAGGCCCGGCGGCTGTGCGACGACGCGCTACGCGGCGTACGGCTTGCGCTGCGCGACGCGGAATTCACCGACGACAAGCTGGCCCACGTGCTGCTGGTGCACGAACTGCGGCAGTCGGTGGACCGGGCGTTCGGCACCACGGCGTGCTCGCACCGGGCGGAAGGCCTGGTACTGGACGGAACTGTCGCTCCGTCAGGCACGCGGCAGAGCGGGTCCTTCGGCCCACCGCCGGGCAATCCGTACGCACCGGGCCCCGGCAGCCCCGTCGGCCCGCCGCAGCCCCCGCCCGAGCCGCCGCGCGACCGGCGCGGGCTGATCGCGGGCTGCCTGGTGTGGGCGGGGCTGGCCTGCACCTGTCAGATGTGCTGCGGCACCTTCAACGACCCCTGGAGCCATCGGCGCCGCGAGGGGCTGTGTAATGGTTGCGACTGCTGCGAGGCGTGTGACTGCTGCAGCAACTGTGGGGACTGCTGCGATTCGTGCGACTGCTGCGACTGCGGGTGTGACTGCAGCTGCTGAGTGGCGGTTTCCGGCGGCGCGGGCCGGGCGGGACTTCGCGGACCCGGCGGCGGTACTCCGCGGGCCCGGCCCGGACCTGCCCGCAGGCGAACGGTCTGGGCGGACCCCCCGTTCCAGGAGCCGGATCGACTTCTCCCGGTTCCACGCTGCGGGCGCATCTCGGGCTCGCCGAGCCGGTATGGAAGGCTTGAGCGCATGAGTACGGACGCACAGCAGCCACACGGTTCCGAGCAGGCGGCGCAGGACTGGAAAGACTGGCACGAGGCGCGCACCGCCACGGTCGCCGCACCCTACGGACCGCTCTCCCTCACCGGCACCCACTGGCTCTCCGACCACCCGGACGGCCACGTCCCGGGAGTGCCCGGGCAGTGGCGGGAGGACGGCGAGGAGCTGGTGCTCAGCGCCGCCGCCGCGGACGGCCTGACCGTCGACGGCAAGCCCTTCACCGGCCGGATCCGCCTCACCGCCGATCGCGGCCCGATCGACGCTTCCCGCGTCGCGCACGGCGAGCGGCGGCTGGTCGTGCTGAGCCGCGAAGGGCTCTGGGCGGTACGGGACTTCGACCCGGACTCCGCCGCGCGGCGTGCCTTCCGGGCCATCGAGGCCACCCCGTACAACCCCCGCTGGGCGCTGCCGGGCGCGTTCCGCCCGTACGACACCGCCCGTACGATCCGGGTCGAGAACGCCGACGGGGTCGAGCGGGGCCTCGGACTGGGCGGTGAGATCGCGTTCGAGATCGACGGTACGGAATACACGCTGCAGGTCGCGGTCGAGCCCGACGGCTCGCTCTGGGCGGTCTTCGCAGATGTCACCAGTGGGAACAGCAGCTACCGCTTCCGGTTCCTGCGGCCCGCGGCCCCGTCCGAGGACGGCAGTGTGACGGTCGACCTCAACCGCGCGCTGCTGCCGCCCTGCGCCTTCGCGGACCACTTCATCTGCCCCTTCCCGCCGCCCGGCAACACCCTGCCCATCGCAGTCGAGGCGGGCGAGCGGAACCGTATCGACGGCTGACGCACCCCCATTTCGCCCCGGACAACGGCCCCGGCAGCCCATGTGCTGCCGGGGCCGCCCCGTGAGCCCGACAAGTTCAGGCCAGAAGGCCCTCTTGCGCCACAAGTTGACGCCTTGAATACTCCCGATCAGCGCTTGTCAGGAGCACGGCATTCCGGAACGCGGGCATGCCGCCGTGCGAACGACTGCGCCTCACGGGTCCGACCACCCCACAGGCGGACCCTCGATTTCCTTTCGGGAGGAATGAAAAGTGAGGATCAAGCGCACCACCCCCCTCAGCGGCACCGCAAGACGCAGCAGGGCTGTCGCCATCGCCGCAGGCCTGATCGCCGTAGCCGCGCTCGCCATCCCCACGGCGCAAGCCGACACCGCCACCACGTTCAGCGCCAAACAGCTCTCCGCCGCGAGCGACGCCGTGCTCGGCGCCGATGTCGCGGGGACCGCCTGGAGCATCGACCCGGCGACCAACACCCTCGTGGTCACCGCGGACAGCACGGTCTCGCAGGCCGAGATCAAGCAGATCAAGCAGTCCGTCGGAGCCAACGCCGACGCCGTGCGGATCGAGCGCACCGCCGGAAAGCTCAGCAAACTGATCTCCGGCGGCGACGCGATCTACGCCCCCGGCTGGCGCTGCTCCCTCGGCTTCAACGTCCACAGCGGCAGCACCTACTACTTCCTGACCGCCGGTCACTGCACCGACGGCAACCCGCCCTGGTACACCAACTCCTCGAACACGACCAAGATCGGCCCGACGGTCGGATCCAGCTTCCCGACCAATGACTACGGCCTGGTGCGGTACGACAATGCCTCGCTCGCCCACCCGGGCACCGTCGGCAGCGTCACCATCACCGGAGCGGCCAACGCCACGGTCGGCATGTCCGTCACCCGCCGCGGTTCCACCACCGGCGTCCACAGCGGCAGCGTCACCGGCCTCAACGCCACGGTCAACTACGGCAACGGCGACATCGTCTACGGCATGATCAAGACGAACGTGTGTGCGGAGCCCGGCGACTCCGGCGGTCCGCTCTACTCCGGCTCGAAGGCGATCGGTCTCACCTCGGGCGGCAGTGGCAACTGCAGCTCCGGTGGCACCACGTACTTCCAGCCGGTCACCAAGGCACTCAGCGCGTACGGGGTCACCCTGAACTGACGCTCCACCACCCCGGTCCGCCCCTGGAACACGCAGTCGACCGAGACGGAGCCCTCGCCCGAATCCTGGGCGAGGGCTCCCGTTCACCCCACGGCTTTTGAGAGAATGTGGGGCAGGTCGGTCAAGCAGGAGCAAACGGGGGCGGATGCTGTGCCTCCCGGAGGGATGCCCTCCGGGGACCCCCGCAGACACCTCAGGGGGTTCCAGGTCCGTGAAACGCATCGGAGTGACCGGCCATCGCAGCATTCCGGAAGAGGCCCGTGTTCATGTGCTGGCCGGGTTGCAGGCGGCGCTCTGCGGTCTCGAAGGCTCCCTGGAGGCCCTCTCCAGCCTGGCGGTGGGAGCGGACCAGCTCTTCGCCGATCTGGCCCTGGCCCGCGGCGCGGATCTGACCGTGGTCATCCCCAGCGGCGACTACGAATCCAGTTTCGCCGACGCGACCGAACTCGCCCGCTATCAGGCCCTCAAGAACCGGGCGGTCCGGGAAGTCCGGCTGGACTACCCACACTCCACCGACGAGGCGTACTACGCGGCGGGCGCGTACATCGCCGACCACTGCGACCGGCTGCTCGCCGTATGGGACGGAAAGCCGGCCCGAGGCTTCGGCGGCACGGGTGACATCGTGACGTACGCCCGCAACCTGGGCCGTCCGGTGACCGTGATCTGGCGCGAGGGCGTGGAGCGCTGACGCCGACCGGCTCGCGCGGCCGTTCGTGCCCGACCGGGCGAACCGGCACCGCAGATCTGACATACCATCACATCTGATGCCGCGCAAGCCAGTCGGTGTGCTGCGGGGAGACGATGCGTTCGGTCTCGAAGACCGCTCGCGGCCACTGCTGCTCCGTCAATGTGGTCTCCATCGCCACCTGCATCGACTCCAGATCCTGCTCCACCAGCGAGTGCGCCGAAATCAGCGGGTGGTGGCGACGCATCTCGCTCCAGGCCAGACAGGCCGCCGCGGCGGCCGACAGCACTCCCGTCAGAGCGAAGGACTGGGTGACGGAGAACGTCCTCAACAGCGCGAACACCAGGGCGAGCGCCGTCAGTACGGCAATGGTGGTCGACCAGACCAGGGTGGCCCGCCGGGACACCTCCTGGCGCCTGCGGTACCAACTGCGCTGCTCGATCAGCCGGTCCCGTACGTACGTCTCCTTGCGCACGGTGAACGCCTTGTTCCGCAACTCGCGCATGGAGTCCGTGATCAGCCCGCCCGAATCCGCCGTCAGGTCGCGGGGGTCGGTCCACCCCACCTTGCGGAGCTCCTGAAGGCCCTCTTCGAGGCGGTTCGCGAACATCGCCTCCGGGTGCTGGATGCGGGTGTCGAAAGGCGAGCCGTGCACCGAATAGCGCCAGCACATCGACTTGATGAACTCCGCGGCGGACCGGTTGAGTTGCCATTGCGACTTTGCTTTGCGGCGGGCGGTGAGATACGTCGTGATCAGGACGCCCGCATAGGCCAACACGCCGATGATGTCGGTTAGTTGAAGTGCGCCGGCCACCTCTGCGTGCCAGGGCACCGCAGCCGGCATCGCGCCCATGACCAGCAGGATCAGCTGGACGCGGGTGGTGTTCACGGCCTCCCGCTGGCTTGCGATGGCGATCGCGTCCGTGTGGTGGAAGAGCTCCGGCAGATCAGCGTTCCTGAACACCATGCTCTGGAGCGGTCCGGGAATCGCCGTCATGTTCACCCCCGTCTGCGGTTATGGGCATGCTCGTTCGGTGAGTTGGATGGGGTGCATGAGCGTAGAGGTGTGCTGTCGGGCACGGCAATGGACCTGGGGCGGCAACGGCGCTTTTCGGTCCCCGGGAAGGCCCCCTCGTGCGATCCGGGACATTGTGGCAGTGTGGTCCAACTGACCTTGTGGTGAGGCGGGTTGCTGTCCGGCACGTGCCTCGCGACCAACTGACGGGGGACCGGGGATGAGTGAGGCATACGAGGAGAACGCGGATCCGCTGTCCGGCGCTCAACGACGGATCCGCCGAAGCCCTCTGTTGTTCACCACGCCGCTCGTGCTCCTCGGTCTGCTGACCGCATTGCTTGTCTGGGAAGCGGTCCGGACCAACGTGACGGCCGGGGCGCGGACCGAGTGGCCGTGGCGTCTGCAGCTGATGGACGGGCAGGTGCTGGGAAGTCTGCTGGCGGTCTCGATGGGGGCCGTACTGGCCCGGGCGCAGTATGCCCGCACGGTCAGGCCGTACCTGGGCTGGCGGGCCGCCTGGACGAAGGGACTGCTGGCGACGGAAGCGCCTGCGTGGCGCGTCGGAATACTCAACGGCGGCCAGCACATGGCCGTGATCGAATCGTGGGACACCAGGGTGGTCATGAAGGGTGCGGACGACTCCGCCGACGCGCCGTGGAGCAGCGTCTCCGACACCGTGGCCGCACTGACCGAGGCCGGATTCGCCGTCGGGGAGGACTTCCGGCTCATCGGGTTCGGCGCGGGGTTCCCCCTGGTAGGAGCCGTAGGAGGCCATGACACGGTGTTGATGGGCGCGTTCTCCGAGTCCTTCGCCCAACGGGTCCAGTCGCTCTACGTGCGGGTCAGGGTCACGGATGTCGTGGGTGACACCCACGAGCGGACCTTGGACTGCATGAAGGGCGTATGGACCGACAGGGCCGCCCCGGCGGCCGGCTGACGCCCTCCGCGGCGTGTACGGCACTGGCGTGAAAGCGTAGATCGTTGCGGTGCGCTCGCCGGTTGAGGGGGGTAAAGTCGTGCCGCCGGGCACTGTGGTCGTACAGAAACTGGCTGCTTTTCTCCATGATCCGGAAAACTCCCCTCAAGGACGGCCGTGAAGATCTCTGAATCCCCTCGCCCCTTCGCTGTTGCGAAGAAGAACCCGGTGCCGCTCTCCAAGATCGACACCCGCACCGCAGAAGCCACCAGGAAGCTTGGCCGGGTGTTTTCGGCCTCGACCGATCGCCACACCCAGGCATCGACCTTCAGCTCTGCGCTCTGATTCGCGTTGCATGCTGGCTAGACTGAGGGAATGACAGGACCCCTGGTCCCATTCCGCGAAATTGTGCTCAAAGTGCACAGCAGGTGCGATCTTGCCTGCGATCATTGCTACGTCTACGAACATGCAGATCAGAGTTGGCGTACCCGCCCTAAAGCAATCTCTGACGACGTCATCTTCCGGACAGCTCAGCGCCTGGCCGAGCATGCCAAAACGCATGCGTTGCCCTCCGTGTCAGTGATCCTGCACGGAGGGGAGCCTCTACTGGCGGGGCCCACCCGACTGCGGCGCGTCTGCGAAGAGCTCACCTCGGCCTTCGAAGGCATCGCGGAGCTCGACCTCCGTATCCACACCAACGGACTCCAGCTCAGCCCGCGTTATCTCGACCTCTTCGACGAATTCGGCGTCAGGGTCGGCATCTCCCTCGACGGTGACCGGGCCGCCAACGACCGGCACCGCCGCTACGCCGACGGACGCAGCAGCCACCCCCTGGTCCTCAAGGCCGTCGAGCTGCTCCGGCAGGAGCGTTACCGCCATCTCTATCTCGGGCTCCTGTGCACCGTCGACATCGAGAACGACCCGCGCGCCGTTCTCGACGCGCTCGCCGAGCTCGACCCGCCGCTCATCGACTTCCTGCTCCCGCACGCCACCTGGGACGATCCGCCGCCCCGCCCGGACGGATCACCCACCGCCTACGCCGACTGGCTTCTCGCGGCCTTCGACCACTGGCAGGAGCGGGGACGCCCGGTGCCGGTGCGGCTCTTCTCCTCGGTACTGTCCACGCTGACCGGCGGCCCCAGCCTCACCGAGTCCCTGGGGCTCGCGCCCACCGACCTCGTCGTCGTCGAGACCGACGGCCAGCTGGAGCAGGTCGACTCGCTCAAGAGCGCCTACGAAGGCGCGGCAGCCACCGGATTCGATGTCTTCACCCACGCCTTCGACGAGGTCGCGGCCCACCCCGGGGTGCGGGCCCGCCAGCTCGGACTGGCCGGCGTCAGCGAGACCTGCCGAAAATGCCCCGTCGTACGGTCGTGCGGAGGCGGCCTGTACACCCACCGGTACCGCTCCACGGGGCCGTCCGACGCATTCGACAACCCGTCCGTGTACTGCGCCGATCTGGCCGCCCTGGTGCGCGGCATCGAGGCGCGTACGGCGGCGGTCCTCGTCGCGCCCGCGGTGACGGAGCCCGTCGAACTGCTCGCCGCCCAGCAGGACCTCACCCGCACCCTGCTCGCCCTGCTGAACGCCGACATCGGACAGCGCGGCGGCGAGCAGTGGGCGGCCGCCTGGGAGCTGGCCGCCACCATCGAGGCGTCCGAGGAGGGGGCCCGCGGCCTGGACGAGGTGCTGGCGCACCCGTACACCCGCACCTGGCTGCTCGACGCGATGGAGCTGGTCCACGAGCGGCCCGGGGCCGTGCGGGTGGCGCGCCGGATGTCGGCGTGCCTCGCGGCCGTCGTCGTACGGACCGGCCTCGATCTGCCCGCACGGGTGACCTTCTCGGGCGGTCGGATCCTGCTCCCCGGTCTCGGCGAGTTGAGGATCGCGGACGCGGGGGAGGACGGCACGGCGCTCGTGCACGCCACCGAGGACGGCTTCCTCGTCCGGCGGGAAGGCGGCGACGCGACCGAGCGCCGCATCGTACGGCCGGAGGCGGTCGGTCCCGGCTGGCGGCCGTTGCGCCGGATCCCGACGCCCGGCTTCGTGCTCGACGACCTCGACCCGTACCGCGCCTGCTTCTCCCTGCCCGCCGCGGACGCGCTCGACGACCGGGCCGCCGCCGGCCTGGCGGCCAGGATCGGCGAGGCCTGGACGCTCATCGAGGCGAAGGCGCCCGGGCGCACCGAGGAGATGGCCGGCCGTCTCACCACCCTCACCCCGCTGATCGGCCTGGCGCCGGCGGAGCCCTGCGTCGGGCGGCACGGATACGGCGCGCTGGGGATCGCCCCGGACGGCAGTTCCGAGGAACTGGCGTTCGCTCTGCTGCGCGGATTCCGGCGGGCCGAATTGCGGGCACTTCGAGACGTCACGGATCTTTACGCGGCGGACGGCTCCTGGGAACATCGGATGCCCTGGCAGGAAGAACCAGTTCCGTTTTCCCGGTTGCTGGCCGACACCTATGAGCGGATGGCGTTGGCGGCTTTCGACCCGCGCTTTCTGGAGGGCGTACCGCAGGCCCTCGACGCTCTGGAAGGTGCCGCCGAACTGACCATCGGTGGGAAACGGCTGCTGGACCGGATGCGGAAATAGATCTGAGGATCGCATTCCGGTTCGGTCGGGGCCGTCCGTACGCACAGGACAACTGGGAGGAACAGGCGCAGACGCGATTCGATCAAGGAATGATCGACGGAACCTGGGAACGTATGACTGAAAAAAGGCGTTGAATGACCGAACGCCATGGGGGTGGAGCAACGTCCGCTCCGGAATGATGAATTCGCTCGCATTCACTATCACTCCTCGGGTGCGGGTGCTCACACAGGACGGGGGTCGTGTGCACGCAACAACGCAGCAGCGAGCGGCGGACCATCGGCCGTACTTCTTCTTGAGTTATGCGCATACACCGGGGTACGGCGGTGGAACGGACCCCGACATGTGGGTCGAGCGCCTCTTTCAGGATCTCTGCGGCCATGTGATGGCCCTGACCGATCTGCCCGCGGGCGCGCCCGCGGGGTTCATCGACCGCGAGATACGCTCCGGCGAGGGCTGGTCGGAACGGCTCGGTGAGGCGCTCGCCACCTGCCGGGTGTTCGTTCCGCTGTTCTCCCCGCGCTACTTCGCCAGCGAGATGTGCGGCAAGGAGTGGTACGCCTTCGCCCAGCGCGCCATCCACCACATGGCCCGCTCCAACCAGAGCGCCGAGGCGATCGTCCCGGCGCTCTGGGTGCCCGTACCACCGAGCCAGCTTCCGGGACCGGCCGAGCGATTACAGTTCAACCACCGCGACTTCGGCGACCGTTACGTCAGTGACGGGCTGTACGGGCTGATCAAACTCAAGCTCTTCGAGGAGGAGTACGAGCGCGCGGTGTACGAACTCGCCAAGCGCATAGTCACAGTCGCCGACACCATAAGGCTCGGCACCGGCCGCCCCGTCGACTACAGGCTGGCCCCGAGTGCCTTCGGCCGTCCGGACAGCGGAGTGGGCGGACCCCGCCCCATGCAGGTGACCATCGCCGCCCCCACGCGACACGACCTGCCCGAGGGGCGCAACGCCGAGTACTACGGCGACAGTCCGCAGGACTGGAATCCCTACCACCCGGTCGCCGCCCGTCCCCTGGCCTATGTCGCCCAGGACCTGGTGCGCTCACTCAACTACCAGGTCACCGTCTCCTCCTTCGACGAGGAGTCCGGGCACCCGGAGGGCAAACAGCCACCCAGCAGGCCGGAGATCCTGCTCGTCGACCGCTGGGCCCTGCAGGACGAGGAGCGGCGCAGGCGGCTCGCCGCCTTCGACGCCGAGAACCGCCCCTGGGTGACGATGGTCGTGCCGTGGAACCGTGAGGACCCCGAAAGCAGGGCTTCCGAGGCCGAGTTGACCGAGAAGCTCGAACAGACCATGCCGGCCAAGATGAGTCAGGGGCGGGCCTACTGCCGCGTCGCCGCCAAAGGCGTACCCAGCATGGACGCCTTCGGGCGGATCCTGCCGCAGGTGGTCGAAGTGGCGGCCCAGCAGTACCTCAGACACGCGACGGTCTACCCGCCCGCCACCGGCGGCGGACACACCGAACGGACACGGTTGATGGGGCCGATGGCGCAGATGAACGACATCCCCGAGACACACGACCCTGCGACGGATGCGGAGGACACGGATGACGGCCAGTCGTGACGGGCGCATCGTCACCTTCTACTCGTACAAAGGCGGCACCGGGCGCACCATGGCCCTGGCCAACACCGCCTGGATACTCGCGGCCAACGGAAAACGGGTACTGGCCGTCGACTGGGACCTGGAGGCACCGGGGCTCCACCGGTTCTTCCACCCGTTCCTGGACCCCTCGACCCTCGGTGCCACCACCGGCGTCATCGATCTGATCACCGATTACGCGTGGGCCGCGACCAGCCCCGTGCAGCGCGCCGACGACTGGCACCGCGACTACGCCCGCATCCAGCCGCACGCCGTGTCGCTCACACCCGAGGCGCTCGGCTGGGAGTTCCCGCACGGCGGGACCCTCGACTTCGTCTCCGCCGGCCGGCAGAACCGCGAATACTCCGCGACCGTCTCCACCTTCGACTGGGACAACTTCTACGACCGGCTCGGCGGCGGCCATTTCTTCGACGCACTGCGCGACGACATGAAGGCCAACTACGACTACGTCCTGATCGACAGCCGGACCGGCCTCAGCGACATCGCCGACATCTGTACCGTCCACCTGCCGGACGTCCTCGTCGACTGCTTCACCCTCAGCGACCAGTCGATCGACGGCGCCGCCTCCGTCGCCCGGCAGATCTCCGAGCGCTACACCGGCCGCCCCATCTCCATCTTCCCCGTCCCGATGCGCATCGACGAGGGCGAGAAGGAGAAGGCCGATGCCGGACGGGCACTGGCCCGGCTGAAGTTCGACCGGCTGCCACGCGATCTGTCCGGCGACGAACTCACCGCGTACTGGGGCGCGGTGGAGATTCCGTACCGCCCCTACTACGCGTACGAGGAGACCCTCGCCACCTTCGGCGACGAGGCCGGTCTCACCAACTCGCTGCTCTCCGCCTTCGAGCGGCTGACCTCCGTCATCACCGACCAGGAGATCACCTCGATGCCGCAGGTCGGCGAAGAGGTACGGCTGCGCATCCGTGACGCGTTCACCCGGCGCAGGCCCGCGCTGCCCGCCGATCTCTTCCTCAGCTACGTGGCCGAGAACCGGATGTGGGCCGACTGGATCGAATCCGTGCTCACCCGGGCCGGGTTCCGTGTCGTACCGCGCGACGTCTCCGCGGAGCGGGAGACCATGGAACCGGCGGAGATCACCACCGAGAACGCGACCCGCACCGTGGTGCTGCTCTCCAGCGCCTACCTCAAGTCGCAGCGCGCGGTGAACCTCTGGGACCGGGCCGTGGCGGAGGACCCCGGCGGCGGCCGGCGTCATCTGCTGCCGCTCAGGGTCGGTGACGTACGGCTGTCCGCGCCCTACATCGACCGCAACCCCGTCGACCTCTTCCGGCTCGACGAGGTGCACGCCACCGCGGCGCTGCTGCGCGCCCTGGACCGGCCCGTACAGCTCACCGACGCCGTGTCGCCCGGACCGCGCTTCCCCGGCACCGTCCCCAGGATCTGGAACGCGCCGCCGCGCAACCCCGGCTTCACCGGCCGTTCCATGGTCCTGGAGCGGATGCGCGACCAGCTCGGCGGCGGCATGGCCGTCGTGCTGCCGCAGCCGCAGACCCTGTACGGACTCGGCGGCGTCGGCAAGACCCAGGTCGCGCTGGAGTACGTGCACCGCTTCATGGCCGACTACGACCTGGTCTGGTGGATCTCGTCCGAGCAGACCGACGACGTGGTGGCCGCGCTCGCCGAGCTCGCGGTCCGGCTGGGCGCCCAGGGCGGCGACGACATGGCGGCCGCGTCCCAGGAGGCCGTGGACCTGCTGCGGCGCGGTGTGCCCTCGGACCGCTGGCTGCTGGTCTTCGACAACGCCGACGACCCCGAGCGGCTCCGGCGCTACTTCCCGCAGGGCGGCTCCGGACACATCCTGGTCACCTCCCGCAACCAGGCCTGGTCCCAGCACGGCGACGCGCTGCCCGTCGACGTCTTCCTGCGCGAGGAGTCCATCGAACACCTGCAGCGCCGGGCCCCGGGGCTGAGCGAGGAGGACGCCGCCCAGGTGGCGACCGCGGTCGGTGACCTGCCGCTCGCTGTCGAACAGGCGGCGGCCTGGATCGCGGAGACCGCCACCCCGATCGACACCTATCTGGAACAGCTGGCGCAGCAGGCCCCCGAGGTCCTGGCGCTCAACCAGCCGGCCGGCTACCCGGAGCCGGTCGCGGCGACCTGGAACATCTCCATCCAGCGGCTGAAGGAGCGCTCGCCCGCCGCTGTGCGGCTGCTCCAGCTCTGTGCCTTCTTCGCGCCCGAGCCGATCTCGGGGAATCTCCTCTACAGCAAGGAGATGATCGACGCGCTGAAGCCGTACGACGCCTCGCTCCAGGAGAAGCTGGTGCTGGGCCGGGTCATCCGGGAGATCGGCCGGTTCGCCCTCGCCAAGGTCGACCAGGTCTCCAACTCCATCCAGGTGCACCGGCTCGTCCAGGCCGTCATCCGGGCACAGCTCAGCGAGCAGGAGCAGCAGGACGCGCGGCACGCCGTCCACCGCATCCTGGCGGGCGCCCGGCCCGACGACGAGAACGAGCCGATCGACAACCCCGCGAGCTGGCCGCAGTTCGCCACGATCTGGCCGCACCTCGGCCCGTCCGACGCCCGCAACTGCAAGGACCCCGAGGCCCGCAGGCTGCTGATCGACCGGATCCGCTATCTCTGGAAGCGAGGTGACTTCAGGACTGCCGCTGCTCTCGGCGAGGAGCTGCGTGCCCTCTGGAAGGAGACGCTGGGGGAGCGGGACATCCAGTACCTCTACCTCTGTTTCCACCTCGCCAACGTCTACCGTTCACGCGGCCGTTATGTGGAGGCGAGGGAGCTCGACGAGATCACCCTGGCGATGCAGCAGGAGGTCCTGGGCCCGGAGCATCCGCACACGTACATGACCACCAGCAGCCTGGCGACGGACCTCGGCACGCTCGGTGAGTACACCAGGGCCATCGAGCTGGCGACGGAGGCGACCGACGGGTTCAACCAGATCTTCCACGATTCGCACCCGAGGACCCTGGCTGCGGCCAACAACCTGGCGTTCACCCTGCGGTCCATCGGGCAGTACGCCAGGGCCAGGGAGATCGACCAGGACGTCTTCGACAAGCGGGTCGAGGTGCTCGGCGCGGAGCACCCGTACAGCCTCTCCTCGGCCATGAACCTGGCCCGCGACCTGCGTGACGTCGGGCGGTACGAGGACGCGGTCGGCATCCTCAGCCGCACGTACGACAGTTACAAGGCAACGCTCGGCCGGGCCTTCCCCGGCACGCTGAGCGCGGCGAAGAGCCTGGCGGTGTCGCTGCGCCGGGCGGGCAGACTGGAGGACGCCCGCAGGCTCACGGTGGCCACCCGTGCCAGGTACCGGGCCAAGTACACCGCCGCCAACCCGGAGTCGCTGGCCTGTGACCTCAATATGGCGGCCGACCTGTACGCGGCGGGCGAGACCACCGAGGCCAGGAACGCCGCGCAGGAGGTCGTCGACCAGTATGTGAAGGTGCCGGGGGAGAAGCACCCGTACACCCTGGCCGCCCTGAACAACCTCGGCGTCTACCTGTTGGGGGCCGGCGAGGTGGAGGAGTCGGAGCGGGTGCTGACCCGGGTGGTCGCTTCGATGCGGGAGACGTACGGGCCGGAGCACCCCAACACCCTGTTCTGCGTCATGAACCTGGCCAACGCGACAGCCGAGACGGGCAACCTCGACATCGTGCTGGAGACCGAACGGAAGGTGGCCGGACAGCTCAGGGGCGTCCTCGGGGCGCACCACCCGGAGACGCTGGCCATGATGTCGAACATGGCGGTCACGCTCGATGCGATGGGGCGCAAGGACGAGGCGATGCGGCTGCGGGCGGAAACGGTCGAGGAGCTGTCCCGGCAGCTCGGCGAGGACCATCCGATGAGCCGGATCGCCCGGGACGAGCGCCGCTTCGAGCGCGAACTGGAACCGATGGCGGTATGAGCGCAGGGAGCGTCCGGCCGCCGCCGGACGCTCCCTGTTCGTAGGTCACCCGACGGGCTCTCGGCAGGTGGCCGGTTCCAGCAGCCAGTTGAGGATGCTGGGCAGGGCGTGCAGCGCGTCGAAGTGCGCGGCCGCCGGTTCCACCACGACGGTGGAGTTCGGGATGCGCCCGGCCAGCCAGCGCGAGTGGCCCACCGGCGTGAACACGTCCTTCTCGCCGTGCCAGAGCATCACCGGGCCGGTGATGTCCGCGGGGTCGAATCCCCATGGAGAGCTGAACGCGATCGCGTCGTCGATCCATCCCCATGCCGAAGTGCGCAGCCCCTCACGGTAGTTGCGCAGCAGCATGGTGCGGACCCCGGCGTCGTTGACCACCATCCGGTCGGATTCGGTCAGATCCCGGCGCAGATCGTCGATGAGCCGGACCGGGTTCTTCCTGATCACCGCGGACCGCGAGATGAACGACTCCGCGAGTCCGTCCGGATCGGCCGCCGCGGTGGAGTACGCCAGCACATTGGAGGCGGCCATGCCCTCGAACCAGTCGAGGCCGTCGGCATCCCGGGGGGCCAGCCCGACCAGTGCGGCGGTACGGGTGACCCGCTCGGGCATCAGCGCGGCGCAGGCCAGGGCATGCGGGGCGCCACCGGAGCGGCCCACCACGGCGAACTGCTCCAGCCCGAGGTGGTCCGCGATCGCCCGCACGTCCTGGACAGCATCGGCGACACAGCGGCCCGGCAGTCGGTCGGAGTCGCCGTATCCCGGCCGGTCGTAGGTGATCAGATGGGTCTTGCGCTGGTACAGCACCATGCCGCGCGGAGCCGGACCGAGCCTGCTGCCGGGCATTCCGTGCAGCAGGAAGACCGGTCTGCCGCAGGTATCCCCGAAATGCTCCACGACCAGATGCCGTCCATCCGTTGCGCGCATCCGACTACGCACTCCGCGCCTCCTCCGTATGGTGCGGGCACCACGTGCCCGGCTTTTCCCCGCACGATTCGATGATGTCCCATCAGAGCGCTTACCGACACGGCGCGTTGGGAAACGTTGGGGGGTCTTCGGGGAGCGCAGTCGTTCTTCCGGATGGTGTCGGGTGCCGGATGCGGCGTCCTAGCCGTTGCGCGCGGTTGCCAGACCGCCGGCGGCGAGCCGGTCGCCGACATCGTTCACCAATCCCTTGCCCAGATCGTCCGCCCGTTTCAGCAGTCTCTCGAAGTCCGTGAGGCGGCGGAAGGTGTCGGCGTAGGCAGCCTGCTCATGCAGGGGGAGCTGGAGCACCTGGAGCCGTCTGATGTCCACCCGGGACGAGCTGGAGGCGTGCGTGCCGGCCTGGCGTCCGTTGGCCGGTGCACGTAGGCATCCGGCGAGGAAATGGGCATCCAGCATCTCCCGGTCCACGCGCAGGGCGTACAGCTGGGGGCCCAGGGCGATCGGCGGACCTTCGTGAACCCATGCCCTGAACGCGCGAACGACCCCGGCGACCACGATGTCACCCTCTTCGGCCACGGTCTGGGCGGCGCCGGGCGGCAGCAGCCTGCTCGGGGTGCCATCCATCAACAGGTCGGGGACGGTGAGCAGCGGCGTACCGGAATCACCGGGTGGTGCGGCGTCCGACGGCTGCTGGCCCGCATGCAGGGTGAGGGCCCCCGCCTTGACCAGATCCCCCACGGTGACTGTGGTCCGAGGCTCCGAGCCCGTCAGGCCGAGCTTCGACAGGTGCGCTGCCAGTTCGGTCAGCTCACCCAGCGAGTCGGTCAACTCATGCCACGAGGCGGTGAGTTCGACGCCCGTCAGTTCGCTTCCCGACGCGGTGTAGCGGCCCGGGGTGACATCGACCTCGTCGTCCAGCAGGTCGAGAAGAGATACTCGTACGGTGTCCTCGGGCAGTTCCCGATCCGGCCTGTCGAGCCGGGACACGGCGGAGAGCACGAAGGCGGTCAGAGCCTCCCAGTCGGGTCCCTGCTCGCGTGTACCGGGCTTTCCGGCGTGTGTCGCGTCGATCAGGAGTGCGTCCTGGGCGCCCGGACTCGCGGGGGAGTTGTCGGGGGCGGCTCGCAGAACCCACAGCTGGAGCGAGACACTGTGAGGCTGTGCGCAGCCCGGCGGCAGCGCCACCACGGCCCTGAGCAGTCCCGTGCGCAGCAGGGACCCGCGGATGCGGCGACCGGCCTTGCGGGAAGCGACGGCCGGAGGGAGCACGATCACAGCGCTGCCGCCGGGCCGGAGGTGGGCTGTCAGGTGCTGGACCCAGGCCAGTTCTGGCTCGGTCCGGGGCGGCAGGCCGTGTGTCCAGCGCCGGTCGGTGGCGAGTTCCTCATATCCCCAGTCGCGCTCGTTGAACGGCGGGTTGCACAGGGCGATGTCGGCTCGCAGACCGGCGAACGGGTCGGCGCGCAGCGCGTCGGCGGTGACGATCTCCGTGCGGACGTCCCGGCCCTCGGTCGCGAAGTCGAGGCGGGCGGAGGCGAGGGCGGCGAGAGCCGGCTCGCGCTCGCAGCCCAGCAGGACCAGCCCCGGACCGTCATACGCATGCGCCGCGGCCGTTGCCAGGTGCCCCGTGCCACACGCCGGATCGAAGACGGTGAGTCCGCCCTCACCATCGGTGATCCGGGTGTCGAGCGCGATCCGGGCCATCAGCGCGGCCAGCTGAGGGGGAGTGGTGCTGAGCTGTCGTACGTGGGTGTCCAGCCATCGCTGCAGCAGAAACTCGAACGTCTCGCGCGGCCCTTCGTTGCGCCCGAGCCGCGCAGCCGCGCCTGCCAGATCCCTTGCTTCGGCGGGGAGCTTCGAAGCCGTGCCGCGAGCCCGAGGGGCACGCATGCGGCGCGCCGCCGCGGCGATGGCGAGCCCCGACTCCTCCCGGCTGCCGAGCGCCTCGAACCGCGGCCACAGGAATTCGCGGCCTCCGGCGGTCGTCAGCTTTCCATTGTCGCGAAGCCACCGTTCGACTTCGGACAGTGAGAACTGCGGACTGACATCCGTGCCACCGATGCGCGCGGGGAACGAGTCGTGGCGGCGGCGCCAATTGCTCACGGCAGCCCGCCCCACCCCCGCGATCCGGGCGATCTCGGCCAGGCTGACCGGTACGGGGTTTGATGTACTCATCGAGGGGTCTCCGGGGATCCTTGGCGGGCTGGGCGGGTCGGCGTCCCGGTGGCCGCGGTGGATTGCAGGCTACTACGGTCATTGACTTTGTTCACAAGCTCGACTTGTGCTGTCGGTGTGTGAATCGTGTGGAGGGCGGAAGGTGTGGAGGCGTTTGTGCCGGGAATGACGCTGTGTGACCGATATCGACTTCAGTCGGTGCTCGGGCGGGGTGTCATGGGGCAGGTGTGGCAGGGGCGCGATCTCTGCCTGGAGCGGCCCGTGGCGGTGAAGACCATCGCGTCGGAACTGCTGGCCGTCCCTCGCAGCCGCGACGAGGCGATGGCCCGCTTCCGGCGGGAGGCGCGGGCCGCCGCCCGTATCGACCATCCCAACATCACCGCCGTGTACGACGCGTCCATCACGGACGAGACGTGCTGTCTGGTGATGCAGCTGGTCGACGGCACGACCTTGGAGTACCTGTTCGACCAGCAGGATGACCAGCGGTTCGACGTGTCCTCGGCCGCCGCTGTCGCCGCCCAGCTCTGCGCCGGACTGTCCGCCGCACACGCCGCCGGTCTCGTCCACCGGGACCTCAAGACGCAGAACGTCATGGTCCGGCGCGACGGCGTCGTCAAGATCCTCGACTTCGGTCTGGTCAAGTCCCTCGTGGATGCGGACCCGCGACTGACCATGACCGGGGAGGGGATCGGCAACATCCTCTGTGCGTCGCCCGAGTTGCTCTCCGGCCGCGGTCGCATCGACGGCCGCAGCGACCTCTACGCGGTCGGCTGCCTGCTGCATCACATGCTCACCGGGACCCCGCTGTTCTCGACCGACCAGCCTTCCTTGTTGGCCTCCCGCCATCTGACGGCGGTCCCGCCACTCATCGGAGAATCGGGTGTGGATGTGCCGGGTCCGCTCCAGGACCTCGTGACCGGCCTTCTCGCCAAGCGCCCGGAGGACCGGCCGTCCTCGGCGACCGAGGTGTACGCGGCCCTCGCGCCCTACCTTCCGTCCTCCGACCCCGCACTGGCCACCGGCCGGGTTCTGCCCGAGGACCCCCGCCGCCCCTTCGTCGTCCCGCAAGGGCCCCTGCCGCTGTGATCGGTGAGAGGATTGCACCGCTGACCGGGTGCGCCGCGCTGCCCCGGTCATAGGGGTGTGGCAGGCGTCGGCGGCGCCGGAACTGGGGACGGGCGCAATGCGGCGAAGCCTTGGACGGTACGAGCTCACGCGCGAGCTGGGCCGAGGAGGCATGGGCGTCGTGTGGGCGGCGCGCGAGGGCGGGCAGGGCCGTGAGGTGGCGGTCAAGCTCCTCGCGGCACGGGGACGCGAGTCCGAGCCCACGATGCTGGAGCGCCGATTCCTCCGGGAGGCCCGGCTCACCGCGCGTCTCGATCATCCCGGCATCCCGGCCGTGTACGACCACGGCAGCCACGACGGGGAGCTGTACCTCGTCATGGAACTCGTCCCGGGCCGGGCCCTGGATTCGGTGCTCAAGGAAGAAGGCGCGCTCGCAGTCGAGCGCGCCGCAGGCATCGCGGGGAGTGTCGCCGGCGTCCTTGCCTACGCGCACGGTCAGGGGGTTGTGCACCGTGACCTCAAACCGTCCAACCTGATGGTTACTCCCTCCGGCGGGATCAAGGTTCTGGACTTCGGTGTCGCGGCCGCTCTCGACCCGCGCCCCGGCGAAACCCGCTTCACCGCCTCCAACGCCACGCCGGGCACTGTCGTCTACATGGCACCGGAGCAGGCGGTCGGCAAAACCGTGCCGGCCGGCGACCTCTACTCGCTCGGCTGCGTTCTGTACGAACTGCTGGCCGGTGAGCCGCCGTTCACGGACGGCAGCCTGTTCATGCTGTACCACCAGCATGCGAACGAGCCCGTGCCACCGCTCTCCGGTCGCCGGTCCGGTATCCCCGGTGGTCTGAAGGACCTGGTGGGGAGCCTGCTGGAGAAGAAGCCGGAGAACAGGCCCGCCTCGGCGGCCGAGGTCCGGGCGCTGCTGGCGGCGTGGGCCCCGGCACCGACGGTGAAGGAGCTCACGCACCCGCGACTGGCGGAAATCGCCGCCCTGCGCCGTTCCGGCCGCCCTGCCCGTGCGCTGGAGGCGTACCGGGAACTTCTGGACGCCCCCGGCCTCGCTCGCGCGGATTTCCTCGCCGCCCGGGTCGGTGCCGCCCTGTGCACCGGAGACCTCGGCCGCACCCGCGAGTCCCTCGACGAGCTGAAGTCCGTCCTGGCGGGGCAGCGCAGCCTCCTCGGCCCGGCCGATGCGGCCGTACTGGACACGCGTTATGAGATCGCGGTCCTTCTCGTACGCATGGGGGAGTTGCATCCCGCGGCGGAGCTGCTGCGCCGCCTCGCCGACGACGAGGAGCGCATCCTGGACGCGGACGATCCGCGCCGAGGCCGGTCGCGAGCCCTCCTGCGGCGGCTCGACCGCATGTCCTGACGGTACATCAAACTCCGCTTTTGTAAGCTCTGTTCACAGTAATGCGTCCGTGTTACTCTGCGACTGCATCGTTCGGGTGGGAGGCAGGACACTGCCTACGGACGACAGCGGGAGAGACCTAGGGGGAACAGCGCCGATGACGCCGGCAGCCCAGCGCGAGAGCGAGCGGATCAGCACCGAGGAGCTTCCGGAGGAGGGAAAGCTCGTCGAGGTACGCGGACAGTCCTGGGTCGTGGCCCGCGTCGAACCTTCCCCGGCCGGCGGTGAACACGGCGGGCGCAGGGCTGCCACCCTCGTCCACCTCCAGTCCGTCGCCGACGGCCGCTTCGGCGACACCCTCTCCGTCATCTGGGAGGTCGAGCCCGGCCGTCGCGTACTGCCCGCAGGCTCCCTCCCGGACGCCTCGACAGGCCAGTACGACCCGCCGTCGCGCCTTGCCGCATTCCTCGACGCCGTCCGCTGGTCGGCCGTCGCCTCCGCCGACGCCAAGACTCTGCAGGCACCCTTCCGTTCCGGCGTAGCCGTCGAGCCGTACCAGCTGGAACCGGTCTCCCGCGCCGTCGGCGCGCCCCGCGTCAACCTTCTCCTCGCCGACGACGTCGGCCTCGGCAAGACCGTCGAGGCCGGTCTCGTCGCCCAGGAACTGCTGCTGCGCGGCCGCGCCCGCCGCATCATGGTCGTCTGCCCCGCAGGACTCACCCTCAAGTGGCGCGACGAGATGGCGGAGAAGTTCGGCCTGGACTTCACCATCGTCAACTCCGAGCACTGCGCCCGGCTTCGCCGCACCCACGGCACCGCCGCCAACCCCTTCCGCGTGCACCCGCTGACCATCGTGTCCCTGCCCTGGCTGCGCGGTACGAAGGCCCAGCGCCTCCTGGACGAGGTCATCGGCGCCCCCGAGGAGAGCAGCAACGGCGAGCACAAGCGCTACTTCGACCTGCTCGTCCTCGACGAGGCCCACCATGTCGCACCCTCGGCACCCAAGCAGGTGTACGCCGTCGACTCCCAGCAGACCAAGCTGATCCGGCGCCTCGTCCCGCACTTCGAGCACCGCCTGTTCCTCTCCGCCACCCCGCACAACGGGTATCCCGAGTCGTACACCGCGCTCCTGGAACTGATCGACGACCAGCGCTTCGCGCGTGGCATGGACCCCGACAAGGAAGCGCTGAAGGACACCGTCGTACGGCGGCTCAAGGCGACGGTCACCAACGCCGACGGCACGCCCCGCTTCCGTACCCGCTTGACCAAGCCTCTCGTCGTCGACTACACGGACACCGAACGCGAGATCCACGGGCTGCTCAGCTCGTTCGCCGACCTGCGCCGCAAGAAGCTCGTTCCGACGGCCAAGGGCGGCCGTCGCGCCGCAGACCTGGTGACGCTGCTGCTGAAGAAGCGTCTCTTCTCGTCCCCGGCCGCTTTCCTCCACACGGTCCGCGTCTACTTGTCCCATCTTGAGGACACCGGCACCCGGACCCGCACCGCAGCAGCTGAAGTACCCGACTGGCTCGATGACTTCGCGGACATGGTCGCCGACCTGGACGACTTCGGTCTCGTCGACGCCGAGGACGCCGCACTCACCCGCTCCACTTCCCTGACGCCGGCCGAGGACAATCAGGAACTCGACCTTCTCCAGCGGATGGAACGCTGGGCGGTCACTCACGAGGCCGCTGCCGACTCCAAGGCCGAGGCCCTCCTCCGTACGCTCAAGGCCGTCTGCCGCACCGCCGACGGCAAGCACTGGACGAACGAGCGCATCGTCGTCTTCACCGAGTACCGCGACACCCTGGACTGGCTCCTCACCCTGCTGCGCCAGGAGAAGCTCACCGACGACGGCCGCACCGCCGTCCTCCACGGCGGCCTCAGCACCGAGGACCGCGAACGCATCCGCCTCGGCTTCCAGGCCGACCCGTCCACCGACGAGGGCGCGGTCCGCATCCTGCTCGCCACGGACGCGGCCGGCGAGGGCATCGACCTGCAGAACCACTGCCACCGCCTGGTCAACTACGACATCCCGTTCAACCCCAACAAGCTCGAACAGCGAATAGGCCGAATAGACCGCTGGGGCCAGCGCAGGGACCCGGAGATATCCCACTTCATAGGCTCCGGCTGGCAGCAGGCCCAGGCCGGCTCGTACGAAGCGGACCTGGAGTTCCTGTCCCGCGTCGCCAAGAAGGTCGCGCGCATGGAACAGGATCTGGGATCGGTCAACGCCGTCATCGCCGAAGCGGTCCAGCGCCGAATGACCGGCGACACGACGCCCGTCGACATCGAGAACGCCAAGCCGCGCACCATCCAGGGACGCCGCACCGGTGGCGAGGTCGCCCCGGAGCAGAACGTCACCGCCCAGACGAAGCGTCTCGCCGACCAGTACGACGAGACCGTCTCGACCCTCGGCCTGACGCCCGCGAACATCAAACGCGTCGTCGACACAGCCCTCGCTCTGGACCACCAGCCGCCCCTGGCCCCCGACCACAGCCTGGCCGAGGAGTTCGAACCCGGCGAGCTGTACGAGGTCCCACCGCTCTCCGGCACCTGGGAACGAGCGAGCCGCGGTCTCGCCCACAAGCTGCGCGAGGACGAGCAGCGCCCCATCACGTTCGACGCGGCCGTCGCGGCGAAGGGCCGCGACGACGTCGTCCTCACCCACCTCAAGCACCCGCTGGTCGCTCTGTCGACGCGTCTGCTGACAGCCGCCGTGTGGAACGCGGACTCCGTGGGACTGCACCGCGTCACCGCCGTCGTCAGCGACGACCCGGCGATCACGACCACCCTCGTCTCCGCGTACGCCCGCTACGTCCTCGTCGGCAACGACGGCACCCGCCTGCACGAGGAAGTCATCCACGCGGGTGGCTGGTTCGGCGACACCGGCCGGTTCCGCCGCTGGGAGTCCGTACGCACCCAGGGCGACGCGCTCGCGACGGCGCTCACCGAAGGCGCCGAGGCAGCCCCGCACCTCCGGCAAGAACTCACCGAGGCGTGGGGGAAGCTGGCGAAGCCGCTGAACACCTCCCTCGAAGCCCGCGCCCGCGAGCGGGGCGACAGCCTGGTCAAGGCGCTCGCGGACCGGCAGGCGGAGGAGGAACGCCGCATCACCGCCACCCTCGGCCGCTTCGAAACCACCCTGCGCGCCAAGCTCAAGGAGGAGGGCGACGGCTCCAGCGAACAGTTCGCCCTCTTCAGCCGGCACGACATCACCGCAGCCGAACGCCGTCAGTACGAAGACGACCGGGCCCGCTGGCAGCAGCGCCTCGACGGACTGCCCGCCGAGCGCGAACGCGAACTCGCCGCGATCGCCGCCCGCTACCGCGACCCGCGCGCCCACCTCTTCCCCGTTGCCGTCGTCTTCGTGATCCCCGCAAAGGAAGCCCGCCGATGAGCCCTCGCCCCGTCTCACGTGGTCTCGCCGCAGCCAAGGCCCAGGCGCTCGACGGCCGCCGCCAGCACCAGGAGTGGCTCGACCTCACCGAGGTCTCCGGCCCGTTCCTCACCATGCCGGTGCTCCGCCGTCACTGGCCCCAGCTCGACGCCCTGGACAAGGACGAACGGGCCCGCCTGCGCGCCCACCACGCCGACTGGCAGAACGACACCACCGCAGGCCGCGACGAGTGGGTCGCGTACGTCCTGCGCTCCCTCCTCGGCTGGGGCGACGCGCTCACGCTCCGCCAGGGCGAGGACGACGACCTCGCGCTCGACCGCCTCACCCTCCACATACCCGAGCACGGCGCCGTACTCCGCCCCGACTTCGCCCTCGTCGAACCGGGCACCGACCTCGCCACCGAACCCGACACCGCCGCCGCCAAACGCGTCCGCCTCCTCGGCACGACCGTCCCCGCCGGAACCGTCCCCACCTCCCGTGCCGCCGCGGGCAGCGACTGGGCGGCGGCCCCCGCGGACCGACTGGCCCGGCTGCTCCGCCACCACGACATCCCGCTGGGTCTCGTCACCGACGGGCGCTGGTGGTGCCTGGTCTGGGCCCCCATAGGTGGCGTCACCACCACCGCCGTCTTCGACACCATCGGCTGGAACGAGGCCGCCGAACGCAACGTCGTCCGCGCCTTCGTCTCCCTCCTGCGCCGCCGCCGCTTCTTCGAGTACCAGGAGGCCGAGACCCTGGTCGGCCTGCTCAAGGCCGGCCTCGCCGCCGGCGAGGACGTCACCGAAGCACTCGGCATCCAGGTCCGCCAGGCCGTGGAACTCCTCGTCGACGCCATAGGGCGAGCAGACGTACGCGCGATGGACGCGGGCGCACCGGGCCTGCACGCGAACGGAGTTGCCGCCGGCGAGGTCTACCGGGGCGCGGTCGCCGTCATGATGCGCATAGTCTTCCTCCTGTACGCGGAGGAGCGCGGCCTGCTCCCGGCGGACAACGAGGTCTACGCGAAGGCGTACTCCGCCCGCTTCCTGCGCGCCGAACTCAAGGCCCGCGCCGACGCGGAGGGCGAAAGCGCCCTGGAACACACCACCTCGGCCTGGCACCGCCTGATCGCCCTCTTCCACGCGGTTCACGGCGGAGTGGACCATCCCGAGCTGCACCTGCCCGCGTACGACGGCTCGATCTTCGCCCCCGACACGTACGACTGGCTGGAGCTCACCACCCCGCTGCTCCCGATAGACGACCGCACGGTCCTGCACATGCTCCAGTCGGTGCAGGAGGTCCGCGTCGGCACGGGCAAGAACGCCGAAGTCCGCACGTTGAGCTTCCGCGCCCTGGACGTGGAGCAGATCGGTTACGTGTACGAGGGCCTGCTCTCGTACGGCGGCGAGCGGGCCATAGAGGACATGGTGGGCCTGATCGGTCCCGAGGGCCTCGAACACGAGGTGTCGTTGCGGGAGTTGGAGTCCCTGGCGGCGAAGTCCGGCGGGTCGCTGAAGGCGCTGGCGAAAACCATCCACGAGAAGTGGAAGGACCCGAAGCCCCCGGCGAGCGCGGCCAAGCTGGAGAAGCTGCTCGCCCCGGCTGGGGACGAGGTGGAGGCGCGGCGGCAGCTGAACGCCGTCACGAAGAACGCGGCGCTGAGCGAGCGGCTGCTCCCGTTCTTCGGCATCCTGCGCCGGGACCTGCGTGACCTGCCCATGGTCATTCCGAACGGTTCGCTGTACGTCACCGAGTCCTCGCTCCGCAAGAACACCGGCACGCACTACACGCCCAGGTTCCTGGCGGAGGACGTCGTCCGGCACGCGCTGGAGCCCCTGGTCTATGAGCCGGGTCCGTTGCAGACGGCGGACACGGGGGAGTGGCGGCTGAAGTCGCCCGAGCAGATCCTCGCGCTGAAGGTCGCGGACATCGCGATGGGCTCGGCGGCGTTCCTGGTGGCCGCGTGCCGATACCTCGGCGACCGCCTGATCGAGGCGTGGGAGGGCGAGGGCCGCACGGACGCGATGGCGTACCGGGCGGGGCGGGCGGTGGACGCGGTGACGGCGGCGGACGCGGAGCAGGACCCGGTGGTGGTCGAGTCGCGCCGCCAGATCATCGAGCACTGCCTGTACGGGGTGGACATCAACCCCATGGCCGTGGAGATGGCGAAGCTGTCGTTGTGGCTGGTGTCGATGGACCCGACTCGGCCGTTCACGTTCCTGGACGACCGACTGGTGGTGGGGGACTCGCTGCTGGGCGTGGACAGCATGGAGCAGTTGCAGTCGGTGCACATGAAGCCGCAGCGGCAGTCGGACGTGCTGGTCGAGCAGGCCCGGGAGTTGGTGGACGAGCTGACGCGGGAACGCCTGGCGATCACCGCCATCAAGGGGGTGGACCTGCCCGCTCTGAAGCGGAAGCGGGAGCGGCTGGAGGACGTCAACCGGCACTCGCGGCGGCTGCGGTTGGTGGGCGACCTGATTGCGGGCGCGGCGCTGGCTACGTGTGCGTCGGGGCGGGTGGAGTGGTACGCGGCGGATGGCGGCGAGCGGGTCAAGGACCTGTTCCCGCAGGCGGCGTGGATCGTGCAGAAGCTCTTCGCGGACGGGGTCGAGGACGACTCGGA
Source organism: Streptomyces sp. NPDC111516 (assembly GCF_055635345.1). NCBI lineage: Bacteria > Bacillati > Actinomycetota > Actinomycetes > Kitasatosporales > Streptomycetaceae > Streptomyces > Streptomyces sp. NPDC111516. The sequence continues at coordinate 159,204 of NZ_JBVKBV010000012.1, read as the reverse complement.
GGTGGTGCGCGAGGCGCGAGCCACGGCGGAAGAGTGGCTGGGGGCGGAGCTGCCGGCGGGGGGACTGGAACGGCGGCCGGTGCATTGGCCGTTGGTGTTTCCGGAGGTGTTCACGTTGGGGGGTGGGTTCGATGCGGTGGTGGGGAATCCGCCGTTCTTGGGTGGGCATAAGGTCACTGCTGCAATGGGGGAGGCGTATCGAGAATACGTGATCGATTACCTCGCAGGCGGGATCAGGGGGAAAGCTGATCTTGTGGCTTACTTTGCGCTGCGCGCTCACGCTTTGCTGAATGTTCACGGTCAGGGTGGATTGATTGCCACAAACACGCTGGCGCAAGGTGACACCCGAGAGACCGGCTTGGATCAATTGGAGACTGCCGGCATCGATGTTCGACGCGCAATTAAGAGTGCTCGTTGGCCATCTAATTCTGCAGCATTGGAATATTGCGCGGTGTGGTCCAGTAAAGCTCCGCTTGGTGATCAGGCGAAGCGAATTCTTGGTGGATTCGTTGTGCCGCAAGGTATTACCACGTCTCTTACCCCCAAGAGTAGAGAGTTGTCGTGGGTCAGATCTGTTGGTAAGGACAGTGCGATTTCGTTCAGTGGTTGCAAGCCGGACAGTACAGGATTCACTGTACCGGAAGCGGAGGCTCGGCTATGGATTGCAGAGGACCCTAAATATTCGGCTGTAGTTTTTCCGTACATCAACGGGCATGATGTTAATAACCATCCCGAACACGGTTCGAACCGTTGGATTATCAATTTCCGTGAATGGAGCGAAGGGGAAGCGCGCTCATACCCGAAAGCTTTTGCCAAAGTCCTCGCTGATGTGAAGCCAGAGTGTGAGCGAAAGAATCAAAAATCGTATGCTGGTTTGATTGACCGTTGGTGGCAGTATTGGCGGCCGCGTGGTGAGATGGTAAGGGCTCTCAGCCAACTTGATCGGTGTATCGTGATTACGGCTGTGAGTAAAGTGGTGATGCCCGTTCTGGTTCCCACGAGCCAAGTCTTCTCTCACACGCTTAACGTCTTTAAATCTAGCGATTGCGCCCTGCTCGCTGTGCTCAGTAGCGCCACCCACTACTGGTGGGCAATCGACCGTGCCTCGACCCTAAAGGGCGACCTTCGATACACCCCCACCGATGTCTTTGACACCCTTGTCCGCCCGCTGCTTACCCCCCGCCTCCGCGCCGCCGGTACCCACCTCGACACCTACCGCCGCGACCTGATGCTCGCCCGAAACATGGGTCTCACCGCCACCTACAACCTGGTCCACAACCCCGACTGTCAGGACGAAGACATCGTCGAACTCCGACGTATCCACGAGGAGATCGACCGAGCCACCGTCGAGGCCTACGGCTGGTTCGACCTCCTGGACGACTCCGGGCAGACCCCGCACGCGGATCCGACCCACGAGACGTTCCCGCTCGACCACGGCTTCCACGAGACCGACCAGGGCACCCGCTACACCATCGGCCTCCTCGCCCGTACCGAGATCATCGACCGCCTCCGCCAGCTGAACCACCAGGCGTACGCCGACGAGGTCTACCTCGGCCTGCACAAGAAGCCGGTCAAGCACCCGGACATGCCGAAGCCTTCCGCCGACGCTATCCGAAAGCGCAACGAGCAGCTCGCCGCACGGGGTGGCTCGGATTTCGGTGACGGCGCCGAGGGCGCCCTCTTCTGAGCCGTCAGCATGACAACAGGCTCGCCCACGCCACCTCAAGTGACGCAAGCGAGCCCGTTGTTCAGTTCAGTAGCCCGACCCGGCGCTACACCGCCGTGAGCACGAATGCCGCCCACTCACGCTGCCCGACTCGCAGCACCGGCCCATTGCCCGCCGCCTTCGAGTCCCGCACGTACACGGCCCCGTGACCGGCAGCCACCTCCACGCAGTCGCCGCCGCCCGATCCGCTGTAGCTGCTCTTGAACCAGTGCAGCTCGTCCGCGTTCTGGGTTACCTGCTCCACGCTCATGTCTCTCCCACCAGCCGTTCGATGAACCGAGCGGACTCCACGCCGTTCAGAGCCTGTGATCGCAGCTTGCCATAACGCATACCGAACGCGCTGACCTCTGTCGGATCGCGGATGACGCACCCAACTTCTTGGGACTCGATGTACCCGAGGTGCATGTGTTCATCCGTCTCCAGCACCACGAACGGCCCGTCCAGGCCCACGTGGAAGCCTGTCCCGGCAGGCATGACCTGAACTTCTACGTTGCGCGTAGCGCCCACTTCCAGCAACCGTTGCCACTGCTCCCGCATGACCTCCGCCCTGCCCACCGGGTTGCGCAACGCCTCCTCGCTCACGATGAACGACAGCTCCGCCAGCGGCACCCGCGTAAGCAACTTCTGCCTGCCCAGCCGCCCCTCCGTGTGCTGGTCGACGACCTCCTCGCTGAACGGCGGGCAGTGCCCGGCGAACACTGCCCGCGCGTACCCCTCCGTCTGCAACAGCCCCGGCACCAGCAGCGGATCGTACGAGAACCGGCTCACCACCTCCGCCTCGATATGCGCGAAGTTGCGGAAGAACTGCGGCAGCTTCGCCCGGTCCACGTCGTCCTGCAACACCTCCAGCACGCCCCCCGCACCCAGCACGCGTTCCGCCGCCTCGGTGAACGTGGACTTCGCCGGCCGTCGTCCCTGCTCGACCGAAGCAACCTGCTCCAGCGAGTAGCCGATGGCCTCTGCCAAGGCCTGCTGGGTCAACTTCGCCCGCAAACGCAGGTGCTGGAGGAGTCTGCCGTACGCGACCCATACGCCCGGCAGATCGTTCTCCTCCTTCGGCTTCACCTTCACCGCGCGCCCGTTCCGCGTATCCCGCACTGCACTCACGCCCTTCCGGCCACCCCACTGCGACTGGACCTGGTTCAACAGGACAGGCCGCTCCGCCGTCACGGCCCCGGACCCGTACAACGCCCGTACAGCGTTCGTCCGCGCCCCGGTTTACCCTGCGGGCAGGTGGCGCATTGCTGCCTTGCGCGCCAAACTTGACGCCAGGTAATCAACGGCATGACGCCGGAAGCTGGAACGTGCGTCAGCGGGCCGATGTCGCCACAAGCCAGTGCCACGATTCGTTTCGGTAGGTGGTGCCGAACTCATGGATCATGATGAAGTCCTCCATCCACCGTCCACGGCCGTGGTACTTCGCCCGGCACGAGCAGGTGCAGTACGGCCCCTCGGCGTTCTTGCAGCGGGCGTTGCACCTCTCACTGGGCCTGTACTCGCGGCCGAGAATCAGATGCCTGTGACGCTTCAGGAGCCTGTTGGAAAGCGTCAAGAAGTGGCCCTTCGGCGCTGTCCAGCAGTTGCGTTGTCCATCCCACATCGGCGGAGTAGCCGTCGGCATCATGGTGCCGATCGCAGCGCGGTGGCCCAAGGACGTCTTGTAGGGCAGCCAGATACGCACGTCGCCCGCGGCCGGGAGGGCGAGGGAGGCCAGGTGCTGCTGCCGCCAAGGGGGAAGCCAGTCGGGGGCAGGAAGCTCGTGCGTCGCCTCCAGCTGGTCGACAGGCGAGTCCTCGGAATCCTTGCCACGTGCACCGCGTACGGGCTGCGCCCCTGTCCCCTTGCAGCGGAGATCGCTGTACGCGGTCAGGAGGTGAGGCGCCACACGACCCGAGCGGGTGCGTTTGACGGGCTGCGCACAGTGCGGGCATAGGTACATATCGTGTTCATACAGCACCTGACGCAGCAACGGACACCCCGCGTCGCGGTCAGCCCGGACTCAAGTGGGTCCAGCCCAACACTGGTACGACGGTCCGAACCGGCATGCCAATGCGGTGACCCGATGCGTGCACCGACGACCGCAGCGTTCAGGACTTGCCCGGCGGCAGCCGTGCCCCGTACCGGTGGCGGTGCTCGGAGCAACGGGCAATCAGTTTGCGGCGGGGTTACCGCCGTACGAGCGAGGTGAACGCAGCCCACTCGCCTCGGCCAACTCGCAGCACAGGTCCGTCACTCGCAGCTTTCGAGTCCCGTACGTAGACCGTTCAATGGGCAGCAGCCACCTCGACGCAGTCGCCGCCACTGGTCCCGCTGTAGCTGCTCTTGAACCACGTGAGTTCCGATGGTCCCGGGACACGGCCCCGGACCCGTAGCACCCCGTACAAGACCCGTACAACCACGTGCCGCACCCGTCGGCTCAGCCCGTACAACCACCACCGCGTACGGCCATCGCACCTGGTCAGCGCTGCCGACGCGGACCCACGATGGCAGGGTGAAGCAACAGGCGATCACCCACGAACCGCACCTGCCCGTACCCGAGTTCAGGATTCAGCTCAGCAGCACCAGACGTGGCGCCCGGCTGGCCCGTACGCTCGCCGTCCAGCAGCTCACCGAGTGGTGCGGCGTCGCGTACGACTCCGACCTCGTGCGGACCGTTGCCCAGGTCACGGCAGAGCTGGTCTCCAACGCGATCACCCACGGCCGCCTCCCCGGCCGCGACTTCCGTCTGACGCTCGTCCTCCTGCCTCACGCCGTCCGTATCGAGGTGACGGACACCCACCCGAAGCGCCTGCCGCCCATCCCGGCAGCGGGACCGGCGTCCGCCGATGCGACATCGGGCCGCGGTCTGCTGCTCGTCGAGGCGTACGCGGATTGTTGGGGCTGCATCGTCCGCGACGCGTCAACGAAGACGGTCTGGGCGGAGGTGGCGGTGGGGGAGTGAGCCGGAGTGAGTCCCAAGCCGATTCGGCTGCTTCTGCCGCTTCGTCCTGACGGCCTGGGGCAACCTGTCCTCCGGCACGCTCCAGGTACTGAAGGCCGCCACCGCCACCTCCGGCTCGTTCACCTGGGCGACCGTGCCGGACCCGGACGGCGGCCGAACGACAGCCACCGACCGCGCTTCGCGAGCCAGGCGACGAACTCGTGGGTGCCGCCGCCGGAGTCGGTGCGGATCAGCGTCTGACGCCCCCGTCGGAGCCGTTTCGGCAGCTGGGTCAGGGCCAGTTTCGTGGCCTCGATGTGGTCGGCGGCGGTGTTGGAGCCCGCGTTGCCGGGCCGCAGCAGACCCACGACTGGCTCGCCGGACCCGCCGCGGCCATGGTCGACGAACCCCATCAGCGGGTGGTGCCCGAACGTCTTCTTCCAGGTCGCGGCGGCGTCCTGCTTCTCGGAGTGCGCCAGGACGAGGACGCCGTCAGCGGTGGCGGCCGAGCCGGGCGGAGGACTCGACGCCTCTACGGGCGATGCGGGGGGCGTATGCCGCGCCTGCGGAGCCATCGACGCCATCCGGGGCGCCGACCGCGATACGCACCTCACGCAGGGTTCGGCTGCAAAGGGGCACGGTGGTGAAGCCGCGCGTGCAGGCGACCTCGGTGACGCTTCGGTCTGCTGTGGGCACCGACGAGGTCGCCGGACGCGGTTCCCCTGTTCCTGTCCTGCCTCGCCGGATCCTCGAACGACCGAACCGCCGCGGGGTGGAGTCACCTTTGTCCTGTGGAGAACAGGGGCCCTAGTCAGGCCCAGCAGCAGCCGCTAGTCTCATTGCAACCGTGAAGGCAGCGGGTTACACGCGGCGGCGACGGGGGCTTGTGAGAAGTGACGCTGAACACTGACGGCCCGAAGGCGGCTGACCAGCTTCGTTCACTGCACGCCTGGTTGACAGATGTCGACGAGTTGAGAGGCCGAGTCGGCTGCAAGGAGAGCCCACCTGAGAAGGGCACGCTCGGACCTTTACTCGAGGCGCTGACGGTGGCCCTCGGTCCCGGCGCCGCGGCGACCGCGCTGGCCACGACCGTCATCGCCTGGCTGCGTACCCGGCGCAGTGAGATACACATCAAGGTGACGCTCCCGGACCGCCGTTCGCTGGAACTCTCTGCCAGGAACGTGGCCGATCTCGACGCGGCAGCCCTACGGCAGCAAGTGGCCGACGTCGCGGTCCTGCTCGGCGTGCAGGACCAGCAAGGAGATGCGACCTTGGAGATCGTCCCACCCGAGCGCCGCGGGGACCGATGACCGATCTGGACGGCGCGGGCGTACAGGTTCTGCTGATCGCCACCGCGACGCACCAGGACGGCGGACTGCCCTCGGTACCCTCGGTCGCCGACAGCTTCAGAGATCTGCGGACGGCTCTGATCGAGCGTTGCGGGGTGCGCCCGGAACATGTGACGGCGGTGCTCGACCCAGCTGACGCCCAGAGCATGGCCCTCGCCGTGGCCAGGGCGACGAAGCGGGCCGACACCGTTCTGCTGGTCTATTTCATCGGGCACGGTCTGCTTACCCCGGGCGGGGATCTATATCTGGCCGCCGGCAACACCGCGGAGCTCACTCCCGGCATGGCCGAGCACCAGGCGTACTCCTTCGCCGCCTTGCGGGAGGCGGTGCTGGCGAGCCGGGCGGCGTCCAAAGTCGTCGTGCTCGACTGCTGTTTCTCTGGGCGCGTGTCGCTCGGCGGCACCTCATTGGTCACCGCTTTCAACGCGGCACCCGGGAACGGGATGTATCTCCTCGGGTCGGCGGAGCTACTGGCCCGCGCTCCGGAGGACGCCGAACACACCACGTTCACCGGAGCGTTCCTGGAGCTGTTGGAGCACGGCGACGCCGAGGGGCAGCAGTCGCTGACCCTGGACGCGGCCTACTACGCCTTGGATCGGAAGCTGCGGGACAGACAGCAACCCGTACCACGGCGGGTGAGCGGAGATCTCTCCGGCAACCTCGTCATCGCGCCGAACCCGGCTTTTCGGACCCGCGCCTCCACACCGGAACGGCAGCCGCCCGCTGACAGCGTCTGCCCCTACCCGGGGCTCGGCCCCTTCACGGTGGACCGGGCCGATGTCTTCGCCGGGCGGACGACGATGACCGAGCGCCTTGTGAAGGCGACGGCGGCGGCCTTCGGCGGACCCGGCCCCCTGATTCTCGTCGGGGCGTCCGGCTCCGGAAAGACCTCCCTGCTCAATGCCGGTCTGCTGGCCGGACTGCGCACCCATGGACTACCCGGCCTGCCCGGGGCGACCGGCTGGCGCAGCCGGCGTCTGACCCCCGGCAAGAACCCGCTCCGGAATCTGGCCGACGCCCTCGCGCCCGAGTCGTCCGACGCCGCAGAGTCGCTGCTGGCGAACGGCCACGCGGCCGAACTTGTGGACCCGCTGCTGGACCACCCGGGGCAACGGCTGGTCATGGTCGTCGATCAGCTGGAGGAGCTGTTCACGCTCTGTACGGACCCGGAGGAACAGACGGCGTTCCTGAGGGCGGTGACCGCACTGGCCCGGCCCGGAGAAGGCCACGAGCCGCGGGCCCTGGTGGTCTTCGCGCTGCGGGCGGACTTCTACGCTCAGGCAGTCGCACACCCCGAACTGCGGACCGTCCTGAGCGAGAGTCAGCTGCTGGTCGATCCGATGGACGCCGACGAACTCCGCGCCTCGATCGAGGAACCGGCGGCCACCACGCAGTTGGAACTCGAGGACGAGCTCGCCCCCCTTATCCTGAAGGACCTGGGCAGGGCGACCGGCGGACGGTCCCCCGCAGAGGCGCTGCCCCTCCTGTCCCACGTGCTGCAGGAGACGTGGAAGGAGCGCGAGGGCCTACGGCTCACCGTCTCCGGTTACCTCGCCACCGGCGGTATCACGAAGGCCGTCGCGACCACCGCGGAGAACGTATACGGACGGCTCAACGCGGCCGGCCAGGAGGCCGTGCGTCTCATGCTGCCCCGGCTGGCCAGGGTGAGCGAGGACGCCGCCGACACCGCGCAGCCCGTCGAATGGCCCGTACTCCTGCACGGGGTGCCCGACGAGACGGTCGCCCGGGACGCGATCGAACGGTTCGCCGACGCCCGGCTGCTCACGCTCGACGTCGACACCGTCCGCATCAGCCATGAGGCGCTGCTGCGCGCCTGGCCCCAGCTGGAGCAGTGGATCGACGAGGACCGTGACGTGCTGCGCGCCCGCCAGCAGCTCGCCTCCGACGCGGCGTCCTGGGTACGCTCCGAACGGGACCCCTCCCTGCTGTACCGAGGGAACCGGCTCGCCGCGATGCGGGAGCGCACCGCCGCCCCGGGCGCCCCACCACTCGGCTCGGTGTCCGCCGAGTTCATGGAGAGCTCCTGGCGTCAGCACACGCGCGAAGGCCGCCGACGCCGTGCCGCGTTCACCTTCTTCGTCGTCCTGGCCCTGCTGGCGACGACCGGTCTGGTCGGCGCCGGGATCTACTGGCGGCGGGCCGACCAAGCCCAACAGCGCGACCTCGCCCGGTATCTGGCCGCCGAGGCCGAGGGCCAGCGTGAGCTCCACCCCGGCCTGGCCAAGCAACTCAGCCTGCTCTCGTACCAGATCGACCACAAAGCCGGCCGCAGCGCCCTCCTCAACAGCCAGCGCACCCCCGGCGTGATCAACGGCGACGATCCGGCCTACGACCTCTCCTACAGCGCGGACGGCCGGGTGCTCGCCATCTCCACCGGCGACTCGATCGCGCTGCGCACGCGGAACGGCGACGAAAGGATCGGCGGCATCCTGTCCGGCCCGATCGCGGTGGCTGCCGACGGCAGCGTGCTCGCCGCGGCCACCTACGACAACGAAGGCTCCACCTCGGCGACCGTACGGCTGTGGGACATCTCCCACCCTGACCGCCCGCGCAAGCTGGCCGCGCCCACGACGTCGGACACGGTCACCGCGCTGGTCTTCGGCACGGACGGGAACACCCTCTTCGCCGGTACGTCAGCGGGCAAGATCCTCCGCTGGGACACCGGTAATCCGACGGCACCGCACGCACTGTCCGCGCTGCGGGGCCACAGCAAGCAGGTCGACTCCCTGGCCGTCTCCCCCAAGCGCGGGCTGCTCGCAAGCGCGAGCGTCGACGGGCGGATACGGCTGTGGAAGGCGACCGGCACCACACCCGTCGCCACGCTGCGCGCGGCGCCCTACACGTCCTACTCCTTCAGACCCAAACGACCCCTGCACCGGATCGCCTTCGACAATGCGGGCGGACTGCTGGCGGCACCGGCCGAGGAACCGAAGAAGAAGGACACCCTCGCGTCCAGTACCGACCTGGCCCTGTGGACGCTCGACGACCCGCGGGCTCCCCGGCAGGTCGTGGCGGCGGACAAAGGTGTGTCGAACGGCTCCAGCAGATGCTCCGACAGTGTGACCTCGATGGCGTTCGCCTCGAAGAGCAAACGGATCGTCGCGAGCTGCGGCGGCGGCTGGAAGACCTGGATCTACACCCACGGAACCGACGCGGTCCTGCCAGGTGCGGAGAACACCGTCTTTGGCTCGGACGGCGGGGCGGCCCTGTTCGTCCCCGGCAACGCCGAACAGCTGCTCAAGGCCACCGACCGCGGTGTCCAGGTCTGGGACCTCTCCAACGGCGCCCAGCCGGGGGCGGTGGGCTTCATACCGCCGGCACCCGGCACCGGAGGCCAGCTGTCCCTCGCGATGGCCGGGAAAAAGCTGCTCCTCGCCTACCAGGGCGTGGGCACGAACTGGCTGCGGGATCTCAGTCTCCGGCATCTGCGATCCAACCCTTTGGCCACGACGGTCGCCCCCGACATGTTCACGGGACAGGACATCGCCCTCAGCCCGGACGGCAAGCTTCTCGCCGACACCGAGGTCTACAAGCAGGGCAAGGAGACGTACGCCAATCTCTTTCTGCGCAGCACCGCCAGCCCGAAGCAGAAACTGGGCATGATCGAGGTGAACAACGGTGTGGGGGCACTGGCCTTCAGCCCGACCAAGCCCCTCCTTGCCGTCTCCGACTACAACGGCCTCACGGCCAGCAACCCCAAGCCCCAGGTCGTCCGGCTCTATGACATCGCCGACCCCCGGCATCCGCGGCGCCTCTCCACGATCGAGACGACCGGGTACGGACTCGACTTCTCCCCGGACGGCAGATCGCTGGTCATGAATGAAGCCGCCGAAGGCGACAGGAAGGCGGCCCGCCCGACCGCGGGCCCACTGGTGCGCAGTTGGGACGTCACCGATCCCGCGCACCCGTCCGCATCGTGGTCGGTGCGCCTGCCCACCGGCACCGACTACGCTCATTTCGCGTTCCGGCCGGACGGGAAGCTCTTCGCGCTCTACGACGACACCGGAACGCTCCGGCTGTGGGACGTCCGCCGTGACCGCCTCGTCGGTTCCCCCGTCAAGGTGTCCATCGGCAAACTCGACGGCCCGCTGGCCTTCAGCCCCGACGGGACCCGCCTCGCAGTGATCGCGCCCAGCGGGGACTACGACCGCCGCCCCGAGGTCTGGGACGTGAGTGATCCGGATTCACCCACCCGGCAGTTCTACATGCCGGCCGCATCGGCCTTCTACTCCCTGGCATTCACTCCCGACGGCAAGACCCTCGCCGTCGTCCGCGCCTCCGCGGGCATCGACTTGTGGGATGCCGATCCGCAGCACGTTATCGCCGACCTCTGCAACGCGGTCGGGGACCCCATCTCCGAGCAGGACTGGAAGAAGTACCTGCCGGACCGTTCCTACCAACCGCCATGCCAATGACGTAGATCACTGCATTTCCAGTTCGATCGTCCCGGGCTTGTAGCAGCTCAGCCCTGCCATGGAGACCCGGCCGGCTCCCCGGCCTCGCACCCGCACGACCGGCGTGCAACCGACCCTGCCCCAGGTTCTGGCACGCGGCGGCCTCATCGACTGCCCAGCTTCGTCCTTAAAAACGAGCCAGGCCCCGCGGGCCGCACGGGTACCCGGGGGCGGACACCGTCTGTGCTGGTCAACGAGCCAGCAGCCCGGGTGGTCTGGTCCTACTTTCCCGCCCGCCCGAAACGCCCACTTCATCTGGGCCCGGAAATCCGCACCGGACCGCGCCTCAGCCGGTCCAACTCCGGCACCCGTGCCCCTGGTGGCACGGACAGCAGCGAGTCCGGTACCGCGCGCTGGCCGGTGCCCAGCAGCCCGTACAGGGTGTCCCGCAGCCGGTTGTTCGCCGCCTCCCGAACCGTGCCCACCAGCCGGGCCGGTCGGCTCGGCCCTGGCAACAGAAACCGGCGCTCGCGCAGCCACCGCATCGAACAGCGACTTCGGGGGCTTCGGTGGTCTGGTTGTGCAGGTGGGATCTGGTGGTTGCCTGCCGCCGGGGGTCTGCAGCCCCCCGGCGGTGTGAACCGGGTCAGCTCAGCCGTGCGTTGGCGTAGACGGCCATCGCATCGCGCTGGTAGGCGGCCAATCCGTCGGCGATCCTGTCGAAGTTCGTTCGGAACTCAGGGTCGTCGACGTAGGTCCGGCCCAGTCCCTTGTACGCGGCCGCGCACGGGGTCCAGAACCGGCACACGCCCTGGTAGTGGGCGTCCGCCTCGGCCTGCACCGCAGGATCGGCGACGGGCGTGCCGGTCACCATGAACTCCGCCATGCGGATCATCTGCGCCGTCACCTCACGCTGCCACTGCTCCATACCCTCGGCGGTCATCCCCGCGATGGCTCGCTGGGACTGCTCCCACTGCTCCGGCCACCGCTCGCGCGCCTCCGCCTCGTGGCGGCCGGGCTCGAATCCCTCGAACAGGTTCTCCGGCCTGTTGATCTTTGCCATAGCGCTGTTGTCCTTGCCTTCCTCCAGTTCGGCGATGGTGCGGCCGACCGTGCGGGCGAGCGTCTCCAGCCGGTCGCGTTCCGCAAGCAGTCGTCGGTGGTGCTCGCGGAGCGCGGCCAGCTGATCCACCTGGCTGTCCAGGACCGCCTGGATCTCGCGCAGCCCCAGGTCCAGCTCCCGCATCAGCAGGATCTGCTGCAGCCGCAGCAGATCGGCCTCCTCGTAGTAGCGGTGCCCGTTGCTCCCGATCCACGCCGGCGGCAGCAGGCCGATCTCGTCGTAATGCCGCAGTGTCCGGGACGTCACGCCGGACATCCGGGCCACATCCGCGATCGACCAGGCCATTGCCCCGCCTCACATCGCCGGGCCGGTCTCTCCGGCCACACCGAAGACGGTAGAAGTTGACGTAGCGGAAACCGCAAGCCGGAACCGGCACCGGATTGCGGAACCACGGCTGCGGCCGTCCGAAGGCTCGACCCGCCGGACCTGACCGCCGCCCGCCAGGTCCGGCGAGTGATCGAGTTCGGAATTGCTTGAAAGTTGAAGTAAGGGCGATCGGTGAGTTACCTTGAAGATTCAAGTTAATGGTCTCGCCCGCCTTCGCGCGGCCCCTGCCATCCGCCCCACGAGGAGCCCCTCCCTTGACTACTCCTGCCACCACCCTGTCCCACCCCGCCGCCGCGCCCGAGAAGGCCCCGGCCGCGCCCGCCCGCGCCTATGACATCGGCCTGCTCGTTCTGCGCCTCGCACTCGGGCTGACCATGGCCGCGCACGGCGCCCAGAAGCTGTTCGGCTGGTTCGGCGGGGGCGGCATCGACGGCACCGGGCAGTTCTTCGCCGCCTCCGGCTACCCCTCGCCCAAGGCGTTCGCCGTCGTGGCCGGGCTCAGCGAGACCCTCGGAGGGCTCGGCCTGGTGCTGGGCCTGCTCACTCCGCTCGCCGCCGCGGCCGTCGCGGGCACGCTTGTCAACGCGATCTCCGTCAAGTGGGGCGGCGGTTTCTTCGCCCCGGAGGGCGTCGAGTACGAGCTCCTCATCGCCCTGACCGCGGTGGCGCTCGCCCTGACCGGCCCCGGCCGGATCGCCGTGGACCGACTGCTGCCCTGGCTGCGCTCGCACCGGGTCGCCTACGGCGTCGCCGCGATCGTGCTCGGTGCCGTCGTGGCCGGCGTCACGCTGCTGCTGCGTCACTGAGGCAGGGCTCCCATCCCTCCGCGTCGCACGTCACCCCATGCCCCGGTGACGGCGATCGTGGTCCGCATGCTGGGGAGCTGTGTCGCACCGGCTGCTCCGGGTGCCCTGCCCGGTGTCGGAACGCCTCTCGGTTCTTGGCGGGAGTGCCGCAGCACTTCTTGTACTTGCGCCCCGAGTCGCACCGGCATCGAGTCGGTCCGGCCCAGGGGTACGGCCGTGTGCGCGGCCCATGGAGGTGACTTCCTGCGCCGGGGCGGACCGCGGCGTCCGCAGCGCCCGTTGCGGGGAGTGGCAGCGGTGTCGACGGGTTTCTCGGCCCTGCGCAGACGCGGGTGGTGAACAGGAGGGCCGCCCAAATCCGCGCAGGGCCTGCCGGCGTGCCCGGCTCCGCCGTCCGGCCCGGGCCCGGCCGGACGGCGTGATCCGACCGGGTCAGTCGGCCCAGACCTCGGCTTCGTCGGCCGGGACGGTGGTAGCGAGCATCAGCTCCTTGCGGGCGGCGACCGTCTTGTCCGGGTTGATGCCGGAGAAGGCCCGGTCGTAGGCGAGGTAGAAGGCGTCCGTGTCACCGGCCGAAGCGGCCTTCTCCCACGCACCGGCGGTCTTCTCCAGCCCTGCGCGGAGCTTGACGGTCTCCGGCTCCTGAATGCTCTTCAGGGCCGTGAGGTGAGTGCCGAGCGCGGAGGCAACGGCTTTGGCCTGCTTCTTGTAGCCGGCCAAGTCGTCCTCGACCTGCTCTGCTTCGGGCTGGTTCGCCCACAGGGCCTCGTAGACGGCGTTAGAGCCCTTCAGGTACGCGAGCTGGTCGGCGTTCAGGGACTTGCTCTTCAGCGAACCGGAGAACGTGCCCGCTTCCTTGGCGTACGTGCAGCTCACGGCCCGATCGCCGGTCGCCCAACTCTCCTTGGTGGGGTAGTAGTAGTAGACGTCGACGCCCTTGGGCAGGGCCCAGGTGTCGGGGGTGAACTTCTGAGCCTCGGCCGGGCATCGTTCGTCGGCGATCTGCGCGGTTTTGTCCTCGCCGGGGTACGCCGACTGCCCGTCGATCTTGAAGTCACCGACGACCTGGCCCTTGTGCGGTTCCTTGCACGGCACGACCTCGACGCTGAACTCCTCGCCCTCGGGTGCCCCGCTGTTCGGGTTGTAGCAGTCGCCGGCCGAGAGAGAGAAGACCGATTGCTGACGAACCACCTTCTTGGCACCGGCCTTTGCGCCGTCGATGGCTTCGGAGCACCCCACTGCTCCGACCGAGAGCAGGGCTACGACAGCGGATATACCACGCAGGGAACGGGACGTGACATCGAGAGACATGACGTAAGAATCCTCAAGCGGAAGAGGTGTGATCAGGTGTGCGCATCGTATGGCATGTCAGTGACAGTGCCGTGTACAGGCGCTTCGCCGTACCGGCAGTGGTTGTGCAGGTGATATCCGGACGAGTTGCCGTCCGGTGATTGCCGAATGGATGAGAAGTGCCGGAGTGTCTTGTGAACTCAGTCAATGACTGACATGCTTGACGTGGTGGCGGCTACAGGAGGGGGCTGTGTTCGTGACTGTCGCCGCGCAGGAGGGGGCCGGCCCACGCCTGACCTGACTGGCGCTCAACAGGGGACGGAAGCCCGGCTCGGGAGCAAGGCTCCGACTCACCGTGATGAAACGAAGCCTGATGGTGGATCAAAAGTGAGGGCTCGTCGGTAAGAGCCCTCCATCTGCCCTGGTCGACGGTGTACGGACACCTCAACGAGGCCAAGGGCCTGCCCCCGCCCCTCCAAGAAGACCGGAATCACGAAGCCTGACCGCTGCTTTGCGGCAGAGGTGAGTTACAACCCGCAGGTGGCCGGTGCACTCGACTTCGGGCATCGACCCCCGCACTGCGGCTTCACCCACGTGTCGGCTGGGCATCGTGGACCCAGCGGTCACAGTCGAAATGGAGTACCTCAATGAGTGCTTACGCCGACCCACTCGTCGACGACGCAACCCCGATGAGCGCGTACGAGGGGCAGGTATGGGACACGCTCAACGAGCACTGGCAGCGCCGCAACGACCGCCGTGGTCTACCGAACTGGGCGAGCGCCGCGCTCGGTCGCACCGGTGAGGTCGCGGGAAACGCCGTGAGACGGGTTGCGGACGCTGTGCCGGAGGCGGTCACGGAACCTGTCCGTCGCGCAGGCGACGCGGTCGCCGACAAGGCCATGCGACCGGCGCTCGCGGCCGCGGCAGCATTGCTCGAGCTGGTCAACGACTGGGCCCTGGAGCTCAACGACCCGAAGAACGTCGAGAAGCTCGCCCGCAAGCGAGGTCTCGAAGTCGACAGTTTCACCGAACTTCGGCAGCAGGACCTCAAAGTCTGCGACCGGTTGCTGACCCGCAACACCCTCAAGTGGCGGACCACCGGCGCGTTCGAAGGCGGCGCCATGGGCCTGCTGGCCATGGTCCCCGTCGCCGGTATTCCCGTCGCGATGACAGCGGACATCCTCGTCATCCAGGTCCTGAGCACGTCGATAGCATCGCGCGTCGCGTACTCCTACGGCTACGACGCCAAAGATCCCAACGAGCAGATCTTCATCCAACGCCTGGTACAGCGGTCCTTCATGGCACAGGCGGCCAAAGCCAAGCCGTTGCGTGATGCCGCACGGGCGGCGGACGCGGTCAAGGGTCGCGTGAAGTGGTCGAACAAGCTCCGCCAGGACCACCGTCTCCTCGCCGCCCTCGAGAAGTTGATGCAGCAGCTCGGCCCGGCCGGCTCCAGGGTGCCAGTTAAAAACGTCGCCAAGGTCGTGCCGTTCGTGGGCGTCCTCATCGGTGCCGGCATGAATTCCGCGGTCCTCGGCAGGGTGGCCGCCGACGCCCAGCGGTACTGCCAGACCCGGTTCCTGTGCGAAAAGTACGGGATGCCGCTGCCGGCCGCACTGGCGACCGACCGGGACGACGACCCCCAGACCGACGCCACGTAAGTGATGGCCGCTGGATCGCCCATGTCACTCCGCGTTGGTAAGCGCACCGCCACCCTCACCGGGGTGGCCGCGGCCCTTGTCGTCCTGTGCGCGGCTGCCTTCTGGTGGTTCCACCACACCGACGACACCCCGTACGCCGTCGCAGCCGAGCCGAAGGTGAGTGTCACCTACCAGGGCGAGTCCCCGTCCAAGGAGATGCGTACCTTCCTGACCGTGTTCGTCCAGCGCCTGGCGGACGGTGATGTGAAGGGAATCGACGCGCTGGCCGACGGCTACCCCGACGGTGCGGCGACGGCCCGGGAGCCCTCGGACTTCCTGCGCCCGCTCGCACCGGCGGCCGGTGGCGGCCCGGTCATGGCACACGCCGAACCGGTGAGCGACAGCCGTTCATTCCTGCAGCGCGTCGAGGCACCGCAGGGCGGTACGTCCGAGGCCGAACTCACTCTGTCCAACGGTAAGCATGTGCACATCCAACTGGCCAGGGAGCACGGTGTGTGGTGGGGCTACGCACTCGCGCCGGCCGACTGATACCGGCCACGGCCCGGGGCCGGATGCTCGTACGGCACGAGCATCCGGCCCTTCCATGTGAGCATGCGTACGCGTGATCGATGAGCCGCTCTCCAGCAGGTTCGTCACCCGCACCGGGGCCCCGTCTCAGACACGGCGTGCCAGGTCCAGCGCCGCCGTGTGGATGAACCAGTCCAGCACCTCGCAGATCTCCTCACTGTGGTCGGTGAAGACCCGGATCGGGAACGACGGGCGCAGCTCCAGCTTCGCCTCCGGCAGGTCGATCCCGTCGATCTTGTTGAGCCGCTGCAACAGCTCCCTGCGGTGTTCCGTGTCGTCGAACGGGCTGCGGTCCTTGAGGTATTGGAAGACGACCTCGACCGTTCCGGTGACCGGGTAGAGCCCGAACGGCCACATCACATGCGGGCGGTTGCTCGTGCCGGCGTCGAGCATGGGGAAGCAACTGGTCTCCTCATGCCTTCCGTAGGTGAGATAGCCACCCTGACGACGCCAGAAGTCGAGTGTCGCCGCCACCCCGGACAGTGCCTCGGGCCAGTGCTCTTCCAGCTGGCTCCGGAAGCGCTCGGCCGCCTCCGCGTTCACGTCGTCCGGCAGGGGATCGAACGACGGCAGCTGAGTGACGTCCTTGCCCAGCAGTGTGGCCAGTTCCGCAGCCGTCAACCGTTGCGACCGGTGTGCTCGGCCCCACGTATCGAACATCACGCCCTCACTCTGCAGCACCTCCCGAGGGGGTTGCTTCTTGCTGCCGTCGGGCCAGCGGAAGGCCGGCGAGATCTTTCCGTCGGTGGTGAGCACGCGGTAGGCGCCGACCACGGTCGAGTTGGAGCCCAGGTAGGCACCGACCGGTACCGGGTGGCTGCCGATGAGTTCGGCTACGTCGCCGTATGTCGTCCACGTACCGCTCGGCATCGCGACCAGCGCAGCCCGCAACTCCGCCCAGCCGGAAGAGTCCTTGTCCGGGGGCCGAATGCCACCGATCGGTCCGGGCCACAACTCCACGGCACGTTCTGAGAGGTGGTCGGCGCGCGTCATGATCTCGGCCTTGCCCCAGCGCTCGGACGAGGCGATCTCCATATTCATCCGCAGGGCGCTGGAGTCGAGGATCTGCTGCTTGCGCTCGAAGGGATGGTTGGACAACTTCGAGTTGTCGCCGGTCAGGGTCAGGTTGCCGAGTGTGTGCACCAGCAGGTCGTGCAGCTCCTGAGGTGTCTGACCGTCCTCGGTCTCGTTCGCGAGCAGGTCGAACCACGCTTGGACCGGCCGTTGGGGAAGGACGTGCTCCACACTGAGGGCTGCCCTGGCGAAGTCGACGGGCTCGCTGGGCCGGTAGCTTTCCTCGAAGCGACGCAGGATGTAGCTGCGCTGCGGTGGGCGACCGCTCCAGTAGAAGGGCTTGCTGCGAATCGCCGCCTGCAGTTCCTCGTCGGTGGGCCAGCGGCGGCGGCGGGCCGAGAGGAATCGGCGTACGGCCTCTGCGGCCGAACGGTCCGTCTCCAGCTCCTTCGGCGCCTCCATGAAGATCCGGTTGAGACCGGTGGTCGACGTCTGGCAGATGAGTCGCCTGACCAGGTAAGACTCGACGTATTGGAGGGCCTCCGCCGCATCGTCCGGAGTGGTGCGCCCCGCGTCGACGAGGTCGAGGAGGTGGAGCGCGAGGGGGTAGTGGGTCTGGCCGCCCCACGCAGCCAGCCGTTCCAGGGCTGCCCGCAGGGGAGCCGACGGCTCACGATGGGGCTCGATGATGCGCAGGAAGCGTTGCCCGCGCTCTGCCAGCCGGGAGATCTCGTGCTGCAGCGAGTTCTCATCGCCGGCGAGCGGCTGGAGCCGTTTTTGCTGCTCCCGGTAGATCTCGCTCTGCTTCGTGATGGCCGCGCACGATCAGGTCCAGCCAGACGAGCAGTTCGAGGTTCTTGGGACCGAGGCTCTGCTGCATGGGCAGCCACAGCTCCTGGTAGACGCGCTCGCCCCGCTTGGGCAGCAGCATGAACACGTAGTTGCGCAGCAGGTCGCTCTGACTGAGCCCGACACCCGTGTTGTTGATCGACTCGAAGATCCGGTACACGTTGTCGCCCGGCTCAGCGGTGATCTCCACGATCGAGAGCAGATCCTTGAGCACGGTCTCGAGGGTGCCGACCCACCCCTCGGGGCCGGTCTCCTGGCCCTCGGCGAGAGCGCCGCGGAAGAACCTGTACGCGGCGCCGATGTTGTCGCCACCGCCGGCCTGCGGTCTGGTTGCGACGCAGGCGGTATACGCCTCCCGGTCCGCCTGGGTCGGCAGCAGGCGATAGTGGTCGGAGCCCTCGTGGAACTCGTTGACAAGGATCTGCCGGTGCACCCTGTCGACGGCCCGAAGGTCCCCGCAGTCCTTGAGGTGATCGCGCAGGGCGGTAAGGCCAGCATCAGAGTCGTCAGCCGCTGCTGGCCGTCGACGACCAGCCACCTCTGCACGCCGCCGGCCTGGATCTGCCCCGGTGCCAGGACGACGGAACCGAGAAAGTGCGGCGGAGGGCCATCCCCGGCCAGATGCTGGTCGACGAGTTCGCCAACATCCTCCCAGAGGCGGTGCAGCTGTTCCCTTCCCCAGCTGTACGTCCGCTGATAGAGCGGAACTTGGAACTGCTTGTCCCCCTGGACGAGCTTGAGGAAGGTGATCTCCTGGGCGCGCATGCGCTTCCTTTCCCTGCCGCCCCTGCCGCCCCTGCCGCCCCTGCCGCCACTGCCGCCACTGCCGCATTGACCGGCGGTCCGGCGTCGGTGCCCCCGAGGCGCGTGCCTCTGTCGTGAACTCTGCAGACGACGTCCGTCGGAGGGTCATGGTTCTGCTTGGTGTGAGAGGTTCGCTGCTGATACGGCTCGCCGTCGCTTCTGAAGTTTAGGCATGAACGGTCTGGTCGCTGCTAGGCATTCCGACACCAGCCCCCGAGGAAGAACTCGCTGCTGCCGCTTGACGCCTTAGAGGAGCTCACAAAATGGGCGCCCGGCTCGCGACGCCTGGCACGCACGCTCGCTGCGTTGCCGAAATGCCCTAGTAGCTCCGCTACGAGGACCTTCCGGCGCCTTGCGATCGCACGCACCAGACGCCGCGAGCTGATCGGACTCCCATTTTGTGAGCTCCTCTTAGCGAGGTGGGATGTCTACCGCCTCGCGACCACTCGCGCCCGAGCCGAACAACAGTCCCTGGGCTGAGGGGCCCGATCGAAGAGGCGAGAAAGGTCAGGGCTGCGCGGTCCGGAACGCGAGATACCGGCTGAAGGCTTCGTGGCTGTCGGGAGTGAAGCGCCACTCCAACAGGGCCGAGTGAAGCTCCGACTCGGTCAGCCAGCCATGCCAGGCGACCTCATCGGGATCGGGGGTCACAGCGTCCGGAACCACGGCTTCATGCACGCCGAGCCAGTGAGGGCTCAAGCCGCTGCGGTTGATGAACGTGAACAGCAAGCGCGGCAGGCCACGGATGCCCAGCTCTTCGGCCAGCTCCCGCGCGGCAGCCTGTTCATAGGATTCGCCGACATCCACGGCGCCACCGACCATGACCTCATAGAGCCCGGGGAAGCGCGGCAGCTGCTCCGACCGCCGATGGACGAGGATCCGGCCACGCTCATCACGACACACCGTCGAGGCGATTCGATGCAGCCAACCCTCCCGGATGGCCTGCCGACGGGTGACCACCCCCAGGACACGATCTCGACAGTCGACACGCTCCACCAGTTCATCCACGAAGCACACCCTGGCAGAACCCACTGACAACGCCGCTTCTCGGCGAGCCGTTCTCGGAACTCGACAACATTCTGGACCCGCTTGATCAACATCTGTTGCCTGAACTCGGCATCAACCGTTCTCGCGTGACACCGACGAAGCCACAGGACCTGACCGAGGGGGCGGAACGATGACGGGCCGCTGCCACCCGCCAGCTGTGCGGACGGGCAGCGGCCCGTCGTACGAACTCAGCCGGCGACCGGGTCGAGCATCGGGCTGCGCCGGCCGCTCCATGAGACCGCCAGCGCATCACGGGCCCGTGTGCATGCCACGAAGAGCAGACAGTGCTCCGCCAGCAGATCCGACTGATGTTGTACGGAGTCCACCTCGGCGGGCGTCACCTGTTGCGCGAAAGGCAGCACCTGGGAGGTCACGCCGACCACGGCCACGCAGCGGAACTCCAGTCCCTTCATGGCGTGCATCGTGGCCACGCGGACCCCGGACGTCCCGGGTCCGGGGTCGTCCTTGACCGCGACCGCGGGTATGCCTTCCCGGCGCAGACGTGAAATGACCGCGTCCACCAGGGTGTTGAAGCGTGCACACACCGCGACTTCGGACGGCTTCACCCCGTCCTGGTCGATCCAGGTCCGGATCTGCTCGACCAGCGCCCTGAGTTCCTCGTCCTGGCTGCCGTGCCCGTGCAGCGCGGGCGTGCGGCCGTGCAGTTCGGAGCGGTAGCCCCGCAGTGAGTCGTGGCCGCCGTCGGCCTCGTCGTCCTCACCGAGTCGGCCCACCGGCTGCCCGTCCAGCAGGGATGCCGACCAGCGCAGGATCTCTTCCGTGCTGCGGTAGTTGAGACGCAGCCGAGACGTACGTCCGCGCACATGGATGCCCAGCGACCGCAGGGAGACCCGGGAGTCGTAGATACGCTGATGGGGGTCGCCGACAAGGAAGATGTCGTCCGACTGCGGCGCCACACAGGCCCGGAGAACCCGCCACTGGGCGGGATGCAGGTCCTGGGCCTCGTCGACCACGACATGACGGTAGCGAGGCTTGCTTTCGGCGAGGACGCGCGCCGCTTGATCGCACAATTGCGTGTACGTCGCCGAATCGCGGGAGGCGAGGTCGCCCGTGAAGCGTTCCATCACGCGCCACAGCCGGGCCCGCTGCACCCGTCCCACTTGAGTGCCGCGCCCCTTTCGTACACAGCGCAGATAGGCCTCGGGCGTACGCAGCCCCTGGGCCAGGATCACGTTGCGGAACTCCTGGGACAGGAACTGTTCCGTCCAGGGCAGGTCCTCACGTGCCGTGGCACGTGCCCAGGCGCTCTTCTCGGCGGCGGCCGACAGCGGTTTGGGCGCGCTGCCACGCGATTCCCGGATGACCCTGGCAGCAAGCGAATCCACCGTTGTCACATCGACGCGACTCAGAAGGTGCGCGTCCGCCTCGCCGAGAAGGAGGGCCAGGCTGTCCCGCAGGGCGGCAGCCATGGCGTTGGTGAACGTGGTCAGCAATATCCGGTCGCTGTCGTGGCCCGTGCGCAGCAGATGACGTACGCGATGCAGGGCGACGACCGTCTTGCCGGTGCCGGGTCCGCCGGTCACCTGGGCCGCGCCGTTGAAGCCGGGGTGGTAGGCATGGCGCCGCTGGGCGGGGTGGAGGAAGATCCGCCAGCGGGTGAGGTCCTCGGTGAGGATGCGCTCCAGTTCGCCGGGGCCGGTGACCTCGACAATGCGGTTGGGGGTGTTGAGGATTGCCTCGGTGAGGGAGACGGCCGGCCGGTCCTCGGCGGTACGGACCGTCTGGCCGCGGGAGGCGATCAGTTGCTCCCACACGTCCTGGACCGAGTAGTCCGCCGCCAGATACTCCAGCACCTCGTACTGGTCGGCGGGCATCATCGGCGGTGCCATGACCGACAGGTCGTCGGCAGTGACGCAGACACGGGCCAGACGCAGGACCTGGTCGTCGATGCCGAGGTCGCGCAGTGCGGTGTCGGAATGCTGCTCGAAGAGGCGAGCAGGAGTGGCGAGCGCCTTCGACTCGAAGTATGTCTCCATCTGTTCCAGGGCCTCGACATTGCGTACTTCGAGGCCTCCGGTGGCGCCGTTGACGGAATAGGCCCGCTTGCACGCCCAGTTGATCGCCTCGTCGTGCGCGGCGACCCGCAGCAGTGTGAACAGATCACTGCCGTCATCGGGAGCGAGAAGTACGCCGCGGTAGAACTTGGTGATGCGGATCGTGCGGATCCGCCGGTCGCGCGCCCGTTCCAGTTTCTCCAGATGCATGCCCTTGTTTGCGTGGAGTTGAGGAACGCTCAGGCTCCGGAACTTCTGGATCGCATCGTTCACCTCTTTCTGCACGGGGCGCTGCAGGGAGATGAGGTCCGCGACGAAGTCGTCGGAAAGGGCGAGTCGGGGCATGAGCGTCCTCGTGTCGCGCGGTGGCCGGCGGTCGAGGAACAGAGTAGAGACTCCGAGTCCTCGGGAGCGGGATGAGGTGCGGAAAGAAATGCTTTGTGAACTCAGTCAACGGCCTATATTATTCGTGCTGTTGTATGCTCGCCAAGACTTCGTGCCCCACCGGCCCGTCCGAAAGGACCCATCGCATGCCGGCCCAGCCCGACCAGGCCACTGTCCCGCACCCGCTCGACGAAGTACCGCAGACCTTTCTCGCCGGCGACTCGTACGGCGTGCGGGACGGACTCGGCACCTACATCCGGCGTGATCTGCTGGGCCCGTGGGACGGTGAGACCGAGACTCTGTCCCGGTCCTCCTCCGGCCCCCGCGACCGGTACCTCGTCGGCATGCTCGGGCCCCGGCCCCACGCCACGACGTCGGACGAGATCGCGCTCGCTGCCGCACAGAGCGCGGACGGGGAGTCGGGGGACGAGAGCGAGGGTGACGACAGCGACCCCCAGGACCGTTTGACCCCGCAGGCGGCCGGCCACATCTGGGCTTCCTCCATGGGGTTGTCCTTCGCCGTACCGGCCTCCGTCGGGACGCTCAGCGTCACCGCCCGCTGGGGCCGCTACACCCAGTCCGAGGACGCCACGGAACACGGCACGACCCGAAAAGTATGGTCGCGCGAGCCGGTCGAGCACCAGGTCGACATCGACGTCACGAGCGTTACCGATCGTACGGTTCCCCTGCCGGACGACGCCGTCGTCCTCGGCGTGCAGGTACGGCAGCACGCAGGAAGCGGAGGCGGCGAGGACCTGCGTATCGTCGAACTCGCCCTGATCAACCGGCAGGAGGACAGCCGTGAGGCGCGCGATGCGCACTGGCTCTTCCAGACCTCCCTGGAGGTCACGGCCTTCCCCGACGATCAGGCAGCGGTCTTCTTCCCGGTCGACGATCCCCTCGATCCGGCCAACCGGGGCAACGCCCCCGAAGACCCCGAGGAGCGGCGCCTGCGTCTCCTTTACCGGGACAGCCTCAGCCACGCCAAGGGCCGCAACGTCGCCGTGCACGCCCACGTCCGCCAGGGCGAGCGCAATGCGCACCGGCTCGCCACCACCTGGCTTCCCGAATACGACGTCAGGGCCACCACCGCGCCGAGCGTGACGGACCAGGACCTGCTCCGCGGCCTGGAGCTCGGCATGGACGAACTCGCCGCGCTCGCGGTACCCGCCCGCCGCAGTGAACTCAGCGCCGCCCTCGCACCGCTCGCCGACGGTTACGGCACCTGGCTCGAACAGCAGCGCCACCAGACACTCTCGCTGCCGGACGATCTACGGGAATCGGCGCTTGCCGCCATCGAACAGGCCCTGGAGATCTGCGACCGCATCACCTGGGGCATCGACAGGCTCGTTGCCGACGACACGGCCCTCGCGGCGTTCCGGTTCGCCAACCGGGCGATGGCGCTCCAGCGTCGTAACACGGCCGTCGCCGCGGCGCGGGCCGGCCGTGAGGACGACCGCGGCTCCTACCAGGAGGCGTACGACGAGGTGTATGCGAGGGGCAAGGAGGGGGCCGGCTGGCGGCCGTTCCAGCTCGCTTTCGTACTGCTCAACCTCGTGTCTCTCACGCAGCCGGGGCACCCGCACCGCGGGACGGGACGCGAGGCGCTCGTGGACCTGCTGTTCTTCCCGACCGGTGGTGGCAAGACCGAGGCCTATCTCGGTCTCGCCGCGTACACCTTCGCGTTGCGCCGCTTGCAGGGAACCATCGGCTCCGGGGCGGAGGCCAGGAGCGGGGAGGCGGGGGTCGGCGTCCTCATGCGCTACACCCTGCGGCTGCTGACCGCCCAGCAGTTCCAGCGCGCCGCGGCGCTCGTGAGCGCTTGTGAAGTGCTGCGCCGCGAGGAGTTCGCGCGGGATGTGCGCTGGGGCGCCACTCCGTTCCGTATCGGCCTGTGGGTGGGAACCTCGGTCTCGCCCAACTGGTTCGACGAGGCCAAGGAACAGATCGCCGGTGCCCGTGAGAGCGCCAGCGACAAGCACGCCCGGGTACTGCAGGTCCTCACCTGCCCGTGGTGCGGCAGTGGCCTGACCGCCCGCTCCCACATGGAGTACGACGAGGCCCGGCGCCGCGTTCTGCTGTACTGCCCGCGCGGTGAGGGTGCGGACCGATGCCCCTTCTCCCGGCTGGAGTCCCCGGGTGAGGGCATCCCCGTCCTGACCGTGGACGAGGAGATCTACCGGCTTGCGCCGTCGTTGCTGATCGCCACCGTCGACAAGTTCGCCCAGCTCCCCTGGAACGGTTACGCGGGCCTGCTGTTCGGCCGGGTCACCGAGATCTGCCCACGTCACGGCTACCGCCACGACGACCTGGATGCCAAGACCGGTTGCGGCAGCCGGCATCATGCCAAGGGCGAACTGCCGGGTGTCACGGCACAGCCGGTCACCCGGTTGCGGCCGCCGGACCTGATCATCCAGGACGAGCTGCATCTGATCTCCGGCGCGCTCGGCACCACGGTCGGCCTGTTCGAGTCCGCCATAGACCAGCTGTGCACCTGGAGTTTCACGGACGAGCAGGGCCGGCGCCACGAAGCCGGACCCAAGATCGTCGCGTCGACGGCGACCACCAAGCGGGCCTCGGACCAGGTGCTGGGCGTCTTCGGCCGCAAGGTGGCCGTCTTTCCGCCCCAGGTCCTCGATGTCGGGGACACCTTCTTCTCCCGGCAGGTCGAGCTCAGCCGCGAGAACCCCGGCAGGCGCTATCTCGGGGTGTGCGCCCATGGCACCCGTCTGAAGGCGGCCGAGATCCGAGTCGCCGAGATCCTTCTCCTTGCCGGGCAGCAGCTGTTCGACGACTACGGCAAGCCTGCCGACCCGTACATGACCCTGGTCGGCTACTTCAACGCCACGCGTGAACTCGCCGGCATGCGGCGGTACATGGACGACGACATCACCACCCGGGTGCGTTCCAACGGGAGCCGCAAAGGGCAGGACACCCTCTCCGACCGCGTCGTCAGCAGGGCGGGGATGCTCACCATCCAGGAGCTGACGTCACGTATTTCCTCCTCCGACATCAGCGCCGCCCTCAAGCGGCTGGAGATCGGTTTCGAACCGGAACGCGACACCTCCGTGCGGCGGCGCGCGTTCCTGCGTGAGTACGCCACCGCGAGGAAGGAGAAGCGTGAGCCCCGTGCCTCGATGACTCCGGTGGTTCGCCAGGCGGTCGATGTCGTCCTCGCCACGTCCATGCTTCAAGTAGGTGTCGACGTCTCGCGCTTCGGACTGATGCTGGTCGTCGGCCAGCCGAAGAACACGGCCGAGTACATCCAGGCGTCCTCCCGCGTCGGCCGCGATGCCGAGCGCCCCGGACTGGTCGTCACCCTCTACAACTGGGCCCGTCCGCGCGACCTTGCCCACTACGAGGACTTCGAGCACTACCACGCCACCTTCTACCGGCAGGTCGAAGCCCTCTCGGTGACGCCGTTCACGCGCCGCGCCCTCGACCGGGGCGCGACTGCCACATACGTCGCTGCGCTGCGCCAGGCGGCCTACGACACGTCCCGGAACCTCGATGCCCACGATGTCGACCTGAGCGGCCCGCTCGCCGCCGACGTCGAACGGAGGTTCCTGGAACGGGCGGAGAGGGTCGGGGGCGACCGGGCTCGCGGATACCTCAGCGAACGTCTGGACCGGTTGAAGGACGAGTGGCGCCGTAAACGCGACGAGAGCAGCGCCGCCCTCGGCTACCGGAAGGAGAAGCGCAAGACCGCCGTCGTGAGCGGACTGCTCCGGCGTGCCGACGGATCTCCGTGGACGGAACTCACCGTCGGCATGTCCATGCGTGAGACCGAGAACGAGATCAACCTGCTGCTGCCGGGCGGCGGCGCGTTCCTCGACGAGTCCTCGGGCGGCGGTCCCGACTGGAACTTCGGCGAGTCCGGCACCGGGACCGGCCTCGACTCGGCAGCCACCGTGGACAGCGACGAGTACGGCGACACCACCACCGGCGGAGCCGGGAAGGGACAGCGATGAGCAGCAACTCCAACCGCCGGGTCGGCGCCGTCCGGCCCAGTCACCTCATGTTCACCGCCGGCGTCGGTGCCCTCGTCGACCTGCCGAACTTCTCGGTCCTCATCAAGGGGCTCGATTCCTGGAGCTACAACGGAATCACCGAGTACGACATCGATGAACCCCGGCTGCGTGCAGCCGTCAACCGCTCCCTCCAGCGCTACGGCCGCGGGCAGATCGAACAGTTGCGGGCAGCGCCCTGGCTGGAGGGCGGCGACAGCGACCCGAAGGGTTGGGCCGCTCAAGGGGTCGGCGTGCCGGTCACTCCCTTCCCGCAGTGGCTGCGCTGCACCGCCTGCAATGTCCTTGCCGCGGTCGACTCGGGTGAGTTCGCCTTTGTCAACTCCAACCCGCGCACCCCGCACGAGGCGAAGTTCGTCCATGACTGCAAGCGAGGCAAGCCCCTCGCGGTCGCGGCCCGTTTCACCCTCGTCTGCACGGCCGGCCACCTCGACGAGTTCCCGTACACCGTCTACGTCCACAACGGACAGGCCTGCTCCAAGACCTCTCGCCCCAAGCTGCGCATGAAGGACCACGGCGGAAACCAGGCCGCCAACGTCACCATCGAATGTGTTGCCTGCGGTGAGAAGCGCAACATCCGCGAGGCGATGGGCGAACGGGGCCGCCGCAACCTGCCGCGATGCCGCGGACGCCATCCGCACCTGGGCACTTACGAGAGCAACGGCTGCGGTCAGGACGCCGTGCTGATGGTCGCGGGTGCGTCCAACCAGTGGTTTCCGCTGACCCTCAGCGCCCTTGCGCTGCCCAAGGGGCAGGGTGGTGACATCGAGAAACTGCTCGACGACCACTGGCCGGAGCTGCAGGGCATCGCGTCCCGCGAGAACTACCTGCTTCTCGCCGGAATCCCGGCGTTCAACTACCTCAATGAGTTCGACGCGGACACGCTGGTCGCGGCCATTGCTGCCCGTAAGGCGGGAGCGGGCAAAGAGGCGCCCTCCGCACCCGAAGTGCAGGCTGATCTGTTCGGGCCCGAGTGGGACGCGCTGTCCGGTCCCGTGCCCCAGCCGAGCGACGACTTCACGCTACGGGAGGTTCCCGACGTACCGGCACCGCTCGGCGAACTCTTCTCCGTCGTACGGCAGGTCGAGCGCCTGCGTGAGGCCCGCGCCCTGATCGGCTTCACCCGGCTCGACGCTCCCGACCCCGAGTCGCCCGAGATCGCGACCCGGGTCGACCTCTCCCGCGCCACGCAGAACTGGGTGCCGGCCAGTGAGGTACGCGGCGAAGGCATCTTCCTGCGGGTACGGGACGATCTGATGGCCGACTGGGTGACACGTATGGAAAGGTCACCGCAGATGGCAGCGCACCGGGAGGCCTTCGGCCGGTTCCGGAGCAATCGCAAGTCGGACCGCAAGACCAGCGACTTCGACCCGTTGTACGGCTGGGCAGGGGCCCGCTACATCGCGCTGCACACCCTTTCCCACACGCTGATCCGCACGATCGCGCTGGAGTGCGGCTACAACTCGGCCTCCCTCGCCGAGCGCATCTACGCGGGCGACGAGCAGAATCCGAGGACGGGCATCCTCATCTACACCGCTGTGCCGGACTCCGAAGGCACTCTCGGTGGTCTGGTCTCCCTTGCCGAGGGGCGTGAGTTCGACCGGATCGTGCGCCGCGCTCTGGCAGATGCTTCCCATTGCTCGGCGGACCCATTGTGCTCGGAGCGGCTGCCGCACGACCCGGCCGACTTCCTTCACGGAGCCGCCTGCCATGTCTGCCTGTTCGTCTCCGAGACCACCTGTGAGCGCGGCAACCGGTTCCTCGACCGCCGTTTCCTCGTGCCGCTCACGGGAGACAAGGATCAGGTGCTCACTCCGGTCGGTCTGCTGCCGTGAGCAGACGCAGGTTCGAAGCCGCCGCCGAGGCGGCGGCTGACGCCCTCGGCCCCTCCCGCACGAAGGACCTCGCCGGGCTGCTGGCCCTGGGGCGCAGCAGAGAGCGGGCTCTCATCGAGCTCGCCACGCCCGGGGTCCGGGAAGCCGTCGCGAAGGTGTACGAGGCGGTGGCGGAGGACTCGCTGCCCGGCTCGGAGGCCGCGGCCTACTTGCGGGGCTATGTCGCGGCTCAACTGCGTGCACGGGACGCGATCCGGGTGAGAACGGTGTGGAGCGGGCCCTCCACGCCTTCGGTACCGATACGGGCAACCGCTCAGGTGCTCGTCGAAGTCATCAACGAGGCGCGGGACGAACTGATCGCCATGACCTATGCGGCCCGTCCCTATCCGGCGCTGACACAGGCCCTGACCGCGGCTGTGGCCAGGGGCGTGCACACACATGTCGTGGTCGAGACGCTGGCCGGTGCTCGCGGTCTGCTCTCGGGCCGGGAGCCGGCCGGCGCGTTCGCATCCATACCCGGACTGCGTCTGTGGCACTGGGTACGCGACCAGGCCGCCGACTCCTACTCGCGACAGCACGCAAAGCTCGCCGTCGCTGATCGCCGTGTCCTCTTTCTGGGGAGCGCGAACCTTACGGAGTCCGCTGCCCGACGCAACATCGAGGCGGGAGTCCTGGTCCGTGGGGGAGACGCACCGCAGCGGTCCGCCGAGCACATCGTGGAGCTTCAGCGCCGAGGGGTGCTTCAGCGTCTTCACCCCTGAAGGCAATGAGCCCACTCGCCGGAGCGACAGGCGGCGAGTGGGCTTCACCGGAGGGGGACTTCCTGAGGACGGAGCTTCGCTGAGCGCGGGGTTCCGCCGCGGCGGAGCGGGGGGCAGGAGAGCGTCGAGCCGAAGGGCGCCCTGGCGCCGGCGGCGTCATCCGGTTTGCGCAGGGCCGGCAGGAGGGTGACGAGCGTGCCCGCCACCGCCCACGCGGACAGTACCAGCAGCGGTCCGGTGACCGCGTTGCCGTTGAAATAGGCGATCGACCGGGCCACCCAGGTGCCCGCCCCGAGTGGCAGTGCGGGGCCGATCGCCCGCCAGAAGTCGAGGAGCATCGGCAGCGGGAAGGCGCCGCCTGCGCTCGGGTTGCCCGCGATCACCACGATCAGGACGCCAGGCCGATGCCGACGATGCCGGTGAGGGTCTGCAGGGCCAGGGTCGGCATGCCGACCGCGAAGACGGTCAGCGCACCGATGACAAGCAGTGCGGCCCGTGGAGTGACGGCGTTCTTCACCTCGTCAGCGAAAGTCATGCCCCCACGGTCCGGGGCTTCGGCCGTTCGTGCAGGTGGGGTTGGGGCGAATGGCTGGCCGGAGCCGTGCCGGGCGAGGACAGGAAGGTGACAGTTTCAGCCACTCGCTGCGGACATCTCAGATGCGGTCATGTGTTCGAATCAGGTCGCTGACCGGCTTCGATGGAGCTAGAGTAATCGAACGGACGTACGATAGGAGTATCGGGCGTATGGCTGAAATGGGGTGGAGGATGGAGGTGCGGCATGGCGGGCTATGCGCATCTGCACGTGGCGTCCGGATACTCCGCTCGCTACGGCGCCGCCCACCCCGAGCACCTTGTCCGGCGGGCGGCCGAGCGCGGCATGACGACGCTTGCGCTCACCGACCGGGACACGGTCACGGGGGCGGTGCGGTTCGCGCAGGCATGCGCCGGGGCCGGTGTACGACCGGTCTTCGGCGTCGATCTGGCCGTCGAGGCTCTTGCTCCTCCGCCTCCGCTTCCGGCGCCGCGGCGCCGCACCCCGGTGCGCGGTGGCGCGCACGTCGTCGAGCCTCCGTTGCGGTTCGTGCTGCTTGCGCAGAACCGGGCCGGCTGGGCGCGGTTGTGCCGCATCACGTCGGCCGCTCATGCCGGGACCGCGGGCGGGGCGGCACCGGTGGTGCCGTGGGAGGCGCTGCGCGAGCACGGTGGCCCCGGTCTGATCGTGCTGCTCGGGCCGCTCTCGGAGCCGGTACGCGCGCTGGCGGCGGGCCGGGAGGACGTTGCGGTGAAGTTGCTGGCGCCGTGGCGGGAGATCTTCGGCAGGGGGATACGGCTGGAGGCTGTCCTGCACAGGCGGTCCGGCACCGGGCCGGGATCGCTACGGGTGGCCGCCCGGACCCTGGCGCTGGCCGACCGTACCCACACCACCGTCGTGCTCTCCAATGCCGTCCGCTACGCCGACCCCGACCAGCACCGGCTCGCCGATGTCCTGGACGCCGCGCGGCTGTTGCGGCCCATCGACCGGCGCCGCCTGGACAGCGGGCAGCGCTGGCTCAAGGACGAGAGGGCGATGGCGGGCATCGCGCAGTTGATCGCCGAATGCGCAGGAGCGGGACCCCGGCGGGCGGGCCGTCTGCTGGGGGACACCGCTGCCACGGCGGCCGCGTGCACCGTTGACCCCGCGGCGGATCTGGGTCTGGGTACGCCGCACTTCCCGGAGGCGGAAGTGCTCGGCGCCGGGCCCGGGGCCGGCGGCGCGGCACAGCTGCTGCGCCAACAGTGCGAGGCGGGTATGGCACGGCGCGGCCTGGACCGCGACCGCGTCGCGCTCGACCGGCTGGACGAAGAACTCGCCGTGATCTCCAAGCTGAACTACGACCCGTACTTCCTCGCCGTCGGACAGGTCGTGACCGACATCCGTGAGAAGGGCATCCGGGTGGCGGCCCGCGGCTCGGGCGCCGGCTCGATGGTCTGCCACGCGCTGGGCATCGCCACCGCCAACCCGCTCGATCACCGCCTGCTGTTCGAACGCTTCCTGAGCGTGCGACGGACGTCACTGCCGGATATCGACATCGACGTGGAGTCCGCCAGAAGGCTGGAGTGCTACGACACGATCTTCGACCGGTTCGGCAGGGAACGGGTGGCGGTCACCGCGATGCCCGAGACCTACCGGGCCCGTCGGGCACTGCGGGACACCGGCCTGGCTCTGGGGATCGCACCGGCAGAGGTCGACCGGATCGCCAAGAGCTTCCCGCATCTGCGGGCAGCGGACATCAGGGGCGCGCTCGCCGAACTGCCCGAACTGCGTCAGCTGGCGGCCGAGGCGGGACGCTACGGGCCGCTGTGGGAGGTGGCCGAGGGGCTCGACTCCCTGGTCCACGGCATGGCGATGCACCCCTGCGGTGTGGTCATCAGCGACGCGACGCTTCTGGACCGGCTGCCGGTGCAGCCCACCCCCCAGGGCGACTACCCGATGGCCATGGCGGCCAAGGAGGAGATCGAGGCGCTGGGCAACATCAAACTGGACGTCCTGGGCGTACGGATGCAGTCCGCGATGGCCCATGCGGTCACCGAGATCGAACGGACTACCGGCAACCACATCGACCTGGACGACCCGCGGCAGGTGCCGCTCGACGACGTCTTCGCATTCAAGATCATTCAGGAGAGTCAGACCCTGGGCCTGTTCCAGCTCGAATCCCCTGGCCAGCAGGACCTCCTGTCCCGGCTGCAGCCCCGCGACCCGCAGGACGTCATCGCCGATATCAGTCTCTTCCGCCCCGGGCCGGTCGCCGGCGGAATGCCCGAGCGGTACATCGCCGCCCGCCATGGCGGCACTCCCTCCTACGTCCACCCGGACCTCGAACCCGTGCTCGCCGACACCTACGGCGTGACCATCTGGCACGAACAGATCATCGAGACGCTGTCGGTGCTGACCGGCTGCGACCGTGCTCTGGCCGAGGTCGCCCGGCGGGCGCTCGGCGACAAGGAGCGACTGCCCCGGATCAAGGACTGGTTCCACCGTCAGGCCCGCGCCCGCGGCTACGGCGCGGAGGTCCGGGACGAGGTGTGGAGGACCATCGAGGCCTTCGGCGCCTACGGCTTCTGCCGGGCGCACGCGGTCGCCTTCGCCGTGCCGGCCCTGCAGAGCGCCTGGCTCAAGGCGCACTACCCGGCGTATCTGCTGGCCGGGCTGCTCGAACACGACCCCGGTATGTGGCCCAAGCGTGTCCTCGTCGCCGACGCCCGCCGACGCGGCGTTCCCGTCCTGCCCGTCGACGTCAACCGCTCCGGGGCGCAGCACACCGTGGAGCGGGCCGACGGGGAACGATGGGGCGTACGGCTCGCGCTGTCCGCGGTGCGCGGCATCAGCAAGGCGGAGTGCGCCCGGATCGAGGAGGGCCGGCCGTACGGATCGCTGTCGGACTTCTGGCAGCGGGCCCACCCCAGCAGGCCGGTCGCCGAACGCCTCGCGGAGATCGGCGCCCTGGGGTCTCTCCACGACGGCCGTCTCACGCGGCGTGATCTGCTCCTGCAGATCGCCGAACTCCACCGGCAGTCCCGAGTCAGGTCCGCGGGCAGGGGCCAGTTGCCCATCGACGCCGACGCGGCCGGAGGGGCAGAGCCGAGCG
Source organism: Streptomyces sp. NPDC111516 (assembly GCF_055635345.1). Classification (NCBI taxonomy): domain Bacteria; kingdom Bacillati; phylum Actinomycetota; class Actinomycetes; order Kitasatosporales; family Streptomycetaceae; genus Streptomyces; species Streptomyces sp. NPDC111516. Next base: position 126,657 of record NZ_JBVKBV010000012.1, on the reverse strand, counting down.
GACTGCCCGAAATGACCGGGCGCGAGGCTCTGAACGCAGAACTGAACACGCTCGGCATCGACGTCTCCAAGCACTTGATGGAGCATCACCACCGCCTGCTGCGCGAGATCGGCGCGACCGACTCGGCACACCTGGCGGCAGCCCGGGCAGGTCAGCAGGTCCTCGTCGCCGGGGTACGGGCCTCGACCCAGACCCCGCCGATCGCCAGCGGCAAGCGCATCATCTTCGTCACCCTGGAGGACGGCTCCGGCCTGGTCGACCTGGCCTTCTTCGAGGACTCCCACCCGGCCTGCGCGCACACCGTCTTCCACAGCGGGCTGCTGCTGGTCCGCGGCACCGTCCAGGTGCGCGGCACCCGCCGCACCGTCGTCGGCACCATGGCCTGGGACCTGGACCGGATTGCCGCCGCCCGCCGCGACCACGGCCCCGAAGCCGCTCTCGCCCTCCTCGGCGCCGACCATCCGCACCCGACCCCCGCGCAGCCGCGGCGGACCCTGGTCGATGGCACCACGGGGGCTCGGCTGCACCCGTACGCCGACCTGCGGCCCGCCGGCAGCCGTTCGGCCGACCTGAAGAAGCTCGGTTACACCAGCCCGGGGAGCGCAGGATGACCACGCGTCAGCGGCACATCGCCCACCTCCATCTGCACGCCGCGCTGAGCGAGGATCAGTACGACGACGTAATCGAACTGGTGTCCGGTGTAACGCCTCACGTCCAGGCCATCCCGCCCAATGCCGTTCAACTGGACTTGACTTCGGCGCTCAGGTACTTCGACCTGTCCCCCTATGACCTGGTCCAGATGGCGAAGCTCAGGCTGAAGGCCCTCTATGACATCGACAGCAGCGCCGGGCTCGCGGGCAACCGCATGCTGGCGGCCATGGCGGCCGATGCGTCCGCACCGGGGGACACCACCTGGGTCCCATCCGGCCAGGCCGCCGAATGGCTGTACCCCCGCCCGGTCACCGCACTGCCGGGGATCGGCCGTGCCACGGCGGCCACCCTCAACAGGTACGGTCTGCACACCATCGGCCAGGTCGCCGACGTACCCGCGGCGACTCTGCAACGCCTTCTCGGTGCGGGACCCGCCCGGCTGCTCGCCGAGCGTGCCCGAGGTCGTGATCCCCGCCCGGTCACCCCACTGGCACCCGCGCAGCACCTGCTCGCCGACCTCGTGCTGGACCGGGACTGCCTCGACCCGGCGCTCCATCACCGGGCCGTCCTGGGGCTCGCCGACCGGATCGGCCAGCGCCTGCGCGGCGAGAGGCAGGTCGCCGGCCGCCTCACCCTCACGGTGCGGTACGCCGACCGCAGTTCCACCACGCGTACGCGTCCGCTGCCGGAACCCACCAGCCATTCGCCCGCCCTCGTCACGGCCGCCCTGGGCCTGCTGGCCTCCCTCGGGCTGCAGCGGGCCCGAGTCCGTGCCTTCGCGATACGTGCCGACGATCTGAGGCCGGCCGACGCCGCTCACCGCCAACTCTCCCTGGACTCCGGTGACGACCGTGCTCGCGCCACCGAAGCGGCCGCGGACCGAGCCCGCCGCCGCTTCGGCCCAGGAGCCGTGTACCCCGCCGCTCTGGCCCCGGGAACCGCCGGCCGTGAGCCGTGATTGCCGGGGCGGCTAGCGGCTTGAACGGTCCCTTGATCTCGAACTGTTGATGATCCATCAGTCTTTGCCGACGCGTAACTTCCCACGCCACCTTACTCACGCGTAATTTGGCCTGCACACACAGAACGTCAGCAGTCACCACTTGTGGTCCGGGCCGCAGGGCGCACAGACATCGCAACTCCCTTGAGCCGCAAGGAGACCACCCGATGCTGCCCTGGACCCGTGCGCCGCGTACCCCACGTACGCGGAGAACCCTCGCCGCACTGCTCCTCGCAGTCGCCGCAGTCGCCACCCCCACGGCCGCTGCCGCTGCAGCCACCCCCACCGCCACCTCCCGTGGCTGGAACGACTACTCCTGCAAGCCCTCCGCAACCCACCCCCGCCCCGTCGTCCTGGTCCACGGAACCTTCGGGAACTCGATCGACAACTGGCTGGTCCTCGCCCCCTACCTCGTCAACCGGGGCTACTGCGTCTACTCGCTGGACTACGGGCAGCTGCCCGGCGTGCCGGTCTTCAACGGCCTCGGCCCGATCGACGAGTCGGCCGGCCAGCTCGCCGCGTTCGTCGACAGGGTGCTCGCCTCCACCCGGGCGTCCGAGGCCGACATCGTCGGCCATTCCCAGGGCGGCATGATGCCGAACTACTACCTGAAGTTCCTCGGCGGGGCCGCCAAGGTGAATGCCATGATCGGGCTCGCCCCCGACAACCACGGCACCACCCTCCTCGGCCTGACGAAGCTGCTGCCGTACTTCCCGGGAGCGGAGGACCTGCTGAACGCCAACACGCCCGGCCTCGCCGACCAGGTGGCCGGATCCCCCTTCGTCACCAAGCTCAACGCGGGCGGCGACACCGTGCCCGGAGTGCGCTACACGGTCATTGCGACCAGGTACGACGAGGTCGTGACCCCGTATCGCACGCAGTTCCTGGACGGGCCGAACGTACACAACGTCCTGCTCCAGGACCTGTGCCCGGTCGACCTCTCCGAGCACGTGGCGATCGGCACCGTCGACCGGATCGCGTACCACGAGGTGGCGAACGCCCTGGATCCGGCACACGCCACCCCCACCACCTGCGCCTCGGTCATCGGCTAGCCCGGCGGCGGACAAGCGGTACGAGAGGCCCGCCCCGGTGTCCCGGGCGCTCCGGGAGCGGGACCTTTCGTGCCGTGCGGGGCGTCGTTGTCAGTGGTGGATGGCACGATCGACTCATGACGACGATCGACTGGGATTCCGCGGCCGACTCCTTCGACGAGGAGCCCGACCACGGGCTGCTCGACCCGGCGGTCCGGCATGCCTGGGCGCAGCGGCTGGAGAGCTGGCTGCCCGGCGAGCGCTCCGAGGTGCTCGACCTGGGGTGCGGCACCGGAAGCCTCGCGCTGCTCGCCGCCGGGCAGGGGCACCGGGTCACCGCCGTCGACCGGTCGCCGCGCATGGTGGAGCAGGCGCGGGCCAAGCTCGCCGGCACCGGCACCGGGGTGCTTCTCGGGGACGCGGCCCAACCGCCGGTCGGCAAGCAGCAGTTCGATGTGATCATGGCCCGGCATGTGGTGTGGCTGCTGCCCGATCCGGTGGCGGCCCTGCGTCACTGGTTCACCCTGCTGCGGCCCGGCGGCCGGCTGATCCTGATCGAGGGCGTCTGGGGCGCCGTCGGTCTCTCCGCGGAGCGGCTGACCGGACTGCTCTCGGAGCTCACCGAACACATCCATCACGAGCGGCTCTCCGACGATCCGGCCCTGTGGGGCAAGCACGTCGACGACGAGCGCTACGCCCTGGTGGCCCGTGCCGAACCGCCGCGCAGGCATACCGAAGTCGTCGATGTGCATCTGATCCTCCGTCGCGGCCCCGACGTCCTGCTCGCCCGCCGGGCCAATACGGGGTACGCGGACGGGCTGTTCAACGGCCCGTCCGGACACGTCGAGGACGGTGAGGACGTCCGCGCGGCGGTGATCCGTGAGGCCGCCGAGGAGATCGGTGTCGAACTCGGCCCGGACGAGCTGCGGGTCGCCCTGGTCATGCAGCACCGCGGCCCCGGCGGCAGGCCCCGGACCGGCTGGTTCTTCGAGGCGGAGTACGACCCCGGTCGCCCGCCGTACAACCGCGAACCGGAGAAGTGCTCCGAGCTGGCCTGGTTCCCGCTGGACGCCCTCCCGGACGACATCGTCGCCTACTGCCGGGCCGGACTCGACGGCTACCGCGCGGGGGAGCACTTCCTGATCCACTGGCACGAGGACGGCGACACCGTGGCGTACCAGCCGCACGGTATCCGCCGCGCCGTCCCGCTGCCCGCCGGCGGAGCCGGCACCGGCGGGGTGCACCACATCGAACTGTGGGTGCCCGATCTGCCGGCGGCCGAGCACGGGTGGGGCTGGCTGCTCGGCGAGCTGGGCCATGTCCCGTACCAGCACTGGGAACACGGCCGGAGCTGGCGGCGCGGTGACAGCTATGTGGTGGTCGAGCAGTCACCCGACCTGACCGGGAGGACGCACGACCGCCGCAGCCCCGGACTCAACCATCTGGCTTTCCACGTCCGGGACCGGGCCACCCTCGACGCTCTGGTGGCCAGAGCTCCGGAGCACGGCTGGCGGCAGCTGTTCCCGGACCGCTACCCGCATGCGGGCGGGGACGAGCACATCGCCGCCTATCTGGAGGACCCGGCCGGGTACGAGGTGGAGCTGGTCGCCGGAATCCCGCAAGCCCGCCCGGCACCCGAGGACCCGGCGCCGTACACCGATGTATGGGCACGGCGCCGGGACTAGAGGACTCATGAAGATCTTGCCGGGCGCGCGTGCCCCGGCACCGGACGTGTCCGACCGCGATCAGACAGGCGATGAGCCGGGCGGGCCCTCGGACAGGCCCGGGGGCCTGTCCGAGGGGGTGCGGCCCTCACTCACAGGGTGCGCTCAAGGCGGTCGGCCATCAGCTTGACGAAGCGCGACGGGTCGCCCAGCTCGCCGCCCTCGGCCAACAGCGCCAGGTCGCGAAGGAGTTCGGCCGTCTCCTCCAGGCCCGGGCCGGCATCCTCGCCGCGTTCGGCGTGCGCCCGGTTGAGGCCGCTGACCAGCGGGTGCTCCGGGTTGAGTTCGAGGATGCGCTTGACCTGGGGGACGGGCTGGCCCATGGCGCGGTACATGTTCTCCAGGGCCGGCGTCACGTCGTGCGTGTCCGAGACGATGCAGGCGGGCGAGACGGTGAGGCGCGAGGAGAGCCGTACCTCCTTGACGGTCTCGCCGAGCCGGTCCGTCATCCAGGTCAGCAGTTCCGCGTACTCCTGCTGCCGGTTCTCGCGCTCGGTCGCGGCCTCCTTCTTCTCCTCCTCGGTCCCGAGGTCGACCTCGCCCTTGGCGACGGACCGCAGCTGCTTGCCGTCGAACTCGGGCTCGGCCTCGACCCACACCTCGTCGACGGGATCGGTCAGCAGCAGCACCTCGACGCCCTTGGCCCGGAACGCCTCCATGTGCGGGGAGTTCTCGATGGCCTGCCGGGACTCACCCGTGAGGTAGTAGATGTGCTCCTGGCCGTCCTTCATCCGCTCCACGTACTGCCGCAGCGTGGTCGGCTCGTCCTGGTCGTGGGTCGTGGCGAAGGAGGCCACACCGAGGATGGCGTCGCGGTTCTCGAAGTCGCTCAGCAGCCCCTCCTTGAGGACACGGCCGAACTCCCGCCAGAACGTGGCGTAGCGCTCCGGGTCGGCGGACATCATGTCCTTGACCGTCGACAGCACCTTCTTCGCCAGACGCCGGTGCATCAACTGGATCTGCCGGTCCTGCTGGAGGATCTCGCGCGACACGTTGAGCGACAGGTCCTGCGCGTCGACGACGCCCTTGACGAAACGCAGATACGGCGGCATCAGCGCTTCGCAGTCGTCCATGATGAAGACGCGCTTCACATAGAGCTGGATGCCGCGCTTGTACCCCTGCATGAACAGGTCCTGGGGCGCGTGCGACGGGATGAAGAGCAGCGCCTGGTACTCGAAAGTTCCCTCCGCCTGCAGCCGGATGGTTTCGAGCGGAGCGATCCAGTCGTGGCTGATGTGCTTGTACAGCTCGTGGTACTCGTCGTCCTTGACCTCGTCGCGCGAGCGCGCCCAGAGGGCCTTCATCGAGTTGAGGGTCTCGGGTTCACGCGGGGCGGCGTCGGCCCCTTCTCCGGTGCCCGCGGCGTCGTCGGCCGGGGCCTCCGCGGCCATCCTGACGGGCCAGGTGATGAAGTCCGAATACCGCTTGACGATCTCCCTGATCTTCCAGGGGGAGGTGTAGTCGTAGAGCCGGTCGTCGGCGTCCTCCGGCTTGAGCCGGAGGGTGACCGCGGTGCCCTGGGGAGCACTGTCGACGGTCTCGATCGTGTACGTGCCCTCGCCGGTCGACGTCCAGCGGGTGCCCTGGCTCTCGCCCGCGCGCCGGGTCAGCAGCGTGACCTCGTCGGCCACCATGAAGCTGGCGTAGAACCCGACCCCGAACTGGCCGATCAGCCCTTCGGCCGCGGCGGAGTCCTCGGCCTCCTTGAGCTCCCGCAGGAACTTCGCGGTGCCAGAGTTCGCGATGGTCCCGATGAGCTGGACCACTTCATCGTGTGACATACCGATGCCGTTGTCCCGCACGGTCAGCGTACGGGCCTGTTTGTCGGTCTCGATGTCGATGTGGGGGTCGGACACATCCGCGCCGAGCGAGTCGTCGCGGAGCGCTTCGAGTCGCAGCTTGTCGAGCGCGTCGGAGGCATTGGAGACGAGTTCGCGCAGGAACACGTCCTTGTTCGAGTAGATCGAGTGGATCATCATCTGCAGAAGCTGGCGCGCTTCCACCTGAAACTCGAACGTCTCAGTGGGCATAATCCGTGATTCCTTCTCAGGTCACCGGGTGGGGAACTGACCTGAGCACTGTAATTCAGTTGGCGGACACTGCGGCAGCGGCCGCAGTGTCCGCCCGGGCCCTGTGGCCGGTCAGGTCAGCAGCGCCGCGAGGCCCTCTGTGCGGGCCAGCTGTTCCAGCTCGTCCAGGGCTCCGAGGGCCGCCCCGGCCGCCGCCGGATCGCGTTCGGCGAGACCGCTCTCCTCGAACTCGTCCTCGTCCAGCCGGAGCACGGACGTGCCGTCCCCCGACACCCACAGATCCAGGTCCAGGTCCTCGACCAGCAACTCCCCGTCCAGCAGCACGGCGGGACGGGTTACGTCGCAGTACCAGCCCTTGAGTTCACCCGCTCCGGTACGGACCTCCTTCACGGCGAACCAGCGATCGCGCCAGTAGTGCTCGATGAACACATCGCCGGGCTCGAAGCGTACGAAGCCGAAGTCCCGCACCCCGGGCGCGGCCCACGGTGCACGCACCGTCACCCGGGTGCCGTCGTCGCGGACCACGTCCGCCGGGTAGCGGATCTTGGTCCGTCCGGCCTTCATCAGGGCGACCGTCAGCGTGGTCTCAGCCGAGCTTGCGGACATACCGCACCTCCGTGGCGCAGATCTCGTAGCCGAACCACCGGTTGACGGCCAGCATCGGGGCGTTCTCCGCGTCGTTTCCGGTGTACGCGTCCGTGTACCCGGCGGCGCGCGCCCGGTGCAGCGAGTCGTTCTTGGCGAGCTTGGCCAGGCCCCGGTTGCGGTACGCCCGGCGGGTGCCGGTCATCCCCGACATGTAGCGGGTCAGGCCGTCGGTCTGCGCCGCGCTGAACGCCGCCACCTCTCCGTCGACCACCACGACCGAGGTGAGTTCGTGGTCGAGTCCGGGATGGCGCCAGATCTGCCGGAGCCAGTCCTCGTAGTCGGACAGTTCGGCCGGGGTGTCGCTCGGTTCGTCGGCTGTGGACTCGGCGTCCGCCTCGAAGAGCGGGCGCGGATCGTCGGCGAAGTCCGCGCCGGTGCGCAGCTCGACGCCGGCCGGGGGATCCTGCCGCGGCGGCAGCGAGCCGCGGGCCAGGTCGAGGCGGAGGAAATGCGCCGAACGGCTCGGCGTGTAGCCGCGCTTCTCGGCGAAGGCGCGGTTCGACGGGGTGTCGAGCACCCAGCTGTAGAGCGCGAGCGCGCCCTCCCGCGCCAGGTACTCCTCGGCCGTACTCAGCAGCAACCCACCTGCCCCGCGACCGGTGCGGTCCGGATGCGTGTACGGATTGCAGAATGCCTGGCCGGGTTCGGGGCTGTCGTGGACGAGACCGACCTGTGCGGTCCCGATGAGCTCACCGTCCTCCTCGGCGACCAGCAGCCGGTAGCGCTTGTCGGGATGGGCGGAGGCCAGATCGAAGGTGACCTGCTCGGGAGTCGTCACCATGTAGGGCAGTGCGGCACGCCGGACCTGCACCCAGGCCTCCGCGTCGGCGGGCAGGAAGTCGCGAACGAGGACAGTCATGGGCAGGACGCTACGCGTGGGCGCGTACCGGTCGCCCCTGATTTTCCGGCGGTGGGGGACAATCGGCGGGTGACTCTGAAGATCGCTCTTGATCCGGATGCCGGTACCGCCCCGTACGAGCAACTGCGGACGCAGATCTCCGAACTGGCCCGCTCCGGCGCGCTGCCGGTCGGTTTCAGACTTCCGACCGTACGCGGCTTCGCCGAGGAGCTCGGCCTCGCCGCGAACACCGTCGGCAAGGCGTACCGGGCGCTGGAGGCCGACGGGGTGATCGAGACCCGTGGCCGCCACGGCACGTTCGTCGCCGCCGCCGGTGATGCGGCGGAACGTCATGCGGCCGCCGCCGCACAGGAGTACGCGGAGCAGGCGCGGCGGCTGGGCCTGTCGCGGGCCGACGCACTGTCCCTGGCCGAGGACGCGTTGCGGGCGGCGTACGAGGCGCGGTGAGGTGGGGGTGGGGGCGGGTCCGGAGCCCCGGGCCCGGGGCCGTCCGGCGGTGTCGGTTCGTTCTCCGTCGCCGGACGGGCTTGAACGGCGGCTCAGAGCCTGTCGGGTGACCTCTGATCGGGCGTCCGCGCCCGCTCCCCGATCGAAGGTCACCCGACAGGCTCTCAGAGATACAGGCCCGCGTCCGCGCCGGAGTCCTGCTTCGGTACCGACGCGGGGCTGCTGCCCCGCCGCAGCGCGTACAGCTCGGCGAGCGTGGCCCCCTCGCGGCCGAGCCCTTCCTCCGTACCCAGCCAGGCCACCGCCTCCTTGCGGGTCAGTGAGCCCACCTCGATCCTGGCGAGGCAGCGGCCGGGCCTGACCACGGCCGGGTGGAGCCGCTCCAGGTCCTCGTTGGTGGTGACCGCCACCAGCACATTGCGGCCCTGGCCCAGCAGTCCGTCGGTGAGGTTCAGCAGCCGGGACAGCGCCTGGCCCGCCGTGTGCTTGGCCTCGCCACGGATCAATTCGTCGCAGTCCTCCAGGAGCAGCAGCCGCCAACGGCCCTTCGCCGTGCCCTCTTCCTCACCGATCGCGATGTCCATCAGATAGCCGACGTCGTTGAAGAGCCGCTCCGGATCGAGCACGCAGTCGACCTGGCACCAGTCCCGCCACGAGCGCGCGAGCGTGCGCAGTGCGGACGTCTTGCCGGTGCCGGGCGGGCCGTGCAGCAGGAGCAGCCGGCCGGCGATGTCGTCGGGGGTGACCTTCATCAGCCGGTCCATGGCACCGGCCACCGGTGCCGTGTAGTTGTCGCGGACCTCGTCCCAGGTGCCGGCGGCGATCTGCCGCGTGGTGCGGTACGGGCCGCGGCGCGGGGACACGTACCAGAAGCCCATCGTCACGTTCTCGGGCTGTGGTTCCGGTTCGTCCCGGGCGCCGTCCGTCGCCTGGCCGAGGATCCGCCGCGCAAGCTCCGGGCTGGTCGCGGTGACCGTGACGTCGGCGCCGCGGCTCCATCGCGAGATGAGCAGCGTCCAGCCGTCGCCCTCGGCGAGGGTGGCGCTGCGGTCGTCGTCGCGGGCGGCACGCAACACCTTGGCCGCCGGGGGCAGCAGAGTGGCCCCGGCCTTGACGCGGTCGAGGGAGGAGCTGTGCGAGTACGGCTGCTCGCCCGTCGCGAAGCGGCCGAGAAACAGCGCGTCGACGACATCGGACGGGGAATCGCTGTCGTCGACGGTGAGCCGGATCGGCAGAGCGGACTCAGGGTTGGCAGACATGGCGCCCATGATCCGGCACGACGGCATCCGGCGCATCCACGTTTCGTCACCTTCCTCCCCGCTCGAGGGGGTCGATCGCGGACATGACGCGACCTCAGGGGGACGCGCAGGAGAACTCATTGGAGGAACTTGGCATGGACACTTCCGGTGGGGGTGTGCGTACTGCTACCACGGACACGGCAGACCGGCGGAGATCCTGCCGGTCGGTCCAAGGGAGGTTCCATGAAAATGTCCAGACTCGTGGCGTTCTCGTCCTCGCTCCTGCTCGGTGCCGTACTCGCTCTGACCGGAGCGGCCACCGCCAACGCCGCCACGTCTGTCCGGGCCGTCGACTACGTAGCCCTCGGTGACTCGTACTCCTCGGGTGTCGGAACCGGCAGTTACGACAGTGCCAGCGGGGACTGCAAGCGCAGCACCAAGGCCTATCCCGCACTCTGGGCCGCCGCCAACTCGCCCTCGTCCTTCGCCTTCACCGCTTGCTCGGGTGCCCGCACGAGTGATGTCAAGGCCGGTCAGCTCGGCCCCCTCAACTCCTCGACCGACCTCGTCTCGATATCCGTCGGCGGCAATGACGCGGGTTTCGCCGATGTCATGACCACCTGCGTGCTCCAGTCGGAGGCCACCTGCCTCAGCCGGATCGCCACGGCCCGCAGCTATGTCGACACCACCCTGCCCGGCAATCTCGACTCGGTGTACTCGGCGATCCGCGCCAAGGCGCCGTCCGCGCGTGTCGTCGTCCTCGGTTACCCGCGCTTCTACAAGATCGGCGGCAGCTGTGTCGTCGGTCTGAGCGACAAGGTGCGCGGCGCGATCAACGACGCCGCCGACTACCTCAACGCGGCGACCGCCAAGCGCGCCGCCGACCACGGCTTCACCTACGCCGGTGTCAGCGGGAACTTCACCGGGCACGAGATCTGCTCCGGAAGCGCCTGGCTGCACAGTCTCAACTGGCTCAACATCGGTGAGTCGTACCACCCCACCGCGGCCGGACAGTCGGGCGGCTACCTGCCCTCCTTCGCCTCGGCCGCCTGACCCCCCACCCAGTGCCTGCGCCGGGCCCGTCGGTCGGCCGACGGGTAGGAGGCCCCCCGTCCGCAGGGGTCTCCGTCCGGCACTCTGCCGACCCGAGCCGGTGAACCACTTCCGTTCTGTCCAACTCGCCCTGGAATCGGGCGGATTCGGATTGGAGTCGTCAACCTCCGTATGTGTGTGCTCAATCCTGCGACCGGGATACACGAGTGTCGTCGCGGGGGGATAGGGTTAATCTGCCCGGGCCGGGTGCCCTCGTACGGGTGGGGAGTGACATGGAACAGATAACGGTGCGCAGCAGGCCTCGTGTGCCTGCCATCACATGCGGGAGCAGTGCGACGAGTTCGCGCCTCGACCGCCATCTCGCGGTGCTCGGCGGACCCGTCGTCCCGCAGCGGGAGTCCGCGGAGGCGACGCTGCTGATGCGCGAGCTCACCTCGCGTGACGCCGCCCATCGCCATCGGAGCAAGAGCGCGCGGGTCTCCCTCTTCGCGCCGCTGCGTCGACTGCGCCGCTCGCTCTTCGGCAGCCGCCACTGACCCGACGGCCCGTCGCGACTGCCCAACGGTCCATCGCCCGGGCTCTCCCCGGCCAGGGTTCATCGTCCGGCTCCCCCCGCTCGGGTCGGTCGGACCACCTCACCGTCCCGGCGCTGCGCTGCTGTCCGCTCTCCCGTCTCCCCGGAGCCCGCAGTAGCGCTTCGGTGTGCACCGCGCTGCACCGGTGGGCGCGGCACGTCACGGTCATTCGCCGCCGCGCGCGTAACGCCGTACGGCCAGCGGCACGAACACCGCGAGGAGCGCCACCGACCAGGCGAGCGTCCCGGCCACCGGATGGGCGACCGGCCAGGCGGCGTCGGCCGCCGGGGACGCGTTGCCGAACAGTTCGCGGGTGGCTGAAGCCATCGCGCTGATCGGGTTCCACTCCGCGACCGTCCGCAGCCAGCCCGGCAGGTTGTCGGTCGGGATGTACGCACTCGACAGCAGCGGCAGGATGAAGGTCGCGCTGCCCAGTTGGCCGGCGACCTCCTCGTTGCGGATCAGCAGGCCCAGCCAGCAGCCCAGCCACGACGTGGCGAACCGCAGGAGCAGCAGCAGCCCGAAGGCGCCCAGGGCGGCGAGCGGGCCGCCCTCGATCCGCCAGCCGACCGCGAGTCCGACCAGGATCAGCGGAATCATGCCGATGGCGGTGGTCAGCAGATCTGCGGCGGTCTGACCGAACGGTACGGCGGGCCGGCTCATCGGCAGCGTACGGAACCGGTCCATCACCCCGCGGTCACAGTCCTGCGAGGCCTGGAACATCCCGACCATGATGCCGTTGGCCGCCGTCGACGCCAGCAGGCCCGGCACCAGGAACGCGCGGTACTCCTGGCCGGGCATGGCCAGGGCGCTGCCGAACACGTAGCCGAAGAACAGCAGCATCGTGATCGGCATGGTCTGGGTCAGGATCATGACGCCCGGCGCGGCCTTGATCCGCTGCAGATGGCGGCCCAGCATGGCCAGGGCGTCGGCGACCGGGGTGCTCGTGGCCGGTGTGAGGGCCGGCTCGTGGGCCGGTGCGATGCCGCTCATGCTGCCGTCTCCTTCAGGGGCGGGGAGGTGCGGCCGTCGTTGCGGCCGGTCAGGCGGAGGAAGACCTCGTCGAGCGTCGGCGGGCGCAGGCTCGCGTCGACCAGCGGTACGCCCGCCGCGTCGAGTTCGCGGACGATACGGGGGAGGGTGAGCGTGGTGTCGGTCGCGACGGCGCCCACGGTGCGGCGCTGGTGGTCGAGCAGCGGTTCGGTGCCGGTGAGCTGATCGAGGACGGCTGCCGCCGGGACCAGTGCCGATTCATGGGAGACGACGACTTCTGCGTAGCTGCCGATACGGGCCTTCAGCTCGGTCGGGGTGCCGCGGTGGGCGGTCCGGCCCCGGTCGATCAGCACGATGTCATCGGCCAGCTGATCGGCCTCCTCCAGATACTGCGTGGTGAGCAGGACGGTCGTGCCCCGGCCGGCCAGCTCCCGTACGGCCGCCCAGATCTGGTTGCGGCTGTGCGGGTCGAGTCCGGTGGTCGGCTCGTCCAGGAACAGCACCCGGGGGCGGGTCAGCAGACTGGCGGCGAGGTCGAGGCGGCGGCGCATGCCGCCCGAGTAGGTGCGGGCCGCGCGGTCTGCGGCCTCCGTCAGCTCGAAGCGCTCCAGGAGCTCGTCGGCGCGGGTGCGCGCGGCCTCGCCGCGTAACCGGAGCAGCTTCGCGAAGAGCCGCAGGTTCTGCCGGCCGGACAGCTCGCCGTCGACCGAGGCATTCTGCCCGGTGACGCCGATCGCCGCGCGCACCGCACCCGCCTCGCGCACCACGTCGTGGCCCGCCACCCGGGCGCTGCCGCTGTCCGGGGGCGTCAACGTGGTGAGGACCCGGACGGCGGTGGTCTTGCCCGCGCCGTTCGGCCCCAGTACTCCGCAGACGGTGCCCTCGGCGACCGCGAGATCGAGTCCCCGCAGCGCGTGGACATCGCCGTAACGCTTCTCCAGGCCTTCACTAAGTACAGCGTACGTAGTTTCCATGCGGCCCACCATAGCGCACTACGTACGGTGTACGTAACTAGGATGGTGAGCGAGGTGATGATCAATGGTGGGGCGACCCGCTGTACCCGAAGTGATCTGGGCGCGCCCCGAACGTGCGGGCCGCGGCCCCAGGCCCGCGTTCAGTCGCGCCGACATCGCGGCGGCCGCCGTCCGTATCGCCGATGCGGACGGCTTCGACGCGGTATCCATGCGGAAGGTCGCGGCGGAGCTCGGCTGCGGCACGATGTCGCTCTACAACTACGTGCCACGCAAGGAGGACCTGTACGAGCTGATGCTCGACGCGGTGAGCGCCGATTACGAGTTCCTGGAACCGTCCGGCGACTGGCGCGCCGATCTGGTCGCACTGGCTCATCAGGCCCGCGCGATGATGCACCGCCACACCTGGGTGCCCCGGCTGATGTCACCCGTGTACGGCTTCAGCCCGAACGCGCTGCGGTATCTGGAATTCACGCTCAGCCTTCTGGACGGCGTCGACGCGCGGTTCGGCGAGAAGATGGAACTCATCGCCATGGTCAACGGTGTGGTCACCACCTATGTGGCCAACGAGATCGCCACGGCGGAGCGCAGCCGGTCGCTGCCCTGGTCCGAGGAGCAGGAGCACGCCGCGCGCACGAACTATCTGATCAGCCAGATAGCCACCGGGAAGTATCCGCGGATGGCGGCGGGTTTCGCCGAGGACTCCGGGCCGATCGATCTGGAGGGGGTCTTCGACCGGGCGCTGTACCGGGTGCTGGACTCCTTCGACCGGTAACGCGCGGGCCTCGGGTGCCCCGTCACAACAGCGCGAACTGCCCGTCCGGACCCTCCTCCTGATGGTCGAGAACCGAGGCCGGCCGCCGGGCCGCGGCCGGGATGGGCAGGACACGCGCCGCGCGGAGGTCGTCGGCCGTGATCCGCGGGCCGTCCGCCACGACCTCCTGCCGGGGTCGGAGCTCGGCCAGCAGGGCGAGCACGGTGATCAGTTCCAGCAGCTCCGAGGTCCACTCCTGGGGCCAGGCGCGTGGCCGCACCGCTTCCAGGCCGTCCACGTCCTGTGCCCCGGACGCCGCCGTACGGCGGCGGAACCAGAGCTCCAGCATTCGGACGCCGCCCACCCGGAACTCCCAAGCCCCGGCCGGCACGGGCGAGATGCGGCCCGTGCCGAGCAGGAGCGCCTCGTCGGCCGGGTCGTACTCCAGCGTGGCCGGCACGGGCGGAACCGAGGCCCGCACATAGGGGCGTCGCCCGCCGGGCAGCCGCGGGCGCTCCCCGCCCCGGGCGCCGCGCAACTGCACCCGCAGCAACTCCTGCCCCAGCTCCACGCCCGCCGACCAGCGCGCCGTGTCGGCCGGCAGCGGGACCACGCACCCGGCGGCGGAGTGACGGGCCGCCGCGAGTGTCCACGCCAGCACGGTCCGGTCCGTGACCGCATCCCCGTGGCGGGCCCGGAGCAGTGCGAGGAGACCCGGGGCCAGGTTGGGTTCGAGACCTCCGGGGCGCCGGTACAGCGGCCGGATCCGGCCCGGTCGGCCGGCGGGGGAGTGGCCGTCGGGCAGGAGCGCCGTCACGGACAGGGCGGGGCCGGTGTCCTGGGGCACGTACCCGTGCTCGACGGCGAAGAGCTGGTGCCCGTCGGCGACCCGCCACAGCTCGGGGCGGGCCACGTCGATCAGCCGGTGGTCGGGGAGCAGCCACTGTTCGTCGAACGGGCCGTGCAGGATCCGTACCGGCTCGGGGCACGGTCCGGTCTCGCGGGCGAACCGTCCGGTGCCGGTGGCCTGTCCCGGAAGCGCCGCCACCGGCGTCTGCGGAGTACGGAGACGGGTGTGCCGGAACAGCCGTTCGCGCTCGGCGGCCTCCGCCCGGACCAGCCGCTCCCAACGGGCCTTGAGCGAACCGGCGTCCGGGGCGGTCACCCAGGGGCGCCCGGTCCGCAGAGGTCGTACGGACCATGGCATGAGGTCGTCGAGCAGCGGGCTGTCGTCGTCCCCGCCGGCTCCGGTCGCTGCCCGTGCTGCCACCGTGTCGTCCTCCCCGTCGCCACCGCCTCCGGCATCGTAACGGCGCCGGAGGGCGGGCCGTCAGCGCGCTTCCACGGTCACCGAGAAGGAGAACCGGTCGCCCCGGTAGCGGATCTGTGCCACATCCACCACCCGGCCGCTCTCGTCGTACGTCACCCCCGTGTAGAACAGGATCGGGCTCAGCAGCGGGACCTGGAGGAGTTCGGCGGTCGCCGGGTCCGCGAGGCGCGCCTCGACCGTGTCGGTGATGCGCGCGATCCGGACGCCCACCCGGTCGCGCAGCACCTTGGTCATCGGCCAGCGTTCGAGATCGGCGACATCGAGCCGGGCCGCCACCTCGGGACGCACCGCGTTCTCCGCCCAGTTGGTGGGCTCGTCGCTCTCGCCGTCGCGGCGCAGCCTGCGGTAGCTGACCACCTCGGCGCAGTCGGGGAAGTACTCGGTGAGATCGCCCGGCACGGCGACCGGACCGTGGCCGAGGACCGCGGCCCGCTCGCCCGACTGCTGGGCCACGATCGCGTCGATCGAGCCCAGCAACCGGACCGGTGACACCCGGCGGGCGCGCGGCTCGATGAAGGTGCCGCGGCGCCGGTGCCTGCTGATCAGCCCTTCCGTCTCCAGCTCCTTGAGCGCCTGGCGCATCGTCAGAACGCTGACGCCGTAGTGCGCGGCGAGCTGCTCCTCGGTCGGCAGCCGTGCCGAGGCGTCCTTGGCGCGGCCCAGTATCGAGGCGCGCAACGACTGCGAGACCTGGTACCACAAGGGCAGTTTGCGGTTCAGGACCAGAGAATCGGGGGCGAAGGCGTTTCCCTGGGACAGCTTGGGCATCTGAGGCACCTGGGTCACCTGGTCTCTCCGTACTGCGACACAGCGGACGCGACGACGCGGGGCCGATACGTGGCGTCGTTGCCTACGGCCTGAAGTTGCGGCTCAGACCCTGCCACACGTCGTCGTAGCCGCGTTGCAGATGGTCGGCGGCGGCCGCCTGCCCGGTCGCCGTCACGGGCCAGCGGGTCTCGAACATGAAGGCCAGGCCGTCGTCGATCTTCTGCGGCTTCAGCTCCGCCTCGCTCGCCCGGTCGAAGGTCTCCCGGTCGGGGCCGTGCGCCGACATCATGTTGTGGAGCGAGCCGCCGCCCGGTACGAAGCCGCCCTTGCCCGCCGTCTTCGCGTCGTACGCGCCCTCGATCAGGCCCATGTACTCGCTCATCACGTTGCGGTGGAAGTACGGCGGCCGGAAGGTGTCCTCGCCGACCAGCCAGCGCGGTGCGAAGACGACGAAGTCGACCCCGGCCAGCCCGGGGGTGTCGGACGGCGAGGTCAGCACCGTGAAGATCGACGGGTCCGGGTGGTCGTAGCTGATCGAGCCGATGACATTGAAGCGGTGCAGGTCGTAGACGTACGGGGTGTGGTTGCCGTGCCAGGCGACCACGTCCAGCGGCGAGTGGTCATAGGTCGCTGACCAGAGGTTCCCGCAGAACTTGTTGACCACCTCCGCCGGGCGTTCGTCGTCCTCGTAGGCGGCGACGGGGGCGAGGAAGTCCCGGGCGTTCGCCAGGCCGTTGGCGCCGATCGGACCGAGGTCGGGGAGGGTGAAAGGCTGACCGTAGTTCTCGCAGACGTAGCCGCGGGCGGTGGCGTCCAGCAGCTCCACCCGGAAACGGACGCCGCGCGGGATCAGCGCGACGTGCCCCGGTTCGGCGCGCAGCAGGCCCAGTTCGGTACGGAGCAGCAGGCCGCCCCGCTCCGGGACGATCAGCAGCTCGCCGTCCGCATCGCTGAACACCCGGTCGGTCATGGATGCGTCGGCGTGGTAGAGGTGCACGGCCATGCCGGTGCGCTGCGTCGCGTCGCCGTTGCCGCCGAGGGTCCACAGGCCGGCCACGAAGTCCGTCCCGGCCGCGGGCTCGGGGAGCGGGTCCCAGCGCAGCCGGTTGGGATCGGGCACGGATTCGGTGAACGGGGCGGTCCGGATCGCCCCGTTGCCGATACGGATGAACGGGGGATGAGCGGCCGACGGGCGGATCCGGTAGAGCCAGGAACGGCGGTTGTGTGCCCGCGGTTCGGTGAAGGCCGAGCCGCTCAGCTGCTCCGCGTAGAGCCCGAGGGGCGCGCGCTGAGGCGAGTTACGGCCGTGCGGCAGCGCCCCCGGCACCGCCTCCGAGCTGTGCTCATTGCCGAAACCGGCGGAGTACTCAAGCCCTTCCGCCGTCTTCCTCGCCTGCTCGATGCCGCTCATGTGCGCTCCCGGTGCCGAAGGAATCCTATGGACAACCGTAGGAATCGGATCGGGGCACGTCAACGGCATTCGTGGTGCATAGGGGGTTTCAAAAGCTGAACAATGCTCTACTCTCCCGGACATGTCGTGGACACGAAGACTTCTGGTGGTCCTGGCGGCGCTCGCCGTCGCCCTCCTCGCGGCTCCGGCCGCCCAGGCGCACGAGGAACGTCCGGTCACCCTGCCCGACGGAACCGGCAGCGTCCCCGTGTACCGCACCGGCGAACCGGATCTGCTGGTCTGCAAGAGCGACCGGGCGGACTTCGAGCGCCGCATATCCGGCTTCCCGGAGGGGCTGCGAGTCCGGAACCTGAAGCTGTTCGACCGGTGCCTGAAGTCCGGCTACCGCCATCTGCAGCAGGCCGTCGACGCGGTCGGCAGGCCCGGCATGAACATCGCCATCCTGCCCGGCCTGTACGAGGAGGAGCCCTCACTGCCCAAGCCGGCGGGGGAGTGCGCCCGGCTGAAGGCGCCCAACTCCCAGCTCGGCTACCAGATCCTGTCCTACGCGCAGCAGGCGCGGTGCCCGCACAACCAGAACCTGGTGGCGATCCTCGGGAAGAAGAACCTCCAGATCGAGGGGACGGGCGCCGAGCGCACGGATGTCGTCATCGACGCCAAGTACCAGAAGCTCAACGCGATCCGCGCGGACGGCTCCGACGGCGTCTACTTCAAGAACTTCACCGCCCAGCGCACCACGTTCAACTCCCTGTACGTCCTCGCCCAGGACGGCTTCGTCATCGACTCCGTCCTCACCCGGTGGAACGACGAGTACGGGTTTCTGACCTTCGCGAGCGACCACGGGCTGTACAAGAACTGCGAGTCGTACGGCAACGGGGACTCGGGCATCTACCCAGGCAGCGCGTCGAACATCAACGACGCGTACGGCTACGACGTGCCGCGCTACTCGATCGAGATCACCGGCTGCCACAGCCACCACAACATGGTCGGCTACTCCGGCACCGCGGGCGACTCCGTCTATGTCCACGACAACGAGTTCGACCACAACATGGGCGGCGCCTCGATGGACAGCGCCTTCCCAGGCCACCCGGGACTGCCCCAGAACCATGCCCGCTTCGAACGCAACCTGATCCACGACAACAACGCCGACTACTACCCGTACGTCGCCGACGGGACCTGCGCCAAGCCGCCCGTGGACCGCGGCTACGAGGACGGCGTCGTCTGCCCGCAGATCTCCATGCCGCCGGGCTCGGGCATCATCACCGCGGGCGGCAACTGGAACCTCTACGAGAACAACTGGATCTACGGGCAGGAGCGCGCCGCCTTCTTCCTGACCGCGGTCCCCGCCTTCATCCGCGGCGAGAACGAGCTGTCCAAGCAGACCGACACCTCCCACCACAACCGGTACGCGGGCAACCACCTCGGCACGGACAAGGCGGGCAACTCCCGGCCCAACCGCGCCGACGTGTGGTGGGACGGTCAGGGCGACGGCAACTGCTGGCAGTCGGACGCCGGCCCGTCCTCCCCGCGCGCCCTGCCCACCTGCGGCTCCGAGCACGGCGCCGTGTCCGGACGTACCGACCGGCTCGTCGGCGAACCGGTCAAACTGGCCCAACTGCTGGTCTGCGCGGACTACAACGTGCAGGCGCGACGGCTGCCGGCCGGCTGCGACTGGTACGGAGCACGGGGCATCGAGCGCATCGAGGTGCAGCTGGCGCTTGCGGTCGCCGTGGTGCTCGCGCTGGTCGGCGGGGTGCTGTGGTGGCGCAGACTTCGCGGCAGCGGGTTCGCCACCGCCGTCACGGTGCTCGGCGTGATCGGTCTCGGGCTGGACGTGGCCGGATCGACGATGGGGCTGGCCTCCTCCTACGTGCCCGCGCTGGCCCTGCTGCTGACCGGGGTGTGGTGGACCGGGATCGGGCTGGTGCTGCGGGGCGAACGGCCGTGGCTGGGCTGGACCACGGTGGTCCTGGGTGCGCTCACGCTGCTCGACGCCGTCGACAAGGCCGTGTTCATGATCCCGTGGATTCCGCTCAGCCCGGCCTGGGTGCGTGGACTGCTCGGTGTGATCTGGGTGGTGTGGGCCGTCATGGCCGCCGCCCGGCACGGCGAACGGGCAGCGTCGGGCGAACGAGGGGCGCCGGCGGAGGGCCGGGCTCCGGACGCGGTCGCCACGCCGGCCCCTGCCCAGGCCCCCGCCCCGGAAGGAGACGTATCGTGAAGCGTTCCCTCAGGCGACCGCGGCCCACCCGGCCGGGCGTCGCAGCCGTCACCGTACTCACCGCGGGCGCCCTCCTGTTCGGAGCGAGCGCCTGCGGCGGCCGGGCCACCACCCACCACAAACCCGGCACCAGCCACGAGCAGGCCGGTGGCAGCGTCGGCCGACTCCTCACCGCCGACGACGGCTCCGGCCACCGGCTGCGTCAGGTCGACGCCAAGGGCGCCCCCGAAGTGACGGTCGCGGTCCGGCCGGACTCAGAGGACGGGTGGAACGTCCATCTCTCCGTACGGAACTTCCGGTTCACCCCGGACAGCGTGGGCGGCGCCGCTCTCCTCGGGCGCGGCCACGCCCGCCTCTTCCTCGACGGCCACCCCCTCGCCCGGGTCTACGGCTCCTGGTACCACCTCTCCGACTCCCTCGTCCGCGGCGCCGGTGGCGGCACCGGCCTCACCGCCCGGCTCTACGCCGACGACCACACCGCCTGGGCCGTGAACTCCGCCCCGATCCAGGCCACCACCTCACTCTCCACCGCCTCCGCACAGCCCACCGCGCCCGCGGCGCACCCACCGGAAACGCCCCGGCCGGACACGACCCTGGAGATCGTCGTCTCCCACGGCAAGGTCAGCCCCGCGCCCGGCCGCACCGAGATCAAGAAGGGCCGGATCATCGCCCTCCGGGTCCGCAGCGACCACGCCGACACCCTCCACGTCCACGGCTACGACAAGGAGGCCCGGCTGCCCGCCGGAAAGACCGTCACCCTCACGTTCACCGCCGACCGCACCGGGCTCTTCGAAGTCGAGACGCACGAGTCCGACCTGCTCCTGACCCAACTGGTCGTCAGATGACCGTCCTGGCCCATGGCATCGGCGCTCAGCACGATCTCCCGCTGTCCCCCTTCTACGCCTTCGCCGGTGCCTTCGCCGCGCTCTTCGTCTCCTTCCTCGCGCTCGGCCTGCTCTGGTCCGCCTCCCGATTCCGCGGCGACCGGGCCGGCCGCCCGCTCCCGGCCGCCGTCCAGCGCCTCGCCGACGCCCGCCCCACCCGTATCGCCGCGCGCGTACTCGGGCTGGCCGCCGCCCTGTTCGTCACGCTCCACCTCCTCCTCGGTCCGGACGACCCGGACCGCAACCCGGCCCCCGGTGCCGTCTACGTACTCCTCTGGGTCGGGCTCGTCCCCGCCTCACTCCTCCTCGGCCCCGTCTGGCGACTGCTCAACCCGCTCCGTACCGTCCACCTCCTCGGCTGCCGCGCGCTCGGCCGCGACCCGGCCGCGGGCCGCCCCCTTCCCACGCGCCTCGGGCTCTGGCCCGCCGCGGCCGGGCTCCTCGCCTTCACCTGGCTCGAACTCGTCGCACCCGACCCCGCGTCGACCACCGCTCTCCTCCTCTTCCTCGCCCTCTACACAGCCGTCCACCTCGCAGGCGCCGCCCGCCACGGCGCCGGATGGTTCGACCGGGCGGACGCCTTCGAGGTCTACTCGGGGCTGCTCGCCCGGCTCTCCCCGCTCGGCCGCCGCCCCGCCGACCGCCGCCTCGTACTCCGCTCCCCTTTCAACGGCCTCGATGCCACCCCGCAGACCCCCGGACTCGTCGCCACCGTCTGCGTCATGCTCGGCTCCACGGCCTACGACGGCTTCTCGGACGCCCCGTCCTGGATCACCACCGTCCAGACCTCACCTCTGGGCCGTACCACCGCGGCCACGCTGGGACTCCTGGGCGCGGTCGCCCTCGTCGCCACCCTCTATGCCCTCTGCACCGGCGCGACCCGGCTGATCTCCGGTCGACTCGGCCATCCCCTCACCGCCTTCGCGCACTCGCTCGTCCCGATCGCCCTCGGCTATCTCGTCGCCCACTACTTCACGCTCTTCGTCACCGAAGGGCCACGCACCGTCATGGTGGCATCCGGCACTGACAATCCCGCCCCGCCCGAACCGCCGCTGGGCCCGGGCGGTGTCGCCACGCTCCAGGTCGCCGCGATCGTCCTCGGCCACGTGCTCGGCGTCGTCGCAGCCCACGACAGGTCCGTACGCCTCTTCCCGTCCGGCCGCGCCGTCGCCGGGCAACTCCCGCTACTGGTCCTGATGATCACGTACACCATCGGAGGGCTGTCCCTGCTCATCGCGTGAGGCCGCGCCCGGACCGGCCCGCGACCCGCACCCGCGCCGGCCCGCCACCCGCAGAGGAGACCCACGGCATCATGGAGCCCGTGCCCCATGCGAATACGAACCTCCGCCGCGCCCCCGTGCAGCAGCGCAGCGCCGAACGCCTCACGCGGATACTCGATGCCTGCGCCGAACTCCTCGACGAGGCCGGCTACGAGCAGCTCTCCACCCGGGCCGTCGCCGTCCGCGCCGAGGTCCCCATCGGCTCCGTCTACCGGTTCTTCTCCAACAAGCGCGCGCTGACCGACGCGCTCGCCCGGCGCAATCTGGACAGCTACGCCGAACGCGTCACCGCCCGCCTCTCCGTCATCCCGGCCGGCGACTGGCACAGCGCCATCGATGCCGTCCTGGACGAGTACCTGGGGATGAAGCGCTCCGTGGCCGGCTTCGCCCTCGTCGACTTCGGCGCACCGGCTCCCGACGACGACCCGGCGGACGACGCCAACCAGCGGGTCGCCGGCCGGCTCACCGAACTCCTCTCCGGGCACCTCGGCCGGGCCCCCGACGAGGATCTGCTCCGAACGGTCCTGGTCTGCGTCGAGGCCGCCGACGCCCTCCTCCAACTGGCCTTCCGTACCGACCCGTCGGGCGACGCGGCCATCGTCGCCGAGACCCGCGTCCTGCTCCGGGCCTACCTCGCGCAGGTCCTGGACTGACCGCGCCGGCCCCGCGCCGAAAGCGCCGCAGGTTGTGCCGCCGGTTCATCGGCCTCGCCGTGCTCTCCGTCACCGACATTCCCACTGTTTGACACCGGCGATCGACGGTAGCCATTGACCTCAAGTCCACTGGAGGTCGTACGTTTCCTCCCATGAGTATGGAAGCCACCGCGTGGACACAGCTCCACAACGTCATGAACGCGCAAGCGGACCGACGTCCCTTCGACCGAGCCACCCTGCGGCGCATCGCCGCGTTCGCCCGTCCGCACCGGCGCCGCGTCGCCCTGTTCCTGCTCCTGAGCGTGGCGACGGCGCTGCTCGCGGTCGCCACGCCCGTCCTCGCCGGACGCGTCGTGAACGCGATCGTGGCCGGCGAGGACGGGGGCACCGTCACCCGGCTGTCCCTGCTCATCGCCGTGATCGCCGTCGCGGAGGCCGCGCTCGGGCTGGCCGGCCGCTGGCTCTCGGCGAACCTCGGCGAAGGGCTGATCCTCGACCTGCGCACCGCCGTCTTCGACCATGTGCAGCGCATGCCGATCGCGTTCTTCACCCGCACCCGCACCGGCGCGCTCGTCAGCCGCCTCAACAACGACGTCATCGGCGCCCAGCGCGCCTTCAGCAACACACTCTCCGGCGTCGTCAGCAATGTTGTGACGCTGCTCCTCACCCTGGGCGTCATGCTCTCCATCTCCTGGCAGATCACCCTGCTCGCCCTGGTGCTGCTGCCGGTGTTCGTGCTGCCCGCGCGCCGCATGGGTACGCGGATGGCGAGGCTCCAGCGGGAAGCGGCGGCCCACAACGCCGCGATGGGCACCCGGATGACCGAGCGCTTCTCCGCACCCGGCGCCACCCTGATCAAGCTCTTCGGCCGACCCGCCGACGAGTCCGCCGAGTTCGCCGCCAGAGCAGGCCGGGTGCGCGACATCGGGGTACGCACAGCCATGGCCCAGTCCGCGTTCATCACCGCCCTGACCCTGGTGTCCGCGCTGGCGCTCGCCCTGGTCTACGGGCTCGGCGGGTTCTACGCGCTGCGCGGGCAGTTGGACGCGGGCGCGGTCGTCGCCCTCGCCCTGCTGCTGACCCGGCTGTACGCGCCGCTCACCGCCCTCGCCGGGGCGCGCGTCGAGGTGATGAGCGCCCTCGTCAGCTTCGAGCGGGTCTTCGAGGTCCTCGACCTCAAGCCGCTCATCGACCAGAAGGCGGACGCAAGGGCGGTCCCGGAGGGCCCGGTGTCCGTGGAGTTCGACCGGGTACGGTTCGGCTACCCGTCCGCCGACAAGGTCTCCCTCGCCTCGCTCGAAGACGTCGCGACCCTTGACACCCGTGGCGGCGACGAAGTGCTGCGAGGGGTCTCCTTCCGCGCCGAGCCCGGCCAGACGGTGGCACTCGTCGGCTCGTCCGGAGCGGGCAAGTCGACCATCGCGCAACTGCTGCCGCGCCTGTACGACACGGACGAGGGTTCGGTGCGCATCGGTGACATCGACGTACGCGACCTGTCCGCCGAGACCCTGCGCGACACCCTCGGCATGGTCACCCAGGACGGCCACCTCTTCCACGAGTCGGTCCGCGCCAACCTCCTGCTCGCCCGTCCCGGAGCCACCGAGGAGGACCTCTGGGACGCGCTGCGCCGCTCACGCCTGGACGGTCTGGTCGCCTCGCTGCCCGACGGACTCGACACCGTCGTCGGCGAACGCGGCTACCGGCTCTCCGGCGGCGAACGCCAGCGGCTGACCATCGCCCGGCTGCTCCTGGCCCGCCAGCGCGTCGTCATCCTCGACGAGGCCACCGCGCACCTGGACAACACCTCCGAGGCGGCCGTCCAGGAGGCGCTCACCGAGGCTCTCGCCGGACGCACCGCGGTCGTGATCGCCCACCGGCTCTCCACCGTACGGGCCGCCGACCTCATCCTGGTCGTGGAGAACGGGCAGATCGTGGAGCGCGGCACCCACGAAGGACTCCTCGCGGCCGGCGGCCGGTACGAGGAGCTGTACCGCACCCAGTTCGAGACCCCCGGCGCGGAGCCCGCGGAACTCGGCTGACAACGGCCGCCCGGGAGTCGACGGCCGGCGGGGGACCCGGAACGGGCGGCGGGGTACCCGGCGAGTCCGGTCCGGGCGCCCGGGGAACCCGGTCCCGGCGGCGGTCCCTGGCGTCCAGAAACTAACAGCGCTAATTTGGGGCGCGGACGACTACGCCGTGACCACGGCACCCCGGGAGGAACGCGATGAAGGCCCACGACGGGATGTACATCGGCGGCGAGTGGCGCGCCGCCGCGGGCGGGGACACGATCGCGGTGGTCGATCCGGCGGACGAGCAGGTCATCGCCCATGTCCCGGCCGGCACCGCCGAGGACGTCGACGCCGCCGTGTCCGCCGCGCGCGGGGCCTTCCCCGCTTGGGCCGCGACCCCGCCCGCCGAGCGCGCCGCGCGGATCGCCGCCCTGCGCGACGTCCTCGTCGCCCGCAAGGACGAGATCGCCGCGACCGTCACCGCCGAACTCGGCGCGCCGCTGCCGTTCTCGCAGGCGGTGCACGCGGCCGTACCGATCGTGGTGGCCGGTTCGTACGCCGAGCTCGCCGCGTCGTACGCGTTCGAGGAGCAGGTCGGCAACTCCACGGTCTACGCCGAACCGGTCGGCGTCGTCGGCGCGATCACCCCGTGGAACTACCCGCTGCACCAGATCGTCGCGAAGGTCGCCCCCGCGCTCGCGGCCGGCTGCACGGTCGTCCTCAAGCCTGCCGAGGACACCCCGCTGACCGCCCAGCTCTTCGCGGAGGCCGTCCACGAAGCGGGCCTCCCCGCGGGCGTGTTCAACCTGGTCACCGGCCTCGGCCCGGTCGCGGGACAGGCGCTCGCCGAACACCCGGGCGTCGACCTGGTCTCCTTCACCGGCTCCACCGCCGTCGGCAAGCGGATCGGCGCCACGGCCGGCGCCGCCGTCAAGCGCGTAGCCCTCGAACTGGGCGGCAAGTCCGCCAACGTCATCCTGCCGAGCGCGGACCTCGCCAAGGCCGTCGGCGTCGGCGTCGCGAACGTCATGGGCAACTCCGGCCAGACGTGCAGCGCCTGGACCCGGATGCTCGTGCACACCTCCCAGTACGACGAGGCGGTAGCGCTGGCCGCGGAGGCCGCCGCCAAGTACGGCGACCGCATCGGCCCCCTCGTCAACGCCACGCAGCACGCACGGGTGCTCGGCTACATCGAGAAGGGCGTGGCGGAGGGCGCGCGCCTGGTCGCCGGCGGCCCCGAAGCCCCGCGCGAGCAGGGCTACTTCGTCAGCCCGACCGTGTTCGCCGACGTCACCCCGGAGATGACCATCGCCCAGGAGGAGATCTTCGGCCCGGTCGTGTCGATCATCCGTTACGAGGACGAGGACGACGCCCTGCGCATCGCCAACGGCACCGTGTACGGCCTCGCGGGCGCGGTCTGGGCGGGCGACGACGCCGAAGCGGTGGCGTTCGCCCGCCGGATGGACACCGGGCAGGTCGACATCAACGGCGGCCGGTTCAACCCGCTCGCCCCGTTCGGCGGTTACAAGCAGTCCGGCGTCGGCCGCGAGCTCGGTGCGCACGGACTGGCCGAGTACCTCCAGACCAAGTCCCTGCAGTTCTGACCGTCCACTCCCGCACCGATCCCCGCTGCCCACTGTCAAGGAGCCTGTTCGTGGTCCGCGCGGCCGTCTTCCTACGGCCGCTCGGCTCCTTGGCGCTCCGCGTCATGTCGGCGTCCCTCCACCGGCTGTGCCGGACCCTTCCGCGTCAGGCCGGTCTGCGTGCGCGCACGGGAGACCGCCACCCCGGCCAGACAGTGCAGACCCCCGCCCACGGTGAGCGGCGCGGGCACCTCGTCCAGCAGCAGCCAGGACATCAGCACCACCAGCGCGGGCACGGCATAGGTGGTGGCGCCCATCCGTCCCGCGGTGGTCCTGGCGAGTGCGTAGGCCCAGGTGGTGAAGGCCAGCGCGGTCGGGAAGAGGCCCAGGTAGACCATGTTGAGGGTGGCGGACAGCGGCGCGTCGGCGGCGTCGGAGATCAGCGCACCGGAGAACGGCAGACAGGCCGCCGTGCCGATCAGGCAGCCGAACGTGGTGATCTGCAGTGCGGAGCCGTGTCGCAGTGCGGGCTTCTGGCAGACCACCCCGGTCGCGTACGCCACCGCGGCCAGCAGACAGAGCAGCACGCCGAGCACCGACGCACTCCCCTCTCCCGACATCGACAGACCGACCACGGCGGCCCCCGCGAACGACACGGCCATGCCCGCCAGCAGCCTGCCCGGCAATCGCTCGCCGAGCACCCGCGCAGCGAGCAGTGCCATCAGGAGGGGGCCGATGTTCACCACCATCGCGGCCGTGCCCGCGTCCACCTGCTGTTCGCCCCAGTTGAGCACCACCGTGTAGAGAGCGAACCAGAGCAGCCCCGACGCTATGATCCCGGGCCAGGCGCCCCGCGACGGCAGCCCTTCGCGCCGCAGCAGCAGGAGTGTGCCGAGCGCCACGGAGCCCGTGAGCAGTCGGCCGAGCGCGAGTGCGCCGGGTGAGTAGGCCTCGCCGGCGCTGCGGATGGAGACAAAGGCGGAGGCCCACAGCAGCACGGTGGTGCAGGCCGCGGCGAGGGCCCGCCAGTCGCGATGTGCCGAGGGTGTCGCCGCCGGGGCGGGTGTCGTCGTCATGGCCCCGACCGTAGGGCCGCGACCGTTCGGCACCTACCGAATTGTCTCCCGCTCGATACCGAGGTGCTCGTACAGCGCCTGTTCCCCCTTCGCGGTCGCCTTCACCGCACGCCCGGACCCGATCCGTACGCACCATTGCGCATCCAGCGTGTACCGGCACAGTGCGGCGCCCGCGACCCCCGCCAGGTGTGGTCTGCGCTCCGTCCAGTCCAGACAGCTCCGTACGAGCGGACGCCGCGACCTCGACTCCAGACCGATGCCCAGCCCGTCGAACCAGCCGAGGCCGTCGTCGGTGAGCGCGAAGCCGGCGTCCTGCTTCAGCAGTCCCCGTACGGTCATGGCATCGGCGATCGCGATGCCGATCCGGCCCGCGAGATGGTCGTAACAGGTGCGGCCGCGGGCCAGCGCGCTCCCGGCGCTCGCCGCGCTCAGGGTGCGCGGCCGCCCGGGCACGGCGTCGGTGACGACCTGGGCGGCCAGATCCTCCACGAGGTGCGCCGCCCGTTCGCCGGCGAGCCGCAGATAGCGGTGGCGGCCCTGCCGCTCCTCGGTCAGCAGCCCGCCCGCGACGAGCTTGCCGAGGTGTTCGCTGGCGGTGGACGGCGCCACCGAGGCGTACCGGGCCAGCTCGCCCGCGGTCCAGGCGCGGCCGTCGAGCAGGGCCAGGCAGAAGGCGGCGCGGGTCTCGTCGGCGAGGAGCGCGGCCAGGGCGGCGAGCCGGGGCGCGGCCGGGTCGGGGTGTGCCATGCGTGCCATGTGTTCCAGGATGCGTCAGGAACGCTTCGGTGCCGACCGAATCGTCCCGGCGGGCGGCAACTGCCCGCACTCCAACTGCTCGTACTGGAGCGAGAGGCCGTCGACCAGCGCCCGCAGCCCGGTCCCGAACGCCCCCTCGTCGACCTTCCGGCGGCGGTCGGCCAGCAGATGGGCCTGGCCGAGGTGCGGATAGTCCGCGGGGTCGTACGCCGTCTCGTCGTCCACGAAGCCGCGGGCGAACGAGCCGAGGGCCGAGCCGGTGATGAAGTAGCGCATCAGGGCCCCGATGTATGTCGCCTGGGCGGGCGGCCAGCCGGCCCTGACCATCGCGCCGAAGACCGCGTCGGCGACCCGCAGACCGGCCGGGCGGCGGCCCGGTCCCCGGGCGAGCACCGGGACGATGTGCGGGTGCTCGGCGAGCGCCGCACGATAGGAGACGGCCCAGTCGTGCAGGGCGGCGCGCCAGTCACGGGTGTCCGACTCGTCGAACATCGACAGATCGACCTGGGCGGACACGGCGTCCGCGACCGCGTCCAGGATCTCGTCCTTGTTGCGGAAGTGGTTGTAGAGCGAGGGTCCGCTGACCCCGAGTTCGGCGGCGAGCCGGCGGGTGGAGACGGCGTCGAGGCCCTCGGAGTCCACGAGTGCGCTCGCCGTCGCGACGATGCGGTCTCTGCTCAGGAGGGGCTTGCGCGGTCGGGCCATGCGGCACATAGTAGGGCCTGCAGGCAGAAAACTAGCAGTGCTAATCAAAGTGGAGAGCCGAAGGACGAACCTGGAGCTCGACGAGGAGCAGGAAGCCGTCCGGCAGCTCGCCGAGGACTTCGTCACCCGGGAGGTCGCCCCCCCACGTCATGGCATGGGACCGGGCCGAGAACGTCGACAAGTCGATCGTGAAGAAGCCGGCGGGCGGCGCGGGACCGGCCACCGCCGCGGCCGCGGCCGCCTTCGCTCTGGCCGGCGCATCCAGAAGCTGATCACCGGTCGCGCGCTGACGGGGGTCTCCGCCTTCTGACCGGCTCGTCGCTGCTCGAACGGGAGTCTGAGTACCGGGCTGAGTACCGGGACGGATGTGGCCCACACCACGTCGGGCGATGCTGGGCGCCATGAGTGACACAGCACCGGTCAAACAGCAGAGCACCGCGGCCTTCTACGGCCAGGCCGTCGCGTCCTTCGGGGTGGCGATGGCCGCGGTGGCTCTCGGTATCTACTTCCTGGACGCCGACGCCTGGGTCCGCGGGTTCCTCGCGATCGGCGTCCTCTATCTCGTCACCTCCTGCTTCACCCTGGCCAAGGTCATCCGCGACCGGCAGGAGGCGGGGCAGATCGTCAGCCGGGTCGACCAGGCCCGGTTGGAGAAGATCCTTGCCGAGCACGACCCCTTTCAGAAGCTCTGACGATCCCGCCCGGACGGACGCCGGGGTCTTTCGTTCGGATCGGGCCGGACCCCGCGAGCCCGGCATGATCCGAACGAGAGGCCCTAAGCGCTTGCTCAGGTTCGGGGTATGGTGTTCGTCCTGCTGACGAGAGGGGCGAGTGACGATGAGCACGGCGGAGGAGACCGACGGCGACGGTGCGCCGTGGGCCGAGGTGACGCCCGAGGCGGCCAGGCGGCTGCTCGTCGCCGCCGTCGATGCCTTCGCCGAGCGCGGGTACCACGCCACCACCACCCGCGACATCGCGGGCCGGGCGGGGATGAGCCCCGCCGCGCTCTACATCCACTACAAGACGAAGGAAGAGCTGCTCCACCGGATCAGCCGGATCGGTCACGACCGCGCCCTGTTCGTCCTGGAGGCCGCGGCCGACGGCGGCGGTACGGCCGCCGAGCGGCTGGCCGAGGCCGTGCGGTCCTTCGTCCGCTGGCACGCCGAACGGCACACCACGGCCCGCGTCGTCCAGTACGAACTCGACGCCCTCGGCGAGGAGCACCGCGCCGAGATCGTCGAGCTGCGCCGCAGGAGCGACGCGGTGGTGCGCCGGATCATCGGCGAGGGCGTGCGGGCCGGGGAGTTCGACGTACCCGACATCCCGGGAACCACGCTCGCGGTGCTCTCGCTCTGCATCGATGTGGCGCGCTGGTTCAACGCGCAGGGCAGCCGGACGCCGGACGAGGTCGGCGAGCTGTACGCCGACCTCGTGCTGCGCATGGTCGCCGCCCAGCGTGAGAGGAGCTCAGTGCCGGGGCGCCGTCAGAAGTAGTAGCGCGACACCGACTCGGCCACGCACACCGGCTTGTCGCCGCCCTCGCGCTCGACGGTGACGGCGGCGGTGACCTGCACGCCGCCCCCGGCCTCCTCGACGCTCTTCAGGACGGCCGTGGCGCGCAGCCGGGAACCCACGGGCACGGTGGACGGGAAGCGGACCTTGTTCGTCCCGTAGTTGATGCCCATCTTCATGCCCTCGACGCGCATGATCTGCGGGACGAGCGCCGGCAGCAGCGAGAGCGTGAGGTAGCCGTGCGCGATCGTCGTGCCGAACGGACCGGTCGCGGCCCGCTCCGGGTCCACATGGATCCACTGGTGGTCGCCGGTGGCCTCGGCGAAGAGATCGATCCGCTTCTGGTCGACCTCCAGCCACTCGCTGTGCCCCAGCTGCTCGCCCACCCCGTCGCGCAGCTCCTGTGCGGACGTGAAGATCCTCGGCTCTGCCATGTCCCTGGTCCCTGCCCTTCCCGCTGTCGGCCATCCGGCGTCACAATGCCTGTCTAAGGGGAGCTCACAAAATGGGAGTCCGATCAGCGAGCGTGCGTGCCAGGCGTCGCGAGCCGGGCGCCCATTTTGTGAGCTCCTCTAAGCGCTTGCTCAGCATGGTTGGCAGTGCGGTTCCTGTCAACGACGGACCGGCCCGGGGCGGCCAAGTAGGGTTGGAGGGGTGCCCCAGATCCCACAGACGCTCCAGGAACTCACGGTCGGCCAGCTCTCCGCGCGCAGCGGCGCCGCTGTCTCGGCCCTGCACTTCTACGAGGCCAAGGGCCTGATCAGCAGCCGTCGCACCAGCGGCAACCAGCGTCGCTACAGCCGGGACGCGCTGCGCAGGGTCGCGTTCGTCCGCGCGGCGCAGCGGGTCGGAATCCCGCTCGCCACCATCCGTGACGCCCTTGCCGCACTCCCGGAGGAGCGCACCCCCAACCGCGATGACTGGGCGCGGCTCTCTGCCGCATGGCGCTCCGAACTGGACGAGCGCATCGAGCAGTTGGGGCGGCTGCGGGACCATCTCACCGACTGCATCGGCTGCGGCTGCCTGTCGCTGGAGACCTGCGTGCTCTCCAACCCGAACGACGTCTCCGGTCAGCGGATCAGCGGCTCGCGGCTGATGCCGGAGCGCCCGTCGGCCGACTGCCGGTAGACGCGGGGCCCGCCGGTTGCCGTTCGGCCGCCGAGTGGGCGCGCGGGGCGCTGCCGCCCGCGAGGAGCTCCCGCCGGGCGCGAACGCCGGACACTCTCGACGGTCGCGCCCGCCAGGTTCGAGCGCGGATCGCCCCCGCCCCTCACGCCGCCGACGCCAGATCCCGGCGCCGTTCGCTCCGGGCCTTCGCCAGCGCCCCCGGCGTGAGCACCGGCTGCGGCACCAGAATTCCGCACCCCGTGCAGGCCGGCCCCGACCACGGCTCGCACCCGAGCTCCGACGCCCAGACGATCTCCGTGCCCGTGCACACGGGGCAGGCCGTGCCCGGCTCCGACTCCAGGGCGGCGATCAGCCGGCCGAGGACCTCGGCGAGCGACGCCGAGGGGTGCACCTCCGGGTCCGCGCAGCGGGCGACCCCGTACCCGCCCCAGGTGCGCCGGTGCCAGTCGTCGAACGCGCCGGGCCTGCGCAGCCCGTCGTGCTTCTCCCGCCTGCGGCGCTCGGCGAACCCCGCCTCGTATCCGAGCCAGACGGCCCGTGCCGCCTCCAGCTCGTCCAGCGCGCGCATCAGCCGCACCGGATCGGGGGACCGGTCCTCGGGCCCGATCCCGTGCCGGGTGCACAGGTGATCCCAGGTCGCCCGATGCCCGTAAGGGGCGAACCGCTCCAGGCACTTGCGCAGCGAATACCGCCGCAGCGCCAGGTCGCCCCGAGGGTCGCGGGCCTGTCTCGCAAGACTCCGAAATCCGGCCACCGCACTGCCACCTCCGTCGCTCGTACTTCGGCGTCGAGGAATGGACGTACGAGCGCCCGATCCGGATCCATCCACCCGGGATGACGTCCAGCATGCGAGATGACCGACCGTCATCGGGTCGCGGGCGGGGGCATGTGATGATTCAGAAAAGGTGACTGTTGTTCACCTTACCGGCGAGTCATACCGCCGGTAACCTCCGGCGCATCGGCCTCTCGGAGGAGCACGCATGCCCCCACGCACCGTCAAGTTCAGAGCTGCCACCATCGCGGCGGTTCTCGCCCTCGGCACCACCCTGCTCGCGGCCTCGCCCCAGTCCGGCGCCGCCGCAGCGGAACCCGCAACCGTCACCGACTACTGCCAGGGGCAGTGCGACGACATCCTGCCACCCGGCGAGAACGGCAACGCCACACTCGTCGACATCCTCGGCAACAAGGCGTTCGGCACGCACCCCGCCCACAGCGACGATCAACTCGACCGCTACAACGGCCTGGTGGCCGGACACACCGCTCTCACCGACCGGAAACTCACCGACTTCTTCAACGACGCCTCGTTCGGCGTCCCGAAGGACCAGGTCGAGTCCGTCACCTCGCCCCGCGACGACGTCACCATCACCCGTGACAAGACGTCCGGCGTCCCGCACATCAAGGGCACCACCCGGTACGGCACCGAGTTCGGCGCCGGATTCGCCGCCGGGCAGGACCGGCTCTGGCTGATGGACCTCTTCCGGCACATCGGACGCGGCGAACTGACCTCGTTCGCCGGTGGCGCACTGGCCAACCAGGGCCTGGAGCAGCAGTTCTGGCCGCAGGCCCCGTACACCGAGGCCGATCTCGAAGCCCAGGTCGCCTACATCAGGACCCATGAGGGCGCCCGCGGCGAACAGGCCATGGCGGACGCCCAGGCGTACGTCGACGGCATCAACGCCTACCGTGAGAAGTCCAAGAAGGGCCGCTACTTCCCCGGCGAGTACGTCCTCACCGGCAAGATCGACGCCATCACGAACATCGGGGAGATCCAGCCGTTCAAGCTGACCGACCTGATCTCGATCGCCTCCGTGGTCGGCGGCCAGTTCGGCGGCGGTGGCGGCGGCGAGGTACAGGCGGCGCTCTCGCTGCTCTCCGCCCAGCAGAAGTACGGCGTCGCCGAAGGCACCAAGGTCTGGGAGTCGTTCCGGCAGCGCGAGGACCCCGAGGCCGTGCTCACGGTTCATGACGGCACGTCGTTCCCGTACGCGGGCAAGCCCGCCACGGCGCGCGGCATCGCGCTGCCCGACAGCGGGTCCGTCACGGCCGAGCCCCTGATCCACGACCGCACCGGCTCCGCGGGCACCGACGAGAAGGCCCCCGTCAAGGCCCCGGCCACGCTCAAGAAGGCCCAGGGCATCTACGACGACGGCGTCATCCCCGCGGGCTCGCTGCCGGGCTCCGGCTCCGGCGCCCAGAAGCGTGGCATGTCCAACGCCCTGCTGGTCTCCGGCAAGCACACCGCGAGCGGAAACCCGATCGCCGTCTTCGGACCGCAGACCGGCTACTTCGCCCCGCAGCTGATGATGCTCCAGGAGCTCCAGGGCCCGGGCATCAGCGCCCGGGGCGTCTCGTTCGCCGGTGTCGGCATGTACATCCAGATGGGCCGCGGCCAGGACTACGCCTGGAGCGCCACCTCGGCCGGCCAGGACATCACCGACACGTACGCCGTCGAACTGTGCGAGCCCGACGGCGCCAAGCCCACCAAGGACTCCACGCACTACCTCTACCGCGGCACCTGCACCGCCATGGAGACGCTGGAGCGCACCAACTCCTGGAAGCCGACCGTCGCCGACTCCACGGCGAAGGGCTCCTACCGGATGCAGGTCCGGCGCACGAACTACGGCATCGTCACCCACCGTGCCACCGTGGGCGGCAAGCCCGTCGCGTACACCTCGCTGCGCACCACCTACCGCCACGAGGCCGATTCGATCATCGGCTTCCAGATGCTCAACGACCCGGCGTACGTCAAGGACGCCGCCTCGTTCCAGCGGGCGGCGAGCAACATCGACTACGCGTTCAACTGGTTCTACGCGGACTCCCGCACCGCCGCGTACTACAACAGCGGCATGAACCCGGTGCGCGCGGCGGGCGTCGACCCGGCGCTGCCGGTGAAGGCCGAGCGGACCTACGAGTGGAAGGGGTACGACCCGGCCGCCAACACCGCCGCGTACACCCCGTTCGCAGAGCACCCGCACTCCAGCGGCCAGGACTACTACGTCTCCTGGAACAACAAGCAGGCCAAGGGGTACGCCGCTGCGGGCTTCGGGCTCAGCGCGGTGCACCGGGCCGATCTGCTGGACGACCGGGTGGCGAAGCTGGTCGAGGAGGGCGGCGTCACCCGGGCGTCCCTCACCCGGGCCATGGCCCAGGCCGCCGTCACCGACCTGCGCGGCGAGCAGTTGCTGCCCGAACTGCTGAAGGTGATCCGTTCCCGGCCGGTCACGGACCACGAACTGAACGGCGCGGTCCAGCAGTTGGAGTCCTGGCGGGCGGCGGGGTCGCAGCGCAGGGAGAGCGGCCCCGGATCGCACGCGTACACCCACGCCGACGCGGTGCGGATCATGGACGCGTGGTGGCCGAAGCTGGTCGAGGCCGAGTTCAGGCCGGGGCTCGGCGACGGGCTGTACGGGGCGCTGGCCGCCAACCTCGCCACCGACGAGTCCCCGGCGGCCAGCCACGGGCCGAGCGGGGCGCACAGCGGTTCGGCGTTCCAGTACGGCTGGTGGGGCTTCGTGGACAAGGACCTGCGCCGGGTTCTGGGGCAGCCGGTCAAGGGCCCGCTGGCCAGGACGTACTGCGGGAACGGTGACCTGGACAGCTGCCGGGACGCACTGCTGACGTCCCTGAAGCGGGCCGCGGCGGAGCCTGTCGCGGAGGTGTACCCGGGGGACGACAACTGCAAGGCGGGCGAGCAGTGGTGCTCGGACTCGATCGTGCACCGGCCGCTGGGCGGGATTGCGCAGAAGTCCATCCACTGGCAGAACCGCCCGACGTACCAGCAGGTGGTGGAGTTCCCCGCCCACCGGTAGGGACCTTCCGGTTCCGTCCTTCCTCCGAGGGCGGAACCGGTTCGCCGGGCGGGCCCGGAACCCCGGGCCCGCCCGGGGTTCCTCACCGGTACTGGAGGTACTTCTTCCGGACAAACCGGAACGCGGCGAGGTCGTCCGCCCACGCCCCCACCACCTCGTCCGTGTCCGCCCCCGCGTCGATCATCGTGCGGACCCGCGTGTTGCCGGTGAGCTTGTCGATCCAGTTGTCCGAGCGCCAGGCGAACCCGCTCCACGTCTGCTTCGCCGTGACCAGCAGCGCGATCCCCGTGCGTACCGGATCAAAGGCCTCGCGGTCGTGCACATGCAGCTGCACCCCGCCGACCGTCTTCCCCTGGAACTTGGAGAACGTCGGCGCGAAGTACGCCTCGCGGAACGAGACTCCCGGCAGATCGAGCGCGTTCGCGGCCGCCGCCCACCGGTGGTCGATGCCTTCCGCGCCGAGCAGTTCGAACGGCCGGGTCGTGCCGCGCCCCTCGGACAGGTTCGTGCCCTCGAACAGGCAGGTCCCCGAGTAGACCAGCGCCGTGTCCGGAGTCGGCATGTTGGGGCTCGGCGGCACCCACGGCAGCCCGGTCGCGTCGAAGAAGTCCGCGCGCTTCCACCCCGACATCTTCACGATGCGCAGGTCCACCGGCCGGGCCAGGAACTCCTTGTTGAACAGCAGCGCCAGCTCGGTGACCGTCATGCCGTGTGCCTGGGCGATCTCCCGGCGGCCCACGAACGTGGCGAACGCCGGGTCCAGCACCGGCCCGAGCGCCGCCCGCCCGGTCACCGGGTTCGGCCGGTCCAGGACCACGAACCGCTTGCCCGCGAGAGCCGCCGCCTCCATGCAGTCGTACAGCGTCCAGATGTACGTGTAGAAGCGGGCGCCCGCGTCCTGGATGTCGAAGACGACCGTGTCCACACCGGACGCGGTGAAGACATCGGCGAGCGGCTGCCCGCTCTTCAAGTACGTGTCGTAGACGGGGAGTCCGGTCGCCGGATCGTCGTACCGCCCTTCCGAGCCGCCCGCCTGCGCGGTGCCGCGGAATCCGTGCTCGGGCCCGAAGACGGCGATCAGGTCGACCCGCTCGTCCGGATGCATCACGTCGACGATGTGACGCACGTCGGACGTGATACCGGTCGGGTTGGTGACGACCCCGACCTTCTGGCCCTTCAGCAGCGCGTAGCCGTCCGCCGCCAGCAGGTCGAAGCCGGTACGGACCCGGCCGTGCCCATTGCCCCGCCCGTTGCCGGTAGCGGGGGCGGCGGTCGCGGCCCCGGTACCCGCGGCCGTCGCCGCGAGGGCTCCCATCGCACCGCCGGCGGCCAGCAATCCACGTCTGGACAGGCTCATTCAGCTACCTCCATGATCGCGACCTCTGTCATGGTCACGCACGCTAGCGCGCGTTCAGGCCGTACGGAATGAGCCGGACGCGACGGGTGTGACAGGAGTGTCGCCCGAGCCGGGCCGGACCTCTTCCGCTACGACATACCGACTGGTTAGTCTGCTGGGGCGGTCGACGGAGAGAGGCGGGATCCGATGAGTACGGTGCAGGGCGCGGGCGTGGTGGTCACGGGGGCCGGAGGCGGCATCGGAGCCGCTCTGGCCCGCCGATTCGCCGCAGAAGGCGCACGGGTCGTGGTCAATGACCTCGACGAGGCCGGGATCGAGCCGCTGGCCGAGGAGATCGGCGCCGTCGCCGTCGCCGGTGACGCCTCGCGGATCGTGGACGCCGCCCGCGACGCGCTGGACGGCACCGTCGACATCTACTGCGCCAACGCGGGCCTCGCCTCGCCCGGCGACGTCTTCGCCGACGAGGAGGTCTGGGCCGCCGCCTGGGACGTCAATGTGATGGCCCATGTCCGCGCAGCCAGGGCGCTGTTGCCCCACTGGCTGGAGCGCGGCAGCGGCCGGTTCGTCTCGACCGCCTCCGCCGCCGGACTGCTGACGATGATCGGCGCAGCCCCTTACAGCGTCACCAAGCACGGCGTCGTCGCCTTCGCCGAATGGCTCTCCCTCACCTACCGCCACCGCGGCGTCAAGGTCCACGCGATCTGCCCGCAGGGCGTGCGTACGGACATGCTCACGGCCGCCGGATCGGCCGGAGAGCTCGTCCTCGCACCCAGCGCCATCGAGCCCGAGGCGGTCGCCGACGCGCTCTTCGACGCCATGGCGGAGGACCGCTTCCTCGTTCTGCCGCACCCCGAGGTCGCCGGGTACTACCGGGCCCGCACCAAGGACACCGACCACTGGCTCGGCAGTATGAACCACCTCCAGCAGAAGTGGGAGGAGACCGGCGCATGAGACGTCCGCGCCTACGTCGCCCGCGGCCGGGCGCCACCGTCGCCCCCGGGGAACCGGGTACCGCAAGGACCGGCTCGGCGCGTACGAGTACCCGCGCGAGGTCGAGATCCTGACCGAACTCCCGAAGACGGCGAGTGGGAAGATCCTCAGGCGGGAACTGCGTTCCCCCGGATAGACCGCTCCGCGCACAGCAGAGCGTTTCACGCACAGCACGGATTCACGCACGGTACGGAAGGAAGGTGGCGACAATGGCCAAGGCGACGGACGGGGACACACTCCCCGTCCCCCAGCGGCTGCTGGCCGCCGCCACCCGGCTCTTCGCCGAGCAGGGCTACGACCGCACCTCCGTCCAGGAGATCGTCGAGGCGGCGGGCGTCACCAAGGGCGCCCTCTACCACTACTTCGGCTCCAAGGAGGACCTCCTCCAAGAGGTCTACGCCCGGGTGCTCCGGCTCCAGCAGGAGCGGCTCGACGCCTTCGCCGACGCCGACGCCCCGGTCGAGCAGCGGCTGCGCGACGCCGCCGCCGACGTGGTCGTCACGACCATCGAGAACCTCGACGACGCCTCGATCTTCTTCCGGTCCATGCACCACCTGAGCCCGGAGAAGAACAAGCAGGTAAGGGCGGAGCGGCGCCGCTACCACGAGCGCTTCCGGGCCCTGATCGAGGAAGGTCAGCGGAGCGGGGTGTTCTCCACAGCCACCCCGGCGGACCTGGTCGTCGACTACCACTTCGGCTCGGTCCACCACCTGTCCACCTGGTACCGGCCGGACGGCCCGCTCAGCCAGCAGGAGGTCGCCGACCACCTCGCCGACCTGCTGCTGCGCGCCCTGCGTCCGTAGCGTCCTGCCGGACCTGGCGGCCGCCAGACGGGGGAGCACCGCCGGTCAGCCGGTCCAGGAGCGCCTCCGCCGCCGGGTTGCGGGGGTGGGGTGCCCGCCCCGCGAGGACCACCGTCCGGCCGGGCTCCGGCTGCCGGATGCTCACGCACGGCAGCCCCGCGTCCGTCCCGATCCGCCGCGGCACGATCGCCACGCCGATCCCGGCCCGTACGAGATCGACGAGCAGCCGGATCTGGGTGACGTCACAGGTGATCCGGCGCTCCAGCCCGCAGTGTGCGGCCAGCCTCCGCACCGCGGTCTCCAGGCCGGTGCCCGCGCGGAAGTCCACGAACGGCTCATCGGCGAGATCCTTGATCAGGGTGCGTCCGGCCGTCGCCAGCCGATGGCCCGGCGCGGTGATCAGCACCAGGTCCTCGTGCCAGGTCGCGAACCCGACGATGCCGTCGGGGAGCTCGGCGGCGTCCGGCGCGAGAAAGGCGAGATCCAGCTCACCCGTCCGTACCCCCGCGACCAGTTCCGGTGTCGTCGCCTCGCGCAGCGAGATCTGCACCCCGGGCCACAGCCGGTGGTACGAGGCCAACTCGGCCGCCAGATCCACGCAGGTCAGCGTCTGGATGGTGCCGATCCGCACCCGGCCGGTCACCAGCCCCGACACGGCGGCCACCGCGTCCCGCGCCGCCTCGGCCCCGGCGAGCACCGACCGGGCCGACGGCAGCAGCGCCCGGCCCGCCTCGGTGAGGATCACCCGTCGGCCCGTCCGGTCGAACAGCTCGGCACCCAGCTCCCGTTCCAGGTTGCGTACGGAGGTGCTCAGCGCGGACTGCACGATCAGCTCGGCACGGGCGGCGGCCGTGAAACTGCCGTGCGTGACCACCGCCATGAAGTGGCGGAGTTGGCGCATCTCCATCCATCAACAGTATCGATGGCAGCCAGCTGAACCATCTGTTGGACCGACCGCCGGTACGGGCCGAAGCTGGATGTATGACTCACATCCAGCCATCCGCGCACGTCCCCGCGCTCTGGGCCGTGGCGTACGGCCCGCGGCATACCGCGGCCGTCCGCTTCGCCGCCCGGTGCCTGCTGCGTGTGAGGGCTTTCGTCCGCGAACTGGCGCTGGCGGACCATGTGCCGTTCGGAGGCTATTGACGGGGTCGAATCCCGTTGGTGGAGCCGGGAGCGCCCGGTTGGCATCCGACGGTGAAGATGCCGGCCGACGGACAACTCCACGACGCCGTACGCCGGGCCGACGCCGGACGGGGGCCCGGCTCCTGGACGCGCGCGACTGCTCACCGGCCGTGCGCGGACGCCTGATCCGGCACGAGGACCCGGTCCGGCGCGGAAATTCAAGCCCGCCCGGCGAATGAGGGCAACGCGGCAACCGGGCGAGCCCCCGCACCCACCCCCACCCAGGCCACCGCCTACACGTACCGCCTGATCTCCCGCCGCGCCAACGACCGCTGATGCACTTCGTCCGGCCCGTCCGCCAGCCGCAACGTCCGTGCAGCCGCCCACAGTTCGGCCAGCGGGAAATCCTGGCTGACGCCACCCGCACCGTGCAACTGCACCGCCTGGTCCAGGATGTCGACCACGGCGCGCGGGGTGGCGATCTTGATGGACTGGATCTCCGTGTGCGCGCCCCGGTTGCCCACCGTGTCCATCAGCCACGCCGTCTTCAGCACCAGCAGCCGCAGTTGCTCCACCGTGACCCGCGCGTCCGCGATCCAGTTCTGTACGACGCCCTGCTGGGCGAGCGGCTTGCCGAAGGCCGTACGGGACACCGCCCGCCTGCACATCAGCTCGATGGCCCGCTCGGCCATGCCGATCAGGCGCATGCAGTGGTGGATGCGGCCCGGTCCCAACCGGGCCTGGGCGATGGCGAATCCGCTGCCCTCCTCGCCGATCAGGTTCGCGGCGGGCACCCGTACGTCGGCGAAGACGACCTCGGCGTGACCACCGTGGTAGTGGTCCTCGTAGCCGTACACCTGCATGGCGCGCCGCACTTCGAGACCGGGGGTGTCGCGCGGGACCAGGATCATCGACTGCCGGCGGCGAATGTCGGCGCCCTCAGGGCCATCGGCAGTCGCCGTCCTGCCCATCACGATGAAGATCCGGCAGTCCGGGTTCATCGCGCCGGAGATGTACCACTTGCGGCCGTTGATGACGTAGTCATCGCCGTCGCGCACGATGCGGGTCTCGATGTTCGTCGCGTCCGACGAGGCCACTTCCGGTTCCGTCATCGCGAACGCCGAGCGGATCTCCCCGGCGAGCAGCGGCTCCAGCCACTGCTTCTTCTGCTCGTCCGTGGCGAACTGGAAGAGCACCTCCATGTTTCCGGTGTCCGGGGCCGCGCAGTTGAGCGCGGTCGGCGCCAACTGCGGGGAACGGCCGGTGATTTCGGCGAGCGGCGCGTACTGGAGATTGGTCAGCCCGGCACCGTACTCGGCGTCGGGGAGGAAGAGGTTCCACAGCCCCTGCCGTCGCGCCTCGGCCTTGAGGTCCTCGACGACCTGCGGGGTCTGCCACGGGGACGCGAGCAGCGCGCGCTGTTCGTCCGCGGTCCGCTCGGCCGGATAGACGTGCTCGTCCATGAAGGTGAGCAGCTTGGTGCGCAGCTCTTCCGTAAGGGCGTCGAATGCGAAATCCATGGGGTTGATCAGCCTTCCTGGAGGGTGGTGAGGCCGTGCTCGATGAAGACGGGGACGAGATCGCCGATGCGGTCGAAGCCGGCGCCGACGGTCTGGCCCAGCGTGTAGCGGTAGTGGATGCCCTCCAGGATCACGGCGAGCTTGAACCAGGCGAACGCCGTGTACCAGGAGATGGCGGAGGTGTCGCGGCCGGAGCGTGCGGCATAGCGCTCGATCAGTTCGGCGGGGGTGGGGTGGCCGGCCGCGCCGCTGGTGGTGGAGACCGGGGAGTTCGCCAGGTCGAGGTCCGAGCTGTACATCACGAGCAGGCCGAGGTCGGTCAGCGGGTCGCCGAGCGTGGACATCTCCCAGTCGAGGACGGCCTTGATTCGGTCGTCGGAGCCGATCAGGACGTTGTCCAGGCGGTAGTCGCCGTGTACGACGGTGGGCGTGGGGGAGGCGGGCAGCTCACGGCCGAGCGTGGCGTGCAGTTCGTCGATGCCGGGCAGTTCGCGGTTGCGGGAGGCGTCCAGCTGCTTGCCCCAGCGACGCAGCTGCCGGTCGAGGAAGCCCTCGGGGCGCCCGAAGTCTCCCAGCCCGACGGACTCCGGGTCCACGGCGTGCAGTTCGACGAGCGTGTCGACGAGACCGAGGACGGCCGCCCGGGTGCGCTCGGCGCCCAGCGGGGCGAGCTGTTCGGCCGTGCGGTACGGGGTGCCCTCGACGTACTCCATGACGTAGAAGGGAGACCCGAGCACCGAGTCGTCCTCGCAGAGCAGCACGGGTTCGGGTACCGGAACGGCCGTCGGGTGCAGGGCGCTGATCACCCGGTGTTCGCGCTTCATGTCGTGCGCGGTGGCCAGCACATGGCCCAGCGGGGGCCTGCGGACGACCCAGCGCCCCGTGCCGTCCGTGACGATGTACGTCAGGTTCGACCGGCCGCCCTCGATGAGCCGGGCTTCGAGCGGTCCGTTCACCAGACCCGGCCGCTCGTGGTCGAGATGGCCGCACAGCCGGTCGAGGTCGAGACCTGGCGGATGGACTGGGCTCATCGTGCGCACCTCCGGGGTGAGAGACGGTCGGTGTTCATGATGCCGACCAGTCGGTATGTCGTCCAGTGGGCTCCCGGAATCCGACGCCTGCACTCCGCACCGACATGGTTCGGGAGTCTGGCAATCAGACGTATGTCTGAATAAGGTTCACGTAGGAAACCAGGCTGCATGGTCGTCCCCGGCACCGTCCTGGTGAAGGTTCGGGCCGCGGCGGTCAGCCCGGTCGACTGAAAGGCCCGTGAGGGCTACCTCGACGCCGGTCTGGAGGCCGTGTTCCCGGTGATCTCCCGCTGGGACGTGTCCGGAGTCGTCGTGCAGCCCGGTGTCGCTGAGGGGCCCGGCGCCCCGGCCTCAGAACAGCATGGCCGTGGCGAACACCGCGAGCGCGACCGTGCACGCCGCCGCCGTCAGCGCGCCGCGCGCCGAGAGCGGCTCCGGACGCGCGGTCCCCATCCCGAGCACCCGCCGGTGCGCCA
Source organism: Streptomyces sp. NPDC111516 (assembly GCF_055635345.1). Lineage (NCBI taxonomy): Bacteria > Bacillati > Actinomycetota > Actinomycetes > Kitasatosporales > Streptomycetaceae > Streptomyces > Streptomyces sp. NPDC111516. Next base: position 84,259 of record NZ_JBVKBV010000012.1, on the reverse strand, counting down.
CGAGCAGGAAACCCAGCCAGGCCAGCCCGCTCAGCGACACGGCGACGACCGCGGCCGGGCTCGCCCCGCCGTGCAGCGCCTGCTTGACCGCCAGCAGCGCCACCACCGTGCAGGACAGCGTCGTACGCCGCCACGCCAGCCTGGTCCGCTCGGGCTGCAGCCCGGGATCGCGCCCGTCCGCCGTCACCGGCCCTCCCAGCCGAAGAGGACCACCACCACCATCGCCACGGCGACGAACGCGACGGCGAGACCGAGCAGCGTCGGGAACCGCGAGACCGGAAGATCCTCCCCGCGCCGCATCGCCTGCTCGCACCGCACCCAGTGGTTGATCGCCCGCAGCGCGCACAGCACACCGGCCGCCAGCAACGCCAGCGCCAGCCCCGCGCGCATGCCCCACGAAAGCTCCGGGAGGAACTGGTCGACTGCGAAACCACCGCCGATCAACGCGAGAGCCGTCCGGATCCAGGCGAGGAAGGTGCGCTCATTGGCGAGCGAGAACCGGTAGTCGGGGGTGTCGCCCTCTTCGCGGATTCGCTGCGGCGCGAACCACAGCCGCAGGCTCTGTACGAATTCGATCACGCGTGAACCTTAGACCGACCGAGAATTGGGGTGCGGCGTCGCGGGGCCGGGCACGCACATCCGCCGCGTTGTCGTCAATCACCATGGCTCCGCCATGTCTCAATCCTCCGCCTCGCAGCTGCACGCACCCGGCCCCGCTCCTTCTCCCGCACCCCAATTCCCGGTCGGTCCCGGACCGACCGACAATTGGGGGCCGGCGTCGCGGGGCCGGGCACGCGCCGGTCGGTGGCAGATCGGCGGCAGTCGCAGCCCGGCTCAGGAGACCGCCCCGCCCGCCCGGAATGCGCGCAGCCGGCGGTACGTCTCCAGGCCGTCCGGCACCCACTCCCAGTCGCCGAGCCGCTGCTCCAGCTCCGCATCGGTGAGGAAGGTGTGCCAGGCGACCTCCTCCACCTGCGGGTGCACCGGCAGCTCGCACCGCACCTGGTAGACGTGGGACCACCAGGAGTGCTCCGCGCTCTGGTAGAGGAACTTGAAGAGCGGCTCGGGACGGGGGAGCCCCGTGACCCCCAGCTCCTCCTCGGCCTCCCGCAGCGCCGCCTCGTCGTACGATTCGCCGGCCCCGACCACTCCGCCGACGAACATGTCGTAATGGGACGGGAAGACCAGCTTCGTGGACGTCCTGCGGTGCACGAAGAGCCGGCCTGCGGCATCCCGGGCCTCGATGAAGACGCAGCGATGGCGCAGGCCCCGCGCGGTTGCCTCACCACGCGGGGCCTGCCCCACGACCACGTCGTTCTCGTCGACGATGTCCAGGATCTCGTCAGAGGGAGTCATTGGAGTCATGCCCCTCATCCAACATCGGACCACTGACAGTGATCACTGCCCCATGACGTGCTTGACGGTCGGGCCCGTGGTCCAGCCGCCGCCCACGGCCGGTTCGGCGCCGGTGACGTACGAGGCGGCGTCCGACCGTGCCTGCAGGGCTCGCGCCGCCGCTCAGCTCGGCAGCAGGCTCTTCTCCCGGCGCCCGCCCACGGGTCCCTCCGGCATCGCCGGATGCAGTCCCAGCAGCACGATCCCGACGACGATCGCCGCGAGACCGGCCGCCTGCCAGGCCAGCGCGCCGGGGTCGGTGCGCAACTGGTCACCGAGGAAACCGACCCCGCAGGCGATCCCGGCCAGCGGCTGCGCGGCGGTCAGCGGGGGCAGTGAGACCCGCAGCGGGCCCGTCTCGAACGCGCTCTGCACCAGGAGCAGGCCCGTCACCCCCAGCGCCACCACCGCGTACGGCTGCCATGCCGTCGCGAGCGTCGCAAAGCCGTCCACCGACAGCCTCTGGCCGGTGACCCGGGTGAGGGCGTCCTGAAGTCCGTACAGCAGTCCGGCCGCCACCGCGAGCAGCGCCGGGGCGACCCCGGACTGATAGCGCTTGGCGAAGGCGGTGAGCAGCAGTGCCACGCCCACGACCACGCCGATCACCAGCCAGTGCCGCAGCGGATCGGTCACCGCCTCACCGCCCCGCGGCTGGCCCCCCAGAAGAAACGCGGCGACTCCGCCGGCCAGCATCCAGAGCCCGGCCCAGCCCTGCCCGCCGAGCCGCTGTCCGGTGCGATGGCGCGACAGAGCCATCGCGAAGAGCAGATTGGTGGCGAGCAGTGGTTCGACGATGGACAGCTCGCCCTTGCCCAGGGCCAGGGCACCCAGCACCATGCCGCAGACCATCAGCCCGATACCGGCCAGCCAGCTCGGCACCCGCATCAGGTCCAGCAGCAGCCGGAAGGAGAGATAGTCGCTCCTCGGCGCGTGGGAAGCGGCGTCCTGCTGGAGGACGAAGCCGAACCCCAGACAGCAGGCGGCACTCACGGCGAGTACGAGAACCAGCACCGACACGCTTCTACCTCAAGTCAGGCCAGAAGTGGGTGATTCGTATCGACGATAGCGCCTGCGCCCCATGGGTGCGGCCGGGGAGCCGCCGACCGGGCGGTTGACGCTGGAGCGGCCGGTGCAGAGGATCTGACGCACGAGTAACCTCCGGCGTCCGTGCCGGATTCTCACCATGGCCGTGACCGGATCGCTCCGACCTCCGACCCCCGACAAGGATGGAACCCATGGCGTACGACGCTGATGTGATCGTTATCGGGGCAGGGCTCGCGGGTCTGGTGGCCACCGCCGAGCTGGTCGACGCGGGCCGCTCGGTGATCCTGCTCGACCAGGAACCCGAACAGTCCATCGGTGGCCAGGCGCACTGGTCCTTCGGCGGTCTCTTCCTCGTCGACTCGCCCGAGCAGCGCAGGATGCGGATCAAGGACAGTCACGAGCTGGCCCTCCAGGACTGGCTCGGCACGGCGGGCTTCGACCGCGAGGAGGACCACTGGCCCCGGAAGTGGGCCGAGGCGTACGTCGACTTCGCGGCCGGTGAGAAGCGCTCCTGGCTGCACGCCCAGGGGCTGCGGCTCTTCCCCGTCGTCGGCTGGGCGGAGCGCGGCGGCTACGACGCGAACGGCCACGGCAACTCCGTACCCCGCTTCCACATCACCTGGGGTACCGGTCCCGGGGTCGTCGCCCCCTTTGAGCGCCGGGTCCGCGCGGGCGTCGCCAAGGGCCTGGTCCAGCCGAAGTTCCGCCACCGGGTCACCGGCCTGGGCCGCACCACGGGCACCGTCGACACGGTGACCGGCGAGATACTGGAGCCGAGCGTGGCCGCCCGCGGCACCGCGAGCAGCCGGGTGACGGTCGGCACCTTCGAGCTGAGGGCCCAGGCGGTGATCGTCACCTCCGGTGGGATCGGCGGCAACCACGACCTCGTACGCAAGCAGTGGCCCCGGCGGCTCGGCACCCCGCCCGCGAAGATGCTCTCCGGTGTGCCCGCCCATGTCGACGGACTCATGCTCGGCATCACCGAGGAGGCGGGCGCCCACCACATCAACCGCGACCGGATGTGGCACTACACCGAGGGCATCGAGAACTGGAACCCGATCTGGGCCAGGCACGGCATCCGCATCCTGCCGGGACCGTCCTCGCTCTGGCTGGACGCCCGAGGCAAGCGGCTGCCGGTTCCGCTCTTCCCCGGCTTCGACACGCTCGGCACCCTCGAACACATCATGAGGTCGGGATACGACTACACCTGGTTCGTCCTCGACCGGAAGATCATCGGCAAGGAATTCGCGCTCTCCGGCTCCGAGCAGAACCCCGACCTGACCGGAAAGTCGATCCGCGACGTGCTCGGCCGGGCCCGCGCGGACGTACCGGCGCCGGTGAAGGCGTTCATGGACAACGGGGCGGACTTCGTCGTCGAGCAGGACCTCGCCGCACTGGTCCGCGGCATGAACGCGCTCACCGACGAGCCGCTGATCGACGAGGCCGAACTGCGCCACGAGATCACCGCACGCGACCGCGAGATCGCCAACCCCTTCACCAAGGACCTCCAGATCACCGCGATCCGCGGCGCCCGCACATATCTGGGGGACAAGCTGATCCGTACGGCGTCACCGCACCGCATCCTCGATCCCAAGGCCGGTCCGCTGATCGCCGTGCGGCTCAACATCCTGACCCGCAAGTCGCTCGGCGGGCTGGAGACGGACCTGTCCTCCCGGGTGCTCACCGAGGACGGCACACCGCTGTCCGGTGTGTACGCGGCGGGGGAGGCGGCCGGTTTCGGCGGCGGCGGGGTGCACGGCTACCGCTCGCTGGAAGGAACCTTCCTCGGCGGCTGCATCTTCTCAGGCCGGGCGGCGGGCCGGGCGGCGGCGAAGGCTGTCGGCTAGCCGGGTCCTGTCCTGCTGATCGGACTCCCATTTTGTGAGCTCCTCCCAGGACACCGGCTGCCCGGCCCCGCCTACCGTTCCGCCGCGCCCACGACGGGATCCAGCAGCTCGACGACCCGGAACCGTTCGGCGACGACCATGGTGTCGTCGTCGACCGTGAACTCCGGGTCGCCGAGCGCCTCCCGCATCTCCTTGCCGTGCCAGAACTTCTCGTGCTGCGCACGCCACTCGGCCACCGATGTGTCTCCCTCGCCCTCGTCGATCGCGTGCTGGAGATCTACGTCGCCGAGGCGCAGCACCCGTACCTCCGTCACCTCCAGCACCGCGATCTCCCGGCCGTCCGAGTCGATCAGCGCGGACCGCTCGCCCACCGGAGGCAGCTCCTCCTTCTCCGCCTCGTACTCCGCGAGCAGCCCGGTCGTCGACACCTTCACACCGGCGAGCACCGCCGCCACCAGGCGATCACGCAGCGGTCCGGGAAAGGCGAGCAGAAAGGGCTTGAGAGGTTCACGGTTCGCCATGGCGCCAAGTCTGACATGCGTCGCCGGACGCCGCGCCGGTCCGGGCACCTGACCGGAGGCCGGTCGGATGCTGGTCGGAGGCCGTCAACTTAGCTGGACTATGAACGGAGTTGGCAGTGGGCCCGGGCGGGGTGTCTGCCGCACATGGCAATGGCGCCCGCCGATCCGGAGGCATGCCGTGGCATGCGCACCGGGTCGGCCGGGCGCCATCGGGCACGGCCCCGGCTTGCGCCGCGGGGGAGGGCCGTGCGGGAGGGGCCGCTCGCTAAAGGACCAGCGAGAGCAGCAGGATGAAGGCCAGCGAGACCACGGAAATGATGGTCTCCATCACCGACCAGGTCTTGATCGTCTGACCGACGTCCATGCCGAAGTACTCCTTCACCAGCCAGAACCCGGCGTCATTGACGTGGCTGAAGAAGAGCGAACCCGCGCCGACGGCGAGGACCAGCAGCGCGGCGTGGGACGCCGACATGTCGGCGGCCAGCGGGGCGACCAGACCGGCCGCCGAAATGGTGGCCACGGTCGCCGAGCCGGTCGCGAGCCGGATCGCGACGGCGATCAGCCAGCCCAGCAGCAGCGCCGGTATCGACCAGTCCTTGGAGAAGTCCAGGATCATCTGGCCCACACCGGCGTCGATGAGGGTCTGCTTGAAACCGCCGCCCGCACCCACGATCAGCAGCACACCCGCGATCGGGGCCAGGGACTTCTCGACGGTGGTGGAGAGCCGGCCCTTGGTGAAACCGGCCGCCCGGCCCAGCGTGAACATGCCGACTATGACGGCCGCGAGGAGCGCGATCAGCGGCGAGCCGATCACATCGGTGACCTTCTGGACGCTCTGCTCCGGGTTGTCCACGACGATGTCGACCAGGGCCTTGACGAGCATCAGCACGACGGGCAGCAGGATCGTCGCCAGGGTGGCGCCGAAGCTGGGACGCCGTTCCAGCTCCTCCGAGGGGCGCTGCGGAACCATCTTCTCCGGAGCCTGGATGTCCACCCAGCGCGCGGCGTAGCGGGAGAAGACCGGCCCGGCGATGATCACGGTCGGGATCGCGACCAGAACACCCAGCGCGAGCGTGATGCCGAGATTGGCGCCGAGGGCGTCGATCGCCACCAGCGGGCCGGGGTGCGGCGGAATCAGCCCGTGCATCACGGAGAGGCCGGCCAGCGCCGGGATACCGATCCGCATCAGGGAGTAGTTGCCGCGCTTGGCTACGAGCAGCACCACCGGGATCAGCAGCACGATCCCGACCTCGAAGAACAGCGGCAGACCGATGATCGAGGCGATCAGGACCATCGCCCACGGCATGGCCCGCCCGCTCGCCTTCGCCAGGATCGTGTCGACGATCTGGTCCGCGCCGCCGGAGTCGGCGAGCAGCTTGCCCAGAATGGCGCCGAGCGCGATGAGGACACCGACACCCGCGACGGTCGAGCCGAGGCCGGCGGTGAAGCTGGCGATCGTCTTCGCCGGTGCGGCACCGGCGAACGAGCCGAGCGCCAGCGAGCCGATGGTCAGCGCGAGGAACGCATGCAACTTGAACTTGGTGATGAGCAGAACGATGACGGCGATGCCCGCCAGTACGGCGATGCCCAACTGCGCGTTGCCTGCCGAAGTGATCGGTTCGACGGCGTCCGCTGCCAGCGTCTCGACGCTGAGACTGGTCACGGTGGTGATCCTTAGTTTTCGAGCCGGCGCAACGCGGCGGCGGCACGCTGGGTGATTTCTTCGGGGGTGCCGGACACATCGACCGAGACGCCGGCCTCGTCCTCCTGCAACGGCTGCAGGGTGGCGAACTGAGAGTCGAGCAGTGCGGTGGGCATGAAGTGGCCCTTGCGTTCCGCCATGCGCTTCTCGATCAGGGGCCGGTCGCCCGTCAGATGGAGGAAGACCGCGCCGGGGGCCTCGGCGCGCAGCCGGTCCCGGTAGACCCGCTTGAGCGCCGAGCTGCTCACCACCCCGCCGAGCCCCGCCCGGCCGTGCGCCCACTGGCCGATCGCATCGAGCCAGGGCCACCGGTCGGAGTCGTCCAGCGGGGTACCGGCCGACATCTTGGCGATGTTCGCCGCGGGATGGAAGTCGTCGCCCTCGGCGTACGGAACGCCGAGTTCGGCGGCGAGCAGGGGGCCGACCGTGGTCTTGCCGGTCCCTGCGACGCCCATCACCACGACGACGTGGGGGGTGCTCATTGGTGGTGCCTCGCTGTCTACTTCGATGTCTTCCTCGACATCGGTCCGTCGCGCTACTGAAACCCATACGTACGACTTATTCAAGATGTTGTGACGTAAACGTCGTATTTTTTGTTCCTGAAGGGCGCCCCGTAGGCTGTGCCCATGACCACACAGGGCCCTGGGCTGCATACACATGTGCTGGACACCCTGGGTCTGGAGATCGCCGCGGGGGAGCACCGCCCCGGCCAGGTACTGCGTACCGACGAGCTGGCCCAGCGCTTCGACGTATCGCGCACGGTCGTACGCGAAGTGATCCGCGTCCTCGAATCCATGCACCTCGTCGAGTCCCGCCGCCGCGTCGGCGTGACCGTACAGCCGACCGAGGCATGGAACGTTTACGATCCGCAGGTCATCCGGTGGCGGCTGGCCGGCGCCGACCGCCCGCGCCAGCTGCGCTCCCTGACCGTGCTGCGCTCCGCGATCGAACCGGTCGCGGCCGGCCTCGCCGCCCGCAACGCCACCCCGGAGCAGTGCTCGGCCCTCACCGAGTGTGCGCTCGGCATGGTCGCCACCTCGCGCGGCCAGCAGCTGGAGGGCTATCTGGAGCACGACATCGCGTTCCACCGGATCGTGCTGAACGCCTCCGGCAACGAGATGTTCGCTCGGCTCGGCGATGTCGTCGCCGAGGTCCTGGCGGGCCGTACGCATCACCAGGTCATGTTCGAGGACCCGGACCCGGCCGCGGTCACCCTCCACGTCCGGCTCGCCGAAGCGGTGCGCGAGGGCGACGCGGTGGCGGCGGAACGGCTGACGAAGGAGATCGCGGTGGGCGCCCTGCACGAACTGGACGTGCTCGCGCCCTGAGAGCCTGTCGGGTGACCTCTGATCGGGCGGCCGCGGCGTGGCACGCACGCTTCCGGCGTTGCCGAAATGCCCTAGTAGCTCCGCTACGAGGCCACCCCGGCGCCTTGGAATCGCACGCACCACGCCGCGTCCGCTTTCCGACCGAAGGTCACCCGACAGGCTCTGAGGCACGTACCGCGGACGTACGCGGAGGGCAGGCGGGTCCACGAGGCCTGAGACGGACGGCGGCCCCCGCGGAACGATCCCGCGAGGGCCGCCGGCAGAAGCCGGTTCAGCCGCTGTGCCCGTGGTGGCCGCCGTGCCCGGCGCCGTGGTCGAACTTCATCGCCTCGGGCGGCATCACGACGAACGGCCGCATCATGCCCATGTCCTCGTGCTCCAGCAGATGGCAGTGGTACATGAACCGCCCGTATGCCCCGTCGAACTTTCCGAGCACCTTCACCAACTGCCCCTGAGGCACCCGGAAGACGTCCTTCCAGCCCTGCTCGTTCGGTGCCGTGGGGATCTTGGTGGTGTGGTCGAACGCCACGGGCGAGCGGGTTCCGCCGAGCGCCGGATCGAAGCCGTCCAGCGTGTACGCCTCCCGGCCCATCACCTGGAAGTCCGTCAGGTGAATGTGCATCGGATGCGTCGGGGCGCCCAGATTGAGGAACGACCACTGCTCGTACGTGTTCTGACCGACCGTGAACCCGAGCCCGTCGTTGAAGGTCCGGGCGATCCTGCGGTACGTGCGCACCGTGCCGTCCTCGCCCTGCACCTGGATGACACCGTCCGATGGCACCTCGACGCCGGCGTCCTCGACCTCCGCCATCTCCCAGATCTCCGGGTGGCCGCCGCCCCCGACCGTGCCCGGTGCCGTCAGCACGACGAGCCGGTGCCCGTGCTCCACCTGGCCGTGCTCGTACCGCCGGAAGGAACCGGACAGCACCTCGGGCAGCTCGAAACCGTCCCGTCGCCCCGTCTCCCGTACCCGGAACTCCATCACCTGCGGGAACGGCACGCTCGCCGCCGGGTCCGGCACCCCCGCCGCGAGCCCGCCCCGGTTGACCAGGCGGACCCGGCGGCCGGCCAGCGCCGAGAAGTCGATCAGCAGATCCATCCGCTCGGCCGGGGTGATCGTGAGCTTCGGCAGTACCTCGTCGAAGTCGACCGGTACGGGACGCGGCAACAGCCCGCCGTCGCTGCCGATCTGCCGGATCACGCCCGGGACCGGGTTGTTCTCGTCGTCGACCAGCACCAGATCGTAGATCCGGGCATTGGAGGCGTTGACGAGCCGGAAGCGGTACCAGGCGTCGTCCACGTCGAGGTGCGGCCAGATGCGGCCGTTGACGGTCGTGTACGGGCCGAGGAACGGGATGGACACCGGCTTCCCGGTCTCCGGGTCCGCCTCGACGACCACCGTTGTCTTGTGCAGCAGCCGCCCGTTGAGCCGGCCGTCCTCGTCGGTGTCCAGGTTCCGGTCGGCGAGGATCAGCGGCACCTCCCGCTCGCCGGACGGCAGACCGAGCGCGTCCTCCTCGTCGTCCCTGATCAGATACGTGCCGACGAGCCCCGCGTACACATTCCACCGGGTGATGTTCATGGCGTGGTCGTGGTACCACCACTGGGCGGCCTGGTGCTCGTTCGGGTACTCCGACAACTGCGCGTCGCCGAAGCCGACGGCGTTGTCCGCCCAGCCGTCGTTCCCGCCGCCGGTCTGCGCACCGTGCAGGTGCGTCACCGTCCAGGCGGGCAGCGCGGCGACATCCGCGTTCGGTTCGGCACCGTCGCGTCCCGGCCGGTTGTGCGGGGCCGGCTCGCCCTGCTTCACCGGGCCGACCTCCACGGCGGTGACCGGGTACTCGCTTCCCCTGGGGACGCGGTTCGTCCAGGCGATCCTGATCCGCTCCCCGCGCCGCACCTCGATGGTCGGCCCGGGCACCGTGCCGTTGTATCCCCACATCAGGGTCGGCGGCAGTTGCGCGTGCAGCCGCACCCAGGTGGGCGACACGGTGATCTCGGTCTCGCGCAGCACATCGCCGCTCTGCGGGCGCAGCACCGGCGGTACGGGCAACGCGTCGGTGTACGGCACGAGTCCGCCGACCGGCGCCCCGAGCGCCACCGCTCCGGGAACCGGTCCCGGCCCGTCGGCCTGTCGGCTGATCTTCTCCGTGGTCTCGGCAATCTCGGTCAAGGTACTTCCCCCATGATCCGTAATTCCTCTGCCGGTGGACCGTGGAACCCCTGCCCCCGCAGGTATCGGTTCCGTGGCCCCTCTGTATCAAAGGACACCTTGGAACCCGGTGCAGTTCAGCAGTTCGCCCCATCTGACCGGATCCGGTACATCCCACCGGGTGGACGGCAGCCGTTTCCCGCCAAGGCGGCGCGCCGCCGTGACACCCTCGTGGGGCGTACGGTTGTTCGTGTTCGATCTTCACCACATGACGAAAAAAAGGGAGACCAGGGTATGTCGCAGCAGGTGCAAGGGGTCATCGCACCGGGGAAGAACGAGCCGGTACGGGTCGAGACGATCGTCGTCCCGGACCCGGGCCCCGGCGAGGCCGTGGTGAAGATCCAGGCGTGCGGCGTCTGCCACACCGATCTGCACTACAAGCAGGGCGGCATCAACGACGAGTTCCCGTTCCTGCTCGGCCATGAGGCCTCGGGCGTGGTGGAGTCCGTCGGCGAGGGCGTCACGGACGTCGCGCCCGGTGACTTCGTCATCCTCAACTGGCGTGCCGTGTGCGGGCAGTGCCGTGCGTGTCTGCGCGGCCGCCCCTGGTACTGCTTCAACACCCATAACGCGAAGCAGAAGATGACACTGCTCGACGGTACGGAGCTGTCGCCGGCGCTGGGCATCGGCGCGTTCGCCGAGAAGACCCTGGTCGCCGCAGGCCAGTGCACCAAGGTCGACCCCGAGGTCTCGCCGGCGGTCGCGGGGCTCCTCGGCTGCGGCGTGATGGCGGGCATCGGCGCCGCCATCAACACCGGGCAGGTCGGCCGCGGCGACTCGGTCGCCGTGATCGGCTGCGGCGGCGTCGGTGACGCGGCGATCGCCGGTGCCCGGCTGGCCGGCGCGGCGAAGATCATCGCCGTGGACATCGACGACCGCAAGCTGGAGACGGCGAAGACGATGGGCGCCACGCACACCGTCAACTCCCGTTCCGCCGACCCGGTCGAGGCGATCCGCTCCCTGACCGAGGGCAACGGCGCGGATGTCGTCATCGAGGCGGTCGGCCGTCCCGAGACGTACAAGCAGGCCTTCTACGCCCGCGACCTGGCCGGCACCGTCGTCCTCGTCGGCGTCCCCACCCCCGAGATGCAGCTCGAACTCCCGCTGCTCGACGTGTTCGGCCGCGGCGGCTCGCTCAAGTCCTCCTGGTACGGCGACTGCCTGCCCTCGCGCGACTTCCCGATGCTCATCGATCTGCACCAGCAGGGCCGGATCGACCTCGGCGCGTTCGTCACCGAGACCATCGGACTCGGCGACATCGAGCAGGCCTTCGCCCGGATGCACGAGGGTGACGTGCTGCGCTCGGTGGTGGTCCTCTGATGGCCGCCCGTATCGACCACCTCGTCACCTCCGGCACCTTCGCCCTCGACGGCGGCGAGTGGGACGTCGACAACAACGTCTGGATCGTCGGCGACGACACCGAGGCGATCGTCATCGACGCCGCCCATGACGCGGCCGCCATCGAGGCCGCGCTGAACGGCCGTACGCTGCGCGCCATCGTCTGCACGCACGCGCACAACGATCACATCGATGCGGCCCCGGCCCTCGCCGCCGCCACCGGTGCGCCGATCCTGCTCCACCCCGACGACCTGCCGCTGTGGAAGCAGACCCACCCGGACCGCGCCCCGGACGGCGAACTGGCCGACGGCCAGGAGCTGGAGATCGCCGGGACGACGCTCCAGGTCCTGCACACCCCCGGCCATGCCCCCGGCGCCGTCTGTCTGTACGCCCCCGAGCTGTCCACCGTCTTCACGGGCGACACGCTCTTCCACGGTGGACCGGGCGCCACCGGACGGTCCTTCTCCCACTTCCCGACGATCGTCGCGTCGATCAGGGACCGACTGCTCGCCCTTGCGCCGGAGACCACCGTCCGCACCGGACACGGCGACTCCACGACCATCGGCGCGGAGGCCCCTCACCTGGACGAATGGATCGCCCGCGGTCACTGACGACCGCGGCCGCTCACCGGTCCGGCCACGCGGAGAGCCGCAGCCCGCTCTCGAAGCGGCGCGGCCGGCCCGTGACCGGATCGGTGAACTCCAGTACCCGGGCGAGGAGTTGGAGGGGCTGCGACCAGTCGTCGGCGGCACCCTCCGGCCGGACCACCGGGTAGACGGGGTCGTGGACGAGCGGCACCCCCAGGCTGTTCATGTGGACGCGCAGCTGATGGGTGCGCCCAGTGGCGGGCAGCAGCCGGTAGCGGCCGAGCCCCGCCCGGTGTTCCAGCAGCTCGATCCGGCTCTCACTGTTCGGCTCGCCCGGCTCCTCGCGGGCGGCGATGACCCCGCGCTCCTTCACGATGTGGCTGCGCACGGTCCGCGGAAAGGCCAGGCCGGGGTCGTGCGGTGCCACCGCCTCGTACTCCTTGCGCACCAGACGGTCCCGGAACAGCGTCTGGTACGCGCCCCGCTCCTCGGGCCGTACGACGAACAGGACGAGGCCCGCGGTCAGCCGGTCCAGCCGGTGCGCGGGCTGCAGTCCGGGCAGGTCCAGCTCGCGGCGCAGCCGGGCCACCGCGGTCTCGGTGACGTGCCCGCCGCGCGGTGTCGTCGCGAGGAAGTGCGGTTTGTCGGCGACGACCAGGTGCTCGTCGCGATGGACGACACCGACCGGGAACGGCACCGGTTCCTCCGGCGCGAAATCCCGGTGGAACCAGATGTACCGGCCCGCCGCGTACGGCTCGTCGGCGAAGACCCGGCCCGCTACGGAGACGAACCGGCCCTCGGCGAACATGGCGTCCACCCGCGCCACCCCGATCGCCCCCGCGAACCGTGCCAGCAGATGATCGCGGACCGTCGCCCACCGCCCGTCCGGATCCTCCGGGAGCCTCAGCCGCACCGGATCGATCCCGTCCCGCTGGGGCAGCGGCGCCGATGGGGGTTTCGCGCGTCCCCTCATCGGGGCGCGCCGACCGGTACGACGGTGAACATGGTGCGGGCTCCTCCTGTCGTCTCCCGGGGTATCCGCACAGTATCGCCCGTTCCGCCCGCCCGCCGGGGCTCGCCCCCCAACGCGAAATGCCGACCAGGATCGCTCCTGACCGGCATTTCGATCTGTGTCCGAGGGGGGACTTGAACCCCCACGCCCGATAAAGGGCACTAGCACCTCAAGCTAGCGCGTCTGCCATTCCGCCACCCGGACAAGGTGTCTGTCTCGCGGGCCCGGCCCGTTCCGACGTGGAAAACAATAGCAAACATCCGGGGGTGCTCGATCACGCCGGGGGAGGCGTCAGGCCCTGTGGGCGCATGACGAGAGGTGGGGGGCCTTGGGCGCGCGGGCCCGGCGCGGGAGGATGAGGGGGAGCACCACAGCGACAGTGGAAGGAAGCAGTGTGAGCGAGACGAACACGGCCCGGACCGTCTCGGGCGAGGACGAGGTCGTGGACCTCTGTCGTGAGCTGATCCGGATCGACACCAGCAACTACGGGGACCACTCGGGGCCTGGGGAGCGGCGCGCCGCCGAGTACGTCGCGGAGAAGCTCGCCGAGGTCGGGCTGGAGCCGCAGATCTTCGAGTCGCACAAGGGCCGGGCCTCGACCGTTGCGCGGATCGAGGGCGAGGACCCGTCCAGGCCCGCCCTGCTGATCCACGGCCACACCGATGTGGTTCCGGCCAATGCCCACGACTGGACGCACCACCCGTTCTCGGGCGAGGTCGCGGACGGCTGTGTGTGGGGCCGTGGTGCGGTCGACATGAAGGACATGGACGCGATGACCCTCGCGGTCGTCCGCGACCGGATGCGCAGCGGCCGCAAGCCTCCGCGCGACATCGTGCTGGCCTTCCTCGCCGACGAGGAGGCGGGCGGTACGTACGGCGCGCGGTATCTCGTGGACGAGCACCCCGGCCTCTTCGAGGGCGTCACCGAGGCGATCGGCGAGGTCGGCGGCTTCTCCTTCACGGTGAACGAGAAGCTGCGGCTCTACCTCGTCGAGACGGCCGAGAAGGGCATGCACTGGATGCGGCTCACCGTCGACGGCACGGCGGGCCACGGCTCGATGACCAACGACGACAACGCGATCACCGAGCTCTGCGAGGCGGTCGGACGGCTGGGCCGGCACAAGTGGCCGGTCCGGGTGACCAAGACCGTACGGTCCTTCCTCGACGAGCTGTCCGACGCGCTCGGCACCCCGCTCGACCCGGAGGACATGGACGCCACGCTCGCCAAGCTGGGCGGCATCGCCAAGATGATCGGCGCCACGCTCCGCAACTCCGCCGCTCCCACCATGCTCGGCGCCGGCTACAAGGTGAACGTGATCCCCGGCCAGGCCACCGCCCATGTCGACGGCCGTTTCCTGCCCGGTTTCGAGGACGAGTTCCTGGCCGACCTGGACCGGATCCTCGGCCCGCGGGTGAAGCGCGAGGACGTGCACGGGGACAAGGCGCTGGAGACCAGTTTCGACGGCTCGCTCGTCGACGCGATGCAGATCGCCCTGAAGGCGGAGGACCCGATCGCGCGTGCGGTCCCCTACATGCTCTCCGGCGGTACCGACGCCAAGTCCTTCGACGATCTCGGCATCCGCTGCTTCGGGTTCGCCCCGCTGAAGCTGCCGCCGGAGCTCGACTTCGCAGGCATGTTCCACGGTGTGGACGAGCGTGTGCCGGTGGACGGGCTGCAGTTCGGCGTGCGCGTGCTCGACCGTTTCATCGACAACTGCTGAGTCTGCGCAGCGCTCCCGTCCGGACTCCGCTGATTTTCCGCCGATTCTCCGCGCCAACAATCGCCAGCATGTGCGTACGTGACCGGAACGAGTGAAAGGAACCATACGCTCGTAGCCCGATTCCCCCTTCTTCGTTACAAGTGATGCGGTCCGCGGCTGGGACCGCATTGCCAACTAGGAGGAATAGTGATCAAGAAGATCGTCGCTGCTGCGGCTGTCACTGGTGGTCTGGTGCTCGCCGGTGCGGGCATGGCCGTCGCGGACTCCGGTGCCCAGGGCGCCGCTGTCGGCAACCCCGGCGTGGTCTCGGGCAACACCGTTCAGGCCCCGATTCACGTGCCGGTGAACGTGTGTGGTAACGCGATCTCCGCGATCGGGCTGCTGAACCCCAACTTCGGCCACACCTGCGGCAACGCCTGATGTTGTGCGTCAACCCGTAAGGGTTTGAATCCGGTCGGCCCCGGGGTGCACGCCATGCACTCCGGGGCCGCTGGGTAGTCCGCCCCCGCTCAAGTCCGGGGGTATCCCGGAAGGTAGAAGGCAGGAAACAATCTATGCGACAGGTCACGCGTAAAGGCCTGATCACCATGGCGGCCGCAGGCGGAGTCCTCGCGCTGAGCGGCGGTTATGCGCACGCCGACGCAGGAGCGACCGGCGGCACATCGAATTCCCCGGGGGTGCTTTCAGGGAATTCGGTCCAGGTCCCGGTCCATGTACCGGTCAACGTCTGCGGCAACTCCGTGAGTGTCGTGGGACTGCTCGACACGGCGGCGGGAAACGCCTGTGGAAACGGTTCGCACAGCGCCGCTTCGGGCAGGCACGCCTCGGGCAGCCAGGTGTCCGGCGACCTGACCCAGGCGACCCGGACGGGGACCGGCAAGCACCGGGCCGTCACGAGCGACACCGGGAGCGGGGCGACAGCTGAGGGGGTCGCGCAGGGCTCGCCCGGTCTGCTTTCGGGCAACAACATCGCGGTGCCCATCGACATCCCCGTGAACGCCTGCGGGAACAGCGTCACCATCGGTGGACTGCTCAACCCCGCCTCGGGCAACGAGTGCGGAAACGGTACGGACGTCGTCACGCCTCCGGTCGGCACGCCGGTCACCCCGGTCACCGAGGACAAGCCCCCGGCACCCGGAGTGCGAACCGTGCACAACGCACTCGAGACACAGGGCGTCGCCGAACTCGCACACACCGGAGCGGGCGGGCTCGGCCTCCTGGTCCCGGCGAGCGCGGGCCTGCTGCTGGCGGGTGCGGGCACGGTGCTCTACCGCCGCGCCCGGACGTCCGCATAGCGGATCGAGGAGCCGACGCAGGCACGGCAAAAGGAGCGGGTCCCGCGACGGCGGGGCCCGTTCCGTTTCACCGGATGACCCGCGGTCTCACCAGGTGGCCCGTAGCTGGCGGATGATCCGTCGGCGCAGCCGCACTCTGCGGCTGCCGTCACGGCGCAGCGTCAGCCGGTCCAACTCCCAGTGCCCGTACTCGGCATGGTCGGTCAGCAGGCGGGCCGTCTCCTTCCGGGACACCCCGCGCGGCACGTACACATCGACAAATTCGTATTCCGGCATCGCATCTATTGTGCGGGCAGAGCCCGTCTACGGATAGCGTCTGCACCATGTCTGATGCTGCGCAGCCCACCGCTGCCGAGGTACGCGCCGCCGCCGAAGCGATCAAAGCCGCGCTCGACCATCACCTCGAGGCGGTCGAACGCCGATCGGGGGACGACGATCCGGCCGTCTATGAAGCGTTCAACGCACTGGCCGCCGCTGCCGAGTTCTACGACGAACTGCTCTACGACCGCTACGACGAGGTCACCCCCTTCGAGATTCCCGGTGCGGATGACTCCCTGCCGCCGTACGCCGGCCCCGAGGAGCCGAACGCGCTCAGCGTCCTCATCCGGCGTGACTACGCGGTGGTGGAGCCGCCGAGGCTGCTCGCACAGGCCCAGCGGATCGCCGACCTCGATCCGGACGACCACGGCGGCGGGAGCGTCGGGGGCGTCGGGGGCGTCGGCTCCAGCGTCCACGCGGCGCTCGGAGTGCTCTTCGGCGAGTACGAACCGGACGAGATCGCTTCCCGTCACATGGAGTTCGGGCTGGAGGAGGGCGACTCCACGCTCTGGGTCACGGCGGCCGAGGAGCTTCCCGAGGCGGGGGAGTGGCTCGGCGCACCGTTCGACGACGCGGATCCGCAACTGGTGGTCTGCCGCTTCGACGTCAGCGCGGTCTTCGACGAGGACGGAACGGACGAGCAGCCGGCCGGCCTGGTGGTGGACAGCTCCTGACCCGTCCGTCGGACGGGCTCTGAGCCGAGCCCGTCCGACTGCGGGGCCCGGTCATCGGGCCGATGCCTCCAGCAGGGTGCGCAGTCGCGTCGTGCGGTCCTGCGCCGGCGACTGGGCGACCGCGCGCTGGAGCGCCTGATCCACCCCGTGCACGACGGACAGATGCCGCTCGGCGCGGCTGAAGGCGGTGTACACCCATGGGCGGCTCAGCGCCTGCGCGGCGTCACCGGGCAGCACGACGACCACGGCGGGCCATCGCATACCGGCGGCCTGATGGGCGCTGAGGGCCCAGCCGTGCCGTACGGACGACTCCACCCGCTCCTGAGGTACGACGAGCTTCGTGCCCCCGCAGTCCAGGTGCAGCCCCTCGGCGTCGGCCGAGACGACCACCGCGGGCAGCGTCCTGCCGGGGGCCGGGACATGGACGACGCGGTCGCCGGGGTCGAAGCCGCCGAACCGCCCGGGACCGGGGTTGATCCGCTCCTTGAGCGCCGCGTTCAGAGCCCGGGTGCCCGCCGAGCCGCCGTGGCCGACGGTGATCACCTGGGTGTCGGCCGACGGTACGCCGATGGCGCGCGGCACCGAGTCGGCGACCAGCTGCACGGCCCGGTGCACCGCCTCGCCGGCATCGCGCACGGGCACGATCACCACTTCCTTGCCGGGCGCGGTGACCTGATTCAGCTCTCCGATGCCGATGCCGGAGACCAGTTCGCCGATCGGTCCCGGATCGGGGGTACGGGAAACGATCTGCGGGCAGGCGCGGGCCGCCAGCACATCCGCGAACACCCGTCCCGCGCCGGCCGAGCCCAGCACGCCGGGATCGCCGCTGAGCACCAGCCGGGTGCCGTCACTCAGGGACTCCACGAGGATCGCGGCGGTCTCGACGTCCAGCTGCGGGGCGTCCAGCACGACGAGCAGGTCGACGGCGATCGCCCCCTCCTCGTCCCGCCCCGGGCCCTGCGCGCCGGAGAGCAGACCGGCGAGGGTGGCGGCCGCCGACGGATCGCCGGTCGCCTCGGCCAGCCGGTGCCTGCCGTCCAGGCTGTGCACGGCGCCCAGGGCGCGCAGTCCGAGGCCGCGGGCAGCGCTGATCAGCGCCGCGGGTTCGGCCCTGGCCGCCTCGCCGCCGGTGTGCGCCACCAGTCCGTGGGCCGCGACCGCATGGATCAGCTCGGCCGCCGACGGGGAGCCCGCGGCCGTGGCCGCCGCCGTCCAGTCGGCGTCCTTCTCGCAGGCGTCGACCAGCCGGGCCAGCCCGTCGGCGAGGCTTTCCTCGGCGAGCGCGTACCGGTCGAGACCCAGCAGCACCGGTACGGGTTCCTGCCCGGACCGTTCCTCCGCGCTCTCCCCGGCCTCCGCGGGTGCTCCGGGCTCCTGGTCTCCCTCGTCCTCCTGGCCGTCCTGGCCGTCCTGGAAGACCAGGACGACGCCCTCGGCGACGGCGTGCTCGACGGCCGCCGCGGGGTCGCTCACCGCGCGCTCGGCGAGCGCCGCACGGACCGCCGTCACGTCCAGTGCCGTATGGCCCTGGAGCGCGGCCCGCTCCAGCAGCCAGCCGACCAGGGCCGCCGTCCGGCGCTGGTCGTCCGGACCGCACTCGGCGCCCAGCAGGGCCCGTGCGAAACCGTCGGCCTGCTCCGGTCCGACTCCCGGCACGGCCAGCAACTGCCAGGGGTCCTCGTGCAGGGTGCCGGCCGCCTGCGCACCGAGGGTCTGCGCCGCCGGGGCCGCCAGCGCTCCGGGAGCCCCGCCCTCTGCCAGTACGGCGGCCACCGCTGCCACCGCCTCCGGCGAGGGGCCCTGTGCAACCGGGGCCGGCCCGGGCGCCCGGGTTCGGGCCGGCGCGGGCGCGGGAGCGGTTCGGCGGGGGGCGGCGGGTCCGGGCGATTCGAAGAACGCGGCGGAGGGCTTCTCGCCGCTCTCCACGGCACGTACGGCCGCCAGCAGATCGGCCGCCTTGCCACTCAGCTTCGCACCGGCGGCGATGGGGCCCGCCTTTTCCGCCTTGCGCTTCTCGATCCGTTCCCGGAGCTCACGCTGGGCGGCCAGTTCGGCCTCCGCCTCGGAGAGCGGGGCGCCGTCGGTGACCGCCTCGTCCACGGCGCCGTCGGCCCCGGCTGTCGCGTCGGTGGTGCCGTCGGGCTCGGCGTCGGCATCGGCATCGGCTGTTCCGTCGGTTTCGGTGGCCCGGTGGTCGTCACCGTCCGTCTCCGCGGCATCGACGGCGTCATCGGCCGTCGGCGATCCCTCGTCCGCCTCGTGCCCCTCGTCCGGTGCGGACGGGGCGGGCACGGCCGCCGAGGGGTCCGCGACGACGCAGGTGTCGTCGGCGGCCGGGGAGCCGGGGGTTTCCCCCCGGGGAAGCGCAGTCACAGCGTGCTCCAGTCCTGGTCGGGATAGCGGTGCACGGGCGCCGACACATCGTCGAGCGCCTGGCAGATCTCGTCAGGAAGACTAAGCGCCTCCACCGACAATGCCTCCGTGAGCTGCTGAGCGTTGCGCGCACCGACGATCGGGGCCACCACCCCGGGCCGGTCCCGTACCCAGGCGAGGGCCACCTGGAGCGCCGTCGTGGCCAGGCCGTCGGCCGCGGTGGAGACCGCGTCCACGATCCGGCTCGCCGGGTCGTCGAGATACGGCTCGACGAACGGGGCCAGCAGCTCCGAGGCGCCGCGCGAGTCCGCCGGGGTGCCCGTCCGGTACTTGCCGGTCAGGACACCCCTGCCCAGCGGGGAGGAGGGCAGCAGCCCCACGCCCAGATCGCGTGCGGCCGGCAGCACCTCGCGTTCCACGCCCCGCTGCAACAGGGAGTACTCCATCTGGGTGCTCGCCAGCCGGGTGCGCACCCCGGGCGAGGCGAGCTGCCAGGTCGCCGCCTTGGCCAGCTGCCAGCCGCAGAAGTTCGACACCCCCGCGTACCGGACGCGGCCGGTGGAGACCGCCAGGTCCACCGCCTGAAGGGTCTCCTCCAGCGGGGTCACCGGGTCGAAGGCGTGGATCTGCCACAGGTCCACGTAGTCCGTGCCGAGCCGTTCCAGGGAGGCGTCCAGCGCGGCCAGCAGATGGCCGCGCGAGCCGTTGAACCGGCGGTACGGGTCGGCCACGCTGCCGGCCTTCGTGGCGATGACCAGATCCTGCCGCGGCACCAGGCCCTCGGTCAGCCGCCCGAGCAGATATTCGGCCTCCCCACCGCCGTACACATCGGCCGTGTCGACCAGCGTGCCGCCCGCTTCCCAGAAGGCTTTCAGCTGTTCGGCAGCGTCGTGCTCGTCGGTGTCCCGGCCCCAGGTGAGGGTGCCGAGCCCGATCCGGGACACTCGAAGGCCGGTGCGGCCGAGATGCCTCTGCTCCATGTGCGCTGAGATTACTGGCCAGAGCCCCACCGGGCGGAAGCCTGTGGATAACCCGGTACCAAGTCGCCCCTGCCGGAACCCGTTGCCGCGCGCTAGAGTCCGGAGCTCAGGGACGTTACTGATCAGTAAGGGGAGCGGCTATGCGGCTCGGCATCAATCTCGGTTACTGGGGTGCGGGAATGGACGGCGACAACCTCGCCGTCGCGCAGGAGGCCGACCGGCTCGGATACGACGTCTGCTGGGCGGCGGAGGCGTACGGCTCCGACGCGCCGACCGTGCTCGCCTGGGTCGCCGCCCGGACCGAGTCCATCGACGTCGGCTCCGCGATCATGCAGATCCCGGCCCGCCAGCCCGCGATGACGGCGATGACCGCCGCCACCCTCGACTCGCTCTCCGGCGGCCGGTTCCGGCTCGGCCTCGGCGTGTCGGGGCCGCAGGTCTCCGAAGGCTGGTACGGCGTCAAGTTCGACAAGCCGCTGGCCCGCACCCGGGAGTACGTCGAGATCGTCCGCAAGGCGATGTCCCGTGAGCGGCTGTCGTACGAGGGGCAGCACTGGACGCTCCCGCTGCCGGACGGTCCGGGCAAGCCCATCAAGCTCACCGTCCACCCGCAGCGCGAGCACATTCCGCTCTACATCGCCGCGATCGGCCCGAAGAACCTGGAACAGACCGGCGAGATCGCCGACGGCGCGCTGCTCATCTTCCCCTCGGCGGAACACCTCGAGGACACCGCCCTGAGGTATCTGCGGGCGGGCCGCGAGAAGGCCGGGAAGACCATGGAGGGCTTCGACGTCTGCCCGACCCTTCCGCTCGCCGTCGGTGACGACGTCAACGGCCTCGCGGACATGTTCCGTCCGTACACCGCGCTGTACGTGGGCGGCATGGGCAGCCGCAAGCAGAACTTCTACAACCAACTCGCACAGCGCATGGGCTACGAGAAGGAAGCCGCCGAGATCCAGGACAAGTACCTGTCCGGCGACAAGAGCGGCGCCGCCGCCGCCGTCCCGCACCAGCTGATCGACCAGACCACGCTGCTCGGTCCGGTGGAGCGGATCGCCGAACGGATGCAGGCGTATGCCGCGGCGGGGGTCACGACGCTGACCCTGGCTCCGGCCGGGTTCACGCTCGACGAGCGGATCACGGCTCTGCGGGCCGGCACGGAGGCGCTGGAGCGGTCCGGGCTCGCGTAGCGCGGACTCCGGGGGCTCCGGCAGAGCGCTACGGCCGTGGTGGGGGCTCGGGGGCTCCCCGCCACGGCCGTTACGTGTGACAACGCTTTCGGGGGCGCGGGGTTACGCCGATCGGCGTGCGGTCCGGCGCGGGGTCACCGGGGTCGCGGTCCGTCCTCGGCCGCCGGACGGGCCGGGAACGTCGCGGTCCGTCCGGCGTGGCCGGGGGCGTTCCTGTTGCCCGGGTGGGAGTGTCGCATTTGACTGTCGATGGGGCGGATGCCGGTACGGAGGTGGCAAGTGATGCTCTCGGCAAAGAACCTGTTCCAGGAGATTCTCGACGAGGACGAGTCGTTCCGGCTGTTCTGTTCCATCGCGGCGAGCGGGGAGTCCCAGGGGGGCTGGGAGAACGGCCGGATCGCGGCCCTCGTGCCCGAGAGCCAGCGTGCCCTGGCGCCCAAGATCACGCGACACGGCGCAGACGAGGACAAGCACGGCCGGATCTTCCACGGGCTGCTGAAGAAGCGCGGGCTGCAGCCGGTCGAGGTTCCGCACGAGACCGACTACACGATGCTGCTGGAGAGGCACGGCATCGGCCTCGCCCATGAGCGGCTGGGGCGCCAGGAGCCCCTCTCCGAACACGACATCATCACCTACCTCGCTCACAGCAGGGTCACCGAACAGCGCGCCTCCGAGCAGATGACACTGCTGCGCAAGCACTTCGCCGACCATCCCGACCTCGGCCGCGCGGTGAGGATGATCTCGAACGACGAGGACAACCACCTGGCGTACTGCCACGAGGAGTTGCTCCGGCTCGCCCGCGTCGGACACGGCCGTACGATCCAGCGCATCCTGCGCGAGTGCGCGCTCGCCGAGATCCGGGTGTACCGCGACGTCAGCCTCGCCGTGATGGACCACATGGGCCGGATCCTGGGCTGGTCCCGGGCCAAGGCGGCGGCGCTGGCCGCGGGGATCCACGGGATCTACGTGTACGAACGACTTGTGGGATGGCGGCGCATGGTGAGCCTGCAGCCGCCCGAGCGGCGCGACGCACTGGGCGGTCCCGCGGCGCAGGCGGCCGAGTTCGCCTGATCCGGGCGTCGCGGAGCGGCCGTCAGAGCCAGCCGCGCCGCTTGAACTGCCGGTACAGGCCGAACACCACGGAGCCCATGAGCACGATCACCACCGGATAGGCCCACACCCAGCCGAGTTCCGGCATGTGCTTGAAGTTCATGCCGTAGATCCCCGCGACCATCGTCGGCACGGCGGCCATCGCCGCCCAGGCCGAGATCTTGCGCATGTCGTCGTTCTGCCGCACGCCCACCTGGGCCAGATGCGCCGAGAGGATGTCGGAGAGCAGCCGGTCGAGCCCGTCCACATACTCGTTGGCACGCGTCAGGTGGTCGCTCACGTCGCGGAAGAACGGCTGCGAGTGCTCGTGAACGAACGGTACTTCCGCGCTCGCCAGACGGGCCATGGGGGCGCTCAGCGGCCCCGCGGCCCGGCGGAACTCCAGGAGCTGCCGCTTGAACGTGTAGATGCGGGACGCGGTGTTCTTGGTGTCCACGGTGCCGGTCGGCGCGAACACCTCGGTCTCCAGCTCCTCCAGGTCGGCCTGGAGCTCGCCCGCCACCTCGATGTAGTGGTCGACGACGGCGTCGCTGATCGCGTACAGCACCGCGGTCGGTCCGTGCTTGAGGACCTCCGGCTCCGCCTCCAGCCGGCGGCGTACCGCGGCGAGCGGCGCGCCCTCCCCGTGCCGGACCGTCACGACGAAGGAATCGCCGATGAAGGCCATCAGCTCGTCGGTGGTGACCGTGTCGCTCAGGTGCTCGTACACCACCGGCTTGATGACCGCGAAGAGCGAGTCGTCGTACACCTCCAGCTTGGGCCGCTGGTGTGCGCTCAACGCGTCCTCCACGGCCAGCGGATGGAGTCCGAACTCGCTGCTGACGCGGTCGATCTCCTGCTCCGTCGGCTCGTACAGGCCGATCCAGAGAAACGCGTCCCCGGTCGCCCGTGCCTCCGCGAGGGCATCGGAGAGATCGGCGGGGCCTTCGGTACGACGCCCGCCCCGGTAGATCGCACAGTCCACAATCACGGCGCGCATTCTTCCCTGCCCCGCTCCTCGGCGCACCTCACCGCCGGCAGCGGCCTACGCTGGCCCGTATGCCCACCCTGATCCTCGTACGACATGGACGCTCCACCGCCAACACGGCCGGAGTGCTCGCGGGCCGGACCCCCGGTGTCGCGCTCGACGAGCGCGGCGCCGCACAGGCCGCGGCGCTGCCCGGACGGCTGGCCGCGCTGCCGCTGGCCGCCGCCGTCAGCAGCCCACTGCAGCGCTGCCGGGAGACCCTGCGGCCCCTGCTCGACGCGCGGCCGGAGCTGGTGCTGCACACCGAGGAGCGGATCAACGAGTGCGACTACGGCGACTGGTCGGGACGCAAGCTCGCCGAACTCACCGACGAGCCGCTGATGAGCGTCGTGCAACAGCATCCGTCGGCCGCGGCGTTCCCCGGCGGTGAGTCCATGCGCGCCATGCAGGGGCGCGCCGTCGACGCCGTGCGGGACTGGAACGCGCGGATCGAGGCCGAGTACGGTGACGACGCCGCCTACGTGATGTGCTCCCACGGCGACATCATCAAGGCCCTCGTCGCCGACGCGCTCGGCCTCCACCTCGACCTCTTCCAGCGGATCCAGGCCGACCCCTGTTCGGTCACCGCGATCCGCTACACCAGGCTGCGGCCCTTTCTGCTGCGGCTCGGCGACACCGGGGACCTGGCCTCGCTGGCGCCGCGGGAGCACACTGCCGGAACGGACCCGGGCCGGCGCCCGACGGCGGAGACCGATGCGGACGCGGCGGTCGGTGGCGGCGCTGGGGCACCGTGATCGCTCCGCGCAGTAGGGTGGACGCGCCGTAGGCGCCCTTCCCGGGGTGACCCCCCAGGACCGCCGCCACCCCTCATCTGCCGTCAATTTTCAAGGGAGACAGGACGTGTCCCGTCAGGTGTTCCTCTACGACCCCCCGGACCGCTTCGTGGCCGGTACGGTCGGGTTGCCTGGACGTCGTACGTTCTTCCTGCAGGCATCCTCAGGCGGACGCGTCACCAGCGTGGCCCTGGAGAAGACTCAGGTCGCCGCGCTCGCCGAGCGCATCGACGAATTGCTCGACGAGGTGGTGCGGCGGACCGGCGGAAACTCTCCGGTACCCGCCGTGGCGCCCATGGACGTCACCGACACCGCGCCCCTCGACGTGCCCGTCGAGGAGGAGTTCCGGGTCGGCACGATGGCGCTCGCCTGGGACGGCGAGGAACAGCGCATGATCGTCGAGGCGCAGGCGCTCGTCGAGCTGGACGTGGAATCCGACGAGGATCTCGCGGAGGCCGAGGAGCGGCTGCTCCAGGACGAGGAGAACGGCCCGCCGATGCTCCGCGTCCGCCTCAGCGGGGCGCAGGCCCGGGCCTTCGCCAAGCGCGCCCTGGACGTCGTGAACGCCGGGCGCCCGCCGTGCCCGCTGTGCAGCCTGCCGCTCGACCCGGAAGGACACGTATGCCCGCGCCAGAACGGATACCGTCGCGGAGTCTGAGCGGCGCCGAGCTGGTCACCGTGCTCACTGTGCTCAGGGAGGGGCGGCTCACCGTGCGTGGTCAGGTCGGCGGGGCGTCCAACGCGGTGCTCTACTGCACGGTTGCCCACGAGGGCGACGAGGTGACGTGCGTCTACAAGCCCGTGGCCGGGGAACGGCCCCTGTGGGACTTCCCCGACGGCACGCTCGCCCGGCGCGAGGTGGCCGCGTACGAGATCTCCGAGGCGACCGGTTGGGGGCTCATACCGCCCACCGTGCTGCGGGACGGCCCGTACGGCGAGGGCATGTGCCAGCTGTGGATCGAGGCGGCGCCCCAGGGCGACGAGTCCTCCCCGGACGGCCTGCCGCCGCTCCTTGCGCTCGTCGAGGACGAGGAGCCGGGGGAGGGCTGGAAGGCCGTCGCCCTCGCCGAGGTGGGGGAGGGGAAGACGGCCCTGCTGGTGCACGCGGACGATCCGCGGCTGCGGCGGCTGGCGGTCCTCGACGCCGTGATCAACAACGGTGACCGCAAGGGCGGCCATCTGCTGCCCGCACCCGGCGGCCGGCTCTACGGCATCGACCACGGCGTGACCTTCAACGCGGAGGACAAGCTGCGCACGCTGCTGTGGGGATGGGCGGGGGAGCCGTTGACGGCCGAGGCCGTCGAGGTCGTGGACCGGCTGGATGCGGAGCTGACGCCGGGGACTTCGCTCGTCACCCGGCTGGCCGAGCTGATCACCGCGGCCGAGATCGAGGCGTTGCGGGGGCGCGTGGCGGGGCTGAAGGCCTCGGGCCGGCACCCGGAGCCGAGCGGCGAGTGGCCGTCGATCCCCTGGCCACCCGTGTGACGAAATCGAGCCACTCCGGCGACCGAGGGGCGGGGTACAGGGGGATTGCCCGTAGCGGAGCTGATGGACCCACGCCGCGCAAGACCGCCTCTTCGGCCAGGATCCAGGATCCGGTTCGTATCCGGAACATGCATCCGGTTACGCTCGTGACATGCATGCCTGGCCCGCTTCTGAGGTCCCCGCCCTGCCTGGCAAGGGCCGCGACCTTCGGATCCACGACACCGCGACCGGCGGACGGATCACCCTTGACCCCGGTCCCGTCGCCCGCATCTACGTCTGCGGCATCACGCCGTACGACGCGACCCACATGGGTCATGCGGCGACCTACAACGCGTTCGACCTCGTTCAGCGCGTGTGGCTCGACACCAAGCGGCAGGTCCACTATGTCCAGAACGTGACCGACGTGGACGATCCGCTGCTGGAGAGGGCCGTGCGCGACGGTCAGGACTGGACCGAACTCGCCGAGCGCGAGACGGCTCTGTTCCGCGAGGACATGACTGCCCTGCGCATGCTCCCGCCGAAGCACTACATCGGCGCCGTGGAGGCGATACCCGGCATCGTTCCGCTCGTCGAACGGCTCCGGGACGCGGGCGCCGCCTACGAGCTCGACGGGGACGTCTACTTCTCCGTCGAGACCGACCCGCACTTCGGCGGGGTCTCCAACCTCGACGCCGAGGCGATGCGGCTGCTCTCCGCCGAGCGCGGCGGCGACCCGGAGCGCCCCGGCAAGAAGAACCCGCTCGACCCGATGCTCTGGATGGCCGCCCGTGCGGGCGAGCCGAGCTGGGACGGGGCCACCCTCGGCCCCGGCCGCCCGGGCTGGCACATCGAGTGCGTCGCCATCGCCCTGGACCACCTCGGCATGGGCTTCGACGTCCAGGGAGGCGGGTCCGACCTCGCCTTCCCGCACCACGAGATGGGCGCCTCGCACGCCCAGGTGCTGACCGGCGAGCACCCGTTCGCGCAGGCGTACGTACACGCCGGGATGGTCGCCCTGGACGGCGAGAAGATGTCCAAGTCCAAGGGCAACCTGGTCTTCGTGTCGAAGCTCCGCCACGACGGCGTGGACCCGGCGGCGATCCGCCTCGCCCTGCTGTCGCACCACTACCGGTCCGACTGGGAGTGGACCGACCAGGTGCTCGCCGACGCCGTCGAGCGGCTCGGACGCTGGCGTTCCGCCGTCTCCCGGCCCGACGGACTGCCTGCCGAGGCCCTGGTCGACGAGGTCCGCGAGGCCCTTGCCGACGACCTGGACGCACCGGCCGCGCTGGCGGCCGTGGACCGCTGGGCCGAGCGCCAGAACGCCGAGGGCGGTACGGACGAGGGCGCGCCCGGCCTCGTCTCGCGCACCGTCGACGCGCTGCTGGGTGTCGCTCTGTAGCGTCGCCCGCAACCGCCGCGCGCGGTGACAACGCGCTGATCGCCATTCCATGAGCCGGCCTTGGACTTCTCGACGAAGTTCAGGGCCGGTTCCGTTTTGTCCATGGTCAAGTGCTCGATGTTGCGCTAAAAGCGCTCTATGCAATCATCAACGCGCATCAGAGCGGCGGCAGTTGCAGCCTTGTTCGGGCTGATCGCCGTCTTCGCGGGGCCCGGTGCCGGTCAGGCCGGCGCCGCCGAACCGGACACCACGACAGTCGGCGACCTCACCGGATTCTCCGCCGACGGACCCGTCTACCAGCTGCGGGCAGGCACCGCCGAGGCCCGTGTCAGCTTCGTCTCCGCCGAGACCTTCCGTATCGAACTCGCCCCGGACGGCACGTTCTCCGACCCGGCCGGTGACGACATGGTGCTGCCACAGGGCACACCGCCGCACACGCGGTGGAAGGAGCGGGCCGACCGCTACGAACTCTCCACCGGCAGCATCACCCTGCGCGCCTACAAGTCGCCCCTGCGCTTCGCGCTGTACCGGGCCGACGGCACCAGGGTCTGGTCCGAGGCCAAGGGCCTGAGCTGGGACGGGAAGCAGACCACCCAGACCCTGGCCCGCGGCGCCGACGAGCAGTTCTACGGCGCCGGCATGCAGAACGGCCGCGGCAACACCTCGCACCGGGACAAGACCGTCGAGGTCGGCGTCGACTACAACTGGAACGACGGCGGTCACCCCAACTCCGTGCCGTTCTACCTCTCCTCCGCCGGGTACGGCGTCTTCCGCAACACCTACGCGCCCAACACCTACGCCTTCACCGACCCGGTGACCACCAGCGCGAAGGAGAAGCGCTTCGACGCCTACTACTTCGCGGGCGACAGCGCCAAGAACGTCATCGGGCAGTACACGAAGCTCACCGGCAAGCCGTTCCTGCCGCCCGTGTACGGAATGGAGATCGGCGACGCCGACTGCTATCTCCACAACGCCAACCGCGGTGAGCGGCGCACCCTGGACGCCCTGAAGGTCGCCGACGGGTACGTCGAGCACGACATGCCGAACGGCTGGATGCTCGTCAACGACGGCTACGGCTGCGGCTACGAGGACCTTGCCGAGACCGCGAAGGGCCTCCAGGACCGCGACATGCAGCTCGGCCTGTGGACCCAGGACGGCCTCGCCAAGATCGCCGACCAGGTCAAGGCGGGCCAGCGGGTCGCCAAGCTGGACGTCGCCTGGATCGGCGCGGGTTACAAGTTCGCCCTGGACGGCTGCAAGGACGCGTACCGGGGCATCGAGGACAACAGCGACGCCCGCGGCTTCACGTACGCCCCGGAGAGCTGGGCGGGCGCGCAGCGCTGCGGCGTCCAGTGGTCCGGTGACCAGTCCGGCACCTGGGACTACATCCGCTGGCAGATTCCGACCTACGCGGGCGCCACGATGTCCGGTCTCGCGTACACCACCGGCGACGTCGACGGCATCTTCGGCGGCAGCGCCAAGACGTACACCCGTGACCTCCAGTGGAAGATGTTCCTGGGGACCACGATGACCATGGACGGCTGGGCGGCCAGTGACAAGCAGCCCTACCGGTACGGGGAGCCGTACACCTCCATCAACCGCGACTACCTCAAGCTCAAGGAGTCGCTGCTGCCCTATCAGTACTCCTACGCGCACGAGGCGACGAAGACCGGCGTCGGCATGGTCCGGCCCCTGACCCTCGAATTCCCGGACGACCCGAAGGCGGCGACGGACGCGGCGAAGTACGAGTTCATGTCCGGCGAGGACTTCCTCGTCGCACCCGTCTACCAGGACACCACCGAGCGCAACGGCATCTATCTGCCGAAGGGCACCTGGACCGACTACTGGAGCGGCCGCACATACGAGGGCCCGACCACCGTCGACCACTACAGCGCCCCGCTCGACACCCTGCCGCTGTTCGTCAAGGGGGGTGCCAGCGTGCCGATGTGGCCGGGCATCCGCTCGTACAAGGACCGCACCGCCGGCTCCCCGCTTGCCTGGGACATCTATCCGCAGGGCTCCTCGTCGTTCACGCTGTACGAGGACGACGGCGTCACCCGGCAGCACCGCGACGGCAAGTACGCCACCCAGACCGCCGACGTGGACGCACCGGTCCGGGGCGCGGGCGACGTCACCGTGCGGATCGGTGCGAGCAAGGGGGAGTTCACCGGTAAGCAGAGCACCCGCCCGTACGAGTTCAGCGTGCACACCGGCTCCGCACCGAGCGCGGTCGAGCTCGACGGCAAGCTGCCCCGGCTGGCTTCCGCGGCAGCGTACAAGACCGCGAAGCAGGGCTGGTGGTACGACAAGGACGACCGCGGTGGTGTCGTGAAGATCAAGACCGCGCCGCTCTCCACCGACGAGAAGTTCTCCGTGAAGCTGAAGGGGACGAGCGCGGTCGGCGGCAGGGACGCCGCCGCGACGGCCGTGGTCTCCGCGCCCGCCGGGCAGGAGCTCGGTGCCGGAGCCGAAGGCACCGTCGCCGTCGATGTCACGGCGGGCAGCGCCGATGTGACGGACGCCTCGGTCGCCCTGGACGTGCCCGACGGCTGGCGGGTCGCGCCGGCCGCGACCGTGGACCGGATCCCGGCGGGCACCACCCGGCGGGTCGAGGTGTCGGTCACCCCGGCGAAGGACGCCGCGGCGGGCGAGGCGAGGATCACCGCGCTCGCGCGCTACCGGTCGGCCGGTGAATCCCGGACCACCGTCCAGCGGCTCGCCGCCGGGGTGATGCCACCGCCGCCCACCGGCGAGGCCTGGGCGAGCGATCTGGTGTGGCTGAAGTCGGTGAACGGTTACGGGCCCGCCGAACGGGACCGCAGCAACGGCGAGTCGGGCGCCGCCGACGGACACCCCCTCACGCTGGCGGGGAAGGTGTACGAGAAGGGGATCGGCACCCATGCCGACTCCGACATCGAGGTATATCTCGGCGGACGCTGCTCGAGATTCACCGCCGACGTCGGGATCGACGACGAGATCAACGGCTACGGCGAAGTGGCGTTCGCCGTCGAGGCGGACGGCAAGGTGCTGTGGACCTCGCCGAAGGTGACGGGGGCGTCCGCGACCGTACCGGTCGATGTGCAGCTCGACGGGGCGCGCCATGTGCACCTGAAGGTCACGGACACCAATGGTTCCAAGACCGGTGACCACGGGGACTGGGCCGCAGCGCGATTCACCTGCTCCTGACAGAACCGAACAGCACAGGAGCGCCGGGCGGGTACGCACGTCCCGCCCGGCGCTCCACCGGCCGCATCAGTCCTCGGAGGAGTCCTCCGATGAACCCTGCGGGCCGTCGTCTCCGTCGTGGCCGCCGTCGCCGTCCTCGTTCTCCTGGCCGGCCGGAGACCGCCGACCGGGTCCCGTCTCGCCGCCGGGCTCCGGCCGGAGCGGCTTCGGCGGACGGGTGCGGCCGCTGGAGGTGTCGCGCAGATACGAGGCGTCGCCGCTCTCCGTCGCATGCCCGCCGGACCCCTGGCCCGGACCGACGTCCCTGCGGCGCAGATAGCGCTCGAACTCCCGGGCGATGGCCTCGCCGCTCGCCTCGGGGAGCTCCGCGGTGTCCCGGGCCTCCTCCAGCGTCTGCACGTACTCCGCCACTTCGCTGTCCTCGGCGGCCAGTTGGTCCACCCCGAGCTGCCAGGCGCGGGCGTCCTCGGGCAGTTCGCCCAGCGGGATGCGCAGACCGATGAGGTCCTCCAGGCGGTTGAGCAGCGCGAGAGTGGCCTTCGGATTGGGCGGCTGCGACACGTAGTGCGGCACCGCCGCCCACAGACTCACCGCGGGCACGCCCGCGTGCGTGCAGGCCTCCTGGAGGATGCCGACGATGCCCGTCGGACCCTCGTATCTGGTCTCCTCCAGGTCCATGGTCCGCGCCAGATCCGGGTCGGAGGTGACTCCGCTGACCGGCACCGGGCGGGTGTGCGGGGTGTCGCCGAGCAGCGCGCCCAGGATCACCACCATCTCCACGCCCAGTTCATGGGCGAAGGCCAGGATCTCGTTGCAGAACGAGCGCCAGCGCATGGACGGTTCGATACCGCGGACCAGGACGAGGTCACGGGGCTTCTCCCCGCCGACGCGGACCACGGAGAGCCGGGTGGTCGGCCAGGTGATCTTGCGTACCCCGCCGTCCAGCCAGACCGTCGGCCGGTTGACCTGGAAGTCGTAGTAGTCCTCGGCGTCCAGCGCCGCGAACACCTCGCCCTTCCACTCCCGGTCCAGATGTGCGACCGCCGTGGAGGCGGCGTCACCTGCGTCGTTCCATCCCTCGAACGCGGCCACCATGACCGGGTCGATCAGCTCGGGAACCCCCTCGAGCTCGATCACCCAGGCCTCCTTCCGAAGTTCCCTTGCGTACGCACCAACCTTACGGCTTCCGGCCACTCCCACCGCAGCCCCTGTGCACAGCCGGGTGAACCTGTGCCACGGGGTGCATCATCGGTCGAATCAGGGCATCAGTCTCTGAATACATCCGAGCTGTGCCCGTAAATTTCGCTCCAACCCTGGACGTCGGGGCCTCCATGACGCTATACATCGGATGACCAGAACAGAGGTCCGATGTTATTCCCCTGGGGGCGCACATGAGTCAGACCGTCACGGATTTCGAGGTCCATGACATCCGATTTCCGACCTCGGAACAACTGGACGGCTCGGACGCCATGAACCCCGACCCCGACTACTCGGCCGCCTACGTCGTCCTGCGTACCGAACCCCTCGACGAGGGACATGGCTTCTGTTTCACCATCGGGCGCGGCAACGAGGTGATGGCCGCCGCCATCGAGGCGCTGCGCCCTTACGTTGTGGGGCGCCCGGCACCCCGTACCGCGGCCGACCTCGCCGCACTGCACCGCGAGCTCACCCATGACTCCCAACTGCGTTGGCTCGGCCCCGAGAAGGGCGTGATGCACATGGCGGCCGGCGCGGTCGTCAACGCTGCCTGGGACCTGGCGGCGAAGCAGGCCGGCAGGCCCGTCTGGCAGTTCCTCGCCGAGATGACGCCCGAGGAGCTCGTCTCCCTCGTCGACTTCCGCTATCTCACCGACGCGCTGACTCCCGACGAGGCCCTCGCGATCCTGCGGGCCGCCGAACCGGGGCGGGCCGAGCGCGCCGAACGGCTGCGCGCCGAGGGCTACCCCGCGTACACCACCTCGCCGGGCTGGCTGGGATACACCGACGACAAGCTGGTCCGGCTGGCGAAGGAGGCCGTCGCCGACGGCTTCACCCAGATCAAGCTGAAGGTCGGCGGCGACCTCCGCGACGACGTCCGCAGACTCGCCCTGGCCCGCGAGGCCGTCGGGCCGGACGTCCGGATCGCCGTCGACGCCAACCAGCGCTGGGACGTCGCCGACGCGGTGGAGTGGATGACCGCGCTCGCGCCGTACGACCCGCACTGGATCGAGGAGCCGACCAGCCCCGACGACATCCTCGGCCACGCGGCCGTCCGCGCCGGGCAGCCCGTCAAGGTCGCCACCGGTGAACACGTGGCCAACCGGGTCGTGTTCAAGCAACTGCTGCAGGCCGGAGCCGTCGACTTCGTCCAGATCGACGCGGCCCGGGTCGCGGGCGTCAACGAGAACCTGGCGATTCTGCTGCTCGCCGCCAAGTACGGCGTACCCGTCTGCCCGCACGCGGGCGGAGTCGGGCTGTGCGAGCTGGTGCAACACCTCTCGATGTTCGACTATGTGGCGGTCTCCGGCAGCTGGGAGAACCGCGTGATCGAGTACGTCGACCATCTCCACGAACACTTCGCCGACCCCACCGTGATCGAGAACGGCCGTTACGCCGCGCCGGGTTCCCCGGGCTTCTCCGCCCGGATGCTCCCCGAGTCGATCGCCGCACACCGCTACCCGGAGGGCCCCGTATGGCAGGCTCGCCGCACCGCCGAGGAGGCCGACCGATGACCGGTACACGCGACTTCGAGGGGATGAAGGCCCTGGTGACGGGCGGCGCCTCAGGCATCGGCGCCGCCGTCGCGACCCTGCTGCTCGCGCGCGGTGCACAGGTGGCCGTGCTCGACCGGGAGACCGCGGGCGCCCCCGCGGGCGTCCTGGCCGTCAAGGCGGACGTCACCGACGACGACGCCGTGCGCGAAGCGGTCGACCGGGCCGCCGGCGAACTGGGCGGCCTGCACACCGTCGTGTCCAACGCGGGCATCGGTTCCATCGGCACCGTCGAGGACAATGCCGACGAGGAGTGGACCCGGGTCCTGGACATCAACGTCCTCGGCATGGTCCGCACCGCCCGGCACGCCCTGCCCCATCTGCGGCGCGCGGCGGCCGAACGCCCCGGTGCCGTCTCGATCACCCAGACCTGCTCGATCGCCGCGACCGCCGGACTGCCGCAGCGCGCCCTGTACAGCGCGAGCAAGGGCGCGGTCCTCTCCCTGACCCTCGCGATGGCCGCGGACCACGTCCGCGAGGGCATCCGGGTCAACTGCGTCAACCCGGGCACCGCGGACACCCCGTGGATCGGCCGGCTCCTCGGGCAGGCCGACGACCCGGCCGCCGAACGGGCCGCGCTCAACGCCCGCCAGCCGCTGGGGCGGCTGGTCTCGGCCGATGAGGTGGCCGCCGCGATCGTCTACCTGGCGAGCCCCGCCGCCGCCTCCGTCACCGGCACGGCACTCGCCGTCGACGGCGGAATGCAGGGCCTGCGCCTGCGCCCCGCCGAAAGCTGATCAGGGACGCGCGGGCCCCGGGCCTGTCCGGCCCTGATCCGCCGGACAGGCCCGCCCCGCACCACCGGGCCGCGCCCCCGCGCACCACGCACCGCCGCTCTGCCCACAGAGCTCCGACCGGTACTCCATCAAGGATTGGGACACCAATGAGAGTGCGTACGACGAGTGCGGCAGCCTGCGCCGTACTGCTGGCCGTCACTGCCCTCGCGGGCTGCAACCGCGAGTCCACCGCTGACGGCGCGCGCGGCGGGAAGGTCGGAATCGACCTGCCGCGCAGCGACAGCGACTTCTGGAACTCGTACCAGAACTATGTGCAGAAGGGGGTCAAGACGGGCGAGGTCAAGGCCCTGCCGCTGACCAACTCGCAGAACGACATCGGCAAGCTGGTCGCCAACGTCCAGACCTTCACCGACCAGGGCGCCAAGGCCGTCGTGATGGCACCTCAGGACACGGGTGCGATAGCCGAGTCGCTCAACACGCTGAACGAGAAGAAGATCCCCGTCATCAGCGTCGACACCCGACCCGACAAGGGCAACATCTACATGGTGGTGCGGGCCGACAACAAGGCGTACGGGACCAACGCCTGCAAGTACCTCGGTGAGCAACTGAAGGGCAAGGGCAAGGTCGTCGAGTTCCAGGGCGACCTCGCCTCGATCAACGGCCGTGACCGGTCGGAGGCGTTCAAGGCCTGCATGGACAAGGACTTCCCCGGCATCAAGGTCTTCGAGCTGGCCACCGACTGGAAGGGCGATGTCGCCTCCGCCAAGCTCCAGGCCACCCTGGCAGCCAACCCCGACATCAACGGCATCTACATGCAGGCGGGCGGTGTCTTCCTGCAGCCCACCCTCGCGCTCCTGGAGCAGAAGAAGCTGCTGAAGCCGGCCGGTACGCCGGGCCACATCACGATCATCTCCAACGACGGCATCCCGGAGGAGTTCGACGCCATCAAGGCGGGGAAGATCGACGCGACGATCTCCCAGCCCGCCGACCTGTACGCGAAGTACGCGCTGTACTACGCGAAGGCGGCCCTGGACGGCAAGACCTTCAAGGAAGGCCCGACCGACCACGACTCGAACATCATCAAGATCCCGAACGGCTTCGAGGACCAGCTCCCCGCGCCGCTGGTGACCAAGGACAACGTCGACGACCCGAAGCTGTGGGCCAATCAGCTGGAAAAGAAGAGCTAGCCATGGACCAGGCACCACCACCTGCCGTAGAGGCGACGGGCATCGTCAAACGCTTCGGGCCGACCGTCGCGCTCGACGGGGTGAAGCTCACCGTGCGGCCCGGTGAGTCCCACGCCCTCGTCGGTCGCAACGGCGCGGGCAAGTCGACGCTGGTCAGTGTCCTGACCGGGCTCCACAAGGCGGACGCGGGCACGGTCGCCTTCGGTGGGGAGCCCGCGCCCGCCTTCGGGGACACCACGGCCTGGCAGTCGAAGGTCGCCTGCGTCTACCAGAAGTCGATGGTCGTCCCCGATCTGACCGTCGCCGAGAACCTCTTCCTCAACCGCTTCGACGACAACGCCCGCTGGATCAGCTGGGGGAAGCTCCGCAAGCGGGCCGAGGGGCTCCTCGCCGAGTACGGCGTCCAGGTCGACCCCGGCACCCGGGCGCGCGATCTCGCCGTCGAGCAGCGGCAGTTCGTCGAGATCGCCCGGGCGCTGTCCTTCGGCGCCCGGCTGATCATCCTGGACGAGCCGACCGCCCAGCTCGACGCCCGTGGCATCGGGCGGCTCTTCGACAAGCTCCGGGAACTGCAGGGCCAGGGAGTGGCGTTCCTCTTCATCTCCCACCATCTGCAGGAGGTGTACGAGCTGTGTACGGCGGTCACCGTCTACCGCGACGCCCGCCATGTGCTCACCGCCCCGGTCGCCGACATCGCCAAGGTGGAACTGGTGGCGGCGATGACCGGTGAACAGTCCGCCGGCGCCACCGGCTGGCACGCGAGCGGTGACGCCGCGGCGGCACGGGACGAGTCGGCCGCACCTGTCCTGCGTACCGAACGCCTCACCCTTCAGGGCCAGTTCGAACCTCTGGACCTGGAGGTCCGCCCCGGCGAGGTGCTCGGCCTCGCCGGCTCCGCGGCCAGCGGCAACACGGCCCTGGGTGAGACCCTGGCCGGAATGCGCAAGGCGGGCGGCGGCACGGTCTTTGTCCACGGCAGGACCGTGCGCTCCGGCAGCGTGCCGCACGCACTGGACGCCGGGATCGGCTACATCCCCGAGGACCGGCACGACCAGGGCCTCGTCCTGGAACGCAGCGTCGCAGAGAACGCCACCCTCACCGTCACCGACCAGCTCGGCCCGTGGGGGACCGTACTGCCCTCCCGCACAAGGGAGTTCGCACGGTCCGTGATCGCCTCGCTGGACATCAAGACACAGGGGCCCGAGCAGCCCGTCTCCGGGCTCTCCGGCGGCAACCAGCAGAAGGTGGTGGTCGCCCGCGCGCTGGCCCGCAAGCCCAGCGTGCTGGTGGCGGTCCGCCCCACCGCCGGTGTGGACATCAAGTCCAAGGACTCGCTGCTCGGAGTCGTACGGCGGGTCGCCGACGAGGGGAACGCCGCGGTGATCATCTCGGACGAACTGGACGATCTGCGGGTCTGCGACCGGGTGCTCGCCCTGTTCCACGGGCGCGTGGTCGCGACATTCGCCAGCGGGTGGACCGACGGGGAACTCGTCGCCGCCATGGAAGGTGTGGGGGAAAGGGAATGACCGGCACGGTACGGCCCGCGGCGGCCGACGACATCGACGGCGGGCCGAAGGGCTCCCCGACGGGCGAGCGCCCGCTGGACCGGCTGAAGCTGATCCGGTGGAGCGACTTCTCCCTGGTACCGGTGATCCTGGTGCTGATGGTGATCGGGTTCATCGTCTCGCCGGTGTTCCTGACCTCCGAGAACCTGATCAGCGTCGTACAGCAGTCCTCCGAGCTGAGCCTGCTGGTCCTGGGCCAGGCGCTGATCCTGATCTGCGGACGGATGGACCTGTCACTGGAGTCGACGATCGGCATCGCGCCGGTCGTCGCGATGTGGCTGGTCCTGCCTGCCGAGGGCGGCCGCTTCGCGGGCCTGGGCCTGCTGCCCACCTGGTCGGCGATCCCGCTCTGTCTGCTCGTGGGCCTCGCCATCGGTGCCGTCAACGGCTTCCTGATGCTGAAGCTGCGGGTCAACGGCTTCATCGCCACGCTCGGCATGCTCACCATGCTGCGCGGCCTCCACATCGGCATCACCGAGGGCAAGTCCATCACCGACGTGCCGGAGTCCTTCCGCTACCTCGGCAAGAGCGAGTGGTTCGGCGCACCGGCCGCCGTCTGGATCTGCCTGGCGCTGTTCGCTGTCGGCGGCGCCGCGCTGGCCTGGCTGCGCCACGGGCGTTCGCTGTACGCGATCGGAGGCAACCCGGAGGCCGCGCGCGCCGCGGGCATCCGGGTGGACCGGGTCACCTGGATCGTCCTCGCCATCGGCGGCCTGCTGGCGGCCTTCGCGGGCATCCTCTACACCGGCCACTACGGATCGGTCGCGGCGACCCAGGGCAACGGCTGGATTTTCCAGGTGTTCGCCGCCGCGGTCATCGGCGGCATCAGCCTCAAGGGCGGACGCGGCACCCTGTTCGGTGCGCTGACCGGTGTACTGACGCTCCAACTGGTGGTCAATGTGATGACCCTCGGCGGCGTCCCCGCGCTGTGGAACCAGTTCCTCAACGGCGCGATCATCATCGTCGCCCTGGTCATCTCCCGCTTCGCGAGCGGCGAGAAGCAGGACTGATCTCTTTTCCCGCGACGCCGGCGGTGCTGATCATTCTCAGCCCCGCCGGCGTTCGAGCGCGGGTTCCGGGGCGGAGCCCCGGCCACCCGCCCGCCGCGCTACAGCGTCGACCGCAACCACTGCTCCACGCTCGCCACGTGCACCGTCGCCCACGCCCGCGCGGCCTCCGCGTCCCGGTCCCGCAGCGCCGACACGATCGCCCGGTGCTCATGGAGCGTGCGGCTCACCGCGTCCTCCTGCGTCAGACCGCGCCAGACCCGCGCCCGGGTCGTCGGCCCCGACAGCCCGTCCAGCAGCGAGCAGAGCACCGAGTTCCCGGAGGACTGCACGATCCCGCGGTGGAACTCCAGATCGCAGGCGACCAGCTCCTCCACCGAGGGCTGTGCGCCCAGGGCGTCCAACTGTGAGCTCAGCACGTCCAGTTGGGCCTCGCTGATCCGGGTGGCCGCCATCGCCGTCGCCGCCGGTTCGAGGATCCGGCGGACCGCCAGGAACTCGAGCACCGTGTCGTCGCGGTGGAAGTCCACGACGAAGCTCAGCGCCTCCAGCAGCAACTGCGGATCAAGGCTGGTCACATACGTGCCGTCGCCCTGCCGCACATCGAGAATGCGGATCAGCGACAGGGCGCGCACCGCCTCCCGGAGGGAGTTGCGGGAGAGCCCCAGCTCGGCCGCGAGTTCGCTCTCCTTGGGGAGCCGGTCGCCGGGCCGTAGCGCACCCGAGACGATCATTTCCTTGATCTTCTCGATCGCCTCGTCGGTGACAGCCATGACGGTCCTCCTGGATCCGGACTGGAATCAGACATCCGATGTCTCCCCTCATTATGCGGGTCGGAAGAGGCTGATGAACCAGGTCTGCCGCAGGTCGCCCCGGGGGCGCGCCCCGGCGGACGGCCGCCGGGACGTCGCACGCGCACAGCGGCCGTACGGCGGGGCGAGGCCTTCCCGGGCAGGCGGACATACGGAAGGGGCGGCCCCCTCCGGGAACCGCCCCGTCCGATGCGTACGACCCCGTCAGCTCCGGTCGCCGAGCATGGTCTCGACGCCGGCCCGGATCTCGTCCGTCGCCAGGCCCCGGATCGTCAGCGTCGTCCGGCGGCGCAGCACGTCGTCCGCCGTCTCGGCCCACTCGTGATCACGCGCGTAGGCGACCTGCGCCCAGATCTCCGGGGCGTCCGGGTGGACGCGCTCGGCCAGCGCCGGATTCTCGTTCGCCAGCCGTGCGATGTCGAAGGCGAGCGAGCCGTAGTGGGTGGCGAGGTGGCGGGCCGTGTCGGCGGCCATCCGGGGGCCGGGCGTACCGCCGTCGATCAGCAGCCGGTGCGCCACCGCGTTCGGGTTGGCGATGCCGGGCAGCGGGAGCTTCTTGGGCAACCGCGAGATCGGCTCCATGTCGTCCGCCAGGGGGTGGCCGGGGAGCGCGGCCAGCTTGTTCATCACCGTACGGCCGATGTGGCGGAACGTCGTCCACTTGCCGCCCGCGACCGACAGCATCCCGCCGCGGCCCTCCGTCACGACCGTCTCGCGCTTGGCCTTGGACGTGTCGCCGGGACCGCCGGGCAGCACCCGGAGACCTGCGAAGGAGTACGTGATCAGATCGCGCGACAACTGCTGGTCCTTGATGGAGAACGCGGCCTCGTCCAGGATCTGCGCGGTGTCCTTCTCGTTGACCGCGACGTCCGCCGGATCGCCCTCGTACTCCTCGTCCGTCGTGCCGAGCAGCAGCATGTCCTCCCACGGCAGGGCGAACGTGATCCGGTACTTGTCGATCGGGGTCGCCAGCGCGGCCTTCCACGGCCGCGTCCGCTTCAGCACCAGGTGCGCGCCCTTGGAAAGACGTATCGAAGGAGCCGCGCCGGCGTCCTCCATCTTCCGCAGGTGATCGACCCACGGGCCGGTGGCGTTCAGCACGAGACGGGCGTTGACGCCGAACTCCGTACCGTCCGTACGGTCCTCCAGGTCGGCGCCCGTCACCCGGCCCCGGGTGAACCGCAGTCCGGTCACCGCCGCGTGGTTGAGGACGACCGCACCCGCGTCGACGGCCGCGCGGACCGTCATCAGTGCCATCCGGGCGTCGTTCATCTGGTCGTCGCCGTAGACCGCGACGGCCTTCAGGTTGTCGGTACGCAGTTCCGGCACATCGCGCTGCGCCCTGGCCGGACCGATCACATGCCCGACCCCGTCACCGAACGCGGAGAGCGCCGAGTAAGCGAACACACCCGCGCCGAGCTTGGCCGCGCCGTGCGGGCCGCCCTTGTACACCGGCAGGTAGAAGGTGAGCGGATTGGCCAGGTGGGGGGCCACCTGACGGGACACCGCACGGCGCTCGAAGTGGTTCTCCGCGACCAGCTTCACCGCACCGGTCTGCAGGTAGCGCAGACCGCCGTGGAGCAGCTTGGAGGAGGCTGAGGAGGTGGCGCCGGCGAAGTCGCCGGCGTCCACCAGGGCCACCCGCAGCCCGGACTGCGCGGCGTGCCAGGCGGTGGAGATGCCCAGGATGCCGCCACCGATCACCAGGAGGTCGTACGCAGCCTTGGACAGCTGCTCCCGAGTCTCGGCGCGGCTCGGGAGGGAGCCGGAGGCCGGGTGTGTCCCGAGTGCCGGGACGCTCTGCAGGGTGGTCATGGTGATTACTCCTCGTCTTCGAGCCAGCCCATGGTCCGTTCCACGGCCTTGAGCCAGCTCTTGTACTCGCGGTCGCGGATGTCCGCGTCCATGCGGGGTGTCCACTCGGCGGCCCGGCGCCAATTGGCGCGCAGCGCGTCGGTGTCCGGCCAGAAGCCGACGGCGAGGCCGGCGGCGTAGGCGGCGCCGAGGCAGGTCGTCTCGGCGACCATGGGCCGCACCACGGGTGCGTCCAGGAAGTCGGCGAGCGTCTGCATCAGCAAGTTGTTGGAGGTCATGCCGCCGTCGACCTTCAGGGCGGTGAGCTCGACACCGGAGTCCTTCGTCATGGCGTCGGTGATCTCCCTGGTCTGCCAGGCGGTGGCCTCCAGGACGGCACGGGCGATGTGGGCCTTGGTGACGTACCGGGTCAGACCGGCGATGACGCCGCGGGCGTCGGAGCGCCAGTACGGGGCGAACAGACCGGAGAAGGCGGGCACGAAGTACGCGCCGCCGTTGTCCTCGACCGACGAGGCCAGCGTCTCGATCTCGGCCGCGGAGTTGATCAGGCCCATCTGGTCGCGCATCCACTGCACCAGCGCGCCGGTGACGGCGATGGAACCTTCCAGGGCGTAGACCGGCTTCTGGTCTCCGATCCGGTACCCGACGGTCGTCAGTAGTCCGTTGTACGAGTTGACGGGCGTCTCACCGGTGTTCATCAGCATGAAGGTGCCGGTGCCGTACGTGGACTTGGCCTCGCCCTCGGAGAAACAGGTCTGGCCGAAGAGGGCCGCCTGCTGGTCGCCGAGCGCGGAGGCGACCGGGACGCCGTCCAGGACGCCGCCCTTCGCGGTGCCGTACACCTCGGCGGAGGAGCGGATCTCGGGCAGCACGGCCGGCGGGATCTCCATGGACGCGAGGATCTTGGGGTCCCACGTCATGGTGTGCAGGTTCATCAGGAGGGTGCGCGAGGCGTTGGTGACGTCGGTGACGTGGACGCCGCCGTTCGTGCCGCCGGTCAGGTTCCAGATGACCCAGGAGTCCATGGTGCCGAAGAGGATGTCGCCGCGCTCGGCGCGCTCGCGCAGCCCTTCGACGTTGTCGAGCAGCCAGCGGACCTTGGGGCCGGAGAAATACGAGGCGAGCGGCAGACCGGTCTCGCGGCGGAAGCGGTCCTGGCCCACGTTGCGGCCGAGCTCCTTGCAGAGCGCGTCGGTGCGGGTGTCCTGCCACACGAGGGCGTTGTGGACGGGCTCACCGGTGTTCTTGTCCCAGAGCAGCGTGGTCTCTCGCTGGTTGGTGATGCCGATGGCCTTCACGTCGGCGGCGGTGATGCCCGCCTTGACGACGGCGCCCGCCACGACCTCCTGGACGTTCTCCCAGATCTCGGTCGCGTCGTGCTCGACCCGGCCCGGCTTCGGGAAGATCTGCTCGTGCTCCTTCTGGTCGACGGAGACGATCCGGCCGTCCTTGTCGAAGACGATGCAGCGGCTGGAGGTGGTGCCCTGGTCGATGGCCGCGATGAACGGGCCGGTGGTGTGTGCGTCGGTCACGGTGTGCTCCCGGAAGTCTGTGTGGTCGTGAGGATTACGGCTCTGTACGTCACAGCTCTGTACGTCACGGCTCAGGCGAAGGCGACGTTGTAGAGCCCGCCCGCGATCGCGCCGCCGACGAGCGGTCCGACGACCGGGATCCATGCGTAGCCCCAGTCGGAACCGCCCTTGTTCGGCAGCGGAAGCAGCGCGTGCACGATACGCGGACCGAGGTCGCGAACCGGGTTGATCGCGTAACCCGTCGGCCCGCCGAGCGAGAGACCGATACCGACGACGACCAGCGCGGTGACCATCGCGCCGAGCGTGCCGAGGCCGTTGCCGTCGTTGTTGAGGCCCTGGGTGAGGATCGCCAGGACGAGCACGACGGTGGCGATGATCTCGGTGGCGAGGTTCTGCACCGCGTGCCGGATCTCGGGGCCGGTGGAGAAGACTCCCAGCACCGGGCCCGCCTTCGGGGCGGAGGCCTGGTCGACCATGGCCTCTTCACCCGGCTGGGCGCCCACGATCTCCGGATCTGTGAGATGCGCCCGGAACTGCCCGTAGTACGCCACCCAGACCAGCACCGCGCCGATCACCGCGCCGAACATCTGGGAGCCGAGGTACAGCGGTACGTCGCTCCACTTGGTGCCGCCCTCGATCGCGAGACCGATCGTGACCGCCGGATTGAGATGCGCGCCGGACACGCCGCCGGCCAGATATGCGCCGGTCAGCACCGCGAAGCCCCACCCGAAGGTGATGGCGAGCCAGCCGGCGTTCCGCGCCTTGGAGCGCTTGAGAGTCACCGCCGCGCAGACGCCGCCGCCGAGCAGGATGAGTACGGCGGTACCTATGGTCTCGCCGATGAAGATGTCGGAGCTGGACACCCGCGACTCCTTTGTCCTTCGTCCAGGGAAGCCGAACCCCGGGTCCCTCCGGTGGTCCGCGCCCTCACGTGAGGGCGTTTTCCGGTCCTTGGCGCTGTCACACCTTAACGCGAAATTCCGTTAGCTGTTCGACAATGCCGACCGGTGAACGGCAATGCTTCCCCCAGGTGAAACATGCGTCAAGGGTTGTGTGGCCTATAACTCGATCGTTACCGACGGCCCGCGGTGGCGGGCCGCCGCCGGTGATCACCGCCGCGGTCAGAAGGGCCGGGCGCCCAGATCCCTGGAGACTGCGCGGGCGCAGTCCCGCACCGCGGCGATCAGCTCGGGGCGCAGCTCCCCGTCCGCGCAGACCCGCTCCACCGCGCCGGTCACGGCCACCGCACCGACCGGCATCCGCCGCCGGTCGTGGATCGGGGCGGCCACCGCGGCCACGCCCTTCCAGGTCTCCTCCACGTCGGCCGCCCAGCCGCGGGCCCGGATCAGGTCGAGCATCGTCTCGAACTCCGCCGCGTCGGTGACGGTGTGCGGGGTGAAGGACCTCCGCTCGGCCTCCATCGCCTCGGTGTGCGCCACCGGGTCGTACGCCGAGAGCACCTTGCCCAGGGCCGTGGAGTGCAGCGGCTGCATGGCCCCGACCTCCAGGACCTGCCGGCTGTCGTCGGGCCGGAACACGTGGTGGACGATGAGGACGCCCTGCTGGTGCAGGACCCCCAGATGGGCGCTCTCGCCACTGGAGCGGGCCAGGTCGTCCGTCCAGACGAGGGCGCGGGCCCGCAGCTCGTGGACGTCCAGATAGCTGTTGCCCAGACGCAGCAGCTCCGCGCCCAGCTGATAGCGGCCGGACGCCGCGTCCTGCTCGACGAAGCCCTCGTGCTGGAGCGTGCGCAGGATGCCGTGTGCGGTGCCCTTGGCCAGGCCCAGTGAGGAGGCGATGTCGGACAGTCCCAGCCGACGCTCGCCGCCTGCCAGCAGGCGCAGCATCGCCGCCGCCCGCTCCAGCGACTGGATGTTCTTGGCCATCGCGCCGTACTCCTCCACCTTGGTTCGACAATGCTGAACACTATCGGTCGATGCCGACCCATGCGCGAGCGCGCAGGAAAACCGCTGCACCACTCCGATCCGGACATCCCCAGCGCACAGCATGCCGTCCGTTCCGTGGGACGGAGTGACGGCCCCGGGCGCCGCCCGGCTACGCTGGCCTGGTGCGCCTTCCGCCGAAGACGCAAAGCCGACAGCCGTCGCATCCCAGGGAGTACATCCATGGCCTCGTCGCCGACCCCTTCCGCCGACAGCCGGAACCGAGCCGAAGCCCTCCGTGAGGCACTCGCCACCCGGGTGGTGGTGGCCGACGGTGCCATGGGCACCATGCTCCAGGCACAGGACCCGACCCTCGAGGACTTCCAGAACCTCGAAGGCTGCAACGAGATCCTGAACGTCACGCGCCCCGACATCGTGCGCTCCGTGCACCAGGAGTACTTCGCCGTCGGCGTGGACTGCGTCGAGACGAACACCTTCGGGGCCAACGCCTCCGCCCTGGGCGAGTACGACATCGCCGAGCGGATCCACGAGCTCTCCGAGTCCGGCGCGCGCATCGCCCGCGAGGTCGCCGACGAATTCACCGCCTCCACCGGACAGCAGCGCTGGGTGCTCGGCTCCATGGGCCCGGGTACGA
This sequence comes from Streptomyces sp. NPDC111516, assembly GCF_055635345.1. Classification (NCBI taxonomy): domain Bacteria; kingdom Bacillati; phylum Actinomycetota; class Actinomycetes; order Kitasatosporales; family Streptomycetaceae; genus Streptomyces; species Streptomyces sp. NPDC111516. Next base: position 39,818 of record NZ_JBVKBV010000012.1, on the reverse strand, counting down.
AGCTTCCCACGCTGGGGCACGCTCCCTACACCGTGCTGCGGGACGGCTTCCAGCAGAACGCCGAGGGACTGATCGCCGGCGGCGCGGACGCGCTCATCATCGAGACGACGCAGGACCTGCTGCAGACCAAGGCCGCCGTGCTGGGCGCGCGGCGCGCCCTGGAGGCGATGGGCAGCGACCTCCTGGTGCTGTGTTCGCTGGCGTTCGAGACCACCGGAACCATGCTGCTCGGCTCCGAGATCGGGGCCGCGCTGACCGCGCTGGAACCGCTCGGCGTCGACATGATCGGTCTGAACTGCTCGACCGGCCCCGCCGAGATGAGCGAGCACCTGCGCTACCTCACGCGCCACTCCCGTATCCCGCTGCTCTGCATGCCGAATGCCGGACTGCCGGTGCTCACCAAGGACGGGGCGCACTTCCCGCTCGGTCCCGAGGGGCTCGCCGACGCCCAGGAGACGTTCGTCCAGGAGTACGGCCTCTCGCTGGTCGGCGGCTGCTGCGGTACGACCCCCGAGCACCTGCGACAGCTCGTCGAGCGTGTCCGCGGCTCCGCGCTCACCTCCCGCGCGCCCCGTCCCGAGCCGGGCGCCGCCTCCCTGTACCAGACCGTCCCGTTCCGCCAGGACACCTCCTACCTGGCGATCGGCGAGCGCACGAACGCCAACGGATCGAAGAAGTTCCGCGAGGCGATGCTGGCGGCCCGCTGGGACGACTGCGTGGAGATGGCGCGCGACCAGATCCGCGAGGGAGCGCACATGCTCGACCTCTGCGTGGACTACGTCGGCCGAGACGGCGTCGCCGACATGGAGGAGCTGGCCGGACGTTTCGCCACCGCCTCCACCCTCCCGATCGTGCTGGACTCCACCGAGGTGCCGGTCCTCCGCGCCGGCCTGGAGAAGCTCGGCGGCCGGGCCGTCCTCAACTCCGTCAACTACGAGGACGGGGACGGCCCCGATTCGCGGTTCGCCAAGGTCACCGCGCTGGCCGTCGAGCACGGTGCCGCGCTGATCGCCCTGACCATCGACGAGGAGGGCCAGGCCCGTACCGTCGAGCACAAGGTCGCCGTCGCCGAGCGGCTGATCGCGGACCTGACCGGCAACTGGGGCATCCAGGAGTCGGACATTCTCATCGACACCCTGACCTTCACGATCTGCACCGGCCAGGAGGAGTCCCGGGGCGACGGCATCGCCACCATCGGGGCCATCCGCGAGCTGAAGAAGCGCCACCCCGACGTCCAGACCACGCTCGGCCTGTCCAACATCTCCTTCGGCCTCAACCCGGCCGCCCGGGTCGTCCTGAACTCCGTCTTCCTCGACGAGTGCGTCAAGGCCGGTCTCGACTCCGCGATCGTGCACGCCTCCAAGATCCTGCCGATCGCGCGCCTCGACGAGGAGCAGGTGAAGGTCGCGCTCGACCTCGTCTACGACCGCCGCGCCGAGGGCTACGACCCCCTCCAGAAGCTCATGGAGCTGTTCGAGGGCGTCAGCACGAAGTCGATGAAGGCGGGCAAGGCCGAGGAACTCCTCGCCCTGCCGCTCGACGAACGCCTCCAGCGCCGCATCATCGACGGCGAGAAGAACGGCCTGGAATCCGACCTCGACGAGGCCCTCCGAACCCGCCCGGCCCTCGACATCGTCAACGACACCCTCCTGGAGGGCATGAAGGTCGTCGGCGAGCTTTTCGGCTCCGGCCAGATGCAGCTGCCGTTCGTGCTCCAGTCCGCCGAAGTCATGAAGACCGCGGTGGCCTACCTGGAGCCGCACATGGAGAAGTCCGACGCCGAGGGCAAGGGCACCATCGTCCTGGCCACGGTCCGTGGTGACGTCCACGACATCGGTAAGAACCTCGTCGACATCATCCTGTCCAACAACGGCTTCAACGTGGTCAATCTCGGCATCAAGCAGCCCGTCTCCGCGATCCTGGACGCCGCCCAGGAGCACCGCGCCGACGTCATCGGCATGTCCGGTCTCCTGGTGAAGTCCACCGTGATCATGAAGGAGAACCTGGAGGAGCTGAACCAGCGCAAGCTGGCCGCCGAATACCCGGTGATCCTCGGCGGTGCCGCGCTCACCCGTGCCTACGTCGAACAGGACCTCCACGAGATCTACGAGGGCGAGGTCCGCTACGCCCGCGACGCGTTCGAGGGACTGCGCCTGATGGACGCCCTGGTCGCGGTCAAGCGCGGTGTCCCGGGCGCCACCCTGCCCGAACTCAAGCAGCGCCGCGTACCCAGGCGCGACACGGCGGTGCTGGAGGTCGAAGAGCCCGAGGAGGGTGTCCGCTCCGACGTCGCCGTCGACAACCCGGTCCCCGAGCCCCCCTTCTGGGGGACCCGGGTCGTCAAGGGCATCCAGCTCAAGGAGTACGCGTCCTGGCTGGACGAGGGCGCGCTCTTCAAGGGCCAGTGGGGGCTCAAGCAGGCCCGCGCCGGGGACGGACCGACGTACGAGGAACTGGTCGAGGCGGAGGGCCGCCCGCACCTGCGCGGCTGGCTCGACAAGCTCCACACCGAGAACCTGCTGGAAGCCGCCGTCGTCTACGGCTACTTCCCCTGTGTCTCCAAGGGCGACGACCTGATCCTGCTCCACGAGGACGGCTCCGAGCGCACCCGCTTCACCTTCCCGCGCCAGCGCCGCGGCCGCCGCCTGTGCCTCGCCGACTTCTTCCGCCCCGAGGAGTCCGGCGAGACGGATGTGATCGGCCTCCAGGTCGTCACCGTCGGTTCGAAGATCGGCGGCGAGACCGCCAAGCTCTTCGAGGCCAACTCCTACCGCGACTACCTGGAGCTGCACGGCCTGTCCGTACAGCTGGCCGAGGCCCTCGCCGAGTACTGGCACGCCCGCGTCCGCTCCGAGCTCGGCTTCGGCAGCGAGGACCCGGCCGATGTCGAGGACATGTTCGCGCTGAAGTACCGCGGCGCGCGCTTCTCCCTCGGCTACGGCGCGTGTCCCGACCTGGAGGACCGGGCGAAGATCGCCGAGCTGCTCCAGCCCGAGCGGATCGGTGTGCAGCTCTCGGAGGAGTTCCAGCTGCACCCGGAGCAGTCCACCGACGCGATCGTCATCCACCACCCGGAGGCGAAGTACTTCAACGCGCGGTAAGACGCCGTTCAGCGCGCGGCAGCAGGACAAGTCGTAGACTGGTCGGTCCAGTGCAGGCCGGTCGCCCTTCCCACGGGAAAAGGCGGCCGGCCTTCTCGTCCCTTACGGAAGGTGTGCCGGATGACCAGCACGGTTCCCGCGTCCATGACCCGCACGGCCGAAGGCGCCGCCCTGCAGGCCGTCCTGCTCGACATGGACGGCACCCTCGTCGACACCGAGGGCTTCTGGTGGGACGCAGAGGTGGAGGTCTTCGCCGATCTCGGGCACCAGCTCGACGAGGCATGGCGGGACGTGGTGGTCGGCGGGCCGATGACCCGCAGCGCCGGCTACCTCATGGATGTGACCGGCGCGGACATCACCCTCGCCGAACTCACCGTGCTGCTCAACGACCGCTTCGAGGAGCGCATCGGTCGCGGTGTGCCGCTGATGCCGGGCGCGGCACGGTTGCTGGCCGAACTGGCCAGGCACGAGATTCCCACCGCCCTGGTCTCCGCCTCGCACCGTCGGATCATCGACCGGGTGCTGGACTCGGTGGGTCACCACCACTTCTCCCTGACCGTCGCGGGCGACGAGGTCACCCGTACGAAGCCGCACCCGGAGCCCTATCTCACCGCCGCGTCCGGCTTCGGGGCCGAGCCCGAGCTGTGTGCGGTCATCGAGGACACCGCGACCGGAGTCGCGGCCGCGGAGGCCGCGGGCTGCCGGGTGGTCGCCGTACCGTCCGTCGCGCCGATCGCCCCGGCGTCCGGCCGTGTGATCGTACGTTCGCTCGAAGAGGTCGACCTCGCATTTCTCCGGGGCCTGGTCACGGGAATGCGGTGATCCGAACACCGAGAGTGTTTCTGTGAATAATCCGAAAAACTCTCGGCATCGGATGGTGCATTTTCTGTCGTGCGTACGTGTGTGTAAGCCGGGCGCACGGCAAAAGAAAGAAAGGGGCCCGGGCGTGACCTTTGTCACCCGAATTACGGGAGGAAAGCCATTCAAGATCGCCTGAGGTGTCCGATTCGTGGTGCCGAAATGTACCGATTGACGGCTTCTCGTACGAAACCCTCCGGGCCGGGAAAAACGGCTCGCCGGTAATTCCGGTCACCGTCTGATTACGCGCCGGGCATCTCCGGTCCGGCATTGGCCACGCCGCCCACTAATGTCGTTTTCTCCATGCCGGGATGAGGGAGAGCGTCCACAATGAACCGCAAGACTCTGGTGCTGCCGGCCGTCCTCGGTCTGCTCGCACCCGCACTCGCCGCCTGCGGCGCGTCGGGTGACGGGAGCGATGGCAGGGCCGCCATCGTTGTCGGCACCACGGACCAGTTCGTGACCTCCAAGGGGAACCCCGCACCGCTCGACCCCGCCATCGGCTACGAAGCGGGCGTGTGGAACGTGCTCCGGCAGACCGTGCAGACCCTGACGCATGTGCCGCGGGGCGGCGGCGAGCCGGTCCCCGAAGCGGCCGAGAGCTGCACGTTCACGGACACCCAGAACGAGAGCTACCGCTGCAAGCTGCGCGTCGGCCTGAAGTTCGCCGACGGCAAGCCGATCACCGCCGATGACGTGAAGTACTCCATCGACCGCGTCATCCGCATCAACGCGGCCAACGGGCCCGTAGCCCTGCTCGCCAACATCGACACCGTCGAGACGCAGGGCGAGCGGGAGGTCATCTTCCACCTCCGCACGCCGGACGCCACGTTCCCGTACAAGCTCGCCACCCCGGTCGCCGGGATCGTGCCGCGGAGCAAGTACGCCGCGAAGTCCGCACGCACCGGATTCCAGGTGGACGGCTCCGGTCCGTACACCATGAAGCCGCAAGTCGAGCACCATCGGGTCGTCAAGGTCCTCTTCACGAGGAACCCGTACTACAAGGGTGATCTGAAGGTACGGAACGACGAGGTCGAACTGGATCTCTTCCCCGACGCCAAGGCGATGGGGAAAGCCCTCGACAGCAAGAAGATCGACATGATGACCCGCACCATGTCGCCCGAGCAGTCCCGGCGGCTGCTCGAAAACCCCGAAAACGGCATCAAGCTCACCGAGATACCCGGTCTCGCCGTCAGCTTCCTCGGGTTCGACACCAAGGACCCGGCCGTGAAGAAGCCCGTACGCCAGGCCATGGCCCAGGTCATCGACCGGGGTGAGATCGCGAGCAAGGTGTACGGCACCACGGCCGAGCCGCTGTACTCGCTGATCCCGTCCGGCATCACCACGCACACCAACTCGTTCTACAACAGGTACGGCGAGCCCAGCACCACGAAGGCCGCGGCGATCCTGCGCACCGCGGGCATCGACACGCCGGTGAAGCTCACCCTGCACTACACGACGGACCACTTCGGTGCCGGGACGGCCACCGAATTCGAAGCCCTGAAGAAGCAGTTCAACGACACCGGGCTGTTCGACGTCACCGTCCAGGGCGCCGCTTGGGAGAAGTACCGCCCCGCGCAGGTGCGCGGCGACTACGCCGTCTACGGAATGGGCTGGTTCCCCGACTTCCCGGATCCCGACAACTTCACGGCGCCGTTCCTCGACAGGAACAACTTCCTCAACTCGCCCTACACGTCGGAGCTGGCCCAGAAGACGCTCATCCCGCAGTCCCGCCGGGAGTCCGACCGCAGCGCCTCGGACAAGACCTTCCAGCGGCTCCAGGACATCGTCGCCCAGGACGTCCCTGTACTGCCGATCTGGCAGGGCAAGCAGTACGTCGCCTCCCGCGAAGGTCTCACGGGCGTCGAATGGGCGGTCAACTCATCCGCCGACCTCCAGCTCTGGGAGCTCGCCGACGGCAACGCCTGAGCACGGACGACGCCCCGGCCCTTCCGGCCGGGGCGAAGGCCGGTTGCTCTCCGGCCAGCCGGCCGGCCCGTTCGTCCGTTCACTGGGCGCCGGGGCGCACCAGGCCGCTCTCGTACGCGTACACGGCCGCCTGCACCCGGTCCCGCAGGCCGAGCTTGGTCAGCACATGGCCGACATGCGTCTTGACCGTCGTCTCGCTGACGAACAGATCCGCGGCGATCTCCGCATTCGACAGACCGCGCGCCACCAGCTTCAGCACCTCGACCTCACGGTCTGTCAGCGTGTGCAGGGTGTCGGGCACCGGCTCCTCGCCGGACGGCAGATGGTCCGCGTACTTGTCGAGCAGCCTGCGGGTGATGCTCGGAGCGAGCATCGCCTCGCCTGCCGCGACCACACGGATCGCCTGCACCAGCTCATTGGCCGGAGCGTCTTTCAACAGGAAGCCGCTGGCACCGGCGCGCAACGCTTCCACCACGTACTCGTCGAGATCGAACGTGGTCAGCACCAGCACCTTCGCCGGACCGTCCCGGCCAGGCCCGGTGATCTGACGCGTCGCCTCGACGCCGTCCATCCGCGGCATGCGGATGTCCATCAGCACCACATCGGGCTGCAGCGCCCGCACCTGGTCGAGAGCCTGGAGACCGTCACCGGCCTCGCCCACCACCGCGAGATCCCCCTCCGCCTCCAGAATCATCCGGAAGCCGGTGCGCAGCAGCGGTTGGTCGTCGACCAGTAGGACGCGGATAGCCACAGGGTCTCCTCAGGGTCCTTCCAGGGCCACAGGCCGGGCGGCCTCGGCACGGACCGGATCCATTCTGCCCTGGACATCCTGCTCCGATTCCGCCGGGCGTACGGACAACGGATAAACCGGGGGAGTGCCGCCGAATTCAGGACAGGCCGACTGGTGATCGCACCAGCCGCAGAGCTTCGTCGGCCGGGGCCGCCACTCGCCCGTCTCCGTCGCCAGCCGGATCGCGTCCCAGAGCGCCAGCAGCTTCCGCTCGACCCGCTCCAGATCCGCCACCACCGGGTCGTACGTCAAGATGTCGCCGCTGCCGAGATAGACGAGCTGGAGCCGCCGCGGCACCACACCCTTCACCCGCCAGATCACCAGGGCGTAGAACTTCATCTGGAAGAGCGCACCCTCCGCGTACTCCGGGCGCGGCGCCTTCCCCGTCTTGTAGTCGACGATCCGGACCTCGCCCGTGGGCGCCACATCGATCCGGTCGATCACCCCGCGCAGCCGCAGTCCCGACTCCAGCTCCGTCTCGACGAACAGCTCCCGCTCGGCGGGCTCCAGGCGCGTCGGATCCTCCAGCGAGAACCACCGCTCCACCAGGCTCTCCGCCTCCGCGAGCCAGCGCGACAGCCGCTCGCCCCCGGCATCCTCCGCGAACAGCTCCGACAGCTCCGGCTTCGACTCCAGCAGCCGGTCCCACTGGGCGGGGATCAGCGAAGTGGCCCGGCCGGCCGTGCGCTCCGCGGCCGGATTGTCGAAGAGCCGCTCCAGCACCGCGTGCACCAGCGTGCCCCGGGTGGCCGCTTCGCTGGGCTTCTCCGGCAGTTTGTCGATGACCCGGAAGCGGTACAGCAGAGGACACTGCATGAAATCGCTCGCCCGCGACGGCGACAGGGACGAAGGCGGCTGAGCGGGCCGCGGCAGGGACGTCATGTCGAAGACCCTACGGCCCGCCACTGACAGCCGGCGGCATACCATCGACCACACACCCTCGAACACTGCAAGATCGTGCCGACCGGCACCGACCGAAGGGACCTCGTGGACGAGAGCGGCGACAACGGGCGGCCGCAGCCCGGTACGGGGGGAACAGCCCCCGGCACCGGCCCCGACAAGGGCGAGCCGCAGCGCCCCGAAGAGCCCGGAGGTGGCCTTCTCATGGGCCGTCCGTTCGGCGTGCCCGTGTACGTCGCACCCAGTTGGTTCGTCGTGGCCGCACTGATCACCTGGGTCTTCGGCGGCCAGCTCGAACGGGTGCTGCCCGAGCTCGGCGCCGCGCGTTATCTGGTCTCCCTGTTCTTCGCGATCGCCTTCTACGCCTCCGTACTCGTCCACGAACTCGCGCACACGGTCGTCGCGCTGCGCTACAAGCTGCCGGTGCGCCGCATCCAGCTCCAGTTCTTCGGCGGCGTCTCCGAGATCGAGAAGGAGTCCGAGACCCCCGGCCGCGAATTCCTGCTCGCCTTCGTCGGCCCCCTGCTCTCCCTGGTACTCGCCGGCCTCTTCTACGTCGGGATGAAGTTCGTCGCACCCGGCACCGTGCCCGGTGTCCTCCTCGCCGGACTGATGGTCTCCAACCTCCTGGTGGCCGCCTTCAACCTCCTGCCCGGCCTCCCGCTCGACGGCGGACGGATGCTCCGCGCCGTCGTCTGGAAGATCACCGGCCGGCCGATGAGCGGCACCGTCGCCGCCGCCTGGGTCGGCCGCGCCCTCGCCGTCGTCACCCTCATCGGCCTCCCGCTGCTCACCCACACCGGCTCCTTCGGGAACAACCCCCGGGACCTCAGCGGCATGGACACCGTCACCGACGCGCTGCTCGCCGCCATCCTCGCCGCCATCATCTGGACCGGAGCGGGCAACAGCCTGCGCATGGCCCGGCTGCGCGAACACCTCCCCGAACTGCGTGCCCGCACCCTCACCCGGCGCGCCGTCCCCGTGGAGGCGGACACCCCGCTCTCCGAGGCCCTGCGCCGCGCCAACGAGGCGGGCGCCCGCGCCCTCGTCGTCGTCGACGGACACGGCGAACCCACGGGCGTCGTCCGCGAAACGGCCATCGTCTCCATTCCCGAACACCGCCGCCCCTGGGTCGCCGTCAGCGGCCTCGCCCAGGACCTCACGGAGGGCATGAGGATCTCCGCCGAGCTGGCCGGCGAAGCACTCCTGGACCGTCTCAAGGCCAATCCCGCCACCGAGTACCTCGTCCTGGAGGAGACCGGGGAGATCTACGGGGTGCTGTCCACCGCCGACGTCGAACGGGCCTTCGTCGCCGCCCTGGCCAGGCCCGCCGCCTGACCGCCCGGCGTCCGCCCCGCCTCGCGGTCGGAGCCCCGGGAATCACCGGTACGCTGGTCACATGTCTGAACCGACCGGTGCCGCCCGCCGACGCGGGCCCTTCAAGGTCGGGGACCAGGTCCAGCTCACCGATCCCAAGGGACGCCACTACACCTTCACGCTCGAAGCCGGAAAGAACTTCCACACCCACAAGGGTTCTTTCCCGCACGACGAGCTGATCGGTGCCCCCGAGGGCAGCGTTGTCCGAACCACGGGAAACGTCGCCTACCTCGCGCTGCGCCCCCTGCTCCCCGACTACGTCCTGTCCATGCCCCGCGGCGCCGCCGTGGTCTACCCCAAGGACGCAGGGCAGATCCTGGCCTTCGCCGACATCTTCCCCGGCGCCCGCGTCGTGGAAGCCGGCGTCGGGTCCGGCTCGCTCTCCACCTTCCTGCTGCGCGCCATCGGCGACCAGGGCATGCTGCACTCCTACGAGCGCCGCGAGGACTTCGCCGAGATCGCCCAGCAGAACGTGGAACGCTACTTCGGCGAACCGCACCCCGCCTGGCAGCTCACCGTCGGCGACCTCCAGGACAACCTCTCGGACACCGACGTCGACCGTGTCATCCTCGACATGCTCGCCCCCTGGGAATGCCTGGAGGCCGTTTCCAAGGCGCTCGTGCCCGGTGGCATCCTCTGCGCGTACGTCGCGACCACCACACAGCTCGCGCGGACCGTCGAGTCGATCCGTGAGATCGGCTGCTTCGCCGAACCGCAGCCCTGGGAATCGATGATCCGCAACTGGCACGTCGAGGGCCTGGCCGTCCGCCCGGACCACCGCATGATCGGCCACACCGGCTTCCTCGTCACCGCCCGCCGCCTGGCCGACGGTGTGGAGGCCCCGCTGCGCCGCCGCCGTCCCGCCAAGGGTGCCTACGGCGAGGACTACGACGGCCCCGGCAGCCAGAGCGGCTCCTCCCGCGGCTGAGCCGCACAACGTACCGGCGCCACCGACGAGTTCCCGGACCGACCCGGGAACTCGGCGGCGGCGCCTCCTCGTTGCCGGTACGGACACGCATCCGTGGCCGACCCCACCGTTCCCCTGTTCTGTGAGGTGTGGCACGATGCTGGCCACCCCAGGCATCCTCGATCCACAGGAACCACAGGAGACATCCCGCGTGCAGACCTCCGAGCTCCCGGACCTCGCGCACACCGACACCAAGCCGCTCCACTGGCTCGCCACCGCGACAGCGATGGCCGCCGTCATCGCGGCAGCCGGCATGCTCCAGCCGGACCCCACCGCCTCCGCCTCGACCCCCCACCGGACCGCCGCGCAGCACGGCACCGCGCCCGTCGCCGCACCCGATCCGGAGCGGGCGGCCTACCCCCTGGAATGCGGCGGGATGGCGAACACCGTGGCCCAACAGGCGCCCGGCGACCTGGACGGCGACGGCCGCCCCGAGACCGTCGCCGTGGTCCACTGCGCGGCCGGATCCGGCACCCCGCCCAGCGGCGTCTACGTCCTCACAAAAGGAAACGGGGCCACGCCCCGGATCGTGGCGACCCTGGTGGACCCCGCCCAGCAGATGAGCATCGGAGATTTCGCGGTGCGTGACGGAGCCGTCTTCGCCACCCTGCTCGGCTACTCCTCGGCCGATGTACCCCGCTGCTGTCCCGACCAGCAGGAAAAGGTCACCTGGCGGTGGCAGGGCGGCGCCTTCGTCCGCACCACCCAGGCCGGGCCCGGCAGTGCCTGAGCGGTCACCGCGCGTGCCCGCCCGCCCGGAACCGCTGGATCAGGCGGCCTCGGGACCGTACACCTCGACCCTGTCCGAAACGCGACGTACATGGATGCAGTCGCCCGGGCACTCCTTGGCCGAATCGACGACATCCTGAAGCAGTGGAAGCGGCACGGGCGTGGTCGCGCCCTTGTCCTGCAGCAGCTCGTCGTCGCCGCTCTTCACATACGCCAGGCCGTCGATGTCCAGCTCGAACACCTCGGGTGCGTACTGCACGCAGATACCGTCCCCCGTGCACAGGTCCTGGTCGATCCAGACCTCCAGGTCCTGAGCGTCGCTGCCGGTGGGAGCGTCCTGCTGCACGGTCATTTCTCCTGCCGTTCCCTGCGTATCCGAACCAAAAGAAGCCAAGCCCTGACGGGTGTTGAACGGTTCGACGATACAACCGGCCGCTTTCCGATGTTGAAGGGTGGGTATTCCCCTCTCACGAGGGGGAACGCAAGGGTGACGATCGGACACGCCCCGCAGTCTTTGTGATCTAGGGGTTTCAATCATCACCCACCCAGGTAGGGTCAGGAAGCGTCCAGCTCCCCTTGGAGGAGGTGAGGACCGTGGCAGCCCACGACGACGACATCAACCGCGGCATCCGGCCCGGGCGGGGGTCCGAAGACCCAGCCGGCCAGGTCGCCTATCTCGAGCAGGAAATCGCCGTCCTGCGACGTAAGCTCGCCGACTCTCCGCGCCATACGAGGATTCTCGAAGAGCGGATCGTCGAGTTGCAGACCAACCTGGCAGGCGTTTCCGCGCAGAACGAGCGGCTCGCCAACACGCTCCGCGAGGCCCGCGACCAGATCGTGGCCCTCAAGGAAGAAGTCGACCGGCTCGCACAGCCGCCGGCCGGTTTCGGCGTGTTCCTGCAGGGCAATGAGGACGGCACCTGCGACATCTTCACCGGAGGCCGGAAGCTCCGGGTGAATGTCAGCCCCAGCGTCGAGATCGACGACCTCCGGCGCGGCCAGGAAGTCATGCTCAACGAAGCGCTCAACGTGGTCGACGCCATGGAATACGAGCGGGCCGGGGACATCGTCACCCTCAAGGAAATCCTTGAGGACGGCGAGCGCGCCCTGGTCATCGGGCACACCGACGAGGAACGGGTGGTACGGCTCGCGGAGCCGCTGCTGGACGCCACCATCCGCCCCGGCGACGCCCTGCTGCTCGAACCCAGGTCCGGCTACGTCTACGAAGTGGTCCCCAAGAGCGAGGTCGAAGAGCTCGTCCTCGAAGAGGTACCGGACATCGACTACAGCAAGATCGGCGGCCTGGGCGACCAGATCGAGCTGATCCGGGACGCGGTCGAGCTCCCGTACCTCCACCCCGACCTCTTCAAGGAGCACGAACTGCGGCCGCCGAAAGGCATCCTGCTCTACGGGCCGCCCGGCTGCGGCAAGACCCTCATCGCCAAGGCAGTGGCCAACTCCCTTGCCAAGAAGGTCGCCGAAGTCACCGGTCAGCCCGCGGGCAAGAGCTACTTCCTCAACATCAAGGGCCCGGAACTCCTCAACAAGTACGTCGGCGAGACCGAGCGGCATATCCGCCTCGTCTTCCAGCGCGCCCGCGAGAAGGCGAGCGAGGGCACCCCCGTCATCGTCTTCTTCGACGAGATGGAGTCCCTGTTCCGCACCCGGGGATCCGGTGTCAGCTCGGACGTGGAGAACACCATCGTCCCCCAGCTGCTCGCCGAGATCGACGGCGTCGAGGGCCTGGAGAACGTCATCGTCATCGGCGCCTCCAACCGCGAGGACATGATCGACCCCGCGATCCTGCGCCCCGGCCGCCTCGATGTGAAGATCAAGATCGAGCGCCCCGACGCGGAGGCCGCGAAGGACATCTTCGCGAAGTACCTCACGCCTTCGCTGCCCCTGCACGCGGACGACCTCGCGGAGCACACCGGCTCCAAGGAAGCTGCCTCGCACGCGATGATCCAGTCCGTCGTCGAGCGGATGTACACCGAGTCCGAGGAGAACCGCTTCCTCGAAGTCACGTACGCCAACGGCGACAAGGAAGTCCTCTACTTCAAGGACTTCAATTCCGGCGCGATGATCCAGAACATCGTCGACCGGGCCAAGAAGATGGCCATCAAGGACTTCCTCGACCAGGGCCAGAAGGGCCTTCGCGTCTCCCATCTCCTCCAGGCATGTGTGGACGAGTTCAAGGAGAACGAGGACCTGCCGAACACCACGAACCCGGACGACTGGGCCCGCATCTCCGGCAAGAAGGGCGAACGGATCGTCTTCATCCGCACGCTCGTCACCGGAAAGCAGGGCGCGGACACCGGCCGCTCCATCGACACGGTGGCGAATACCGGGCAGTACCTGTAGAACGCGGACCGGCTGCGGATGCCCGGCCGGGCATCCGCAGCCGGTCGCTTTCCGGACAGCTCGCACGACACCGCAGCAATGACGTAATTGATCTCCCCACCAGCACAGAGGCGCTCTAGGCTCTTGCGTACCGCCCGGTCGCGCAGTGCGTGGACGGGCAGCGCACGCGCACCGACAAGCAGCGGTACTTGAGCGCCGCCCCTCAAGGGAGCGCCGCCGGGCAAGGAGGGCCGCATGACCGTACGGCGAGTAATGGGCATCGAGACGGAGTATGGGATCTCCGTCCCCGGCCACCCCAACGCCAATGCCATGCTCACCTCGTCCCAGATCGTCAACGCCTACGCGGCGGCGATGCACCGGGCGCGCCGCGCCCGCTGGGACTTCGAGGAGGAGAACCCGCTGCGGGACGCGCGAGGTTTTGACCTCGCCCGCGAGACCGCGGACTCCAGCCAGCTCACCGACGAGGACATCGGCCTCGCCAACGTCATCCTCACCAACGGGGCCCGCCTCTACGTCGACCACGCGCACCCCGAATACAGCTCCCCGGAGGTCACCAATCCGCGGGACGCGGTCCTCTGGGACAAGGCCGGCGAGCGCATCATGGCCGAAGCGGCCGAGCGCGCGGCCCAGCTGCCCGGCGCCCAGCCGATCCACCTCTACAAGAACAACACCGACAACAAGGGCGCCTCGTACGGCACACACGAGAACTACCTGATGAAGCGGGAAACCCCCTTCTCCGACATCGTGCGCCATCTGACCCCGTTCTTCGTCTCCCGCCAGGTCGTCACCGGCGCGGGACGCGTGGGAATCGGCCAGGACGGCCACGAGCACGGCTTCCAGATCAGTCAGCGCGCCGACTACTTCGAGGTCGAGGTCGGTCTGGAGACCACCCTCAAGCGCCCCATCATCAACACCCGCGACGAACCGCACTCCGACGCGGAGAAGTACCGCCGGCTCCATGTGATCATCGGCGACGCGAACCTCTCGGAGATCTCCACCTACCTCAAGCTCGGCACCACCGCCCTGGTCCTCTCCATGATCGAGGACGGCTTCATCAACGTCGACCTCGCGGTCGACCAGCCGGTGCGCACGCTGCACCACGTCTCCCACGACCCGACGCTGAAGCACCTGATCACGCTGCGCAGCGGGCGTACGCTCACCGCGGTACAGCTTCAGATGGAGTACTTCGAGCTGGGCCGCAAGTACGTCGAGGAGCGGTACGGGGCGGACGCCGACGAGCAGACCAAGGACGTCCTGGTCCGCTGGGAGGACACCCTCAACCGGCTGGAGAACGATCCGATGAGCCTGTCCGGCGAGCTCGACTGGATCGCCAAGCGGGAACTCATGGAGGGCTACCGCCGCCGTGACAGTCTGGACTGGGACGCGGCGCGGCTGCACCTGGTGGATCTCCAGTACGCCGACGTGAGGACCGAGAAAGGCCTGTACAACCGTCTGGCGGCCCGCGGCAAGATGAAGCGCCTGCTGGACGACGGTGACGTCGAGAAGGCCCGTACGGGGCCTCCGGAGGACACCAGGGCCTACTTCCGCGGCCGCTGCCTGGAGCAGTACGCCGACGACGTGGCCGCGGCCTCCTGGGACTCGGTCATCTTCGATCTGCCGGGCCATGACTCGCTGCAGCGGGTGCCCACCCTGGAACCGCTCCGGGGCACCCGTAACCACGTCAAGGAGCTCCTGGACCGCTGCCGCACGGCGGAAGAGCTGGTCCAGGTGCTGTCGGGCGGCTGAAAGGGCCCCGATCGGGGAAACATCGAGATGACCCCCGGACGTTGAGACAACTACCGGGCCAATGTCGGACCCCGTGGGTAGGGTCTGATCAAGTGCTTCGAACCGAGCGGGGTGAGCTATATGGCGACCAAGGACACCGGCGGCGGACAGCAGAAGGCGACACGCTCCACCGAGGAGGTCGAGGAGCAGGCGCAGGACGCGCAGGCTGCCGACGACCTCAAGGAGCGACAGGAGAAGCTGAGCGACGATGTCGACTCGGTTCTGGACGAGATCGATGACGTACTCGAGGAGAACGCAGAGGACTTCGTGCGGTCCTTCGTTCAAAAGGGTGGAGAGTAGTTCACACATGTGAACTCGGGGGAGCGAAGAGGTACGCGCGGTACGGGCCGATCCGGCCCGTACCGCGCGAGTGCAAGCGAAACCAGGCTGTGCAGCTGCCCCCTCGGTTCGTGTGGATCGCTGCCGCGGGACGGGTAGGGTCCGTGGCGTAAACGCATCAACTGCAACTCGGCCATCGGGGCGTCGGGAGACGATCCTGACGCCTGGCGCAGGGCCGTCGCATACCTGGAGGGAAACGCGTGGAAGCCAACACTCGTAGCACCGGGCGTCTACCAGCTGCCTTCCTGACGCCGGGATCCTCTTCGTTCATGGATTTCCTGTCCGACCATTCTCCCCAGCTGCTCCCGGGCAACCGGAACCTGCCGCCCCTGCAGGGGGCCATCGAGGCGCCGCACGGGACGACCATCGTCGCGGCGACGTTCCCCGGCGGTGTGGTCCTGGCCGGCGACCGGCGCGCGACCATGGGCAACATGATCGCGCAGCGCGACATCGAGAAGGTCTTCCCGGCCGACGAGTATTCGGCGGTGGGCATTGCCGGTACGGCCGGGCTGGCCGTGGAGATGGTCAAGCTCTTCCAGTTGGAGCTGGAGCACTTCGAGAAGGTCGAGGGCACCCAGCTCTCCCTGGAGGGCAAGGCGAACCGGCTCTCCACGATGATCCGCAGCAATCTGGCGATGGCCATGCAGGGCCTCGCCGTCGTGCCGCTCTTCGCCGGCTTCGATATCGACCGCGAGAAGGGCCGGATCTTCTCGTACGACGTCACCGGCGGCCGTTCCGAGGAGGTCGGCTACGCGGCCACCGGCTCCGGGTCGATCTTCGCCCGTGGGTCGATGAAGAAGCTCTACCGCGAGGATCTGACGGAGCAGCAGGCCCTTACCCTGGTCGTCCAGGCGCTGTACGACGCCGCGGACGACGATTCGGCGACCGGCGGTCCCGATGTGGCCCGGCGGATCTATCCGATCGTCACCGTCATCACCGACGAGGGCTTCCGGAAGCTGGCCGAGGCGGAATCCTCCGAGATCGCCCGCTCGATTCTGGAACGCCGGTTGGAACAGCCCGACGGCCCGCGCGCCGCGCTGCTCTGACCGTCGCTCCGCTGCTTCTTCGACGCTCTTGTCACTGACAGAAAGGGACGGATAACCGGTGTCGACGCCGTTCTATGTCTCACCTCAGCAGGCCATGGCCGACCGGGCGGAATACGCCCGGAAGGGCATCGCCCGTGGTCGCAGCCTGGTTGTGCTGCAGTACGCCGACGGCATTGTGTTCGTCGGCGAGAATCCGTCCCGTGCGCTGCACAAGTTCAGCGAGATCTATGACCGGATCGGTTTCGCCGCCGCCGGCAAGTACAACGAGTACGAGAATCTCCGCATCGGCGGTGTGCGCTACGCCGATCTGCGCGGATACACCTACGACCGTGACGATGTGACGGCCCGTGGGCTGGCCAACGTCTATGCGCAGACACTGGGCACCATCTTCTCCAGTGCGGCCGAGAAGCCGTACGAGGTGGAGTTGGTGGTCGCCGAGGTGGGCGTCGAGCCGGAGGGCGACCAGATCTACCGGCTGCCGCACGACGGCTCGATCGTCGACGAGCACGGCTCGGTCGCCGTCGGCGGGAACGCCGAGCAGATCAGCACCTTCCTGGACCAGCGGCACCGTGACGGGATGACGCTCGCCGAGGCACTCAAGCTGGCCGTGCAGGCGCTGTCCCGCGATCCCAACGGCAGCGAGCGGGAGATCCCCGCGGAGCGGCTGGAGGTCGCGGTCCTGGACCGTACGAGGCCTCAGCAGCGGAAGTTCAAGCGGATCGTCGGCCGGCAGCTGGCGCGGCTGTTGGAGGCGGACGGCGGCGCCGCTCCGACGGACGCCCCCTCCGACATCGAGGACGGCGAGGAACCCGAGTCCCCCACGAAGCCGACGGACGTCACCAAGTCCACCGATTCCACTGATTCCGGTGGGGACGTGGAGTAGTCCTCCGGTGCCCCGGTCCGCCGCTCCCGGCGGGCCGGGGCACCGTCATGCGTGCCCGCCGTCCGCGGGCGGGGGCGCCGAGGATCCGCGTGCCACCAGCCGCACGGGCAGGCTGCCGGGCTCGGCCGGGCGGCCGTCCAGGACCGCCAGCAGGGCGGCCATGCCGCGTTCGCCGACCTGCTCGGCGGGCAGCTGCACGGTGGTGAGCTCCGGTTCGACGGCCGTGGCCAGGGCCAGATCGTCGAAGCCGGTGACGGAGAGGTCGTCGGGGACACGGAGCCCGAGTCTGCGGGCGGCCTTGCAGGCGCCCGCGGCGAGGATGTCGTCGTCGCAGACGAGGGCGGTGGGCCGGGGACCGGGGGCGGCCAGCGCCCGCTCCGTGGCCTCGCGGCCCGCGGGGACGTCGAGCGATGCCGCGACGGTCCGTACAGAGGTGCCGGGTACCGCCTTCAGCGCGTCGTGGAGGGCGCGGGCGCGGGCGACGAACGTCCAGGAGTCGACCGCCGACGCGAGGTGGACGAAGCGGCGGTGGCCGAGCGCGAGCAGATGGTCCGCGATCTGCCGCATCCCGTCGGCGATGTCGAGGTTGACCCGGGCCGCGACACCGGTGTCGGCCGGGTCGCTGTCGAGCATGATCAGCGGCAGACCGGCGCCGCGCAGCGCGTCGAGGGCTCCGGCGGCCATGGACGAGGCGATCACCCCGTCGAGCGAGGCGCGCGCCGAGGCGAACGGGTCCCTGGCCGGGCCGGTGCCTTCGGGCGACGGGTAGAGGACGACCCCGAAGTCGTGCTCGGCGGCGACCACGGCGGCGCCGGTGTAGACGCGCGCGAAGAACTCGCTGGTGAGCGCGGGGACGACGAGCAGCGCGGTCCTGGTGCGGCCGAGGCGGAGGCTGCGGGCGGCGAGGTTGGGCCGGTAGCCGAGGCCGCGGGCGGCGTCCCTTACGCGTTCGGCGGTGGCCTCGGAGACCCGGCCGCGCCATTTGTCGCCGAGCACGAGAGAGACGGTGGCCTGCGAGACCCCGGCGGCCCGCGCGACATCGCGACTGGTGGGCCGGGGCGGGGCGGGACGCGACTGCGATGCGCTGGTCACTCGGGGCCTCCGGGCCGGACGGGGGCAGGCGCCGTGCGGTGGACCTGCGGACTGGGCACATGGTACGTATGAACCTCGACGTTATACGTAAAACTTCAGGTGCCCGAGAGTGCCCGGAGGAGAGGGGCGGGACATGGCCGCGGGATATCTGGACATCCTCCGGGCGCGGCATGCCGCCCGCTTGCTGACGGGGACCCTGGTGGGGCGGCTGCCGAGCGGCACCGCCCACATCGCGATCGTGCTGTTCACCCGGGCCGAGGGCGGCAGCTACACCCTCGCCGGCGCGCTCGCGGCCGTGTACGGGCTGTCCACCGCGGTCGGACAGCCGCTGCTGGGCCGTGCCGTGGATCTGTACGGCCAGCCACGCGTCCAGCTCCCGGCCGCCGTGGTGTCGGCGCTGGGCATGGCCCTGCTGGCCCTGGCGGGTCTGGGGTCGCTGCCGCTGGCCTACGGGGCGGTGGTGGTGGCCGGTGTCTTCACCCCGCCGCTGGAGGGCGGTCTGCGGGCCCTGTGGCCGAGCGTCCTGGGCGGCGAGGACCGGGTGCACCGGGCGTACGCGATGGACGCCGTCGCCCAGGAGGTCATGTTCACCCTGGGTCCGCTGCTGGTGACGCTGCTCGTCTCCCTCTGGTCACCCGCCGCCGCTCTGCTCGTCATCAACGCGATAGGCGTCCTGGGGGCGCTCTCCGTCGTCCTCTCGGAGCCGTCCCGCGCCTGGCGTTCGGCGCCACGGGAGGCGCACTGGCTGGGCGCGCTGCGTTCGCCGGGGCTGTTGGCGCTGCTCGGTTCGTTCTTCTTCGTCGGGCTCGCGCTCGGTTCCATCACGGTGGCAGGGGTGGCGTACGCCGACGACCACGGCCGGGAGTCGGTGTACGGCTGGCTGATGGCCGCTCTCGGGCTGGGTGCGCTGGTCGGCGGTGCGGTGTACGGGGCGCGGCAGTGGGCCGGGGCTCCGGAGCGTCGGCTGCGGGTCATCGTCGCACTGCTGGCGTTCGGCTATCTGCCGTTGATGCTGACCCCGGGAGTGGTCGCCATGACGGCTCTGGCGGCAGTGGCCGGAGTCTTTCTGGCGCCCGCGATCGCCTGCTCGTTCATCGTGGTCGACCGGCACGCTCCGCGGGGCACGGTGACGGAGGCGTTCTCCTGGCTCGTGACGACGTTCGGGGTGGGCGCGGCGGCGGGAACGGCCGTGGCGGGCCCGGCCGTCGAACTGGGCGGCACGACGTGGAGCTTCGCCGTCGCGGGGGCCGGTGGGGTGGCGGCGCTGCTGGTCCTGTTGGCCACAGGAAGGGTCCTCGCAGTTCCCGGGCGTGAGGCAGTTGCTCTACGGGGATCGGAAAATGATCGAAACGGTGCTGTCGAACCCGGTTTCAGCTCAGGCCATCAGGCGTAATGTTCAGTCATGGACCGCCGCATTTTCGGGCTGGAGAACGAGTACGGCGTCACGTGCACGTTCAGGGGACAGCGCCGACTGTCTCCTGATGAAGTGGCGCGCTACCTCTTCCGCCGTGTTGTGTCATGGGGCCGCAGCAGCAACGTCTTTCTGCGGAACGGCGCCCGCCTCTACCTCGACGTGGGATCGCATCCGGAATATGCAACCCCCGAATGCGACAACCTGACCGAGCTGGTCACCCACGACAAGGCCGGCGAGCGCATTCTCGAAGGTCTGCTCGTCGACGCCGAACGCCGCCTGCACGAGGAGGGAATCGCGGGCGACGTCTATCTCTTCAAGAACAACACCGACTCGGCGGGAAACTCCTACGGGTGCCATGAGAACTATCTCGTGGCGCGGCACGGAGAATTCTCCCGGCTCGCGGACATCCTCATTCCCTTTCTCGTCACGAGGCAGCTGATCTGCGGTGCGGGCAAGGTGCTGCAGACCCCGCGGGGCGCCGTCTACTGCGTCAGCCAGCGTGCCGAGCACATCTGGGAGGGCGTCAGCTCCGCGACGACCCGCTCCCGCCCGATCATCAACACGCGTGACGAACCGCACGCGGACGCGGAGCGGTACCGCCGCCTCCACGTCATCGTCGGTGACTCCAACATGTCCGAGACGACGATGCTGCTCAAGGTCGGCGCCACCGATCTGGTGCTCCGCATGATCGAGGCGGGCACCGTGATGCGGGACCTGACGCTGGAGAACCCGATCCGGGCGATCCGTGAGGTCAGTCACGACACCACGGGGCAGCGCAAGGTGCGCCTGGCCAGCGGCCGTGAGGCATCCGCCATCGAGGTGCAGCGCGAGTACTACGAGAAGGCTGTCGACTTCGTCGACCGCCGCGGCATCCGCACCGGAACGGTCGCCCAGGTCCTGGAGCTGTGGGGCCGTACGCTCGAGGCGATCGAGGCCGAGGACCTCGACCGGATCGAGACCGAGATCGACTGGGTGATGAAGTACAAGCTCATCGAGCGGTACCGCGCCAAGCACAACATGACGATGTCGCATCCGCGGGTCGCCCAGATAGACCTCGCGTACCACGACATCCACCGCCGTCGCGGCCTGTACTACCTGCTGGAGCGCAAGGGGCAGGCCGCCCGTGTCTGCAACGACCTGAAGATCTTCGAGGGCAAGTCCGTGCCCCCGCAGACGACCAGGGCGCGGCTGCGCGGAGATTTCATCCGCAGGGCCCAGGAGCAGCGGCGGGACTTCACCGTCGACTGGGTCCATCTCAAGCTCAACGACCAGGCGCAGCGCACGGTGTTGTGCAAGGACCCGTTCCGTTCGGTGGACGACCGAGTGGAGAAGCTGATCGCGGGTATGTGAGCCGGCGACAGGAATTCCCGGACTCCGACGCGACGCGGGCCCCGTACGTTCCTCGTACGGGGCCCTGCGTACGTCCTAGAGTGTCGGGGACTCAACCAACTGTGCCGTCTGAGATCTGAGGAACCAGTGCGCCGACTTGCCGGCCTTCTTGTCGTCCCCCTGTTGCTGCTGACAGCAGCCTGCGGTAACGAAAAGGGCTCCGCTTCCGCTTCCGTTTCCCCTTCCGCCGCGTCCAAGGACGGGTTCCCCGCGATCACCGCGGGCGCGAAGTTCGGCGAGAAGCCCACCCTGTCCAAGGGCACGGGCAACCCGCCCAAGGAGCTGAAGACCAGGGTCGTCAGCCAGGGCGACGGCGCCACGCTCAAGAACGGCGACGCGATCCAGGTCAACTACCTCGGGCAGGCCTGGGACTCCGACAAGCCTTTCGACAACAGTTTCGACCGCAAACAGCCGTTCGATCTGACCCTCGGCGCCGGCATGGTGATCCAGGGCTGGGACAAGGGCCTCGTCGGCCAGAAGGTCGGCAGCCGGGTCCAGCTGGTCATTCCGCCGGATCTCGGGTACGGGGCGCAGGGCCAGGGCGACATCAAGCCGAACGCCACGCTCGTCTTCGTCGTCGACATTCTCAAGGCGACGCAGATCCCGGCGTCCGCCAAGGGCGCCGTGGTCGCCCAGGACAACATCGACCTGCCGAAGGTCGGCACCAACACCGACGGCAAGGCCCCCAAGGTCACCATCCCCACCAAGACCGACCCGCCGACGAAGCTCGTCTCCAACTACATCCTGGAGTCCAAGGGCGACGTCGTGAAGGACACCGACAGCGTCGTCGTGAACTACGTGGGTCTGCTGTGGAAGGACGGCAAGACGTTCGACAGCACCTACAGCGCGGGCAAGACGCAGACCTTCCCCCTCGCCCAGGTCACCCTGAAGGGGCTCAAGAACGGTCTGGTCGGCAAGAAGATCGGCAGCCGCGTGCTCCTCGTCATCCCGCCGGACCAGGGGTTCGGCGACAAGGCGCAGCAGACGATTCCGGCGAAGTCCACGCTGGTGTTCGCCGTGGACATCCTGGCGAAGATGTAAGACTGTCCCGGTTGCCCAGTTCATCAGTAAGAGGAGCAAGTCAGTGAGCATCGAGAAGCCCGAGATCGACTTCCCGGGCGGCGAGCCGCCGGCCGACCTGGAGATCAAGGACATCTGGGAAGGCGACGGCGCGGTGGCCGAGGCGGGCGCCACCGTCTCCGTCCACTACGTGGGCGTGGCCTTCTCCACCGGCGAGGAGTTCGACGCCTCCTGGAACCGCGGCACCCCGCTGCAGTTCCAGCTCGGTGCCGGCCAGGTCATCTCCGGCTGGGACCGGGGCGTGCAGGGCATGAAGGTCGGCGGCCGTCGCCAGCTGACCATCCCCGCACACCTCGCGTACGGCGACCGCGGCGCCGGTGGCGGCCGTATCGCCCCCGGCGAGACACTGATCTTCGTCTGCGACCTGGTCGCCGTCTGATCCGCGCCCGTGCGCTACGAGGGCCCGTGCCGCAAGGCACGGGCCCTCGCTTTTGTCCGGACACCGCGGAGCGGTACGGTCGACGGTCGTAGAGCAAAACAGAAAGGGCGTCGATGGCGATTGCCAAGGCCGAGCGGCTGATGAACCTGGCTCTGTGTCTGCTGGGAACCCGGCGCCCGCTGAGCAAGCGCGAGCTGCGCGGTTCCATCGAGGCCTATCTGGAAGCCGGTTCCGACGAGGCTTTCAACCGGATGTTCGAGCGCGACAAGGACGATCTGCGCGAGCTCGGCCTGGTCATCGAGACCGTGGAGAACCTGGACGGCGACACGGGATATCTCGCCCGCCGCGACAGCAACCGGCTGCCCCCGATCACGCTGGACGCCGAGGAGGCCGCCGCGCTCGGGCTGGCCGCCAAGGTCTGGCAGCAGGCACGGCTGGCCGGTGCCGCCAGCGGCGCGCTGCAGAAGCTGCGGGCCGCCGGTATGCCGGAGGCCGAGGACGCGTACGAGGTGCACAGCGCCCTCGAACCCCGCATCCCCGTTCACGAGGCCGCGTTCGAGCCGTTGATGCTGGCCTGCCGGGACCGCCGTCCGGTGACCTTCGACTACCGCAAGGCCAACGCCGCCCGGCCCGAGCAGCGCCAGGTCGAGCCGTGGACGCTGGAATGCTGGCGCGGCCACTGGTATCTGGCGGGCTGGGACCGGGGCCGCGGCGCCGAGCGGGTGTTCCGGCTTTCCCGGATCACCGGCCGGGTCCGCTCCCGGGCCGGGGCGTTCACCGCCGAGGTGCCCGATGTCGTGACCGTCCGCGAGACCGTCGAGAGCTGGGCGGGGGAGACGGCGACCCGCACCGCGCGGATCAGGCTGCGGGCCGGTGCCGGATACCCGCTGCGCTCGCGCGCCACATCGGTGCAGGAACTCGGGGACGGGTGGGACGAGTTGGAGATCCCGTACGGACACGGTCTGGATGCCTGGCTCGTCGAGTTCGGTCCGGACGTCGTCGTGGAGGAGCCCGCCGATCTGCGGGCCGATGTGGTGGACCGGCTGCGCGCCGTGGCCAAGGACTGAAGGGGAGCACATTCATGGCCGCGAACGCGATCGATCAGACCCGCCGGATGCTCTCCCTCGTGACGTATCTGCGAGAGCGCCCCGGCGCCCATGTCCAGGACGTCGCCCGCGCCTTCGGGATCACCGAGGACGAGCTGATCTCGGACCTCGACGTACTGCCCATGTGCGGCACGAGCTTCCGCGGCGGGGATCTGCTGGACATCGACACCGACGGCGACCGGATCTGGTGGCACAACCCGGACGATGTCGCCGAGCCGCTGCGGCTCGCGGCCGACGAGGCGACGGCGCTCCTGGTGGCCGCCCGCGCCGTGGCCACGCTGCCGGGGCTGCGCGAGAGCGACCGGCAGGCGCTGCTGCGCGCCACCGCGAAGCTGGAGACGGCGGCCGGTGAGGTGGGAGCGGCGAGCTCGCGGCTCTCGGTCACCTTCGAGTCCGAGGGCGGTGTCTTCGCCGATGTGGACCGGGCGATCTCCGAGCGGCGCCGGCTCTGGCTGCGCTACTACTCGCCCGCGCGCGACGAACTGACCGAGCGCGAGGTGGACCCGATCCGGTTGTTCGCCGTGGGGCACACGTACATGGAGGCCTGGTGCAGATCCACTGAGGACCGGCGTACGTTCCGGCTCGACCGGGTCGCCGAGATCCGGCTGCTCGACGAGCCGGCCGCGCCACCCGAGCTGGAACTTCGGGATCTGTCCGAAGGGCTCGTCCAGCCGGCGGCCGAGGACCCGGAGGTCGTGGTCGAGGTGGGGCCCGGCGGCCGGTGGGTCGCCGAGTACTACCCGCACGACAGCGCCGAGGAGCTGCCCGACGGCGGGCTGCGGATCACCCTGCGCACCCCCGACCCGGCCTCGCTGCGCAGGCTTGCGCTGCGGCTCGGAGGGGAAGGCCGCATCGTCTCCCCGCCGGAACTGGCGCACAGCGCACAGCAGGCGGCCCGTGCGGCGCTCGCCGCCTACGACGGCCCGGCCTGAGCGGAGACCTGAGAGATATGAGCAATATGTCTGTGGTGTCGGGTGTTTCGACCGTGGTGGTGCCCGAGTCCGTACGGTTCAAGGCCGCCTGTCCGGACTGCCGCGAGCGGTTCGAGCTGGCAGCGGGCGCCATCCGGCTCGCCGTGGGCGCCAGCCGCCGGACGACGTTCTACTCCTTCACCTGCCCCGAGTGCGGCGCGGCCGTCCGTAAACCTGCCGGGGAACGGATAGTTGAGCTCCTCACCGGTGGCGGGGTGCGGACGCTGCGCCTGCACACCAGTCTTTAGAACTCCGGACACCTAGACACATCGAGGCTCTGCGCATGTTCTGGCCCATGCTCGCCATCGCCCTGGGGTTCCTCGGGATCGCCGTCCTGGGGGTGCTGGCCGTCAAGGTCTTCTTCGAGGCCCAGCGCCTGGGGCGTCAGGTGACGCGGACCACTCAGCGCATCAACCGGGCGGCCGAGGACCTCGAACGCGCCGCGACGGATCTCGCCGCCACCGGTGAAGCGCTGCGTTAGGGCCCGCGCCGCCACGCGCCTGTGAGCAGGGACGATCGAACGGGACCGGCGCGCCCTCCAGTTTCCCGGGTTCGGGGGGTACGCTGCTCAAGCGGCTCTGAGAGCGAGGCATGGGCCGTAATCGCAAGGATGCATGGGTATTGCCCTGCGTTTACTCCTGCGGGATACGATCGCTGACAGTACGACGATCGGACGTCCGTCCGACGTTCGATCCGCCCCACCCCTGCTGCCTCGGTGAGAAGGTACACGCATATGTTCGGAAGGCTCGGCGCTCCCGAGATCATCCTGATCCTCGTCGTCATTGTTCTGCTGTTCGGCGCGAAGAAGCTTCCTGACATGGCTCGCTCGCTCGGTAAGTCGGCCCGCATCCTCAAGAGCGAGGCCAAGGCCATGAAGTCCGAGGGCAGCCCGTCGGCCACCCCGGCCGAACCGGCGAACGACACCGCCGCCCAGGACCAGGCCGTCCCGCGCACCATCAAGGCCGCGCCCGGTGACGTGACCAGTTCGCGGCCGGTCGCCGAGCCGACCGACTCGACCAAGCGCTGACAAGAACCGGGCCGACGCAGGCGCCGTGACCGGTGGGGCCTGCTGCACGAGATGAGGACGTGGGTTGCTCAAGTCTGCCCGCAAGCAGGAGACGGACCCAGAGGGCCGCATGCCCTTGGTGGAGCACCTGCGTGAGCTGCGTAACCGGCTGGCGAAAGGCCTGCTCGGGATCGTCGTCGTCACGATCGTGGCCGCGTTCTTCTACAAGGGGATCATCGAGCTCTTCACCGACCCGGTACTGAAGTCGGTCGGTTGCGAGTCCAGCTTCGCCGAGCTCGCCAAGAAGGACGACGGTACGTGCGCGCGTATCGTCCTGAACGGCCTCCTCACCCCGTTCACCCTGGCACTCAAGGTCTCCTTGATGGCAGGCATCGTCCTCGCCTCGCCGGTCTGGCTCTACCAGCTGTGGGCCTTCGTCGCGCCGGGACTGCACAAGCACGAGAAGAAGTACTCGCTCGCTTTCGTCGGCGCGGGCTTCCCGCTCTTCCTCGCCGGCGGATTCTTCGCGTACAAGACCCTGCCCACGATGGCGCGGGTGCTCCTGGACTTCTCGCCGGGCGGCGTCGACAACCAGTTGCCGCTGGATGAACTGCTCGATCTGATCACGCGCATGGTGGTGGTCTTCGGGCTCTCCTTCGAGCTGCCGCTGCTGCTCGTCATGCTGAACTTCGGCGGGATCATCACCGGCAAGCGGATGCTCGGCTGGTGGCGGGGCATGATCATGGGCATCACGGTCTTCGCCGCGGTGGCCACCCCCAGCACCGACCCGATGACCATGCTGATGCTCGCCGGACCGATCTGGTTGCTCTACTTCGTGGCCACGGCGATCTCGCTGCTCAACGACCGACGCAAGGCAGAGCGCGCGGCGGCGGGGCCGGCGGACGACGAGGCGTCGGAGCTGGACCTCACCCCCGAGGCCATCGATGAGATCGAACCGGTCTCCTCCGGCCGGTCGTTGCCCACCCAGGCAAGCTCGGACCATGACCGGGTCAACGGTTACGACGACATCACCTGACCTTGTAAGGTCCCCCGGGTGACCAGCGAGATCACCCTTTTCGTCAATCCCACCGCGGGACGCGGCCGGGGCGCGCGTGCCGCGCAGCCGGCCGCTTCCGCGTTGCGGGACGCCGGATTCTCCGTGCGCACGGTTCTCGGCGAGGACGCCGACGACGCACTGCGGCGGGCGCGGGAGGCCGTCGCGGGCGGCACCGGTGCACTGATAGCCGTGGGCGGGGACGGCATGATGTCCCTCGCCCTGCAGGCCGTCGCCGGCACGACGACCCCGCTCGGCGTCGTCGCCGTGGGTACCGGGAACGACTTCGCCCGCGCCCTCGGGATGCCGATACGCGATCCGGCGGCCGCCGGACGGCTCGCCGCCCGGGCGCTCAAGGGCGGGGCCGTCCGCGAGATCGACCTCGGCCGGGTCGGCGAGCGGTGGTTCGGGTCCGTGCTTGCCTCCGGCTTCGATTCCCGGGTCAACGACCGCGGCAACCGGATGCGCTGGGTCGGCGGACGGTTCAAGTACGACCTCGCGATTCTCGCCGAACTCGCCGCGTTCAAACCGATCCCGTACCGCATCAGGGTGGATGGCGGACCGGTCCGGGAGATCGAGGCGACGCTCATCGCCGTCGGCAACGGATCGACGTACGGCGGAGGCATGCGGATCTGCGCGGACGCCGCCATGGACGACGGGCTCTTCGACGTGACCGTCGTCGGGGACTGCAGCCGCACCACACTCCTCAAGGTCTTTCCCCGCGTCTACAAGGGAACGCACCTCGGCCACCCCGACGTCACCTCGTACCGGGTCTCCTCGATCGAACTGGCCGCGGTCGGTGTCACCGCGTACGCGGACGGTGAACAACTCGGGGCGCTGCCGCTCACCGCGACCTGCGTACCGGGTGCCGTGAGGGTGCTCGCACCGGGTTCTCCCACCGTGATTTAAAGATCGCGTCGCTGTCAGAGGTGGCGGGTAGGCTCGTAAGCAAGATGACAGAGGACCTCTCACCAGCTGAGCGATACCAGGCTTCTCGGATCCGCGCCGCCGAGCTGGCCACCGCACTTGCGCCCTTCCGCGAGTTGTACGAGTTCGATCTGGACCCCTACCAGATCGAGGCGTGTGAGGCGCTGGAGGCCGGCAAGGGGGTGCTGGTCGCCGCTCCGACCGGCTCGGGCAAGACGATCGTCGGCGAATTCGCGGTGCACCTCGCGCTCGCACAGGGCCGCAAGTGCTTCTACACCACCCCCATCAAGGCCCTGTCCAACCAGAAGTACGCCGATCTGGTCAAGCGCTACGGACCGGACAAGGTCGGCCTGCTGACCGGCGACAACAGCGTCAACGGCGACGCCCCGGTGGTCGTCATGACCACCGAAGTGCTGCGGAACATGCTGTACGCGGGCTCGCAGACGCTGCGCGGCCTGGGCTACGTGGTGATGGACGAGGTGCATTACCTGTCCGACCGCTTCCGGGGCGCCGTCTGGGAGGAAGTGATCATTCATCTCCCGGACTCCGTGACCCTGGTGTCACTGTCGGCGACCGTATCCAACGCCGAGGAGTTCGGTGACTGGCTGGACACCGTCCGCGGTGACACCCAGGTCATCGTCTCCGAACACCGCTCCGTGCCGCTCTGGCAGCACGTGCTGGCGGGCCGCCGGATATACGACCTCTTCGAGGAGGAGAGCGACCACGGCGGCCGCGGCACCGGACGCCGCGAGGTCAACCCCGACCTGGTCCGGCTCGCCCGGATGGAGAACCAGCGGGGATACAACCCGCGTGAACGCCGCCGCGGAAAGATGGTCCGCGAGGCGGACCGCGAGCGCGAGCGCCGCGAGCGCAGCCGGATCTGGACCCCGGCCAGGCCCGAGGTCATCGACCGGCTGGACGCCGAAGGGCTGCTCCCCGCCATCACGTTCATCTTCAGCCGGGCCGCCTGCGAAGCCGCCGTACAGCAGTGTCTGCATGCCGGACTCCGGCTCAACGACGAGGCCAAGCGACGGCTGGTCCGCGAGATCGTCGAGGAGCGGACCGCGTCCATCCCCGGCGAAGACCTCCATGTACTCGGCTACTACGAGTGGCTCGAAGGACTGGAGCGTGGCATTGCCGCGCACCACGCCGGCATGCTGCCCACGTTCAAGGAAGTCGTGGAGGAGCTCTTCGTGCGAGGGCTCGTCAAGGCCGTCTTCGCGACGGAGACGCTCGCCCTGGGCATCAACATGCCGGCACGCTCGGTCGTGCTGGAGAAACTCGTCAAGTGGAACGGCGAACAGCACGCCGACATCACCCCCGGCGAGTACACCCAGTTGACCGGGCGGGCCGGGCGGCGTGGGATCGACGTCGAAGGCCATGCAGTGGTGCTGTGGCAGCGCGGCATGGATCCGGGCGCGCTGGCAGGACTCGCGGGTACGCGGACGTATCCGCTGCGGTCCAGCTTCCGGCCCTCGTACAACATGGCCGTCAACCTGGTGCATCAGTTCGGGCGGCATCGTTCGCGCGAGCTGCTGGAGACCTCCTTCGCACAGTTCCAGGCCGACCGGTCGGTGGTCGGGATCTCCCGGCAGGTCCAGCGGAACGAGGAGGGGCTGGCGGGCTACCGGGAGGGCATGACGTGCCACCTCGGTGACTTCGAGGAGTACGCGCGACTGCGCCGCGACCTCAAGGAGCGGGAGACCGATCTCGCCAAGCAGGGCGCGTCGCAGCGGCGGGCCGCCGCGGCGGCGTCCCTGGAGAAGCTCAAGCCCGGCGATGTCATCCACGTGCCCACCGGCAAGTTCGCGGGACTGGCGCTGGTCCTCGACCCGGGGCTGCCGGGCGGACGGACCAATGGGCACGGGCACCGCGGGCTCGAATACCACGACGGGCCACGGCCGTTGGTGCTGACCGCCGAGCGGCAGGTCAAGAGGCTCGCCTCGATCGACTTCCCCGTTCCGGTGGAGGCGCTGGAGCGGATGCGGGTGCCGAAGTCGTTCAACCCGCGCTCGCCGCAGTCGCGCCGCGATCTGGCCTCCGCGCTGCGGACGAAGGCCGGGCACATAGCGCCGGAGCGGCACCGCAAGGAGCGGTCCCCCGCGGCCGACGACCGGGAAATCGCCCGTTACCGGGCGGCGTTGCGCGCACACCCGTGCCATGGGTGCGACGAGCGTGAGGACCATGCGCGATGGGCCGAGCGGTACCACCGGCTGCAGCGCGACACCAAGCAGCTGGAGCGGCGGATCGAGGGGCGGACGAACACGATCGCCCGCACCTTCGACCGGATCGTCGCGCTGCTCACCGAGCTCGACTACCTGCGCGGCAATGAGGTCACCGAGCACGGGAGGCGCCTCGCACGGCTCTACGGCGAGCTGGATCTGCTGGCGAGCGAATGCCTGCGGGACGGGGTGTGGGAGGGCTTGAACCCGGCCGAACTCGCTGCGTGCGTCTCGGCGTTGGTGTACGAGGCGCGGCAGGCCGATGACGCGGTGGCGCCGAAGCTGCCGTCCGGGCCCGTGAAGGCCGCGATGGGCGAGATGGTCCGGATCTGGGGCCGGCTCGATGCCCTGGAGGAGGACTTCAAGATCAACCAGGCGGAGGGGGTCGGCCAGCGCGAACCCGATCTGGGGTTTGCCTGGGCGGTCTACATGTGGGCGTCCGGGCGGTCGCTGGACGAGGTGCTGGGCGAGGTGGAGATGCCGGCCGGGGACTTTGTGCGGTGGTGCAAGCAGGTGATCGACGTGCTGGGGCAGATCGCGGCTGCGGCTCCCCGGGAGGGGAGTTCGGTGGCGCGCAGTGCGCGTAAGGCGGTGGACGCGGTGTTGCGGGGGGTTGTGGCTTACAGCTCGGTGGGGTGACGGGTCCGTACGGTGCGGGATGCCGGGTACGGGGTGCCGGCGCGGCCGGTACCCCATAGGTACCGGAGCGTGGATCCGGGGCACCGGGCCCGTCCGTCGTCGGCCGGTCCGCTTCGTGCGGGCCCGCCCGACGACGCCCTTTTTCAGGTTGTGCGCTTGCCGCTCTTCATCGACACACCCACGCAGACCAGCCCCAGCAGCAGGGTCAGTCCGCCGATGATGACGTTGTTCAGGATGACGCCGAGGCCCGGGCTGCTGCCGACGACCCACGTGGAGGCGATCATCCAGGCGCCCATGGCGCAGATGGCCCAGCTCAGGCCGTACATCCGCTCCGGCATGACCGTGAAGCCGAGACCCAGCGCCGCGATGGCGATACCCATGATCACGTTGTGTACCACGAGGGTGGGCTGGCTCGTCGGGAAGCCGAGCACCCAGGGCGAGATGGCGCAGTAGAGACCGACGAGGAACACCGGTGCGTCCACGAGGGCCACGTCACGGCCACCGAGCACTCGGGCGTAGCGATCGCGCATTTCGGAAACATCGGGGTGACTGGTGATGTCACGGCCGGTGTGCGAGAGGTTTGACATGGGTTCGTCTCCTTCGCTCCTGCAGACCTGGCCGTCGTTTTGTGTGAAAAGCGGCCTGCTATGCCATTCTGCGCTTATCCATCCCTTATGTGCAGGTCCGGGGTGTGTGAATATCGGGGGGAATCGTGACGTGTGAGGCACGGTCCGGCTGCCCGGCCAGGTCCACCAGGTCAGGTGTCCGCAGCAGCCGGTCCTGCCGCTCCATCACGCCGCGATGTTTCATCCGGGTGTATAAGAGCGTCCGGCAATTGAGGGGCGGCGTCGCGGGGCTGGGGCACGCACCTCGCGGCGTTGTCGTCAATCACCATGGCTCCTTCCCCAAGCTCTCAGCTGCGTTCGAGCAGGGGAGACCCCATCTGACTCAATCCTCCGCCTTGCGATGCACGCACCCCGGCCCCGCTCCTTCTTCCACCCCTCAATTGCCGGACGCTCCAAGAGGAGCTCACCCTCCCGGGTGCCCCGCTCAGGACACGTCGACCGTCACCGAGTGCCAGCCCGTCGCGCCGTTGGGCACGGTGCCGACGCGGTCGCCGGTCTGGGTGGCGCCCGTTCCGTCCGTGGCGCGGACCTCGAGGGTGTGATTGCCGGATGTGGCGGGCCACTCCCATACCCACTGGCGCCAGGTGTCCCGGTTGTCCGCGGCGGCCAGCCGGGCCGTACGCCACTCCCCGCCGTCCACCCGGACCTCGACCCGCGAGATACCGCGGTGCTGGGCCCAGGCCACCCCGGCCACCGGCACCGTGCCGGCCTTCGGGGAGGAGAACGGGCGGGGGGTGTCGATCCGTGACTCGGTCTTGATCGGCGCCTGCTGGGACCAGGACTGCGTGACCCAGTAGGCGTCGTACGCGGCGAACGTGGTGAGTTCGATGTCCTTGATCCACTTGCAGGCCGACACGTACCCGTACAGGCCGGGAACGACCATCCGTACCGGGAAGCCGTGCTCGAAGGGCAGCGGCTCGCCGTTCATACCGAAGGCGAGCAGCGCGTCGCGTCCGTCCATGGCTGTTTCGACCGGTGTGCCGATCGTCATGCCGTCGACGGAACGTGCGACGATCTGGTCGGCGGGACCGCCCTTCGACGGCGGCCGCACCCCGGCCTCGCGCAGCAGATCGGCCAGCCGTACGCCGATCCATCTGGCGTTGCCGACGTAGGGGCCGCCGACCTCGTTGGACACGCAGGCCAGGGTGATGTCGCGCTCGATGATCTCTCGGCTCAACAGGTCGTGGAAGTCGACGGTGACGGGCCGCGCCACTCCCTTGCCATGGATCTTCAGCTGCCAGGTGCCGGCATCGACGCGTGGCACGACCAGGGCCGTGTCCACCCGGTAGAAGTCCTTGTTCGGGGTGATGAAGGAACTCAGCCCCGGGATTCTCAGATCGGCGCCCGCAGGGATGGCCGGTGCGGCGGAATCCGGTACGGGGAGGACCAGGTTGTGACGTGAGGCGGTGGCCCCGGCCTGGACGGAGGAAGTGAGCCGCCGTCCCAGAACTCCCGCGCCCGCCGAGGCCGCCGCCGCCGCGGTCGCCGCGACAACGAAGCCGCGGCGGTCGAAGGTGTCGTATGCCGCTGCCTCCCTCTCCCCAGCCGCGCGAGAGGGAACCAGTGCGAGCCGTCCGACCAGGAGATACAGCACCCCCGCAGCCACCACGGCACCCACCACGGAAGGCAGCGCGTCGGCCGGTGCGCCTTCCGGACGC
The DNA here is from genome assembly GCF_055635345.1 of Streptomyces sp. NPDC111516. Lineage (NCBI taxonomy): Bacteria > Bacillati > Actinomycetota > Actinomycetes > Kitasatosporales > Streptomycetaceae > Streptomyces > Streptomyces sp. NPDC111516. The sequence continues at coordinate 7,190 of NZ_JBVKBV010000012.1, read as the reverse complement.
CCTGCCGCCGCCACGGCCCCGACCAGACCGAAGACCAGGACGGCAGCGGAACCGAGCCGCCGGTGCCGCAGTGCCAGCACGCCGACCACCACGGCGAAGAGCGCCAGGAGAACCAGGATCCCGAACTGGAGCACCAGTTTGTCGGCGGTGCCGAAACTCTGTACGGCGAACTCCTTCACGGCCGGGGGAGTGCGGTCGATCACCGCACTCCCCACTGCCGTAACCGGGCCTGCCTCGGGACGTACGACAGCCGCGACCAGTTCGGCGACGGCCAGGGCGCAGAATCCGGCGATCAGACCGCTGAGCGCGGCGAGGGTGGTGCGTGCCCAGTGGGACCGCCGGGGCCGTGCCGCTCCGGCCTGCTGCGAATCGTCTCGGTCTTCAGTCACAACCAGGATTCGTCGCCGGGCGCCGGGCGGATTGGTCCGGCACCCGATGGGATGTGAGTTTCTTTTCGGTGACGGACAGTTGTGGCGGGTCCCGACCGTTCGCCGCGCACCTCCCGCGAACGATGCACGAGTTGACGTGGTTCGAGGCGGAGGACCAGCTCGGCGGGCTTGCGCACACCCATGAATTCGCCGTGTCCGCAGGCAAGGGCTCGGGCAGCACGCCCGCCGGCAGCCGTACCGCGGGTCAGGCCGCTGGGATGGGCAGCAGGGCCAATGGGGCGGACGTCGGACGAGCGGACCCGCCGGCCGGTTCGACGGTGATGCCTATGCCGGAGGCGCGGTCGACGGGGCCGTCCAGCAGCATCGCGTGCTGCGGTGTCGAGGTATTCGGAGCCTTCATGAGGCCCGCGGAACGCGTCGTGCCGTCATCGTCGAACCAGACGTCCCTCGGCCACCGGCCGGCCCGGTTCGCACCGCCCCGGGCGGTGCGCGACTGCCGGGCGTCCGACGGAGATTCCTGCCGCACGGTCGTGATCTCCCGCAGCACACGGTCGCGCAGCCCGCGCGGTGGTGTGCGGGTCACCGCGAGCCCGAGCCGGGTGGCGGTCTCCGACAGCTCGCGCACCTCCACGGCGCAGGCCTCGCAGTCGCCGAGATGCCGTTCGAAGTCCCGCCGCTCGGCCTTCGGCAGGGCCTGCAGGGCGTACGCCCCGGTCAGTGTGTGCAGTTCGGCGTTGCTCATGCGCTCACCCCCAGGCAGTCGCGCAGCCGGATCAGTCCGTCGCGCAGTCGCGTCTTGATCGTCCCGAGCGGTACGGCGAGCAGCTCCGACACCTCGCGATACGTCAGCCCCCGGTAGTAGGCGAGGTCCACGGACTGCCGTTGCACTTCGGAGAGCGTCCGCATGCAGCGGCGCACCTGTTCGCGCTCCAGTCGGCTCTCGACCTGCTCGGTGACCTCGTCGAAGGCGGGCGTCCGGTCCAGCAGCGCGGCCCGGTGCTCGCGGGCCGCCGACGCCTCGGCCGAGCGCACCCGGTCCACGGCCCGGCGATGGGCCAGTGTCAGCACCCAGCTCATGGCGCTGCCGCGGGCGGCCCGGAACCGAGGGGCGGTGCGCCACACCTCGACCAGCACCTCCTGTGCGACCTCCTCCGACTGGGCGGGATCGCGCAGCACGCTCCTTACGAGCCCGAGGACCGGCCCGCTGACCGCGTCGTACACCTTGGCGAACGCGTCCTGATCGCCTCGGGCGGCCATCCCCAGGAGCTCCTGGAGATCGGGCCCGGCCGAGGGCGCTGCGCTGATGTACACGGCTTCTTTCACGCGGGCTTCCTCTCTGATTGCGCATCGGCTCTCTCCAGGCGTCCCGGAGCCGAGGCAGCGCGGATTGGTCAGTGCGCGAAATCCTTCCACGGGTGCCGAAATTCGCGATACATCGTGGTTGACGCGTTCGGGTGAACGCGATACATTCGGCCACGAGTATTCGACGACGAGGTGACGGGTGGTGGGGTCGGTGGCCAGGCGGCGCAAGCTCGGTAATCCACTGGCGCTGACGGTCATGGTGCTGCTCGCCGAGCGTTCCATGCATCCGTACGAGATCGCCCAGACGCTTCGCCGGCGCGGCAAGGAACACAGCGTCAAGATCAATTTCGGCTCCCTGTACACCGTCGTCCAGAACCTGGAGAAGCACGGTTACGTCGAGGTCGCGGGCGTCCAGCGACAGGGCAACCGCCCCGAGCGCACGCTCTACGGCATCACCGAGGCCGGGCGGGTGGAGATGCTCGACTGGCTCTCCGATCTGCTCGCCGTGCCGGCCGTCGAGTACCCGGTCTTCGAGACGGCTCTGTCGCTTCTGCCGGTGCTGCCGCCGGAGGAGGTGGCGGAGCTGATGGAGACCCGGGAGGCGGCTCTGGAGGTTCAGGCCGGGGCGATCCGGGGGGTCCTCGGCCAACTGGGAGGCAAGCTGCCCCGCATCTTCGTCGTCGAGACCGAATATCAGCTCCACATGATCGACGCGCAGCGGGAGTGGATCAAGAACTTCCGCCAGGAACTCACCGACGCCACGATCAGCGGCATCGAGGAGTGGAAGTCCTTTCATGAATCCGGTGAAGTCCCGCAGGACTGGCAGGACCTGGACGAGCAGGAGATCGTCCTGGAGCCGGAGCGGAAGGCGTAGCGCAGAACCGAAGAGACCGCAGGACCGAAACAGAGAGAAAGACCCCGGTGGGCGCTGTTGGAGCAGCGACCGCCGGGGTCTCGAACCCCGGACCGGCCATGCCGTGAAGGCGAGCCAGGCGATCGAGGTGCGGCACACCCAGGATAGCCCGGCGCTCTTCGCGCGGATCGGCTCGGCATGCCCGAGTGCTCGGTGTAACCGAGCACCCCGCTGACCACAGGAGAGCTCTGCCATGAGCACCCGTGCGCCCGCAGTAGCGGCGCGACAACTGATCAAGACCTATCCCGGCGGCGTCACCGCGCTGCGCGGCATGGACCTCGAGGTCGACGCCGGCACGGTCTTCGGACTCCTCGGCCCCAACGGCGCCGGAAAGTCCACCACCGTCAAGATCCTCACGACCCTGGCCCGCCCCGACTCGGGCACCGTGAGCGTCGCCGGACACGATGTCCTGCGCCACCCCGACCGCGTCCGCCGCGCGATCGGAGTCGTCGCCCAGAAGTCCGGCGCCGACCTGGTCGCCACCGGCCGCGAGAACCTCCTGCTCCAGGGCAGGCTGTACGGGATGCGGGGCGCCGCCGTCCAGCGCCGCGCCGATGAACTGCTGGACCGCTTCGATCTCGCCGACGCCGGAAAGCGCCAGGTCAAGGGGTACTCCGGCGGAATGCAGCGCCGCCTCGACGTCGCGCTCGGCCTCGTCCACCGCCCCGAGGTGCTCTTCCTCGACGAACCCACCACCGGACTCGACCCCGAGGCGCGCACGGCCATGTGGGACGAGATCTCCCGGCTGGCCGGCGACGAGGGGCTGACCATCGTCCTCACGACGCACTATCTGGAGGAGGCCGACCGGCTGGCCGAGCGCATCGCGATCGTCGACCGCGGCCGGATCGTCGTCGAGGGCGCCCCCGACGAACTCAAGGGCGAACTCCGCGGCGACGCCGTCCACATGGAACTGCGCGCAGACGGCGACACGAGGGCGGTCGACGCCGCGCTCACCGGACTGCCCGGGGTGCACGAGGTACTGGTCGACGGCCGCCGGGTGAGCGTGCGCGCCGAGGACGGCGCGGCTGCCGTTCCCGTCCTGCTCGCCGCGCTGGAGCGGGCCGGGGCGGTGGTCTCCGCCGCCACCGTGGCCCGTCCCTCCCTCGACGACGTCTATCTGCGCTACGCCGGACGCCGCTTCTCCGAGGCCGAGGTCGAGGCAGACGCCGCCGACGCCCGACAGATCCCCGCCCCGACCTCCGTCGGAGGCGCCCGACGAGCAGCCAAGTCCTGGCCCAGACCTGGTACATGACCCAACGTCATCTCATGGCGGTCGTCCGTCAGCCGATTTTCCTGGCGATCTCCCTCGTCCAGCCGGTGATCTGGTTGTTCCTCTTCGGCAACCTCTTCAGGAAGGTCGTCGAACTCGGCGGCTTCGGTACCACGTCCTATCTGGACTACCTGATCCCCGGCATCGTGGTGATGAGCGCTCTCGGATCGAGCATGTGGGCCGGCATGGGCACCCTGGAGGAGATCGAACGCGGCACGCTCAACCGCTTCCTGACGACGCCCGTCAGCCGCAACGCGCTGATGAACGCCAACGTCGTGCAGAACGGCATCAGCACCGCGGTGCAGTCCGTCGTCATCGTGCTGCTCGGCCGGGTGGCGGGGGCCTCCTACCCGGGCGGCGCGGGCGGCCTGCTGATCCTGGTCGTCGCGTCGATCCTGCTCGGTACGGTCTTCGGAGCGCTCTCCAACGCCTTGGGCATGCTGGTCCGCGAGCGTGAATCGATCATCGGCATCAACACCTTTCTGCTGCTGCCGCTGACCTTCCTCTCCTCCTCCTTCATGGCCCCGAGCCAGATGCCGTCCTGGATGCGGCACATCGCCGACTTCAACCCGGTCAACTGGGCGATGGTGGCGGGTCGTTCGGCGCTGACCTCCGACCCCGAATGGGGTCTGGTGCTCGGCCGTGGGGGAGCCCTGCTGGTCCTCGCGGGAGTGGCCCTCCGGCTGTCCACCCGCACGTTCCGCTCGTACCAGAAGTCCGTCTGACCCAAGCCCTGTTGCCGCGACGCGTGGCCGACCCGGTCCGGGATTCCGTTCCCGGGCCGGGCCTTCGGTTTCAGTACCGCGCGCAGCGGCCGCCAGGAAGAACGAGATCTCGAAGAGTGCACCGGTCACGTCGCACACTCCTTCGCAGCGGAATCGGAGCCGGCGACCACGTCGGCTTCGGGACCGGGCTTCTGCGGTACGGGAGTCGACCTCAGTGCCGCATAGCCGCAGACCGCACTCGCCGCCCCGATCAGGGCCGCGGCGACGAGCGTCGCGCCGTCCGGGTGGATCAGCGGCCGGCCGCGCAGAGCCTGCCAGGCGACCAGGGCGAAAACTGCCGCGTACGCGCCGGAGGCGACCAGTATCAGCCGCAGCCGGACCCGCGGGTCGCGCAGCCGCGGGAAGCGCGGAGCCAGCGCGAGCAGCGCGAGCAGGAAGAGCGGCAGCAGTTGGAGTGCGTGCATGCCGACGAAGTGCGGTATTCGCAGATCGCCGCCGGTCGTCGACCAGCCGGTGAGCGGCATCGACGGGCCGCCGTCCGGCACGCCGACGGAATGCGCGCCGATCACCTCGGCGGTGTCCAGGTTCCCCGCCGCCCGCTGCCCGGGCGTGGGCTGCGTCATCAGGAAGCCGAATCCGGCGCCCACCAGGGCGAGCAGGACACCCGAGCGGATCGCCCAGGCGGCGGCGCGGTCGGCGATCCGGGCTCGCAGCAGCAGGATGGCTATGACCAGTGTGCCGGTCCAGAGCACGGCGACGGTGATGCCCATCAGGTTGAACAGCGTCTCGTCGAACGGCGTGGCGTGGTTGAAATGGCTGCGCCTGCCGCGGATCACCTGGCCGGTGATGATCACCATCTCGCCCAGGCTCGACAGCGCTACCACGGTCCCGGCCCACCAGCCGACGCGCCGGCCACGGGTGACCAGCGTCAGCATCCAGGCGAGCGCGAGTGCGTAGACGACGAACGAGACCGCGAACTTGAACGGCTTGAACCAGATTGCCGCGCCTGCCAGGACCCGGTCGTCGACCATCAGCCCCACCGCCGATACGACCGTCATGACGACCATCGCCGCCGCGAAGAGGACTAACGGCCGGTGCCATGAACGCCATGAAGCCCGTGAAGCCCATGAAGACATGAGGGTCCCCTTTAAATTATGGATAGCAGCACTTCCTGCTATCCGATAGTGGAACTATCTATGATGGGTCGGGGGTTGGCAAGAGCGGAAGGAAGAACACACGGTGCGCATCGGTGAGTTGAGTCGCAGGTCCGGGGTTCCGGTACCGACGATCAAGTTCTATGTACGTGAAGGGCTGTTGCCCGCCGGGCAGTTGACCAGCCCGAACCAGGCGAGTTACGACTCGGGCCACGAGCGCAGGCTGCGGCTGATCCGCGCCCTGCTGGATGTCGGTGGGCTCTCGCTCGCGGCCATCGGGGATGTGCTCCGGGCGGTCGAGGACCCGGAGCAGCCGGTGCACCAGGTGCTGGGCGTCGCGGCGAAGCGCCTGACTCCGCTTCAGGGGGGCGAGCCGGGGCCCGAACTGGACGACGCCCGCGAAGAGGTGGCGGAGCTGTTGGCGCGGCGCGGCTGGCGGGCCGGGGCGCAGAGCCCGGCCGGTGAGTGCCTGGCCGGGGTGATCGTCGCGCTGCGGCGGGCCGGGCACGGCGGATTCGTCGAGCTGCTCGACGACTACGCGGCCGCCGCCGAAGCCGTCGCGCGGGCCGATCTCGAGTATGTGGGGCGGCGGGTGGCGCGCGAGGACCTGGTGGAGAGCGTGGTCGTCGGCACGGTGCTGGGGGAGGCGATGTCCAGCGCGCTCCGACGGCTCGCGCACGTGGACGCGTCCGCACGCGCGTACGAGACGGCGGGCGACGGAGAGGCGCGTGCCGAAGGCAACCGTGACGGTGACGGCGGGGCGGTGGTGTCTGCCGCCGGTTGAGCGAGGCGGCGCTCGGGGAGCGCGTACGCCCCGGTCGGGGACCGGGGCGTATGAGAGACCCTAGGCCCAATGCCGTTCGGTTAGCCGTCTGGTGGGCTTGGCAAGGGGTTGTGCTCGATCTGGATGGTGGTCCTGTGGGTTCGGTGGTCGATGTCGCGGCCGACGGCGCGGTACTTGGAGCTGATCGCTCGCTTCTTCACGCGGGGCCGGGTCCGGTCCCGGCGGGCGGGCAGGAGGTCGTCGAGTATCGCGGCGCCGATCCGGCCGACGAGGTCGACGCGGGTGTGGGAGATGATGCCGGCGGCGCGGATGATCTGGTCACGTGCCGTGTTCAGCGCGATGGTGAATGCGGCACGGTCGGGGTCTATGTCGGGCCGGTGCAGGACAGCGTCACTCATCGCGGTGCGTAGTACCTGGTAGGCGACCAGGAGTGCCCAGGTCTCCTGCGCGACGGCTGCCGGGTGGCGTCCGCGCAGGACTCTCCCGCCGAGGATGGTCGATTTCAGCTCGCAGTAGCTGGTCTCGATCTCCCAGCGCTCGTGGTAAAGCCTGACCAGACCGGTCGCGGATGCCTCATCGGGGTCGAGCAGGCTGGTGACGAGCCGGTAGGTGCCCTGGGTGACTGGGCGCTCATCGGCGCCGTCAGCAGGGGC
>NZ_JBVKBV010000011.1:0-251483 GCF_055635345.1 Streptomyces sp. NPDC111516 | reverse complement strand
GTGTCGGAGGAGGTGTGCTCGCCGGAGTACTGGGTGCGGCATGTCCGTGAGGCTGTCCGGTTCGCGGATGCGGTGCAGACCCTGGAAGCCGAAGGCGCGACGGCATACCTCGAACTCGGTCCCGATGGCGTGCTCACCGCCATGATCCAGCAGATCCTGGCCGAGGACAGCACCGCCGTCATCGTCCCCGCCCTGCGCCGCGAACGTCCCGAGGCGCGCACCCTCACCACGGCGGTCTCCGAACTGCATCGCTGCGGTGTCGACTTGGACTGGGAAGCACTCCGCGGCGCGTCGGTCGACTGGGACACCTTCTTCACCGAGTCGGGCGCCACGCGCGTCGATCTGCCCACCTACGCCTTCCAACGGCAGCGTTTCTGGCTGGAGGACGCTGCCGAGGACTCGTCCTCGCACGATGTCGTGTCGGTCGGTCTGAAGCCGGCCGGTCACCCTCTGCTGGGTGCCGCGATCTCGCTGCCCGACAGCGAAGGTTTCCTCTTCACGGCCCGCCTGTCGTTGCGCTCGCACCGCTGGCTCGCCGACCATCGCGTACATGGCGGACTCATCGTCCCCGGTGCCGCCCTGGTGGAGCTGGCGGTCCGCGCCGGTGACGAGGTGGGCTGCGGCACGCTGGAGGAACTCACCCTGGAGTCCCCGCTCGCGCTCCACGAGGACGGCGGGGTGCAGTTGCGCGTGCTGGTCGAGGCACCGGACGTGGGCGGGCTTCGCGCGGTGAGTCTGTTCTCCCGCGCGGAGGACGCCGCCGAGGACATGCCCTGGGTCCGGCACTGCACCGGCGAGCTCTCCTCCGCTGCCCGCCCCGCCGAGGACGCCGGAGCCGGTCTCTCCGTGTGGCCTCCGACGGGGGCCGAGGCCGTGGAGACCGGTGGTCTGTACGAGTCGCTGGCCGAGGCGGGGCTCGCCTACGGAGAGGTCTTCCGGGGTGTCCGTTCGGCGTGGCGGCTCGGTGACGAGATCTTCGCCGAGGTGGCTCTGCCGGAAGAGGCGGCGCAGGAAGCAGGCCAGTACGGGCTGCATCCGGCGCTGCTGGACGCGGCGTTGCACGCGATCGGTCTCGGTTCGTTCGTCTCGGACGACGGATCGGGGGCGCGGCTGCCCTTCGTGTGGTCCGGTGTGTCGCTGTACGCGGTGGGGGCGTCCTCGCTGCGGGTGCGGATCGCCCCGGCCGGTACGGACAGCGTCGGGCTGACGCTGGCCGACACCGCAGGCCGCCCTGTGGCCACGGTCGACGGACTCGTCCTGCGCGCCGTCCCCGGTGACCGACTCGGGGGCGGTGGGGAGACGCCCGGCCTGCGCGACGCGCTCTTCCGGCTCGACTGGGCCGAGTCGGCCGTCCCGGACACGACCCCGCCCGCCCTCGACTGGGCGCTGCTGGGCTCCGGCGCTTCCCCCCTCTTCCGCGCCCTGGCATCCTCGGCCCCCGGCGTCCGGACGTACGAGGACCTCGACGCCCTCGCCGCCTCGGTACCCGCGGTCGTGGTCCTGCCCTGCCCGGGCACGATCCCGGACCGGGGTGACGGCGACGAGGCCGAGCGGGTGCGCACGGTGGTCGGCGACGCCCTGCGGAGCGTCACCTCCTGGCTGGCCGACGAGCGGTTCGCCGCCTCCCGGCTGGTGCTCGTGACCTCGGGCGCGGTCACCACCCGGGCCGAGGAGCCCGTACGGGGCCTGGCCGCGGCCGCCGTCTGGGGCCTGGTGCGTTCGGCCCAGGCCGAGAACCCGGGCAGGATCGTCCTGGTCGACACCGACATGGACGTCGCCGGCTACGCAGACGTCGACGCCTACGAAGACACCGACGCGTACGCAGGTACCGATACCCACGCGTACGCGGGCACCGACGGGGACGTCCGCGCCGCCGTCGGCACCGGCGACGGCGGCTCCCTGTCGGCGACCACCAGCGTCCTGCCCGCCCTCCTGCCAGCTCTCCTGGCCACCGACGAGAGCCAGTTCGCGCTGCGCGGCGGTGCGGTCCTCGTACCGCGCCTGGCCAGGGCCCGAGCCGGAGACGCCCTGGTGCCGCCGGCCGAGGAGGCCGCCTGGCGGCTCGACGTGGTCGGCCGGGGCACGCTGGAGAACCTGGCGCTGGTCGCGGCCCCGGAGGCGGCCGCCCCGCTGGCGGCCGGGCAGGTCCGGATCGGCGTCCGGGCCGCCGGCCTGAACTTCCGCGACGTGATGCTCACCCTCGGGCTCTACCCGGGTGACTTCGTGTTGGGCGGCGAGGGCGCGGGCGTGGTTCTGGAGGTCGGTCCGTCGGTGACCCATGTGCGTCCGGGCGACCGGGTCATGGGCATCTTCGACGGCGCGTTCGGTCCAACCGTGGTCGCGGACAGCCGCACGGTCCACCGCATCCCCAAGGACTGGACGTTCGCCCAGGCCGCCGCCACGCCCATCGTGTTCATGACGGCGTACTACGCCCTCGTGGACCTGGCCCGCGCCCGGCGCGGCGAGTCCGTGCTGATCCACGCCGCCGCGGGCGGTGTCGGCATGGCGGCCGTGCAACTGGCGCGGCACATGGGCCTGGAGGTGTACAGCACGGCGAGCACCGGCAAGTGGCCGACGCTGCGGACCATGGGGCTGGACGACGCGCACATCGCCAACTCCCGCACCCTCGACTTCGAGCGCGGGTTCCTCGACGCCACCGACGGCCGTGGCATGGACATCGTCCTCGACTCGCTCGCGCGCGAGTTCGTGGACGCCTCGCTGCGCCTGCTGCCCCGTGGCGGCCGGTTCCTGGAGATGGGCAAGACCGACATCCGGGTACCCGAGGAGATCGCGGCCCGGCACACCGGTGTCGCGTACCAGGCGTTCGACCTGGTGGACGCCGGGCCGGAGCGGATCGGCGAGATGCTGGCCGCCCTCGTCGAGCTGTTCGAGAGCGGGGCGCTGGAGCCCCTGCCGGTGACGGTCTGGGACGTCCGGCGCGCGAAGGACGCCTTCCGCCACGTCAGCCAGGCCCGGCACGTCGGCAAGGTCGTGCTGACCGTGCCGGCCCAGCCGGACCCGCTGGGCACCGTCCTGATCACGGGCGGCACCGGCACGCTGGGTGCGCTCATGGCCCGTCACCTGGTGACGCGGCACGGGGTACGCAGGCTGCTGCTGACGTCCCGGCGCGGCCGGGACGCGGCCGGGGCGTCCGCGCTGGAGCGGGAGCTGACCGCGCTGGGCGCGAGCGTCGAGATCGCCGCGTGCGACGTCGGCGACCGGGCGGCGCTCGGCGGGCTTCTGTCGTCCATTCCGGCGGACCACCCGCTCACGGCGGTCGTCCACACGGCCGGTGTCCTCGACGACGGCATCGTCTCCTCCCTGACCGAGCAGCGGCTGGCGACAGTGCTGCGGCCCAAGGCCGAGGCGGCGCTCGCCCTGCACGAGCTCACCCGCGACCTCGACCTGTCGGCGTTCGTCCTCTTCTCGTCCGCGGCAGGGGTCTTCGGCAATCCCGGTCAGGCCAACTACGCCGCCGCCAACGCGCTGCTCGACGCGTTGGCGCAGCACCGCCGTGCGCAGGGCCTGCCGGCGACCTCGCTGGCCTGGGGGCTGTGGGAGGAGTCCAGCGGCATGACCGCGCACCTGGGAGACGCCGGGCGGAGCCGTACCGGGCGGGCGGGCGCCCCGGCGATCAGCTCCGAGGAGGGCGTGGCGTTGTTCGACACCGCTTACGCCGACGGCTCCGCCGTCCTGCTGCCGGCCCGGCTCGACCTGGCCGGGCTGCGCGGGGCGGCCGGGCCGGTCCCGCCGCTGCTGCGCGATCTGGTCCGGGCGGCGGCGCCGGGGCGGCGGGTCGTGGCGATGGCCGCGGACAGCCCCGACACGGTCCCGCCCGCCGAGCGGCTCGCCGGGCTGTCCAGGGCGGCGCGCGACCGCGCACTCCTGGAACTCGTACGGGAGAACACGGCGGTCGTCTTCGGACAGGCGTCGCCGGACCTGGTCGACGTCGCACGTCCGTTCAAGGACATGGGCATCGACTCCCTGACCGCCCTTGAACTGCGCAACCGGGTCGCCGCGGCCACCGGGCTGCGGCTGCCTCCGACGCTGCTCTTCGACTACCCGACGCCGGTCGCCCTGGCCGAGCGGCTGCGGGAGGAGTTCGGCGACCAGAACGGTGACCAGGAGCAGGAGGCGGACATGGGCCGGTCCGTCCTCCGGGAGGTTGAACGGCTCGAGTCCGTCCTCGGCTCGCTCGGCTCGGCCGGCTCGCTCGACGCGGCCGACGAAGCCGCCGTGACCGTGCGTCTGCGGGCACTGGTCGCGGACTGGACGGCCCGTACCACCACTGGCGCCGAACCGGCCGGGGACACCGACATCGAGTCGGCGACCGCGGAGGAGATCTTCAACCTGCTCGACAACGAACTCGGCACCCTCTGAACCCCAGTGCCCCGGCCGTGCCGTCCTGGCCCTGCGTGCCAGTGAACTTCCCATGGAGCAAACCCACGTGACGAACGCCGACACGATCACCCAGACCAACGAAGCCAAACTGCTCGACTACCTGAAGCGAGCCACTGCCGATCTGCGCGAGAGCCGGAACCGCCTGAGCGAGGTCGAGGCCAAGGAGCGCGAGCCGATCGCGATCGTCGGCATGAGCTGCCGCTTCCCCGGCGGTGTGCGATCCCCGCGGGACCTGTGGGAGCTGGTGGCTCGCGGCGGGGACGCGATGACGGACTTCCCCACCAATAGGGGCTGGGACGTCGACGCCCTGTTCGACGACGACCCGGGCAGGGCGGGCACCTCGTACGTGCGCAAGGGCGGCTTCCTGCACGAGGCGGTCGACTTCGACGCCGACTTCTTCCGGATCTCGCCACGTGAGGCGCTGGCGATGGACTCCCAGCAGCGGCTGCTCCTGGAAACCGCCTGGGAGGCGTTCGAGGACGCGTCCATCACTCCCGACTCGGTGCGCGGTACGGCGGTCGGCGTGTTCGCCGGGGTCATCCACCACGACTACGCGTCCAGGCTGTCCGCCGTGCCAGAAGGCCTCGGCGGCTACCTCAGCACCGGCACGGCGGGCAGCGTCGCCTCGGGGCGCATCTCCTACGTGCTGGGGCTTGAGGGTCCTGCGGTGACGGTGGACACGGCGTGTTCGTCGTCGCTGGTGGCGCTGCACCAGGCGGTGCAGTCCCTGCGCCGCGGCGAGTGCACCATGGCGCTCGCCGGCGGCGTCACGGTCATGTCGTCCCCGGGCCCGTTCGTGGAGTTCAGCCGACAGCGCGGCCTCGCGCCCGACGGCCGGTGCAAGTCCTTCGCCGAGGGCGCCGACGGTACGAGCTGGGGCGAGGGCGTGGGCATGCTGCTCGTGGAGCGGCTGTCGGACGCGGTGCACAACGGCCACCGGGTACTGGCGGTGGTGCGGGGTTCGGCCGTCAACCAGGACGGGGCGAGCAACGGCCTGACCGCACCGAGCGGACGGTCCCAGCAGCAGGTCATCCGCCAGGCGCTGCGGAGCGCGGGGCTCACGGCGTCGGACGTGGACGCGGTCGAGGCCCACGGGACGGGCACGAAGCTGGGGGACCCGATCGAGGCCCAGGCACTCCTGGCCACCTACGGGCAGGGGCGGTCGGAGGACCGTCCGCTGTGGCTGGGGTCGATCAAGTCGAACATCGGGCACACGCAGGCCGCCGCGGGCGTGGCGAGTGTCATCAAGATGGTCATGGCCATGCGCCACGGGACGCTGCCGCGCACCCTGCACGTCGACACACCGTCGTCCCAGGTGGACTGGACGGCGGGCGCCGTCTCCCTGCTCACCGAGGAGCGGCCGTGGCCGCGGTCGGGGGAGCCCCGGCGTGCCGGGCTGTCCTCCTTCGGCATGAGCGGCACCAACGCCCACGTGATCGTCGAGGAGGCACCGGCGGCCGACCCGGCGGTGCCCGGCCGGACTGCCCCCGACACCGCACCCGAGTACGCGGACGCCGCCCCGGTGCTGGCCTGGCCGCTCTCCGCGCACAGCGAGGAGGCGCTGCGCGCCCAGGCCGAACGCCTGCGGGCCCATCTGGACGGCCGGCCGGAGGCGGACCCCCGGGACATCGGCTTCTCGCTGGCCACCGGGCGCTCGACCTTCGGACACCGGGCCGTGCTGCTCGGCACGCGCCCCGACGAGTTCCGGGAGCGTCTGGACGCCCTCGCCGGCGGAGAGGCGGGCGCCGACCTCGCCGGACTCGTCACCGGCACCGCCGGCACCGGGGCGGACGGCGGAGTCGTCTTCGTCTTCCCCGGCCAGGGCACCCAGTGGGCCGGCATGGCCGTCGAACTGCTGCGGGACTCCCCGGTCTTCCGCGATCGGATGCACGCGTGCGCCGACGCCCTTGCCCCGCACGTCGACTGGTCGCTGCTCGACGTGCTGCACGGCGTTCCCGGGGGACCGGGCCTCGACCGGGTGGACGTCGTGCAGCCCGCGCTCTTCGCCATGATGGTGTCGCTCGCCGCCCTATGGCAGTCGTACGGCGTCGAGCCGGACGCGGTCGTCGGCCACTCGCAGGGCGAGATCGCCGCGGCCTGCGTGGCGGGCGCGCTCTCCCTGGAGGACGCCGCGCTCGTGGTGGCCCGCCGGAGCAAGGTGCTGACCGAACTGTCCGGCCGCGGCGGGATGCTGTCCGTCTCCCTGACCGCGTCACGCGTGGCCGAGGACCTGCGTCCGTACGGGGACCGGCTGGCCGTCGCCACCGTCAACGGGCCGGACTCCACCGTCGTCGCGGGCGGGACCGAAGAGCTGGACGAACTCCTCGCCCGGTACGGGGCCGAGGGCGTCCGGGCCCGCCGCATCCCGGTGGACTACGCCTCGCACTCGCCCCAGGTCGAGTCGATCAGGCAGCGCCTCCTTGAGGTGCTCGCACCGGTCAGACCCCTGGCGCCGAGCCTGCCCCTGTACTCCACGGTGACCGGCGCGGTGGTGGACGAGCCGCTGCTCGACGCGGAGTACTGGTACCAGAACCTGCGTCAAACCGTGCAGTTCGAGCAGTCGGTGCGGGACCTCGTCTCCGACGGGCACCGCTTCTTCGTCGAGGTGAGCCCCCACCCGGTGCTCACCCTGGGCGTCAGCGAGACGCTCGGATCCGGCCGGCGCGCGGCGGTGGTCGAGTCGCTGCGGCGGGACCGCGGCGGCCTCGACCGCTTCCTGGAGTCGGCCGCCGAACTCCACGTCCAGGGCGGCCCGGTCGACTGGAGCGCCGTCTTCGAGCCGTACCGGCCCCGGCTGGTCGACCTGCCGACGTACGCCTTCCAGCACCGGCCGTACTGGCTGCAGGGCGGAGCGACGGGGACGAGCGGCATCGGGGCGCCGGGGACGCGCGCGACCGGTCACCCGCTGGCCGGTTCGTACCTGGAACTGTCCGAGACCGGAGCGCTGCTGTTCACCGGCACGCTCGCACCGCGCACCCGTCCCTGGCTCGCCGAGCACACCGTGTTCGGCAACACGACCGTGCCCGCGTCGGTGTTCGTCGAGGCGGCCCTCGCGATCGGCGGCAGAGTGGACCGCCCGCGCGTCGAGGAGCTCACCGTGGAGACCCTGCCGGTGCTTCCCCGGCACGGGGGCCTCGAACTCCAATGGCTCCTTCAGGCCCCGGACTCCGGCGGCCGGCGCCGGCTCACCGCGGCGTCCCGGCCGGCCCGCGGCACCGACGGCGACGACGAGCCGTGGACCGCTCTGCTGACGGCCGAGCTCGCCCCCGCGCAGCAGGACCTGGTCGCCTTCGACCTCGCCGTCTGGCCGCCCGCCGGGGCCCACCCGCTGCCCCCGGAGGAGCTGTACGAGCGGCTGGCCGACGCCGGGCACCGCCACGGTCCGGTGCTGCGGAGCGTCACGGCGGCCTGGCGGCGCGACGACGAGTTCTTCGCCGAGGTGGCGCTCGACGCCGAACTCCACGACGAGGCCGACGCCTTCGCCCTGCACCCCGTACTCCTGGACGCCGCACTCCACCCGGCCCTGGCCGCCGCCCCGGAAACGGGCAGCGACACCGGCCCGGGGGACGGCCCGCTGCTCGCGCGGTCCTGGCACGCGGTCGAGACGCACGCGACCGGAGCCCGGTCCCTCCGGGTACGAGCCGTTCTCGGCGGGACCGGCACGGTGGCCGTGCAGATGGCCGACGCCGCCGGACGTCCTGTCGCGTCGGCCGGAGCCGTCCGCACCGCCCCGGCCGCCGGTGCGCCCGGCCCGACGGCCGGTCCCGCCACGGCTCTGCGCCTGGTCTGGGAGGCCGTGGGGGAACCGGCGGGAACGGCCTCCGCCCCCCGGAGCTGGGCGCTGCTCGGCGCCGACGGCGCGCAGGCCGAGGAATGGCGGCAGGCGGGCCTGGGGACCGACCACTACGTGGACCCGGCCGCCCTGCTCGGCGTCGCCGCGTCGGGCCCGGGACTGCCCGAGGCGGTGCTCGTTCCCGTCCCGCCCCCGGCCGGACCGGTCACCGGCGACGCGGTACGCGACGCCGTCTCCCGGACCCGGCGGCTCCTCGACGACCGCCTGGCGGGCGCCCGCCTCGTCGTCGTCACCCGCGGCGCCGAGTCCGTGCTGCCCGGGGAGACCGTCACCGACCTCGTCGGCGCGGCCGTACGGGGTCTGGTCCGGGCCTTGCGGTCCACCCCCGGTGGCCAGGGCGACCACCTCGTCCTCGTCGACCTGGACGACAGCGAGGCGAGCCGGAAGGCGCTGCCCCAGGCTCTGGCCACGGGTGAGCCCGAACTCGCCTTCCGGGACGGCGTGATGTACGCCCGCCGCCTGGCGCGGTCCGCCCCCGTCGACGTGACCGGGAGCGGGACCGGGCACCCCACCGTCCTGCTCACCGGCGCACTGGCCGGCCGACGGGCCGACCAGGTCGTCCGCCACCTCGCGGTCCGGCACGGCGCCGGTCGGCTGCTGATCGGCGGCAGCCCCGACGCGTCCCTTCTCGAAGCCCTGCGCGACGCCGCCCCCGACAGCCAGGTGCGCGCCACCGGCCCCGGCGCAGGCCTTGCCGACGAGTCGCCGACGATGCTGCTGCACCTCGCCGGGGCGGGTGGGGCGGCCACCGACGACACCGTCCTCGGCGCAGAGATCGACGCCGTTCTCGCCCTGCACCGGCTCTCCGGCCTTCCCGGCGACTCCGGGCAGCGGCCCCTGCTCGCCCTCGCCACTCCGCTCGGTGCCCTCGGCGCCCCCGGCCCCGAAGGCCGCGGACACAGCGCGGTCCTCGGCGCCTTCCTCCTCGCCCTCGCCCGGCAGCGCCTGGCCTCCGGCCTTCCCACGGCCCTGGCCGCGTGGGGCACCGACGACGGCCTTCGACCCGCCGCACCCGGCCCGGCGGGCGACACCCCGGACGGCATCCCGCCCGGCCTGGCGGTGCTCCGGCCCGCCGCGGGCCTCCTGCTGCTCGACGCCGCCCTCGCCACCGGTGACATCCTCGTCGGGGCCCGTCCGGACCTCGCGGGGCTGAGCGCCTCCGGCACCGACGTACCGGCGCTGCTGCGGGGCCTGGCCCCCGCGCCGCTGCGCCGGGCGGTCAACGAGGAGGCCACGGGCGGCATTCCGCTGCGCGACCGGCTCGCCCGGATGCCCGCCGAGGACCGGGAGGCCGCCCTGGCCGCCCTGGTGCGCGCGCACGCCTCCGCGGCCCTCGGGCACGCGCGTCCCGACGACCTGCCGGTGGAACGCTCCTTCACCGAGCTGGGCTTCCAGTCCCTGACCGCCCTCCAGTTGGTCCGCCACCTGGAGACGGCCACCGGGATCGGTCTGCCGCCCGCAGCGGTGTTCGACCACCCGTCCGTCGCCCGGATGGCCCGCCATCTGGGCACCCTGCTCGACGCCGACTCCCGGCCGGGCCGCCCCGCGCCGCGGCCGGACGGTGACACACTCCTGCACCTGCTCCGCACCGCCCACGGACAGGAGCGCACCGCCGAGGGCGCACAACTGCTGATGGCGGCCTCCCGGTTGCTGCCGGAGTTCGGCGGCCGGGACGAGGTGGCTTCCTGGCCGGCCCCGGTGCGGCTCGCCCCGGAGGGCGAACTGCCCGGCATCCTCGCCTTCCCTTCCCTCGGCGCGGTGTCGGGGCCCCACGAGTACCTGGGCCTCGCCTCGGCCCTTCTCGGTACCCGCGGCCTCGCCGTTCTGCCCCACCCGGGGTTCACGGGCGGCGAGGGGCCCCTGCCGCGCACCTGGCGGTCGCTGGTCGAAGCCCAGGCCGATGCCGTGGCGGAGGCCTCGGGCGGCACACCCACGATCCTCCTCGGACACTCCTCGGGCGGCTGGGTCGCGCACGCCGTCGCCCGGGAGCTCGTTGCGCGCGGGACCGCGCCCGCGGCCGTGGTGCTGCTCGACACGTACGCGCGTACCGAGGACGGCCACAGCCTGTCCGTTCTCACCGGCCGGCTCCTCGACATCGCGGGCGACGGCGGGAACGCCTTCGTGCCGCCGACCGATGCCGGGCTGCTCGCCATGGGCGGCTATCTGCGCGTGTTCGCCGACTGGACCCCCGAGCAGGCGGCGGCGCCGACACTGCTGCTGCGCGCCACAGCCGCCGGCGAAGGGCGTCCCGCCGACCGGCGTGACGCACCCGACGGTTGGGAGCACGCCGACTGCGAACTGCCCGCCCCGGGCGACCACTTCTCCCTCCTGGGAGCCGACGCCGCGACCACGGCCGCCGCCCTCGACGGCTGGCTGCGCGGACGGGAGACGCGCGGATGACCGGCCCCGGTGACCTGCCCGCCCGACTGCTCGCCGTGTCGGACCTGCACATCGCCCACGAGGAGAACCGCGCGTTCCTGCGGGAGCAGATCCTCCCCCGCTCGCCCGGCGACTGGCTGATCGTGGCCGGGGACGTCAGCGAGACGGCGGCCGAGATCGAATGGGCGCTCGGCCTGCTCAGCCGGCGCTTCGCACGGGTGGTGTGGGCACCCGGCAACCACGAGCTGTGGACCCCCAAGGACGACCCCGTCCAGTTGCGCGGCGAGGAACGATACCGGCATCTGGTGGAGGTCTGCCGCCGGCTCGGCGTGCTGACCCCGGAGGACCTCTACCCGGTGTGGACGGGCGCGGGCGGACCGGTCGTCGTGGCACCGCTGTTCGTCCTGTACGACTACTCCTTCCGCCTGCCCGGCCTCTCCAAGGAGCAGTCCCTCGCCCACGCCTACGACACGGGCGTGGTCTGCACGGACGAGCTCCTCCTCCACTCTGGTGAGGAAGGACACCGAGCTGCTGCGCCACCCGCAGTTCGCGCAGTGGTGCGGGACCACCCTGACCGCCGACTGGCACCGGCGCTACCGTGCCGCCGCTGTCGTGTACGGGCATCTGCACATTCCGCGTACCACCCACCACGACGGCGTCCGGTTCGACGAGGTGTCCATCGGCTATCCGCGCGAGCGACGCGTGCGCGGCCTGCCCCGCGGCCTGCCCCGCGGCCTGCCCCGCGGCGTGCTGCGCGACGTGCTGAGAGCGGAGGGGGAGGAGTGATCGGCGCGATCCTGCCGCCGAACTTGGCGTGGGCCACCTCGCACTACGACCCGGTGGACACGGTGCTATTCCTGGAGGAGGAGGCACTGGTGGCGGATTCCGTGCCATCCCGGCGGGCGGAGTTCGCCACCGGCCGGCACTGTGCCCGCCTCGCGCTCGCCGACCTCGGTGTCCCGCCGGGGCCGATCGTGTCCGGTCCGCGCGGCGAGCCGCGCTGGCCCGACGGGATCGTCGGCAGCCTCACGCACTGCGCGTCGTTCCGGGCCGCCGCCGTGGCACGCCGCACGGATCTGCTCGGCCTCGGCATCGACGCGGAGCCGCACGCCCCGCTGCCGGACGGAGTCCTGGAGGCGGTCGCGTTGCCCGAGGAGCGGACGCACATCGCCCAACTCGCCTCGTACAGGCCGGAGATCAACTGGGACCGACTGCTTTTCAGTGCTAAGGAGTCGATCTTCAAGGTATGGTTCCTGCTTGCACGGAGTCCGCTCGGTTTCGACGAAGCCCGGATCGAGCTGGGAGGGGACGGACGCTTCACGGGGCGCCTCCTCGTCCCCCTGCCGCGGGTGAACGGACTTGCTCCGGCCGGGTTTGCGGGGCGATGGGCAGTGGGCGGGGCCTGGTGCTGACAGCGGTGACCGTCCCGGTCGGTGGGCCCGCCGACCTCGGTACGGCGGAACGACCGAAAGAGAAAAGGACGCGACATGGCTGACCACCACGCCCTGAGTGACCTCTGGCTCAGGCAGTACCACCCCGCACCCGACGCCGACCTGACCCTGGTCGCCTTCCCGCATGCCGGTGGCGCCGCCAGCTACTTCCAACCATTGTCGACGGCGCTCTCTCCCGGCGTCGAAGTGCTGTCCCTGCAGTACCCGGGGCGGCAGGACCGCAGGTCCGAGCGGGGCCTCGACAGCATCGACCAACTTGTCGACGGCATCTTCCAGGCGCTGAACACCCGGACCGCCCGCTCGCTGGTCTTCTTCGGACACAGCATGGGGGCCACGCTCGCGTTCGAGACGGCACGCCGGATGGAGCAGGAGTCCGACGCGCGTCTGCTCGGCCTGATCGTCTCCGGCCGGCGCGCGCCGCGGACCGTACGCGACGAAACGGTTCATCTGCGGGACGACGCCGGCTTGATCGCCGAGATCCGCAGGCTGAATGGCACGGACTCCGCCCTGCTGGAGGACGAGGAGATCCTGCGGATGATCCTTCCGTCGCTGCGCGCCGACTACACCGCGGTGGAGACGTACGCGTACCGGGAGGGCCCGTCGCTGCGCTGCCCGATCAGCGCCCTCATCGGCGACGACGACCCGCAGGTGACCCGGGCCGAGGCCGGGCGCTGGGCCGAGCACACCGCGGCGGACTTCCGCATGCACGTGTTCCCCGGGGGCCACTTCTACCTCAACTCCGGCCCGGCCGAAGTGATCAGGACGCTGACCGAGGACCTGGCCGCCTACCGCTACACCCACAAGATGTCGGAGAAAGAAGAGGTCTGATGGAGGATCAATTGAGTACCCCGGCCCGCCCTTCCTTTGGGACGGTGATCTTCGCCGTATCCCTGCCCATGTTCATGGTCGCACTCGACAACCTCCTGGTGACCAACGCGCTCACCGCGATCCGCACCGACTTGGGTGCTTCTCCGGAGCAGCTCCAGTGGGTGACCGACGCGTACATTCTGGGCTTCGCCGGCCTGCTGCTCGCCGCCGCCGGATTCGGTGACCGGTTCGGCCGTCGCCGTGTGTTCATCAGCGGCATCACCGCCTTCACCCTTGCCTCCCTGGGCTGCGGACTGGCCTCCTCCCCGGCCCTGCTCATTCTCTTCCGCGCTCTGCAGGGCATGAGCGCCGCCGCGGTCCTGCCGATATCCCTGACCCTGCTCGCCATGGGAGTACCGCCGGAGCGGCGCGGCGCCGCCATCGGCCTGTGGAGCGGCATCAGCGGCCTCGCCGTCGCACTGGCCCCGCTGATCGGCGGCGCCATCACCACCGGCCTCGACTGGCACTGGATATTCCTGGTCAACCTGCCGGTCGGCGTCGTCGCCGTGCCCCTGGTGCTCAAGGTAATCTCCGAGAGCCACGGCGCACCGACCAAGCTGGACGCGCCCGGCCTGCTGCTGGTCGCCGCGGGGGTCGTCGCCCTCGTGTGGGCGATCATCGAGGGCAACGCCCGGGGCTGGACCTCGGCGAGCACCCTCGGCACCTTCGCCGCCTCCGCCGTGCTGCTCGTGGTGTTCGTGCTGTGGGAGCGCCGCGTGGAGGCTCCGCTGCTGCCGCTGCGCTTCTACCGCATCAGGGCGTTCACCCTCACGAACCTGGTGTCGCTCGCCGTCTACTTCGGCATGTTCGGCGCGACGTTCCTGATCGCCCAGTACCTCCAGACGGTGCGCGGCCACTCGGCGCTCGTGGCCGGCCTGTGGACGCTCCCATGGGCGATCATGCCGATGTTCATCTCCCCGATCGCCGGCAAGCTCGCCGCGCGGGTCGGTGGAGGCCCCCTGATGGCGCTCGGCATGTTCCTTTCGGGCCTCGGCCTGGGCTGGTTCAACCTGGTCGCCGGGGTCGGAACCGCGGACTGGCAGCTCATCGCGCCGTTCGTCCTCGCCGGCGCGGGCATGGGCCTCGTCTTCGCCCCCACCGCCACCGTGGTGATGGGATCGGTCCACCCGCAGGAGATAGGCAAGGCCTCCGGCGCCAACACCACCGTCCGCGAGATCGGCGGCGCCCTCGGCATCGCGGTCCTGGCCAGTGTCTTCGCGGCCAAGGGCGGTTACGCGGAGAAGCAGAGCTATGTGGACGGCATGGCGCCCGCCGTCTGGATCGCCGCGGTGGTGGTCTTCGTCGGCGCCGCCCTGGCCCTCGGCATCCCGCGCCCCAAGAAGGCCGCGCCGAAGCCGGCGGCACCCGCCGCGCCAGCCGCGAAGTCGGCGGCCTGACCCGCTCGTCGCACGCGGGCCCCGTGCCGGTTCGCCGTGGTCGACCGCTCGGGCCGGTGACCGCGGCGCACCCGGTGCCCGCGGGCGGCCTTCGGCCGGGCATGTGATCCTGCCAGGGAAGGCATGCTCAGCACAAAGGCCGCGGGGACGGGTCCGTCGCGTCACGCGAGTTCGCCGTGTCGCGCGGTTCGACGGGGCCGCTCTGTCCGCCGTCGGCGGTCGCGTGTTCCGACGTCCGGGAGGGGGACGGCGCCTCCTCACCCGTAGCGCTGTAGGTGTCAAGAACCACGTCCGTGCTGGTCACGCCACGGGTTGGCACTCGTGCAGGATGCCGACAGGTGAAGGCGACGAAGTTGCACCCGGGGGAGGCGGTGCAGGAGTGCGGCGAGCAGTGCGCGGTCGGGCCAGGTGGATCTCGGCTTGTCGATTTGTCGCTGCACTCGCGGGTGTACGAGTACGGGCAGCTGCCGGGTGAGACGGCGGATCGGGCGGCGCACGTACTGATGGAGGAGTTCGGCATGAACACGACCGGAGAGCCGCACAGAGTGATCCTGTCAGCCAGCTCCCCTGGTGGCCGTTCACGGACCTGACGAGCAGCTGGAATACGGCCGCTGCGCCGAGAGTTGACGGGGCCGACGCGCGCCGCGGGTCCCGTCCGTGTCGCTCCAGGCGGCCGCGCTGTCCTAGAGGCGGCAGCTGATGCCGAACGCGGCGGTGATCTCCTTGCTGCGGCGGCGGGAACCACCCCGGTGACCAGGGATCCGCGCCGGCTCAGGACGTGGGCGCAGAGCGTCCGATCGGGCCCAGGCCCAGCATGGTGACGCGGGTTCCGGCGACATTGCCGAGCTTCGCGGTGGCGTACAGCACGGTGGTCCGCGGCTGGATCAGGTTGGCCTGGGCCTCGGTGAGGTGATCGACGGCCACCGGGTGGGGCGCCTCGCGGTCGGCGAGGTAGCTCTCCGCCAGGACGTGTTGGCCGGTCTTGAGATCGGTGCCGTTGGCGTCGGCCACGTGGCCGACGCTTTCGTGGATGGGGAAACCGATCCGGCTGGAGCACGGGTCGGCGGTGCTGCGCCATTTGGGCAGGTCGTTGCCGCACAGCGCCATGGTGCTCAGGCGGACCGTCACCTGCCCGGGGTGTCGGCTCCGGTTCGGGGGCGTCGGGACACTCTCGAACGTTTGGGGGGCTCGCAGACGTAGGGCGTGCACGAGGGGGTCCTTTCGCGGAGAGAGGGAGCCGCGAACCCGGCCGGTAATCCTGGCCGGGTTACGGCGCGTCGGGATGGAGCAGGGCGGACACTCGGGCGGCCAGAGCGTCGATGTCCACCTGGTCGAAGCAGGTGGTGTCCACGGTCAGTACCGGCCCTGGCAGGTCCAGGGGCTCGTAGCGGCCGGCCAGCAGCTCTTCGCGGAATTCGTCGATGTTCTGGGCGTCGCAGTGGCCAGGGTGCCGTTCAGCGGAAGCAGAGCGGGCAGCAAAACGATTGAGGAGGGTGACACCGTCGGTGCGGCACTGGATCTGCACCACTTCGGCACCTGTGGCACCGAGGAGTTGCTGAAAGTCAGCAACTTGAGCGCGTCCGACGGAAATTGGATTCCGTCAGGCAGCTCGTTTTGGCGCCCAGTGTGTCGGAGAGCAGGGAGAACAGCACGGCCACGGACGCGGCACCGAGTTCTTTGGACCGCTGGCGGTCCGACCACCCGAGGGTGTCGAACAGCGACTCCTTGATGGCGTCGCGGCTGTACCAGGGCAGAGTCAGGCGGGTGGCGAGCCGGCGGGCCAGATAGGTCTTTCCGGTCCCTGGGGGGCCGGAGACGATAACCACGGTAGGGGTGGGCACAGGATGTCCTTCTGAGACGCTGCGACAGCGAGATCGGTTGGCGTCCGTACGTGCAGCCAGTCGCCATTGATTCCCGCAGTGGGGAGTTCCGTGATGGGGGACGGTGCTGCGAGCGGGATGCCCCATTGTTTGCGGGCCAGGTGGGCGGCTCGGGCTGCCTGTTGGTAGCCCTGATCGCCCCAGCCGAGCAGGGCGGCGGCCTGCTCGGGTGCGGCCAGGAGCCGGGCGAACTGTCGGCCGGTGGCAGGGTCGATCGCGGCTGGGCCGACCGCTGTGATCGGCGCGGCCAGTCGTAGCCGCGCGCATTCGCCGATGCCGCCGTAGACATCACCGGTGGCGTCGTAAACCCATCCCAGCGGTCGAGCAACGGGCCCATCAGTGCCCGCCAGGCAGGTACGTCGGGTCCCAGGCCCTCACACGTCGCCGTGAGGATGCGGTGAGCGAGGGCGGCCCGAACGGCTCCTGCTACAAGAGCCACCTTTGGCGCAACGCCCGTACCGACCAGGGGATTTCGCATAAGAGGAGCTCACAAAATGGGCGCCCGGCTCGCGACGCCTGGCACGCACGCTCGCTGCGTTGCCGAAACGCCCTAGTAGCTCCGCTACAAGGGCCTCCCAGCGCCTTGCGATCGCACGCACCAGACGCCGCGAGCTGATCGGACTCCCATTTTGTGAGCTCCTCTAAGCGGACTCGTCCCTACCGTCCCCAGACCAACGGCAAGGTCGAACGCTTCAACCGCACCCTCCTGGACGAATGGGCCTACGCCCGCCCCTACCGCAGCGAGCAGGAGCGACGCGACGCCTACCCGGCCTGGCTGCACACCTACAATGCCCACCGCGGACACACCGCGCTCAAGGGGCAACCACCCGCCAGCCGCGTTCCTAACCTCACGGGTCAGTACAACTAGGGCTCGTACACGTACGGCGTGGTCGAGGTGACCACCCGGAAGCCCCGCTTGCAGAGGATGGGCTGCGACGTGGGGAGCGCGTCGGTGATCATCACTGTGCGGCCCCGGTCACTCGCCTCCTTCAACCTGGCGCCCACCACCGCGGTGAACAGCCCCTGCCTTCGGTGGGTCGTCTTGGTACGGCCGCCCGCCAGCTCCGCGAACGGAGTGCCGTCCTGGAAGTAGACCCGTCCGCAAGCCACCGGATCCTCGTCGACGTAGGCGATGTGGACGCTCATCGTCTCGGGTGACTCCCGGAGCACCTGTGCGAGCTGCCGCCGCTCCCCCTCCGGGTCCTTGCGGCCGATCTCCCGGGCGATCTCGGCGTAGTCGTCCAGTCCCGCCTCGTCGCGGACGCGGCGGACTTCGTGCCCGAGGGCGTCGAAGGCCGCCAGGGCAGCCTCGTCGACGGGCAGCACCAAGACCTGCTCCTCGTCGTCGGCCTCGAAGCCCTCACCGGCCAGGAGCGCGCCGAGGGCGGACGGCTCGTCGTGGCCGTAGACCTTCCACTCCAGGGTGTAGCCGCGCTCTCGGGCCAGCGCCATCTCCGCCCGGACGATGTTCTCGGCCTCGCCCTCGGCGAGGCATGAGAACACAACCCGGCACTCCGATCCGTCGGCCGCGAACTCGCGCACCACCCCGCCGTGCCCGGCGGCCTCCCCGGCCGCCCGGCGGGCGGCGTCCAGCTCCGCCAGGATCCCAGCGCTCATGGTCTTGCTCATGCTGTCCACTCCTCCTGCTTGAGGATCTCGACGACGGGTCGGTCGGCGGCCATCGCCTCGACGACCGCGCGCAGGCGAACGAGGTAGGCCTCGGCCCGCTCCGGCGAGAAGATTTCACTGTTGTACCTCACCGGGAGCTCGAGGCTATCCTCACCCCTGAGGGAAACGAATTGCAGGTCCTTCGACCGGCGCGGGAGTTCCCTCGCCTCGAAGGTGACGCTGGTAGCGGTCGGCGCCTCGGGCAGGGCGTGCAGCTGATCCAGCGCGACCATGACGTCGAACCGTGGGCTCCGGTCGTCGCCCCGCTCCCAGCAGAGGTCGCGCAGAGTCCGCCCGTAGGGGTACTCCTCGTGCCGGAACGCCCTGAGCACATCGTTCCGCGCCCGGCTCAGGACCGAGCTCACGTCGTCGTCGGGCCACAGTCGCAGCCGCAGCGCAACGGTGTTGATGTGGAAACCGATCTGCCCTTCCAGGTCGACACGGTTACGCCCTTGCTTGTAGGTACCGACCGTGACGTCGTTCAGAACTGTCTCCGCGCACAGCAGCAGGCCCACAGCACACCGCGCGACCACGAACCGGGTGATGCGCGGTACTCCGTACGCACCTGTGGAGCCCTGGTGAATGGCCCGAATTCCCTCGGCGAGCGCGGCTTCCGCGGCCTGCCTGGCCGACGCTGCCGTTCGCCACCAGTAGAAGCCCTAACGGGACACTCTGAGGATTCTGCACAGCCGCTGTATGCCGTACTCCAGATGGCGGTTGGAGATGAACCGCCAGCGACCGGTCATCGGCCCATCTCCTTCGCAAAGTACTGGGCTGCATTGCGGAGAATTTCTTTCTCCAGCTCCAGCTCGCGGACCTGCTTGCGCAGCCGCTTCAGCTACTCACGTTCCGACGACGTCACCGGGTCACCGCCGCCTCGGACGGCGGCCTGCCGGGACTTGTGGACCCACTGGCGCAAGGACTCGTTGTTGACCCCAAGCTCCCGGGCCACCGCGTTGACGGACCGGCCGCTGGACTCCGACAGCGCGACCGCATCCCACTTGAACTCGTCTGAATACCGGGTAATACCCACCAGAACACCTCCTGACCGGATCCCACGATCCGGCCCTCAAGAGATGTCCACAAACCGGGGCAAACCTCATGTGGCGTTTGCCCCGGCTTGAGGGGCAGTGATCACGCTGCGAGGACGAGTGCTGCCTGGCAGCGGACGGCATGGACCCGGAGGTACTCGCGCTGCTCGTGGTACTTCCAGTTGTGGACGATCACGCCGGAGGCGATGGGCCAGCCGTCGGCGAGTGCGAGGTCGTAGGCGAGGTTGGGCTCCTTCGCGCTGAGGTACCCGGTCGCCTTGTTGATGCATTTGCGGGCTGTGGGGCCGATTTCTTCTCTCTCGGCTGTTTCTTCATGTCTGCGATTACCTGCGGTGATTAGCCTTGGAGGATCTGGCCGGTCTGGATCGAGCAGCACGACCCCGCAGTGGAGCAGCAGTCGGCCAGAGGCATTTGCGGTCGGCTATCGAGGTGAGGGACTTCGCTCCGGTCAGGACCGCGCAGCCGGCCACGGCCAGGACGTACGGCAGCGGGTGACGGAGGCCCCAGCGGTGCGGGCGGGCAGGCGGGACAGCAAGACCAGTAGGTCGGGCAGTGTAGGGGGAGGCCGGATCGCGGCCCGTGAGTTGGCCCAGCCCGACGAGGATGGGCGCTACTGGCGCAGCAAGCACGGTCTTCCGTTGTGGTGATCAGTGAATTCGACATTCCATGGTCACCGGAAGCCGTGCCTGCAGGTGCATCCCGCCGCCCGCCACGAACTGCCCGCCATCGTCTGAATTGGGGTATCGGGCCCATACCAGAACCTTCGGGCCGACGATGGGAATGACGGAGCCCTGAGGTGTGGACCGGCGGCCGTTTCCGAGCTGATCCACCATTGCGCGATCGATACTTGCAGGTATAAATTTCGGTACAGCGATCGGGGGCAGATCTCCCTCTTGCATTTTGCGCATCATTTCCGTGAGGTTTCTGTCCAAATTGCAAGTGCGTTATCCGTCAGCCTGAGGCGTCTATGCAGATCGGGCCTGTCGCTGATGTCGGGTGCGGACCTGGCGGAAGGTCGGCGTCGCGGCGCAAGAGGCACCCGCGCCCTTCAAGCTCACTTCCCACGATAGGCGTTCGGCTTGTGGCGGCCTTGCGATCCGCGTTCGCACCCCGCGGCGCGACAGAGTCGCCGGCTTTCCGCGGCCGGCATTCGCGGCTCGTGCATCACGTATGCGTGGAAGGGATCCCTATTGGCGAGATGCTGGTGAAGGGAGGAAACGGTCATGCATCTAGTCATGAGCGTTCTGCCCGGTTGTCCCATGCGGTTGGTATGGGGAGTTGCGTGTCGGCCATCCCGTACGTGCAAGAGGTCCATGGCGTGCGGGGCCATCCCTCAGGCGGATGAGGGCAACCGGGGTCCGGACGAGTGAATCCTCGTCCGTGTCGCGCGTCTCCACCGGCCAGCCTCGCGCAGGAAATCTGATAAGGGGAGAGTGATGGAATTCCATCAGCTACAGGCGTTCCAGGAGGTGGCCCGGATGTCGAGCTTCACCAAGGCTGCCCGGAACCTGCACTGCGCGCAGTCCACCGTGACCGCGCAGATCAAGAGTTTAGAGAGGGGGCTCGGCGTGCTGCTCTTCCACCGTAGGGGGCGCTGTCCCATCCAGCTCACCGCGGCTGGCGTACTGCTGCAGGAGCACGCCGCGCTCATCCTGGACGCGATTGACCGCGCTGGCCGGGACGTCCGCCTCACTGCCCTCCAGCGGTCGCGAGTGCGTTAGCTCGGCAGCAAGACCGATGCAGATCAGCGCCGCCATGGAGACACATTTGATGCCCGCAGCAGTGACCCGCACCACCGGGGTGCGACCCCGGTGGCCCACGTGCGACCCTTGGGCGGCTTCAGGCCCTGGCCAGCTGCGTCCTCGAAGCAGAGCCAGGCACCCAAGTCCGCCGCCCTCCCTATATGACGGGCCACTGCTCGTCCTTCCAGGCGGCGATCTTCGCCTCGTCGCGTTCGGTGGCCTTGAGGGAGGGCACTTGCACGCTCCAGCCGATGCGGTGCAGCAGCAGGTCCAGCCCGACCGGGGTGTACTCGATACCGAACCGGCGGCGCACGATCTCGGCGATGCGGGCCAGCGTCCAGCACTGGTCGGGCCACCCGGACGCGGCCGGGCCCGCATCCAATACCGTCTCCAGCAAGCGGGGCTGTTCCGCATCGAGCGTGCGGCGCGTGCCGCCAGGGCCCGCGGAGGCCAGGGCCTGCCGACCCCCTGAAGCCCACGCCCGCCACCAGTGGTTCGCCGACATCCGGGTCACCTTGAACCGACGAGTCACCTCGCGGTCACTGGCCCCGGCTTCGATCAAGTCAGCAGCTGCGAGCCGGACTTGTCCACGCCGAGCCTGTTCCTCGACCGCCAATCTACCGCCATCGGGGTCTCTCATCCCTCCGGCATAGAGCAGCCCACGACAGCCGTCACGCCCCGACGTAACCCGCACTGTTGAAGATCTCTAGTCGGGAATGTGTTGCAGGGCTGGAAGCACGGTGTCCCACATCGACCGCAGTACGCTCGCGGCATCGTCGCGCCCGATGCCGAAGCAGGATTCGTGGGTGCCGAGTACGATCGCGATCAGCAGCCGACTGATCAGTTCCGGGCGATGCCCCACGGGGATTTCCCCCTGCTCCTGGGACAGTGACACCAGGGATTTGATCAGGCTGTGTAGCTCGGCGAGGTGGGACTCCTCGGTGCGCGCGGGCCGGGCGGCTTCCATGGTCAGGCGCAGGCCCGCCATGAACCGTATGTCTTCGGCCATACGTCGAGTCAGCTCCAGCACCAGCCAAGTCAGCGTCTGCAGGGCGGGGCGGGCGCTGTGCCGGGCATCAGCCGTCATTTCACGCCAGCTCGTCTCGAAGGACTCGATCACCGCCGTGGCGAGTGCCGCTTTCGATGAGAAGTGTCCGTACAGCGCGCCTTTGGTGAGACCGGTACGGGCAATCACCAATTGGAGGTTGGTGGCGGCGAATCCATGGACCTCGAAAACCTCAGCCGCCGCATCGAGGATCACCGCGTGAGTGAGGCGCGCCCTCGCTTGCTTCATCTCAGCGCTCCTTTGGGCAGGTCGGCGGCGAATGTCTTCGTATTCGCATTCTTTCTAAATCTCTATTCGCTCTTCGAGCAGCGACTACATATTTCGGTAACAGCGCTCTCCCCTGGAGTTGTTGGAAGTCTGTTTTCGGGCGAACGCGGCCGTTCTCGTGGTGGTCCCGCACGCCCGTCGGTCGAATAGTGTCCTTCCAAGCCGACTGATGACTTTCTGCCATTCACGCCGTGCGCGGACCCCGCGGCGTCGCGGGGTCCGCGGTTCACCAGCGCTGCGTCTCTGCGAAGAAGTCCTGCACCGCCAGGGCCTTCCCCGCGGCGCGGGCCTGCTGGTGCACAAAGGCCCCGAGCGCGAGGTCGAGGATGCCGAGACCAAACGGCGAGAAGACCACCGGCTGATTGTCCGGCATGGGCACCTTGCTGTTGAGTACCCCAGCCAGCGTGCCCGTGACGAACTCCCGTCCACCCGTAGCCTGCTCGGCCAGGTGCGGAGAGGTGCCGGCCTTCATACAATGCTCGACGTCGTCGAAGACGTTTGACGCCGCGAGGATCACCTCGGGGGCCAGGTCGCGCAGCGACAGGTTCAGCACGAGCTGGCCGGGTTTGAACGGCGTGTGTACATAGGGCGTGCCGGCGGTGGTGGCGAAGACGAGGGTGTCGGCTTCCAACGCGGTATCGAGGTCTTCGGTGAAGCCGGCATTCTCCCCGAGCCCATCCTTCAGGTGGCCGACGAGCGCTTGCCCGGACTCGGCATGCAGGTCGTGCACCACGTACGCGTCGGGCGTGCACCCGGCGGCCTTGAGGTACTCGCACACGTTGCGGGCGATGATGCCCGCGCCGATCACGGCCACGCGTGTGCCTCGGTAGCCGCCCGGCCGTAGCGCGGTAGCTGCGACGGCCGCAGAGGCGGCAGTACGGGCAGCGCTAATCTGAGCCGCCTCCAGGCAAGCGATCGGGTAGCCCGTCTCGTAGTCGTTGAGGATCAGCAGGGCCGACGCACGCGGTATGGACTTCTTCGTGTTGGACGGAAAGCTGGAGATCCACTTGATGCCGGCGAGCTGCACATCCGAGCCGAGGAAGGACGGCAGGGCGATGATGCGCGCGTCGGGCTTCTCGGGGAAGCGCAGGAAGTAGCTATCGGGGTTGACTGACTGGCCGGCCTCATGGTCCAGGTAGGTCTGCTTCACGACGTCCAGCACCGCAGGGCGGTTGCCGGTCAGGATCTCGTGGACCGCCGGTCCGGGGACCAAATCGAACTCGAACATGCAGGTGTTCCCTCTCTGCGGTCGTAGTGGGATCGCCGCCGCTCGCGCGGGAACGCGGTTGCCGTCGCGGCCTTTGTGCCCTGGGTTGTTGTTACGAACTGGGCACGGATGCGAGCGCCTTCGGCCCGAAGTGTTCAAGGACCCAGGCGTCGTTGTACACAGTGTCGAGGTAGCGGTCGCCCATGTCCGGGGAGATGCACACCGTGCGCAGGGTCCGCTGAGGGTCGTTGAGTTCCAGCCAGGTGCAGGCGCCGTCGACGACGGTTCCGGTGGAGCCGCCGAACAGCAGACCCCGTGCCGAGAGAGCGCGGCACATCCGGAGTGCGGCTTCCTCGGGGACGAGCACCACGTCGTCGAAGGCGTCCGGGTCGAGCAGCGGTGGCATGACGCCTGCGCCGACACCCGGTATCAGGCGGTTTGCGGCGGGTGAGCCGAAACTGACGGACCCGACCGAGTCCACGGCGACGACGCGGGCGGTGCTGCCGATGTCGCGAATGTAGCGCACGCAGCCCATCGCAGTACCCGCGGTACCGACGCCGGCAAAGAGGACATCGAGGTCGGGAAAATGCTTGAGGATGCCTTGCGCCGTATTCTTGTAGTGGGCCATCCAATTGGCCTCGTTGCTGTACTGGTTCAACCAGACGTAGCGGTCGTCCTCGTCGCAGTGGCGGCGGACCAGGTCGAGCCGGGCCTTGAGATATCCGCCCTCGGCGTCCGGTTCGTCGACCACCACCACCTGTGCGCCGAGCGCCCGTATGACCGACGCGGTGAGGTCATTGCACCGGCGGTCGGTCACGCAGATGAAGGGGATCCCCTTCGCTGCGGCGATGATGCTCAGAGCGATGCCGAGGTTGCCGGACGAGGACTCGATCAGGATGGAGTCCTCGCGGATGACGCCGCCCCGCTCGGCGTCGGCGACCATGGCGGCCGCCGCCTTCATCTTGATGGAGCCGCCGAAGTTGAGACCTTCGCACTTGACGTAGAGGTCACGCCCCAGGACGGAGTTGAGGTCGACGTAGAGATCCGAGTCGACCAGTTCGTGCGGTGACCTGATGATGGGCACTTACGGCTCACTCACTCCCGTGGTGACGGACGGCTCGATACGGCGGGTGACGCGCACAACGGTGTCTGCGAGATCGAGCAGGTCCGGATTGTGCGACACCACCACCCATGCGCCTGGCCAGTCACGGGTCACGGTCTGCCAGATGTCACGTGCGGTGGGGCCGTCCAGTGACGAGTCGCAGTCGTCGACGACGTAGACCTCGGCCGGACGGCACAACATGCGGGCCAGGGCGAGGCGCTGCCGCTGACCGCCCGAGAGGCGGCTGGCCTCACCGGAGTCCAGCAAGGTGTCCAGCCCTTCGGGCAGTTCGGGGGTGCCGGGGCTCATACGGACCGCGGTCAGCGCCCGGTTCATGTGCTCTTCGGCGATGGAGTCGTCGCCGAGCCTCAAATTCTCGCGGACGGTGCCGGCGACGAAGCGGGGCGACTGACGGGCGTAGCCGATGTGCGGTGCGCCCAACCGGTCCCGCACACCGGTGACGGCGCTGCCGTTCCAGCGGACCTCCCCCGCCGCGTCGGGCTGCAGTGCGAGCATGGCGCGTACGGCGGTGCTCTTGCCTGCGCCGAGGGAACCCGTGATCGCCACGAGTTCGCCGGGGCGGACGGTGAAGTCGATCGGCTCGGGGGTGGGGCCGCCGTCCGGGGCCGTGCGGGTGAGGCTGCTGACCGTCAGCTCGCGCAGGGGCTCCACGACGGTGTCCTTCGCCGCGGCGGGTTCCGTACCGCTGCTTATGTCGGCCAGGCGCTGGTAGGACACCTTGCCGCCCTGATAGCGGGCGTAGATTTTGCCGAAGAAGGACATCTGCTGGCCCAGCCAGCTCGAGTACGTGATGAAGAGCACTAGCTTGCCGACGGTGAAGTCACCGGTCGTGATCCGCACGCTCGCGGTCAGCAGGACCACTGCGATCCCGATCATGACCAGGTTCCGGAACAGATCGGAGAGCAGGTCTGCGAAGACCTGGTGGTGCTGCTGGAGACGGCGCCGTCCGGCGAAGTCCTTCTCCAGCCGGGCCATGTTGCCGGAGATGGCGCCGGACAGGCGCAGGTCCCGGATCCCGGTCAGGGTGTCCGTTATCGCGCCGCCGATCCGGCCCTGCTCCGTACGGATCTGCGCCTGCAGGGTCGCCACCCGGCTCTTCAGGAAGACCGAGGCGAGCAACCCGCCGAGCAGCAGAAG
This sequence comes from Streptomyces sp. NPDC111516, assembly GCF_055635345.1. NCBI lineage: Bacteria > Bacillati > Actinomycetota > Actinomycetes > Kitasatosporales > Streptomycetaceae > Streptomyces > Streptomyces sp. NPDC111516. Next base: position 225,993 of record NZ_JBVKBV010000011.1, on the reverse strand, counting down.
CAGTGGAACGGTCATGACGAGGTCGGTGGTGGCGAGCACGGTGACGGCGATGACAAGCAGCACCGACCGGTAGGTGAGGTCGGTGGTCCACTCCAACAGACCGCCGATCTCCTCGGTGTCGTCGCGCAACCGGTTGATCGTCTCGCCGTTGCTCACGGCCTTGTCGCGCGCGACGGGGCGGTTGAGGAGGCCGCGCAGTACCCGTGTCTTGAGCCATGCGCTGGTCTTGAAGATCAGGACGAAGGTCAACTGGAGACCGCCCCAGAGCACGACGGCCCTTAGCGCCATCAGCCCGACAGCGACTGCGAGCAGCCGCCAGGTCACGGAGTCGACGAGGCCGTTCCCCGCACGGTCGATGAGCCGGGAGATGGCCAGGCCGATGACGAGCGGGAGGGCGTACATCACCGTCCAGGCCATGATGACGACCATGTAGAGGCCCTTCACCTGGCCGGCCGCGTGCATCAGGAACCGGCCGAACGGCTGTGACCCTAGGGTGTGTTCGTACGTCCCCGGCGCGGAAGGGGCGGTGTGAGGCGTCACCTGGTGACTCCTTCGCTGGAACGGTTGACGTACGTGATCCGGCCGCCCGCCATCGCGGCGACCCGGTCGACGCCCTTCAGGGCGGCTTGGCGGTGTTCGACCATGATGACCGTGCGGTCCTGCATCACGGTGTCGAGGAGGGCCGACCAGACCCGCTCCGCCTCCGGGTCGAGCTTGGAAACCCCCTCGTCGACGACGAGCAGGCCCACCGGGCGGATCAGAGCGCGGGCACAGGCGATGACCTGCATCTCTCCTTCGGACAGGGAGCGCCCGGCCGCGCCGATGACGGTGTCGAGCCCGTCGGGCAGCACGCGTACCCAGCCGTCAGCGTCGAGGTGTTGCAGAACCTGCCAGACCCGGTCGTCGTAGACCGAGTCGTCGAAGAGGGTGATGTTGTCCCGTACGGAGCTGGCGAAGATGTGTGCGCGCTGGCTGAGCACCGTGAGCCGCGTGGCGAACTCGGCGGGATCGATGCGATCGACGTCGACCCCACCGATCCGCACGTGGCCCTCATCGGGAGAGACGAGACCGCACAGCAGGTTGAGCAGGGTGCTCTTGCCGGCGCCGGTCTGGCCGACGATGCCGAGGCTCCGCCCGGCCTCGATCGTGAAGGACACGTCGCGGACCACCGGGACGTCACCGTAGCCGAAGCTGACGTGCTCGAAGACCACGTCGAGCGGTCCGTCGGGGAGGGCGCCGGGCGGCAATCTGTCCGGGCCCTTGTCGGCGAGGGGTTCACTCAGCGTGCGGGCGGCCGTGCCGAGGACGGCCATGGTCTTCTGCAACTCGCCCCACTGGGACGACATGTCCTCCACCGGAATCTGCAGCAGGTCCACGTAGAGATAGATCATCATCAGCGTACCGACGGACAAGGAGTCCTGCCCCAGGGCCTGGAGGCCGAAGCCGAAGCCGAGTCCGAATGCGAGGGCGAAGAAGAGCTGGGTCAGCGGCCAGAACGCCCGGCCGCTGATGTAGGCGCGGCCCTCGGTACGCAGCAGTCGGGTCAGCTTGTCCTGGATGGTGGTCATGGCCCAGCGGGACTTGCCCAGCGGCAACAGGTCCTCCCGCGCGGCCAGGGCGTCGCCGATGAACCCAAAGAGCTCTGCCTGTTGCTCCCGGGCCGATTCCCAACGGGTGACTGCCCGTCGGGCGAGGCGGGTGAGCAGCAGGCACACTGCGACGATGAGTACCGCGATGCCGGCACCCGCGGCGGGAACCGTGACGACCATGACGGTGAGCGTGCCGACGACGACCGCGACGTTGCCGATCAGCTGGAAGCCTGACTCGGCGATGGACCTGCCGACGATGTCGCAGTTGCCCTCCACCTTCTCCAGCACTTCACCCACCGGACGGCTCTCCACCTCGAGCACTGGGCGCTCGACGGCGGTCCGGCGCAGCAGTCGGATGCGCAGGCTGTCCGCGATCCGCCAGGCGCAGCGCACGGCCAGGTATCCGGCTCCCATGCGGGCCGCGCCTCCGACCAGGGCGACGGCCAGATAGATCAGCGCGATGGTCACGAGCGCCGACGAGGTGGCCCCTCCGGTGGCGCGATCGACGAAGTGCTGGACGACCAACGGGCCCGCCAGCATGGCGAGGACGCTGACGACCAGCACCCCCAGGGCAGCGGCCACGGCGGGCCGGACGGGCCGGATCTCCTGACGCAGCAGGCGCGTTGCCGTGCTGTCTGTACGCGTCATCCGGTCGACGCTTCGGCGTGCTGCGACGTCATGGCTACTCTCCCTGTCGCGGTGCGGGTTTCGGGACTGGTACCAGGTGGCTGAAGGAAGGAGAACAAAGTCGTTCTGCGGGTTTCAAATGCCATCGGGGATGCCTATCGAAGTGCCGTGGCCGTTGACCGGCCTGCGTGGGCCGGCGGAGCCTCAACACGCCCTCGGGCGGCCGGAACGAGGCGCTAGATCGAAGCTAGCGGTTCGCAGTTCGCACGTGTACTGTCGCCTCCAACTGTGCCGCCCGGCCTACCGGTTCGAGGTCTCCGAGCTCCTCAGGTGAGCATGGCGCGGGCTGATGGCGGTACAAATCAAGATTTCCGGCCCCGAGTGCGCGTTCGCTTGATTCGACTTCACCTCAGCCCATCCACCTGGCAGAGGGTTTCGCGTTCTCCTTTTCGTGCCGCGACGGATCGATTACCGAGTCAAGGTTTCGAACCGGATCCGTCCCACTCAAGCAATCTGGTGAGAGGCGTAGACACCATGATGAACCTTGAACCCGTTGAGGAACTGGTTTCGAGTTCAGACAGTCGCTACTTCTGGTGTGACCGCAAGACGTTCCCTGCCATTGAGGGCGGTACCACGAGGAAGAAGGTCTGGTATGTGGCACTTCCTCTCACCACCGCTCATCGCGGAAGCCATTCGGGTGGAGGCGCGGCCATAGCCGAGGCGGGTGACCAGTCGCGCTACGCGAACGAGGGAACGGTCTATCCCCACTCAGCACTGGTGGAAATGATCACGTACCAGGAGGTGTTCTTCCCCTCGCACAGTTGGGAATACATCGATGTCAGCCACACAGGATGGGAGGCCGTGCAGGAGCGCCTCGCCTCCGACCCGCCCGATGTCGTGGCGATGAGCGTGTACTCCGCCACGGCGACATGGAGTCTCATCCTGGCGGCCGAGCTGAAACGAGTGAATCCCGATGCCGTAGTGGTACTCGGTAACGATCACGCGGGCATCTTGAACCGAGAGATCCTCACCGGCGATTACGGATCTCGCATCGTCGACTTCGTCAGCACGGGGAACAATGGGCCCTTCACCATGATGGCCCTTCTGGCGGCCCTCGACGGGAAACTCCCCATCGAGAAGGTGCCCTCGATAGCCTACCGAAAAGACGGCCGGGTGCTCAATCAGTCGGCACCCACCTATCCGCTGAATCTTCGCATTCTCCCGGACTACAGATTGATCGAGCGAGAGCTGGAGTTGTACTACGACCCCGCCTTCGCCGTCTGGTATTCCTCGCACTACGAGATGCAGAGGATGGTCACGTTTCCGATCGACAGCGGCTGCAACTGGGGGAAGCGGCCTGGTCGGCGATGCCGGCACTGCTCCATCCAGGGCCTGACGCCCAAGGCTGCTGATGTCGCATCGATCATCGCGTCCATGGAGACCCTGGTAGGGGATCTGCAGGCGAATATCTACGCTGCAGGCGACTCGACCCTGGGCATGTCGAAGAGCCAGTGGGGTGGTGAATTCTCACTCCTCGACGACCTGGCCCTGGCTTGCAGCGAGTCGAGCATTCTGCAGAACAAGAGGTTCCTGCTCGCCTACGGCCTCGTCTACGAGTTCCTGAACTCTGCCGAACTCTGCAAGGGTTTCATCCGCACGTGGAACGTGGGCATTGAATCCTTCGACCCAAAACTGCTGAAGGGGAACTCGAAAGGGATCAACAAGGGTCCGGACAGGATCTACGAGGCTCTTGAGCTGGCGAAGAGTCTCGACTACAAGCTTTACCTTTCGGGCATCCTGGGCCTCCCCGGTACGACGATGCAGCAGTTGCGGGAGGAAGTCGACAACTGGCTGGCGATCGCAGAGACGTACGCCGGGCAGGTGACAACCATCTCGGTGGCTGCGCCGGCGATCATACCCGGATCACGAATGTACTTCGATTCATACAATTCGGATCCGAGAGTCAGGGAGTGGCACGGCGAGTTGCTGCCCACTCGGCGACTGTCCGAGCTCTACATCGAGCAGAACACCGAGGTGACGCTGAAGGACGTCGAGGCCGCCCTGCGTGAGCTCGGCAAGGGAGTCATCGCGCTGGACAATGCTGGAGCCAACATAAAATTCGGTGGCTACATGATGGGAGGGGTGGACGACGCGGAGGCTCGAGAGATGAACCTTCTGAATGAGGCGATGAAGCATCTCTAGTTCCCCGTAGCCGGGTCCCGTGCCCACGCGACACGACGACCGAGCCACCATCACGCCTGCGATCCAGCCCGCCAGTTCACCTGGCGGGCTGGATCGTCTTGCCGGGGGACTGCGACAGCCGGCCGGATTCCCGAGCCTCCGCGGAGGCTCAGGGCCGCGGCGTGGTGTTCGTGGCGCTCGTGCCCTTGAACAGCGGTCCGCGAGGACGGACAACCTCGTTTGATCGAGATGATCGATCTCAGTTGAAAGAGTCACCGAGGCTTTGCTGTCCTGGTGGCTACGGCGGCGGGCAATACGCCCCGCGGGCAACAGGTGACGCGCTGTTGCGCGCAGCCAGGTATGGACAGACAGAGGGGCCACCTTGATCGAGTCCAGTCGGTTGATACAACAGCTGATCGCGGAGCAGGCAACGGCCCGGCCCGACGATGTGGCCGTGGAGTACGGTGACGAGCGGCTCACGTACGAGCAACTGCTCACCCGCGTACGGTCGCTGGCCTGGCAGCTGCGCGTGGAGCACGGGGTCGGGCGGGACACTCTCGTGCCGCTGTTGTTCGAGCGCTCTCTGGAGATGGTCGTCGGCATCCTCGCCGTCATCGAGGCGGGCGGTGCCTGCCTGCCCCTGGACTCGAAGCACCCCGCCGCGCGGCACCGGTTCATCCTGGAGGACTGCGGGGCGCGCCTGCTGCTGGCGAACATCGACACGGACCCGGGCATCACCGAACTGGTCCACGTCCTGGACCTGCGCAAGGAACCCTCCTGGCCGGAGCGGGCCGCAGAACTATCGGTCGTCGGCACCGCCGACGACCTCATCTACTGCCTGTACACGTCAGGTTCCACGGGCGAGCCCAAGGGGGTGCTCCTCGAGCACCGCGGGGTGCGCAACGTGCTGCGGTGGGGTGAGGAGTACTTCAAGATCACCCCCGATGAACGGGTGCTGCAGAAGACGACCTACACCTTCGACATCTCCATCATGGAGCTGCTCCTCCCGCTGGTCAGCGGGGCCAGGCTCGTCCTGCTGGAGTCGGGCGCGGAGACGTCGCCGCACGCGATCCGCGATGCCGTTGCTCGGCACGGCATCACCCTGATCCAGTTCGTGCCGTCGGGGCTGGCTTCGTACCTGGCTGTCATGGACACCGTCGATCCGTTGCCGGGTGTGGTGCGCTGCCTCGTCGCGGGCGAACCCCTCAAACCGGGGCTGCGCACGGCGTTCTACGACGCCATCACCGAATGCGACCTGTTCAACCTGTACGGCCCCACCGAGACGTCGATCTACGCGACGGCCTGCCTCGTGGATCGGGAGGGACCCGTGACGGCGGGCCGGCCGCTCGCGCGTACGAGGCTGCTGATCGTCGACAAGGACAACGTGCCCGTCCCGGTGGGTGCCACCGGCGAACTGCTCATCGCGGGCGACGGACTGACCCGCGGCTATCTCAACCAGCCCGAACTGACCCGTGAACGCTACGTCCAGGCCCCGGACGGCAGCAGCGTACGCGTGTACCGCACCGGTGACCTGGCGATCCTGCTGGAGAACGGCCAGATCGACCTGGTGGGTCGCATCGACCACCAGGTCAAGATCCGCGGTTACCGCATCGAGCTCGGTGAGATCGACAGCGTGTTGTCCGCCCTGCCCGGTGTGCACAACAGCGCGGTGGTCGCCGCCGAGGTCAACGGCCGGAAGGAGTTGGTCGCGTACTGGGTCGGCGACGACCGTGCCGGCACCGCGTCGCTGCGCGCCGGTCTGTCCGCGTCGCTGCCCGCCTACATGGTGCCCGCCCGTTTCATTCGCCTGGACGCCTTCCCATTGACCTCCAGCGGCAAGATCCAGCGTGCGGCCCTGCCGGCGCCGGATCTGGACGCCGACTTCGACGGCACCGCCTACGTGGCGCCGGTCGACGAGGTGAGCCGCGAACTGTGCGCCGTTCTCCAGGACGTCCTCGGCTGGGGGCGGGTGGGCATGAACGACCGGTTCCTCGACCTGGGCGGCGACAGTCTCAAGGCCGTCCGCGTCGTCCTGACGACCCGCAAGCGTCTGCGGCGCGAGCTGGGTATGGACGCCCTGCTGCGCAACGAGACCGTCGCCGAACTCGCCGCCCGTATCTACGAGTCCGGGCTCCCTGACGCTTACGACGCGCTGCCAGAAATCACTCCCGTGGATCCCGCACCGTGGCACCCTCTGTCCTCCGGTCAGCTGTCGATGTGGCTCCTGGCCCAGGCAGGCGCCTCCTACGCGGCGTACACCGTGCCCGCCGTGTACGAGTTGCGGGGCACCCTGGACCGGGAGGCTCTGCACGGTGCGCTCGTGCGACTCCTGACCCGTCACGAGTCGCTGCGCACGGCCTACGGCGAGGTCGCCGGAGTTCCCATGCAACAGGCGCGGGAGGACTTCTCCGTCGACTGGGAGGTCGAAACAGTCGACGACGAGGACACGGCACAGAGCCTGATCACCGGGTTCGTCCAGCGGGACTTCGACCTCGCGACGGGCCGCCTCGTGCGCTTCCTGCTGGTCGAACGCTCCCCGGATCACCATGTCCTGGTCGTGAGCGCCCATCACATCGCCGTCGACGGCTGGTCGCAGACCGTGCTGACCGACGACGTCATCAGCGGTTACAACCACCTGGTCGGCGGGCGACGCTCCGAAGAGGCTCCGCGGAGCCTGCAGTACAAGGACTACGCGCACTGGCAGCAGCGGACGCTCGACCGGCCCGCCGCCGAGGAGTCGCGCGCCTACTGGAGCCGGAAGCTCGCCGACGCCCCCGAGCCCCTGGGCCTGCCCACCGACCGCTCGCGCCCCGCCGTACGCAGCTATCGGGGCGCCGTCCTGCGCCGCACGCTCCCGACCGAGGGCCTGCGGGGCCTCAGGTCGCTGTGCCGCGAGGAGGGTTCGACCCTGTACGCGGGCATCAGCGCGGCCCTGCGCGTGCTCTTCTTCCGCTACACCGGGCAGCGGGACGTCGTGCTCGGCACCTCGGCGCTCGGCCGGCCGCTGGAGTCCCTGCACGACCAGATCGGCTACTACGTCAACAGCCTCGCCCTGCGTGAGGAGGTCGCCGCCGGCACGACGTTCCGCGCGCTGCTGCGTACGGTGCAGGACTCCCTCGCCGAGTCCCTCCGGCACGGCGAGTACCCCTTCGACCGGGTCGTCCACGAGACCGGTGACGTCACCACGAGCAGTCACAACCCCCTGTTCGACGTCATGGTGATGATGGATCCCGCATGGGGCACGCCCACCTCCGAACCCGCCGGACTGCGGATCCGGCACCTCGACCACCCCGTCCAGCACAGCAAGATGGACCTCACGCTCTACTTCGAGGAGACGGACGACGGGCTGAGGGTCACCGCGGAGTATGCGACGGATCTGTTCGACGAGGTACGCGTCGAACGGCTGCTGACCCACTTCGAGACACTGCTCACGAGCGTCACCGCGGCCCCCGAGGCCCCCGTGGAGGAGCTGGAACTGCTGACCGGGACCGAGCGTGCGCTGGTGCTGACCGGTTTCAACGCCACGGACAGCGCGTACGAGACGGACACCCCGGTCCAGCAGCTCTTCGAGCGGCAGGCGGCCCGCACTCCGGAGCGCACCGCCACCGTCGACGAGCACCGCGCCCTGACCTTCGCCGAGCTCAACGCCAAGGCGAACGCCCTCGCGTGGGCGCTGCGCGAACACCATGGGGTCGGCGTCGGCACCCTGGTCGCCCTGCACCTGGACCGGAGCGTCGACATGACGGCCGCGGTCCTGGGTGTGCTCAAGGCGGGCGGCGCCTATCTGCCGCTGTCCACCACCGACCCGGCGGACCGCGTCGCTGCCGTCCTGCAGGACTGCGGTGCCACGGTCGTCCTGGCCGACACCGCCCGCGCCGGGGCGATGGCCGCGCCCGGCCGCACCGTCGTCGACGTCACGGCCTTCTTGGGGGACGCCGCCCGCGCCGACAACCCGCCGCCGCTGGCCGGGCCCGACGACCTCGCTTACTGCATCTACACGTCCGGCTCGACCGGTGTGCCCAACGGTGTCCTCGTCGAGCACCGCGGCCTGGTCAACCGGCTCCGGTGGATGGTCGAGCACCTGGGCCTGACGGACCGGGACGTCGTGCTGCAGAAGACGCCCTACGTCTTCGATGTGTCCGTGTGGGAGTTGCTGCTGCCGGGCGTGATCGGCGCCCGCCAGGTGATGCTCGCGCCCGGGGGTCAGTCCGACCCGGGGCTGATCCGCGACACCGTCGAGCGCCACGGCGTGACGCTGCTGCACTTCGTTCCGTCGATGCTCAGCCAGTACCTGTCCACGGTCGACGGGGGCTTCACCGACGTACACAACGTCGTGTGCAGCGGTGAGAAGCTCAGCAGGGACCTCGCCGACCGGTTCTTCGCGGCCACCGGAGACACCGGTACGCGGCTGCACAACTACTACGGCCCCACCGAGGCGACGGTCGACGTCTCCCTTCTGGAGGTCACCGACACACCGGGCCCGGTCACGATAGGCGGCCCCGCCGCCAACACCCGTTTGTACGTCCTCGACGACAGGGGCCGGCCCTGCCCCGTCGGTGTCCCCGGCGAGCTGTACATCAGCGGTGTCCAGGTGGCCCGCGGCTATCTGAACCGGCCGGAGAAGACCGCCCTCAGTTTCACGGCGGATCCGTTCCGGCCCGGGGCGCGCATGTACCGGACCGGCGACGTGGCCCGCTGGCAGGAGAACGGCGAGGTCCTCTACATCGCCCGCCGTGACCGCCAGGTCAAACTGCGCGGCTTCCGCATCGAACTCGGTGAGATCGAGGAAGCGCTGGCAGGCCAGGAGGGCGTCGGGCGTGCCGTCGTACTGATGCGGAAGGACGCGAACGGCGCCGACGCCCTGTGGGCGTACGTCGAGAACGCCGTGCCCGGCGCGCCGGCGGCTCCCGCGCAACTGCGGGAAGCCCTCGGTGCGTGGTTGCCGGAGTACATGGTGCCGACGTACTTCGTCTTCACCGACGCCGTCCCGGTCACGCGCAACGGCAAGGTCGACCAGCGTGCCCTGCTCGCGCTGAGCCACACGGCGCAGGTGTCCAGCAGCCGGTACGTGGCCCCGCGCACCGCGGCCGAGGAGCGGCTGGCCGCCATCTGGACGGAGCTTCTGCACCTGGAACAAGTAGGTGTAGAGGACGACTTCTTCGCCCTCGGTGGCAACTCACTCAGCGCGTTGCAGCTGTCCACCCGCATCGGCAAGGCCTTCGGTGTCGAGCTGAAGCTCGCCTCGCTGTTCACCCACCGGTCGATTGCCGCCCAGGCCGACCTGATCGCCGGCTCGGCGGCGTCGGCGCCGTCCGCGTCGCCGCTGCCGCGCGTCCCGCGCGGCGAACGGCACGTCCTGTCGTTCGCCCAGGAACGCATGTGGTTCCTGCACATGCTCGACCCCGACAGCGGCTCCTACAACATCCCTGTCCTGGCCCGCCTCAGCGGCCCGGTCGACGCCGGCGTGATGGAGCAGGCCGTCTCGAGCCTGGTCGCACGGCACGAGATGCTGCGCACGACGTTCGTCCAAGAGGGCGGCGAGGTCTTCCAACGGGTGCGTCACGACCTCCCCCTCCCCTTCGAGGTACGAGACCTGGGTGCTCTCCCGGACGAGGAAGCGCGCGACGAGGCTGCGCGACAGGTGCGGGAGACCAGCGCCGTACCGTTCCGTCTCGAGCAGTCCTCGCCGCTGCGTGTCGTGCTGTTCCGGCTCGGTGACGAGGAGTGGCAGCTTCTGGTGGTGGTGCACCACACCGCCGGCGACGGCTGGACGCTGCGCCTCATGATGCAAGAGCTCTCCAGCCTGTACGCGGGGCACGCGTCGGGCGAGGGAGACACGCTGCCTGCCCCCTCGGCGCAGTACATCGACTACGCGGCCGCCGTACGCGACCCCGCACACCGTGAGGACATCGAGGACGACCTGGCGTACTGGGTGGACCGCCTCGCCGACGCGCCGTCCCTGGACCTGCCCACCGACGAGCCCGGTGCGGTCGCGCGGAACCGGTCCGCGAGCCTCACGGTGCGAGTCGACCCCGGCACCGGCCGCGGACTGCGGGAGCTGGCGGCACGCACCGCGACGACCTCCTTCGAGATCACGATGGCTGCCCTCAACCTGCTCCTGTCCCGGCTGGGCGACCAGCAGGACGTGGTGGTGGGATTCCCGGTCGTGTCCCGACCCGGCATGGCCCTGGAGCGGACCGTCGGGCTGTTCCTCAACACCCTGGTGCTCCGCACGGACCTGACCGGAGCACCCCCCTTCACCGAGCTTCTGGAGCGGGTCAGCACGGGAGTGCGGCAGGCGTACGAGCACCAGGCCGCACCGTTCGAGCTGCTTGTCGAGCGCCTCAACCCGGAGCGCGCCCTGGACCGCAGCCCGGTGTTCGACGTACTGCTGAACTACCTGGGTGACATGGCTGAGGACCTGACCATCGACGGGGTCACCGCCGAGGTCGACGACCACGCGTTCGACCTCCAGGCCAAGTTCCCGCTCACGTTCTACCTCCGCGACAAGCCGGACGGCGGGATGCTGATCGAGCTGGTCTACCGGACCGATCTGTTCTCGCCCGAACGGGCCGAAACGATGGCCGCCCAGCTGGTCGAGGTGCTCGAACTGGCCGTGACGGACCCCGGGCGGCCCATCACGTCGTACGCCCTGGAGGCCGGGGCCGCCCGGCACCAGCGGGCTCAGCTCGCGGCACCGGTGGAGCAGCCCGACCAGCAGCCGGTGCCGGAGTTGATCGACCGCGTCGCCGCACGCCATCCCGACCGTGTCGCCGTCCGGCAGGGCCGCCAAACCCTGACGTACGGCGAACTGGTCGCCCGGAGTGAGGATGTCGCCCGTCGGCTGGTGGCACGTGGTCTCGGCGTCGGCGACGTGGTCGGGGTGACCGGCCCGCGAGGGATCGGTTTCGTCGTCGGCCTGCTCGGCGCGCTGCGCAGCGGGGCCGTCGCCTTCCCGGTGGACCCCGCACTGCCCGAAGGGCGCATCCGCCACCTCCTGGAGATCGGCAGGGCCGCCCTGTTCGTGAGGGTCACCGACGGGGCCGGCGGCGGCGCGGTGGTCGGCTTCGAAACGGTCGAGGTCGACGCCGACGGACTGTTGCCGCTTCCCGAGGACGGCGACGGCACGGCACCTTTGCCGTCGGTGTCCGCGGCGGACCCGGCATACCTGTTCTTCACCTCCGGCACCACCGGCCTGCCCCGCGGGGTGCTGGGCCGGCACGGCGGGCTCAGCCACTTCCTCACCTGGCAGGCCGCCGAGTTCGCCGTTGGCGAGGACGACCGGTGCTCGCAGCTCACCAGCGTCTCCTTCGACGTGATGCTCCGCGACACGTTCCTCGCGTTGGTCTCGGGCGGCACCCTCGTGGTGCCGGAGGAGGCGGACGAACTGGGCGGCAAGGCGATCTTCCGCTGGCTGGAGCGCGAGCGGATCAGCATCCTGCACGCCGCCCCCACCGTCCTGCAGACCTGGCTCCTGGACGCCCCCGACGACGTCCGCCTGGACAGCCTCCGGCTGGCGATCTGCTCGGGCGAGCCGTTGAAGGCGGCTCTGGTGGAGAACATCCGCCACCGCTGCCCGAGCACCGAGGTGGTGTGCCTGTACGGGACGACGGAGACGACGCTCGCGAAGTTCTTCTACCGTGTCCCGGACGGGCCGCCGCCCTCGGTGATCCCGGTCGGCCCCCCGCTGCCGCAGACACAGGTCTTCGTGATGCGCGACGGCGGTGTGCTGTGCGGTGTCGGCGAGACCGGCGAGATCGCCATCCGCACCCCGTTCCGTACCTTGGGCTATCTGCACGACCCCGAGTCCACACGCGCGAGCTTCTTCCCCAACCCGCTGCGCGAGGACGAGGACGACCTGCTCCACCGCACCGGTGACATCGGACGGCTGCGCCCCGACGGCCTGCTGGACGTCCTCGGACGCGCCGACCACCAGGTGAAGATCACCGGGGTGCGGATCCAGCCAGCGGAGGTCGAGAACACGCTCACCGGGCATCCGGCCGTCTCGACGGGCATCGTCATCGCCAACAAGGACACGAGCGGTGAGGCCCACCTGGTCGCCTACGTGGTGCCCAAGGACCGCGACCGGGACGAGCAGGATCTCGCCGAGGAGCTGCGCGCCTACCTGACGGGCCTGCTGCCCAGGGTGATGGTCCCCGGGGAGTACATCGCCATGGAGCGCATCCCCACCAATGCCAACGGCAAGCCCGACCGCGCCGCCCTGCCGACGCCACGCTTCGCACGGACGTCGCTGCCGAACGCGTCGGCCGCCCCGCGGACCGACGTCGAGCGTCGCATCTGTGACATCTGGGCGACCGTCCTGGACCGTCCCGTCCTGGGAGTCGAGGACAACTTCTTTGCCCTCGGCGGTACGTCCTTGAAGTTGCTGCGCCTGTACGCACTGCTCGACGAGCGCTTCCCGGGTACCTTCCGCGTCGCCCAGTTGTTCACCCACCGCACCATCGCCAGGCAGGCGGCGCTGGTCGCGCCCCTCCTCACCGAGCCGGAAGACGGGGTCACCGAGCATGAGTTCTGAGACCAACGCGAGCGGCGCGGCCGGCGCTGCCGGGGGCGCGGCGCGTGCCACCGGGCTCTCGGCCGACACCGGCCGGGACATCGCCGTGATCGGCATGGCGGCCCGGCTGCCCGAGGCGGACGACCTCCAGCAGTTTCTGCGCCACCTTCGTGACGGCCGCGACAGTGTCCGTGAGCTGAGCGCTGATCGCATCGCGCGGACCTCGCTCCCCCCGGACGAGGATTACCAGCTGTGCGGCTTCCTCGACGACATCGACACCTTCGACCACGCGTTCTTCGGCATCTCCAAGGGCGAGGCCAGGAACATGGCGCCCGAGCACCGACTACTGCTCCAGGTCGCCTACGAGGCGGTCGAGAACGCCGGTTACGCCCCTGGGGCGCTCGAGGGCGTGCGCGCGACGGTGTACGCCGCCGACACGAAGATCGAGTACGGCGAACTGGTGCTGGAGCCCGAGCCGACCACGAGGATGGGTACGCACCACTCCGCCATGGCTGGACGACTGTCGCGCTTCTTCGGCCTGCGCGGTACGGCCACCATGATCGACTCGGCCTGCTCGTCCTCCCTGCTCGCCGTTCACCAGGCGGTGAACGACCTGCTGCTGGGCGATTCCGAGCTGGCGATGGTGTGCGGGGCCAGTATCAATGTGCTGGCCGACCACAAGACCGGCGACCTGGACATCGGCATCCGCTCGGCCGACGGCAAGGCCCGCGCGTTCTCCGCCGAGGCCGCCGGCACCGGCTCGGGCGAGGCCGTCGCCGTCGTCCTGCTCAAACCGCTCGACGCGGCGCGGCGCGACGGTGACACGGTGCACGCCGTCATCAAGGCCACCGCCGCCAACAACGACTCGTCCCGCTCCAGCACCCTGACCGCTCCGGACAGCACCGCCCAGGCCGAGGTCATCGAAGCGGCCTGGCAGAAGGCGGGGATCGACCCGACGACCATCTCCTTCATCGAGGCCCACGGCACGGGCACCCCTCTGGGCGATCCGATCGAGATCGAGGGGATCGACCTGGCGTTCGGACGGGTCACCGATCGGAAGCACTTCGTCGCCCTGTCGACCGCCAAGTCCAACATCGGCCACACCTGGAGCGTGTCCGGCCTGGTCGGCCTGATCAAGACGGTCCTCTCCCTGCGCACCCGGCAGCTGTTCCCGACCCTGCACGCCGCCGAGCTCAACCCGCTGATCGACTTCGCGAACTCGGCGGTGTCGGTCACGCGGGAGCTGACACCGTGGGAGCCGGCTGTCGGGATACGCCGCGCGGGCGTCAGCTCGTTCGGGGTGATAGGCACCAACGTGCACGCGGTTCTGGAGGAAGCGCCCGACTCGCCCGGCTCTCCGGTCGGGAGAGTGCGGGACTCCGACGGGACGTACTTCGTTCCGTTGTCGGCGAAGACGCCCACCGCCCTCGCGGCCAACGCGGCCGCGCTGCGCCGCTGGGTCCAGGAGCGGCCGGAGCTGGACCTGGCGGACATCGAGCGCACCTTGACGGCGGGGCGCGACCACCACCCGTACCGCATCGCCCTGACCGTGTGCAGCCTGGCCGGGCTCACTGACGCTCTCGCTGCGGCGCCGCCGCCGCCCGCCCCCGCCGGGCAGCTGACGACGGTGCTGCTGCTGTCGGATGCCTGTGAGGCCACGCCGGAGCTCACCGCCGGGCTCAGGGCCCGTCACCCGCACTTCGACAGGCTGTACGGGGAGGTCCTGGCTACCGCGGACCGGCTCGGCCTGCGGGACGAGCGGTTCGCGTTCCAGTACGCCTTCGTGGGCCTGTTGCGCCACATCGGCCTGGACTTCGACCACGTCGTCGCCCAGAAGGCGGGCAAGTTCGCCCTGGACGCCGCCAACGGCCGCGTCCGGCTCGACGAGGCGCTGCCCGGCGCGGCAGCCGAGGAACGGGCCGTGCCCGCGGACCTCGACGCGCGTGTGGACCGGCTCCTGAACAAGTTCACCGGCCCGCGACGGGTCCTGTTCGTGGAGGCCGGCCCGCTGTCCACGATCTCCGGGGCGCTGGCCGGGCGCGCGTGTGAGGGCTATGACGTGGTGGCCCTGAACACGACCGGTCTCCCCGGTCTGCTGGCCGGTCTGTACACGGCGGGCGCCCGGTGGCGGTGGGACGCCGAAATAGGTCCGGGACGCCGCGTCGAGCTGCCGTCGTACCAGTTCGACCGCATCCGTTGCTGGCTGGAGGACAGCAACATCCGCACGAGCTCCGCCGCGGCCACGCCCCTGCCGGCCGTGCCGACCACGGTCGACCCGCTGGAGGCCGTGCTGGAGGTGTGGCAGGACGTCCTGGGCGAAACGCCCGACACCGAAGCCTCCTTCTTCGACCTCGGCGGCGACTCCATCAGCGCCATGCAGGTCATGAGCCGCCTCAGCACTCTCTTCGCTGTCGAACTCGACGAGTACGCCGTCTTCGACCACGAAACCCCGAGACAGCTCGCCGCCCACGTCCAGGACGCCCGGTCCACCCCCGTTGCAGCGCCCGAGGTGGGCACCGCTGCGTCGGAGCCGTTCCCGGCCTCCCCCGCCCAGCTGAACATCTGGGTCGCCTCACAGTTCGAAGGCGGGTCCACCGCCTTCAACCTCACCCGCAGTTTCCGGCTGGACGGGCAGGTGGACAGGGAGGCCCTGCGGCAGGCCCTGGACGCGCTGGCCGGGCGTCACGATGCCCTGCGCACCACGTTCGCCTTCGCCGACGGTGAACTGACCCAGACCACGGCCGCCGCCGAGGGGTTCACGGTCCCCCTCCACCTGGAGCAGTCGGCCGACGGCCGGCCCGACGACACCGGCATCACGGCGTACGTGCGTCCTTTCGCGGCCGCTCCGTTCGACCTAGCGGCCGGTCCTCTGGTCCGCGCTCAGCTGGCCTCCTTCGCCGACGACGAGCACGTCCTGACGCTCAGTACGCACCACATCGTGGCCGACGGCTGGTCCCTGGAGCTGCTGGTCCGCGACCTGTCCGCGTTCTATGCCTCCTTCTCGCAGGGCGTCGAGCCCGGACTGCCCGCAGTGGAACTCGGCTACCGCGACCACCACATCGAGAGCAGGCAGCGGGCCGACGAGCACAGGGAGGCGGCATCCGCGTACTGGCTGGAGCAGTACGCGGACGTGCCCGCGGGGATCGACCTGCCGGTCCGCTCCGGTGTAGGCGGCGAGGCGTTCAGCGGCGCCTACCGCGACTACGCGCTTCCCGACGGGCTGTGGGAGCAACTGCAGCGGTTCGCGAAGGCCGAGGGCGGCACCGCCTTCACCTCGGTCGTCAGCGCCTTCGCCGCGCTGCTCGCCCGCTACACCGACCAGGGCGAGCTGGTGGTCGGCACCTCGCTGAGCGGTCGTGGCAAGCCGGGCGCCGAGCAGCTCGTAGCCATGCTGGTGCGCACGCTGCCGCTGCGGGTGCGGATCGACGACGAGGCCGACTTCCGGACGCTGTTCGCCCAGGTCCGTTCCCGGTTCACGACCGGCGCCCGGCACAGCGACTACCCGTACGAGGAACTCGTCCAAGAGCTTCAGCGGCGCGGGCTCACCCACTCCGCGCACTTGTTCGACGTACTGATCGAGTTCGAGCAGTTCGCGGGTGACGACGAGCAGGCCCTGCAGACGATGGGCAACGACGACCTGCGGGTGCAGCCTCTGGACGTCACCCTGCAGACCAGTGTGTTCCCGCTGAACGTCATGCTCGCGGAGCAGGCCGGTACCCTCGGGGCGGTCATCCGCTTCGACACGCGCCTGTTCGACGCGCACACCGTCGACCAGCTGTGGCAGTCCTTCGCCGGACTGCTCGGCGCCGTCCTGGACCGTCCGGACGTGGCCCTGCGGCAGATCCCGCACCTGACGGAGGCCGAGCAGCGCGGCGTACTCGCCATCGGCGCGCACGACTTCCACTTCGACGCCTCGCTGAAGATCCACCTGGCCGTGGAGCGGTTCGCCCGCACAAGCCCGGACCGCGTCTGCCTCGTGGCCGGGTCCGAGCAGCGGACGTTCGCCGAGCTCAACGCCCGCGCCAACCGGCTCGCCCGCTTCTTCAGGGACGAGCTGGGGGTGGGGACCGAAGAGGTCGTGGCCCTCGTCATGGACCGTTCGATCCTGACGGTAGAGGCGATCCTCGCGCTGTGGAAGTGCGGCGCCGCCTACATGCCGGTCGACCCGGGCTACCCGCCGGCGTACGTGCGGTCGATGCTGGAGTCGTCACAGGTGCGGGTCGTCGCCGTCGACCCGGCACGGATGACGCCCGGGCTGCGCGCCCACATCGGAGACGAGTGCACCGTGGTCGAGCTGACGGACGCCACCGGCACGGACCTCGACGCCGGCGACCTGGACGTCACGACCGGTGACTCGGCGCTGTCGTACGTGATCTACACCTCCGGCTCGACAGGTGTGCCGAAGGGCGTGATGGTCGAACACCTCGGGATGCTCAACCACCTCCACTCGAAGATCAACGACCTGTCGCTGACCGAGCGGAGCGTGGTGACGCAGAACGCGTCGAACAGCTTCGACATCTCCGTCTGGCAGATGTTCGCGGCTCCGTACGTCGGCGGTCGGACGGTGATCTACGACACCGCGCTGCAGCTCGATCCGGTGCGCTTCGCCGAACGCCTGGACACGGACGGGATCACCGTCCTCGAAGTCGTCCCCTCCTACCTCGACACCATGCTCGACGCCTGGGAGCGCGCTGGCCGCCGCTTCGGTCTGCGCAGCCTCGCCCATCTGATGGTGACCGGCGAGGCGGTGCTGCCCCGCTCGGTGAACCGCTGGCTGGCCCACTACCCGAGCATCCCGGTCGTCAACGCCTACGGCCCCACCGAGGCGTCCGACGACGTCACGCACCATGTGATGGCCGAACCCGTGACCACGGACACCGTGCCGTTGGGCACACCGATCCACAACACCCTGATCTACGTGCTGGACGAGCACCTGCGGGTGTGCCCGCAGGGGATGAAGGGCGAGATCTACGTCTCGGGCATCGGTGTCAGCCGTGGGTACCTCCACGCTCCCGAGCAGACCGCCAGGGTGTTCATGCGCGACCCCTTCCAGCCGGAGCGGCGCATGTACCGCACCGGCGACGCCGGACGCTGGACGGCGGAGGGCACCCTGGAGTACCTGGGCCGCACGGACAGCCAGGTCAAGGTGCGAGGCTTCCGGATCGATCTCGGGGAGATCGAGCGCCGTGTGGACGCCTGCCCTGGTGTGAAGGCGGCCGCGGTCGTCGTCCGCGCCGACGCCAAGGACCGGCTGTGCGCGTACGTCGTGCTGGAGCCCGGCACCACGGTCGCCGAGTGCCGTACCGTGCTGCACGGCGAGCTGCCCCATCACATGGTCCCGGCCGACTTCGTCGAGATCGACGCGATGCCGCTGACGTCCAACGGCAAGATCGACCGCAAGTCCCTCACCCGCATCGATCTGCCCCGGCCGAGCGCCTCCGGTGTCACCGGGCCGCGCACGGAGTCGGAGCGCGCCCTCGCCGGGATCTGGCGCGAGGTGCTCGGCACCGAGGAGGTCGGCGTCCACGACCCGTTCTTCGAGATCGGCGGCAACTCCCTGCGCGCCGTGCAGGTCCTGTCCCGGATCCGCAGTCAGCTGGGCGTGAACCTGGACCTGGAGGTGCTGTTCTCGCAGCCCACCATCGCCGCGCTGGCCACGGCTCTCGAGCAGGCGGACGGCCGTGCGGACGGGGACGAGGTGATCGTCGGCCTGGGCGGCCCGGGCGCCTACCCGGTCGCGCACACGCAGAACCTGCTGCTCAGCCTGGAGGACAGGTACGACCGGCCCGACGGGTTCAACCGCAACGACCTGTACGAGCTGCATGGCGACGTCGACGCGGTGGCGCTGGAACGCGGCTTCGCCCGACTCGTCGAGCGGCACGAGACGCTGCGGACGACGTTCGCGAAGGAGGGCGACCGGTGGAGGCAGATCGTCCACGCGCCGGGAGCGCTGCCGCTGCCGTTCGCGGTCCACGACTTCTCGGGACGGCCGGCCGCCGACGCCCGCGCCTTCGCCGAGGACCGGATCCGGACGGCCTTCTTGGTGACCGAGGAGCCACTGATGCGCGTCGACCTGCTGCGCACGGATGAGGGCTGGCTGATGGTGACGTCCATGCATCAGCTCGTGTCGGACGGGCGGACGGTGGACGCGCTGGTCGAGAACTGGCTGAGGTTGTACGACGCCGAGGTGGAGGGTCGCGACGCGGGACTCGAACCGTTGGCGGTGCAGTACAAGGACACGGCCCAGTGGCGCAACTCCCGTATGGCAGGTGAACGGGCGCGGGAGCACCGCGAGTTCTGGCTCCAGGAACTGGCGGGCGCCAGTTCCGTCGTACCGCTCGCCACGGACCGGACGCGGCCGGCCCGGACCGCTTTCGCCGCGGGCCGGCTGCGCCGCACAGTGCCGGAGCTCGCCCCGCGCCTCGCGAGCCTGGCGGGCGACCACGGGGTGACGGAGTTCGTCGTCGCCAAGACAGCGGTCAGCCTCCTGCTGCTGGCCGAGACCGGCGGCAGCGATGTCACCGTCGGCACGTACACCCGAGGCCGCAACCGTCTCGATCTCGAGAACCAACTGGGCTTCTACATCAACACCGTTCCGCTGCGCACACGGCTGCAGCCCGACGACACGGTCGCCTCTGTGCTGCGCACCGCACAGCACGACGTGCTGCGCGCCTTCCAGCACGAGGAGTATCCGTACGGGTGGACAATGCGGGACCTCGGCTGGGAACGGGGCCCGGAGCGCAGTCCCGTCTTCGATGTGATGGTGGCCATGGACATGGCCGAGGCCCCGGAGCCCTCCGGCGCGGACGCACACCAGGTGGAGTTCCGCCGGCTGGAGCTGCCACGCCGTGCCAAGGAGGCCGACCTGCAGTTCGTGTTCGACCGGGCCGCCGACGGCGGGATGGAGATAGCGGTGACGTACAACTCCGAGATCTTCGACGACTCCCGCGTCGAGCGCTTGGCCAGGCGGCTGGAGGAGACCGTCCAGGGTCTCGCCGAGAACCTGCCGCTGGTCGAGATCCTGAAGAGGGAGCCCGGCTCGGCCGCGTAGTTGCGGATCCGTGGGGTGCTGCCGCGCCGTCACCACGGCGCGGCAGCACCTGTGTCAAAGCCGGGAGCCGATCGCCTCCGCTATGTACGGCAGGTGCTCGTCGACGAAGAAGTGACCGCCGGGCAGGACCTGCATCGCGAACCCGGCCTGGGTCTCCCGCTCCCACCGGGCGACGTTGTCGACGGCCACCCGCGGATCGCGGTCCCCGGCCAGGGCGACGATCGGGCAGTTCAGCCCCTTTCCGGATACGTAGGTGTAGTCCTCCAGCATCCGGTAGTCCGCGCGCAGTGCCGGCAGGGTGAGCCGCAGCAGTGAGGGGTGGTTCAGCACATCTGCGTCCTGACCGGCCAGGAGGCGCAGTTCCTCCACCAGCATCGCGTCGTCGGCATCCCTCAGCGACAACGCCCCGGGCGGGGGCCAGGGCAGCGACGGCGCCTGACACCCGGACACGACCAGGACGGTGGGCCCGCGCCCGCGCCCGTCCCCCTCCAGCCGCCGCGCGGTCTCGAACGCCAGCACCGCGCCCATGCTGTGTCCGAAGAGCCCGAACGGCAGCCCGTCACCGAGCCCCGGGCGGAACTCTGTGGTCACGGCATCCACGAGCAGGTCCACCCGCTCGACACAAGCCTCACGGAAACGCTCCTGCCGCCCCGAGTACTGAACGGCCCAGACCTCCACGCCCGCCTGGGCCAGAGCGGCGGACAGGGAGTGGAACGCACTCGCCGAACCCCCCGCGTGCGGAAAGCACACCAGCCGCGCCCGAGCCTGAAGAACGGGATGGAAACACCGTGCCCACCTACTCACCAACAACCTCCACGCCAGCGCTTTTCCGCCACGCTACTGACCCGCCGCCACTCACCCCCAGCGGGGGTCCCCTGCTCCATCTCGTAGACTCCAGGGAGCATGCCTTCACCGCTGCCCGCCTCGCCCCCGACATCCTCTCTCCTGTGGAACGGAGCCGAGCCGCCTCCTTCCACCATCCCCGGGACCGCGACACCTACGTCAGCGCTCACATGGCCCTGCGCACCCTGCTCGCCGCCCATCTCGGCATCTCTCCTGCCGAGGTCCGCATCGGCCGTGCTCCCTGCCCCGAGTGCGGCGCCCTGAACGGGCGTCCCGTCACGGGCCGCGACGATCTCCACTTTTCCCTCTCCCACACCGGTCCGCTGACGCTGCTGGCCATCGCCGCCACCCCGGTCGGCGTGGACCTGGAAGCGGTACCGCTGCTGAAGGCCGTCGAGGAGACCGTGCCAGTGCTCCACCCCCGCGAGACTATGGAGCTCTCCCTCCTCTCCCCGCACCACCGTCGGCAGGCCTTCGCTCGGGCCTGGTCACGCAGGGAGGCCCTGCTCAAGGCGATCGGCACTGGCCTCGCCCATGACATGGCCCGCCACTAGTGTCTCGTGATTCCGTCAGCGTTACTTGATCTTGTGTGGCAGGGTCTCTTGGAATGGAGCTCTCCGTGGAACAGGCCGACGAGTTGCGGGAGTTGGTCAACAGCAGGGACGTGCCTGCGGATATAGCCACGCGGGGTCGGATCGTGTTGTGGTCAACGCGAACTGACATGAACATGATCACGGCCACTAGTGGACGAGATGGGGGAGGTTCGGAATATCAAACAACTCCGCCGACGGGCATACCGGATCATGGCGCTGCTGGGGCTACGTCAGGTGCGCCTGTACGACGCTCGAGCGTCCTGCTTCACGTACCTCGCCAACAAGGGCGTGCCGGACCATCTTCCCTTGCCAGTCCCAATAGTTTGGTATCTGGATAGGAGGAACGCATGGAGTCTCGATTTATGGACGCCCAGCAGACGGCGCAATATCTGAATACGTCGCTCACTTGGATTTACTGGGATGCTCGACGCTGCGGCCTGAAGGCGTACAGATTCAGCAACGGGAAGAATGCGAAAATGCAGTTCAAGATCGCCGATGTCCTGAAATGGCTTGAACAGCGGCAGATTAGTTGAGCGCTGGCGGACTTATTTGTTGCGCATCGGAAGTTTCAGTCGGTAGGGGGAGTTAGGGCTTTGGCGACCAGAGGTCTCGTCAGGGGAATGGGTACCTTTTTCAAAGAGTGCGGTCATTCTGAGTCGAGATGGTCAAAGTTTCCCCACGCCTACAAGATTAGGTATCGCAATGCTGCGGGCAAGCAGACCGTCGAGTCCGGTTTTGCGACCCAGGACAAGGCCATTGCGCGACTGATGGAGGTTTATAAGGAGCGGAAGGAGGCACCTCGC
Organism: Streptomyces sp. NPDC111516; assembly: GCF_055635345.1. Classification (NCBI taxonomy): domain Bacteria; kingdom Bacillati; phylum Actinomycetota; class Actinomycetes; order Kitasatosporales; family Streptomycetaceae; genus Streptomyces; species Streptomyces sp. NPDC111516. The sequence continues at coordinate 203,791 of NZ_JBVKBV010000011.1, read as the reverse complement.
AAACAGAGTAGAGCCGAACGCATCCAAAAGTACGGATCCATGCCATTCGACGAGTACGCCGCCGGGTGGAAGGGAGGCCAGCGGGATCTGGCTGCGTCGTCGATACGCCACCTCGATTCCTTGCTGAACCACCACATTCTTCCGGCACTCGGTAGTCGCCGAATGGATTCGTTCGATCACAAGGTCGTGGACAGATTCATTCAGACCTTGGAGCGCAATGGTGTCGGTCTAGCGACTCAGGCCAACGCGTATGACAAGCTGAAGGCGATCCTTCTCGATGCGCACAGGCTAGGAATATTTGGAGAAAACCCGCTGGAGGGAGTAAAACCTCCCCAGTATGATCCCGAGCGTGCTGTTATTCCCTCTGTGATGCAACTCCGGCAAATACGCACTGCTGGTGACGACGCCTTCCGTTTGATAGCGGATCTCATGAGTGGTTGCGGGATGCGCAACGGAGAGGCGGCGGCGGTAAGCATAAAAAATATCGTTGCCGACGACGTATACCGAATCACCGAGCAAGTGAACCAAACCACCAGGCAATACGGGCGACTCAAGCACCGCAGGGTTGGGGAATACCGTGACGTGCCGTTGCCGTCGAGGATAAAGGAAACCATCGAATGGTACGCGGAGAAGTACGGAACCGTGGATGGCTACCTTCTCAGGCACCCGGCGGATCCCGCAAAGACATTCCCGTACTACTACCTTTCGAACCAGTGGCAGAGGATAAAGAGGGCCGAGGAGGCGGATATACCTGAGGGGATGGTCATGTACGGGTTCCGACACTTTTTCGCCTCAAACTGCCTGTCTCATCGCATTCCGATCACCGACGTGGCTGAGTGGATGGGGCACAAGAGTATCGACGTCACGTTCAAGATCTACCGTCATCTCATGCCCGGGTCGATAGGCAAGGCGGCCAAGCTTCTGGACGTCGGCCTGACCGTCTGAGGTTGGGCGGGGCGCTGCAGCACCAAGGTCGCAGGGAACCATGCCGTCGCGATGCTGACCTTTTGCTGACCCCTCGCGGACTTGAATGCGTCTGACCTGGGGAAACGCTGAAGCGGTGTGAGATGTGGTGGAACTTCATCGGGCGGTCCCACGAGGAAATCGAGGAGGCCCGGCAGGCGTGGGCGGAGGGCTCCCGCTTTGGTGAGGTGCACGGCTACGACGGTGGCCGGCTGCCTGCTCCCGCACTGCCGCCGGTGGCGCTGAAACCGCGAGGGCGGGTGCGCTGACCTGGGGTGATGTGCCCCCCAACGTACGCAGCGATCCGGGCGTGACCACCGCGCGAACATGTCAATGTGAGCCCTGGAGCGACAGCAGCCAAGGGCCATCTCCACCCTCTGGAACGAACTGGCCGCTTGAGAACCTCCGACTTCAGACACAGCTGCCCCGGCCCAGGGCCGCAGCGGATGTTGCGGAGCGGCGTGAGGGCACGGTTCCCCAGCCGACTCGGTCGTTTGAAGTGTTTGGCCAACTGAAGCCCGTGTATCCATCACACTGCGGCCATGAACGCGACGTGGTTCTTGCCGATCGCGGCAGGGGCGGGTCCGTCCAGCCGTCGGCGGAGCCTCCGCCGCTCCGGCCGTTCCGCGTCGCAGCCGGTTTCCAGTACGGCATGCACGAGCGCGAGTAGGGCGTACGTCTGCGTTTCGGCTCCCGGGTCGGTGACTCCCTCCGGGGGTCTTCTCCGGCGCTCTGCGAAGTCCTTCGCCGGGCAGCCACACTCCGGGCCCCGAGTTTCACCAGTACAGAGGGGGGCTGGCCCCACCATCGGCCGACCCGTTGCCCGGATGGTCCGGCGGGCCTCGAACAACGAGGCTGAATGCATAAGATCCACCAAGCAAAAAAGGGAAACCTCTGTGTTCAGCTTCAAGCCGCTGCACCGCCGTACCGCCCGCACCGCTGCCGTCGGTGCTCTCGCCGCCGCGGCCTGCGTCACCGTCATGGCCGGCAGCGCCGGCGCCATCGTCAACGGGTCGGACTCCACCGAGAGCTACCCGTTCATGGCAACCATCCCGGAGTCGGCCCCCAAGCACGGTCTGTACGACGGGACCTGTGGGGCATCGCTGATCCATCAGCAGTGGGTGCTGACGGCGGCCCACTGCGTCAAGGGCGACGGCCTCGAGCTGGACGGCATCGTGCGCGTCGGCAGCGAACACCGCAAGTCCGGCGGCACCGTCCGGAAGATCGACCGGACCTTCATCCACCCCGACTATGTGAACGGCGCCGGCAAGGCCGCCAACAACCACGACATGGCGCTGATACGCCTGGACCGCCCGGTCGCTGAGAAGCCCATCGAGATCGCCGAGCAGGCCGGGCGGCCCGGCACGCCGACCCGGCTCCTGGGCTTCGGCACCACCGTCGACACCGAGTTCAAGTTCCCCGACCGGCTAAAGGAGTTGAACACCCGCAGAGGCGCCGAGTCCGAGTGCGCGCCCGGCTACGCGGACCGGACCCGGCTGTGCACGATCACCACCGTGCCCAAGGCCATGGCGTGCTTCGGGGACTCCGGCGGACCGCAGGTCCAAAAGGGTCGGGACGGCCGCTGGGAGCTGATCGGCGTCACCTCGGGGCCCGGCGCCCCGAAGGTGCCGTGCTCGCAGGGCCCCGGCCTCTACACCAGCGCGCCCGCCTATGCGGGCTGGATCAACAAGACCATGAAGACAAACAGCGTCCCGTCGACTGCGGCAAAGGGCTCTGACCTCGCCGAGACCGGCACGAACGACAACACCGCGGCGATTGCCGGCGTGGCCGCCGCGCTGATCGCCGCCGGTGGCGGCACCGCCGTCGCAGTGCGCCGCCGCAAGACCCGCCACGCCGCCTGAGCGAAACGGCCGCAATCCAAAGGCGGCCCCCTCGCCAGGGGGCCGCTGCCCTTCGCCGCGTCCTTCCCGCCCTCCAGGCTGGGGTCTGCGCATGGAGGTGGTCGACGGCCAGCCGGGCGGCCGTGCCGATGGACGAGTCGGAGAACGGGTGGTTCCGGGAGGTTATGACCTGCGCGCTCATGGCCGATTCGTGAGAAACGACGAGAACCGGCGAAACCCTCATCGACGAAACACCCGGCCGCCGGTATTGGCTACCGCCGAAGCCAGTCCACCGCCTGGGCGGCGGCGAACCCGATGAAGGCGTCACGCTCGGGAACTCTCGATCGGGCGTCGACGGCCCTGGTGAAGACGCCGACCGCGTACCGGCCGCCGTCCGGGTACTCCACCACGCCGATCTCGTTGCGCAGCGAGGGCAGCGTGCCGGTCTTGCCGCTGATCCTGACGTCGTCGTCCGCGAAACCGGAGCGCAACCGGTGCGGCCACACCTGCAGTTCCAGCCAGCGCCGGACGTCGGCGCACGCCGCCGCGGGCGCTGCTTCGTCACGCCAGATCAGGCCCAGCAACCGGGTGCTTTCCGCGGCGGTGGTCCGGCAGGTCTCTTCGGGCGTCATCGCACGCAGCTTGAAGAGTTGTTCGGTCGGCAACGCGGCCAGGATCCGTTCGTCGTCCTGGTAGTCGATCCCGAGGTCCTCGCCGATCGTGCGCAACAGCTCCCCGCAGTCGTGGGGGACGGCCGTGTGCGGGAGGTCGAGCCGGCGCAGCGTCTCGGCGACCGCGGCCTTTCCCACTTTCCCGAGGATCAGGTCTGTGGCGACGTTGTCGCTGATGCCGATCATCAGGACGGCCAGGTCGTACCAGGACATCGTGACGTCATGGCGGAACGTCGCGAGGCCGTACGGACTGGCGGTCGGATGTCCCGACGGCACCGTGATCCGCTCGGCGAGGTCGACTTCGCCGTCGGCCGCCTGCCGGGCAAGTTCCACTGCTACGGGAACCTTGAACACGGAGGCGGTGACCACCGGCTCCTCGGCGTCGATGCACACCTGTCGCGGGCCGTCCAGATCAGCTGCGTGCAGCCAAACCTGGACGCCGACTTCCGCCGCTCGGGCGGTGATTGTCCCGACCAGTTCCGATTCGTTGACCATGGAGTGGTCCCTTCTGTCTGTCCGGTGTGGACTGTCTGCTCGGTTTCGGCCGGCTACTTGGTGGCAGCCGACGGGAAGTTGAACTGTTCGGCGTGCTGCGGGACCCAGAACGCGAGCACCGCGGTGAGCAGTGTGGTGCCGATCAGGAAGCCGAACGCAGCGGTGTAGGAGAACGCCTCCGCCAGCCAGCCCATCGCCAGCGGGGCGATCACGCCGGCGACCTGGCCGCCGAAGTTCGTCATCCCGGAGCCGAGGCCGGCCACCGCCGTGGGAAGCACCCGCAGCGGGAGTCCGAAGACACACATCGTAGCCATCCCGAACACCCCGACGGCCAACGTCTCGTAGACGGTGAATGTCGCCGCGCTGCCCGCCGACACCATCAGGACGAGCAGGACCGCGGTCACCGTCGCGATGGACACCAGGTACCACCTGGCCTTGTCATGGAAGTACCGGTCGAACAGCCAGCCGCCGAAGATGGTCGTCGCGAAGCCCACCAGACTCGGGATCGCCGACAGCAAGCCGGTCTCGTTCAGCGACAGGTGTCTGGCCTCGAGCAGATAGCTGGGCACCCAGATCACCAGGCCGTAGCTGAGCATGTTCATCGCGCAGAACAGCACCGCGAACTTCCACACCGCCGGGGACTTCAGCACTTGTGCCCGCGAGATTTCGGGCGTCGTCCCCGCCGTTTGCGGGAGCCGGCTGAGCCGGTCCGGCAACGCCTTGGGCAGGAGCGCCCACAAACCGATGCCGATGACCGCGCCACAACCCGCCATCCAGAGGAAGGTGTGCCGCCAGCCGATGCCCGTCAGCAGGGGGGCGACGAGCAAGGGGGCAAGGCCGGCGATCCCACTGGCGGACAACATCACGCTGGTGGCGGTTCCTCGTCTCTCCGGTGTCGTTCGTTCCGCGATCGCTTTGAACGACGCCGCCGGGAACACGCCCTGACAAGCACCGAACAGGCCACGGAACAGCAGGAGCAGACCGAACGTGCCGGCCATCCCGGTCAGCGCGGTGAACAGCGACCACAGCAAAAGCGTGATCAGCATCGGTTTGCGGGAGCCGTACCGATCGGCCAGGAAGCCCGCCGGTATCTGGCAGATCATGTATACCAGCGCGAAGACAGTGACCAGCGAGCCCTGTGCGGTCTTACCGAGATGGAACTCCTCTCCGATCGACGGCAGAGCCATGCTGATGGAGAACCGGTCGATGTAGTCGATCGACCAGGCGCACAGCATGACCACCATCGTGATCGTTGCTGTCCGGTTGACCCGCATCGGTGTCCAGGTGTCCTCGGTGACCACCGCCGTCATGGTTACCTCCGTACCGCTGCGTCGTGGTTGATGGCCCATCCTGGACATCAGGTGACGCAGCGGGTTCGTGGAGTTCCACAAACCTTCAGGTGGTGTTCGGGCGGTGCGGACGAACGTTGTCCCGTTGCGGTGTCCGGCTCCTACTCGCGGTGCCGGGCCGGGTGGAGCCGGAGTTGCAGCATCGCCGCGAACCGCTCGCCGGGGTCGTCGAGATTGATCTCACCGACCTCCGCGACCCGTCGCAGTCGGTACCGGAAGGTGTTGGGGTGCACGTACGCCGTGGCGGACGCGGCCCCCACGTCACCGAAAGCGTCCAGCCAGCACGACAGCGTGTGGACGAGCTGCGACTGGTGCCGGGCGTCATAGTCGAGCAGACGGGCGACGGGCCCGGTCGCCACGTCCCCGCGCGCGGCGGCCAGATCGGCGAGGTCCAGCATGAGCGCGTCGACGTGGACGTCCTCGGCCGTGGCCACCCGTCGGGTGCCCCCGTTGGCGAGCAGCACCCGCAGCGCCCGGTCCGCGCCGTCGCGCGAGCGGCTGAGTCCGGAGCCGTCGAGTGCGGGCGGGCCGATTCCGATCGCCGCATCCACGCGCTGCCCGGTGCGCTCCAGGAAGGTCGACGCAACGCGGATCGACCGCTCCTGGCAGTCCGCCTGGCTCCCCGGCATCGGCACGATGCCGTAGGCAACGTCGCCCACCAGCGCCACGGCCGAACGCGCCTGGACCGCACTCAGGTGCATGGCCAGCGCGTCCGCGACCCGCTGGCGGTCCGCGACCCGGCGCAGACCGTCCTCCGTCGACGGATCGGCGTCCGAACTGCCGAACAGACCCAGTGCCAGCACGATCGCGGGCTGCCCTACCAGCCCGAGCCGCGCAATCGCCTCCGGTGCCCCCGTGCCGCCTTCGAGCGCGGTGCTCACCAGGTCGGCGCGCAGGCGGCGTTCGACATCGGCGCCCGCACGCAAGCGCAACATGTGGAGCGCGACGAGCTTGCCGGCGTCGATCAGCGCCTGCGTGCGCTCCTTGGACAAGGGCCCGGGCACCGCCGCCCAGATCGAGCCGAGGATCTCGTCGCCGGCCCGGACCGCTAGCGCCACGCGGGGAACGGTCATCGTCTCGTCGTGGAGCGGATCGACGTACACGGGCGCATGGCCGCGATAAAGTCGCTCGAAGACGCCGTTGCGTGCCAGGCCGAGGGTGAAGCGTTCCGGTACCTGGCGGCCCAGGATCGTCTCCACGCGGGACTGGTCGGCCTCGTCCTGTCGGCCGGAGAAGGCGAGCACCCGTGAGCTGCGGTCCTCGATGGTGACCGGCGCGTCCAGCAGCGCGGCCACGGCGTTGGCCAGCGCGAAAAGGTCGCCCGACGGCATGCCGCCCAGCGTCTGCGGTGAGATGTCGCCGATGTCTCCCTCGACGAGCAGGGTGCGGAGCATGGCGGCGACCTGCGCCCAGGAGGCTCCGCGGGTGAGTCCGAGCAGTGCGACGCCGGACTCGTCGGCGGCCCGCCGGATTGCCACGGTCGCGGTGAAGGGTGACCGTACGACGAGCGCCGCCGCGCCCTTGCGGCCGAGGTCGTGCAGGAGGCGGACCACGTCGTCCGGTTCATGGACGCCCACCCCCAGGACTACCGCCTGTGCGGGGAACTGCGCTTCGTCGAGCGGGTCGTGGATGACTACACCGCTCAGTTGCCGGCGCGTGCTCCCGCCGCCGGCGATCGACTCCAGCAACACGTCCCCGAGGTCTTCGAGAACGCGCGCCAGGCTTGTGTGTGGCTTGCCAGACGTCGGTGTCAGCACCGCCCAAAGGTAACTCCGGCCGCACCGGAACCCATTGGTCCGATCCGACCGGATTTCACGGCGAATTCGTCGCGTGCTACGAACCGAGCCACACCGTCGAGGTGGTGACCTCCGCCAGCAGGTCGGGAATCGGGGTGACGCCGAGACCCGGCCCCTGGGGCACGGGCAGGTGTCCGTCCTTCAGGACGAACGGTTCAGTGATGTCGGTCCGGTAGAACCGGTCCGACGCCGAGGTGTCGCCGGGCAGGGTGAACCCGGGCAGCGAGGCGAGCGCGACGTTGGCCGCCCGCCCGAGCCCAGTCTCGATCATGCCACCGCACCACACGGGGATCCCGTGGGCGGCGCAGACGTCATGCACCCGCCGTGCCTCAAGGTAACCACCGACCCGGCCCGGCTTGATGTTCACGATGCGACAGGCGCCCAGCGTGATCGCGTCGGCAGCGGAACGGGCTGACACGATCGACTCGTCGAGGCAGATCGGCGTGCGGATGCGACGGGCCAGCTCGGCGTGGCCCAGGAGGTCCTCCTCGTCCAGGGGCTGCTCGATGAGGAGGAGCTCGAAGGGGTCCAGACGGGCGAGCTGGGACACGTCGGACAGCGTGTACGCCGTGTTGGCGTCGACCTGCAGCAGCACATCGTCGCCGAAGCGCTCCCTCACCGCTCGCACCGGCTCGACGTCCCAACCGGGTTCGATCTTCAGCTTGATCCGCACGTAGCCGGCGTCGAGATAGCCGCCTACGACGTCCAGGAGTTGTGGGACGGAGTCCATGATGCCGACCGAAACCCCGCACGGCACCAAGTCCCGGGTGGACCCGAGCGCGGTGGCGAAGGACAGGTCGTGTGCTCGGAGTTCAGCGTCGAGCACGGCCATTTCGAGTGCGGCCTTCGCCATCCGGTGACCCTTGAACCTGGCCAGCCGGGGCGCGACGCGGCTCGCGGTGACCTCGCCCTCCATCAGGGCCGGGACCAGGAAGTTCCGCAGCACGTGCTCGGCCCCGTCGACGTATTCCGAGGAGTAGAGCGGCTCTCCCATCGTGACGCACTCGCCCCAGCCCTCGCCGTTCGGCGTCACGACTCGTATGAGCAGCAGTTCCCGTACGTTTTGGGTACCGAACGACGTCCGGAACGGTGCCACCAAAGGCATCTGGACGCGCAGAAGTTCCACACCGCTGGGCTTCATGATGACTTCTCCCTTGAGACCACGTACCAGCCGGCACGATCGAATCCGATGACCCTGGCTTCCTCCGCCATCAGGCCTCCCAACACCTCCCGCAGTGCGACGCGCCACGCCTGGCCCTGATCCGGGTCCGTGCGCCGGAGTGTCTCGATGTCGGGCGGCACGGCGACCAGCACGAGCGGCCCGTCGGTCCCGGCGGTCAGCGGGCCCCCGTCGGGTGCGACCGACAGCGCGGCTGCCGCACCGCGCTGTCGCAGCGCGGCGGCGTCGACTCGGGCATCCCCACCGAGCGAAGCGGCGGACGCAGCCGGGCCGGCAAGCTCCCAACGGACCATCAGCCGGTCGGTGTCACCAGCGCCGTTGATGCCGTCGCGCATCGGCCCGTAGAAGTCGGGCAGGTAGCGCGCCGGGCCGGCGCCGAGTTTGGCCAGGTTGAAATACGCGTTCCGCCGCACCAGGGGATCGAACGTCCAGGTGACCAGCGAGATGTCCTGGCGCAACGCCCAGGCGCGCTGGTGCAGTTTGAGGGCGAATCCGATCCCCCGCCCGAGCCCTCGCGGTGCAACGCCGGCGATGTGGCTGTGCAGGCTCGCCTTGGCCGGGCTGCCGAAGAAGCCGAAACAGGCTCCCAGAAGCTCGTCCCCCTCATACGCGCCCGCGACATAGTTTCCCGCCGCGGCCATCGCCCGCAGCAGCTCTGCCGTCACCGGTTGGGCGCCGGCGCCCGGCTGCCAGATCGATGCGAAGAGCCGGCAGACATCGGTGAGGTCGGACACCTCGGTCAGGTCCCGGATTTCCACACGTGAGGCGGCGGCAGCAGCGGTCGCGGCGGCCGGCGCGGCTGCGCTCACGGCTGGGGAAACCAGACCTGACTCAGGTGTCGCAAGATCTGTCACGGGACTGTCCTTTCCGGGCTTACCGGGCCGGTCACCGTGGTGCCGCACCCGGGTTGTCCGCCGCGTTCGTCGTAGCGCACAGAGTTCACTTCGCCAGCACGGCGTCGATCAGGGCGGTGAGCAGGGCGGTGCGCCGTGGCAGTTCGGCGACGACGATGTGTTCGTCGTCCGCGTGCGCACCGCCGCCCACAGCGCCGAGGCCGTCGAGGGTGGGGATCCCGAGGCCGGCGGTGAAGTTCCCGTCCGAGGCACCACCGACAGCGGCGGCAGTGAGCGCTCCGAGGCCGAGTTCGCCGGCGACCGTCGCAGCGAGGTCGAACAGCCCCGACGACGCGTCCGCCTGCAGCGGCGGGCGGTTGATGCCACCCGAGATCCGGATCCGCGAGCCCTCGAGTACGGGGCGGAGGTCCCGCACGGCCCGGTCGACCCGCCACTGCTCCGCCTCGTCCCACACACGTACGTCGACCGCCACGCCGGCATGGGCGGGAACCGTGTTGGTCGTGGTGCCGGCGGAGAGGGCCGTCGGCACGACGGTCGTGCCCCGCTCGGCGTCGGCCAGTGCCGCGACTGCGAGGATCTGGTGCGCCGCCTCCACCCCGGCGTTCACCCCCTTCTCCGGTTCGAGCCCGGCGTGCGCGGCCCGGCCGTCCACTTCGATCCGGTACAGGGAGGCGCCTTTGCGGCGGCACTTCAACGCTCCGCCGCCTGCCGACGCCTCCAACACGAACACCGCGTCGCAGCCGCGAGCTTCTTCCTCGATCAGCCGCCGCGACGACGGCGAGCCGATCTCCTCGTCACCGGTGAAAAGGATCGAAAGACCCGACCGGTTCCCGGCGGCAGCGGCGGCGTGCAGCGCCATCACGACACCCGCCTTCATGTCGAAGCAGCCCGGCCCGCGCAGCACTCCGTCCCGGAGGGAATACGGGTGTGTCTCCAGCGATCCGGTGGGCCACACCGTGTCGTGGTGTCCGAGCAGCAGCACACGCGGTGCCTCGCCGAACCGCCACCTCAGGTGCGTGCACCCGTCGATCACCACGCGATCCGGTTCCGTGTCCAGCAGCCTGCGCCCCAGTGCCGCCACGACGTCTGCGCTGCGGGCGACGGCTTCGTGATCGGACGACGGCGACTCGCACCGCACCAGGGTCTCGATGTCCGCGACGAGGGCCTCCACCGCCGCTTCGGCGCGCGTCGCCGTCATCGCGGCTCACCTCGCAGCGGCTGTCCGGGAAGCGCGTCGACCTGCAGCTGCCCCGCACTGACCACCGGGACACCACCGACAAACAAGTGCCGCACGCCCACAGAGGGCCGCGTGGGGTCGAAGTAGGTCGCGCAATCGGTGATCGCCACGGGGTCGAGTACGACGATGTCCGCGTCCGCGCCGACCCCGAGGTGTCCCTTCGCCCGAGCGCCCGGCGCCACCTCGTCGAGGACTCGCGCCGGCAGGTGGGCACACCGCCGGAACGCCTCCGGCCAGTCCCAGGCACCGCTCTCCCGCACCATCACGCGCAGCGTCTTGGTGAACGTTCCCGCGGTGCGCGGATGCGTCGTTCCCCCGGTCGGCAGGGGCCACTCCGTGCTGTCGCTGCTGCCGTCGGGCCAGAAGACGGGCATCGCGTCACTGGCGACAATCGCGTCCGGAAAGGCCAGCGCCTGGTGCAGCATCGCGAGCTCGCGCGGGTTGCCCTCGTCGAGGAACTCCAGAACGCAGGGCGCCCCGGGGTCGCTGTTCCGCAACTGCCGCAGGCGCCCCTCGTCGGCGATGCGCTCCCCCGATTCGAGCATCACGACGCTCGACGGGGACAGGCCCTTCATCCGCAGGTGCTCGGCGTCGAGGAAGGCCGCTCCGATCGCCGTGCTGCCGGCCCCGTACGGGTAGGCCTCGACCGTCACCCGGGATCCCGACCGCCGTGAACCGTCCAATGCGCCGAGTACCCGGTCGATGTGGTGGCCCGAAGTGCTGTTGACGTGGCAGTGATGCATGGCGGCGCCGGTCTCGGCCGCGGCGATGACGATCTCCTCGGAGCCGTCTGCCGGAGTGCCGGGATCCACCTCGACCAGCTCGCGGACGTGGGTGTACGTCGGCACGCCGGCCTTCGCGGCAAGGCGGGCGACAGCGAGGAACTCGGCAGGCTCACTGTGGGGCGCGTACCCGAGGAGGACTCCGATGCCGAGCGCTCCGGCGCTCAGCTCCCCCTCGATCAGGGCCAACCACTCGGCGAGTTCACGATCGGTGGAGGAGCGCTGCCATGCGCGGTTGCCGAGCACCGCGAGGCCGCTCCCGATCTGTGCGTCGGGCTGGATGCCGGCGAGCACCTGGGCCCGGGCACCACCCCACGAAGCGGAGAAGCCGTAGTGCAGCGGGCGTCCGGCCGCGGCGGCCTCGGCGTACGCACGCCCGATGGGCATGAGGCCCGCTTCCAGGTCGAGGGCCGTCGTCACGCCGTCCATGGCCTGCAGCCGCTGCCCGGCGATGGAGTGCACGTGGCTGTGCAGGTCGACGAACCCCGGACCGACGACCAAACCCGTGACGTCGACGACCGCGCATCCCGGTGGCGCGTCGAGCCCTGCTGCGACGGCGCCGACCATGCCGTCGGACACGAGGACGTCGGCGATGCCGTCGAACCCTGTTCCCGGATCAATGACACGGCCGCCACGCAAAAGTGTCTGCATGCCTTCGTCTCCTCGTCGAGGACGCACTGGAGCACCTGCTGGTCTCCAGTTCGACCCTAGGAGGGAGGCCGGGCATCGCTGTTGGTCCAGGCCGACGAATCCGTGACGGCTCGTTCATGCACCCCGACGAACCCGGCACGACGTACGGCTTCTTCTCCAGGCCGGAGATGCCGGACCAGGACGATGCGGGGTAGGGAGAACCCCCGGTCCGAGCTCGGACGGAGGCAGTCGCGATCGCGTGTGGGTGTGCCTGTGGCCTGGGCCGATACGTGAAACACGCCGCTTCCTGTGATCCTTGAGGTGTCTGGGCTCAAGTTTGATCAAGCAGAGAAACGGCGTGTCTGTCTTCAGCATATGGAAGCGGACCGTGACGGCGGAGAACACCGTGGTCCAGGGCGTTCGGATCGATGAGAACGAACAGTGTGTGGTCGTGTCGGTACGGCCCGATGCCCGCCGTCGGCAGCGGTGCGGCCGGTGCCGACGGCCCTGCGCGAGGAGCTCGACCGCCTCAAGAAAGCTGTCCAGCGCTCTCTGGGAGCCCAACTCGACCAGGTCGGCACCAAGGAGCTGACCGAACGGGTCAACGAGCTCCTGGCGGCCGTGGAACGGCTCACCCTAAACGCGATGAGATACGCGCCGAACGGGACGACCTCAGGCGCAAGCTCATCGAGACCGAGGACAACCTGACCGCCGCCCGCGAAGCGGGCAAGGAGATGTTCAAGCGGATCAACCGCACCTGACCCGGCGGCGATATCCAGCGGCCCGGCGGCTTCAGGGAGGGGAGGAATCAACACGCGATTCCCTCAGCGGGGAGTTCCGTGATGGGGGACGGTGCTGCGAGCGGGATGCCCCATTGTTTGCGGGCCAGGTGGGCGGCTCGGGCTGCCTGTTGGTAGCCCTGATCGCCCCAGCCGAGCAGGGCGGCGGCCTGCTCGGGTGCGGCCAGGAGCCGGGCGAACTGTCGGCCGGTGGCAGGGTCGATCGCGGCTGGGCCGACCGCTGTGATCGGCGCGGCCAGTCGTAGCCGCGCGCATTCGCCGATGCCGCCGTAGACATCACCGGTGGCGTCGTAAACCCATCCCAGCCGTTCGGTCTTTCCCGGGGCCAGGGTCAACTGGGCTTCTTCGGCGGCCTTGCGTGCCAGCGCGGCCTCCGGGGACGCATCTGTGGGCTCGACCGTGCCGCCGGGCAACGTGGCCAGCGGTTCAGCGGGGTCGATGACCAGGACGACTCGGCCGTCGGGTGCGAAGAGCCAGCCCCAGGCTTGGGGGACTGGGAGTTGGTCGGGGACGCGGTCGGGGTGCCAGGGCCACTGGCGTCCGTCCCGGGGGCGTGTGTGTACCTGGTGCAGGTCCAGTGGTGGCACTGCCCCGACGTGGCGGCCGCCTTCGAGGTGGGCGGTCGTGCCGGCCAGGCGGGCGCGCAGCGCGGCCAGCATGATCTGTGCGTCCACGGGGATCATTCGCTCGGCCGCTGCCCGGGAGTCGAGGAACTCGTATCCGTGCAGCTCGTCTGCGGGCAGGCGGAGGGCGGCGATGTCCGGCTCGGTCAGGGTCCCGCCGTCCAGCACGTAGCGCACCTCGCCTGGGAAAGGCAGGTCTGGGGCGACGTCCGGATGTCCAGGGGCGAGCCAGTTTACGGCCAGCACCCTCCCGGACGTCCTCATCAGTCCGAGTTCTTCGTGTACTTCGCGACGGCAGGCCTCTTCGGGGCTTTCACCCGGCTCGACACCGCCACCCGGGAGCAGCCACTGCCTGCGATAGGTCGGCTTGACCAGCAGGACACGACCGAGCTCGTCCGTGAACACCGCCGCTGCGCTCAACCAGACAGAGTGACGTGATCGGGCGTAGTCCTCCTGGGACATTTTCGGCTGCTCGGGTACGGCGGCCGTGCCACTGTGCGCGGGGGGATTCATTCCTGCTCCCGTCTGTTGCGTTCGTGGTGCATGGCATTGGTGTGTTTTGCGAGCTTGGCGGGACGGACCCGGACGCGGTTGCCCGTGCAGCGGCACCGTCCCACAGTCGGGATGAGGGTCGGCCTTGGGCAGAGGGCGTGGCTATGGTGATTGCAATGTGTACGGACAGCGTGTCGGCGCGGGCTTCCAGATCGGCAAAGCCTCTGCCCGGCCAGTGATCGTTCGCGCGCGACGCTGTTCACCAGGGTTCCCCGCCTGGGCCAGTCAGCGATCATGTGGACTGGTCGGAGCGGTCAGTTCGGTCGGTGTGACCCCTCGCGCGGCCCAGAGAGCGGGGCGCTGTGCGGCTAGGGGACGGAGCGGGTCGGGAGCGAGGGTGATGGACACCCAGGGCACGGCGTCCTTGCGAAAGGAGTGCCCGACGGGCTCGATGCCATGTGGGTCGTCGAGGCTGAAGCCGCCGGGGACGGCCAGGGGCCGCCTGCGGCTTGCGGGCGTCGCCATACCCGAGCATCCGCGGGGTGCCCGCGCCCAGTACGTGCAACGCGTCGGCGAGCTCGACCGCGCGCGGGCTGTCGGGCGACCACGTCATGGTGACCACAGCAGTGTGCACGTGCGAGGCAGCGTGCTGGGCGAGCACGCCACCGGCGAGGAGGCTCTCGTCGTCGGGATGGGCGAACACGCCGAGCAGGGACGGACCAGCGGAGGATGTCACTGGCTTCGCGGGGATCAGCTCGTTGGAGTCAGGCACGCTGTCCGCCCGCCGTGAGCAGGTGCTGCGCGGCGGCGGGGGTTCGGCCCGGCCACTGGAGGACGAGTCTCGAGCTGGGCTTGTCGAGCACATCGCCGGGCGGCAGCCGGTCGTCGGGGGTTCTGGCCGGGTGGACGGTCATCGGCGGATAGCCGCTCTCGCGCACCTCGCGGTCCCAGACGCGGACGCACTCAGCGAAGTGCTCCGCCAGGCCCTCGGCAGCTGGGCCGTAGGCGTGGATGAAGAACTCGGTGAGACGGTCGGCCGGCTTCGGGGCGTCCTTGACCTGCCTGTAGGTCAGGTAGGCGAGGGAGCCGTTCGCCAGGATCGCTGCCGCGTCCTGCTGCGCCACGAGCGTGGACCTCTTAGGCGCAGTCAGCCGGCAGAACCCGCGCAACGTGGTCGCGGCGTAGACCTGCAATGTCTCGAAGTTGAAGATTCCTCGGACGACGAGGCCGGTGGAGAGCTCATACCGAGGCCGGAGCAGAGCCTGGTCGAGCCCGGCGGTATCGCCGG
This sequence comes from Streptomyces sp. NPDC111516, assembly GCF_055635345.1. Classification (NCBI taxonomy): domain Bacteria; kingdom Bacillati; phylum Actinomycetota; class Actinomycetes; order Kitasatosporales; family Streptomycetaceae; genus Streptomyces; species Streptomyces sp. NPDC111516. The sequence continues at coordinate 188,790 of NZ_JBVKBV010000011.1, read as the reverse complement.
GCGCCCCGTCCTCCCACCGGACCGTGACTGCGCCGTCGGCCAGACGCACGGCTGGGGCTGTACGAGCGGCGGCACCGCGGTCCCGCACGAAGCCGCAGTACGTCCAGTGCTCGCAGTGCAGCACGTCGCCGCGCCGGACCAGAGTGAGGGAGCGGGTGTAGCCTCCCATCTCCAACGGCACGACCAACCGGGCCCCCTCGGCGAGTTGTTCCCGCCAGGCCGGAGCGATGTCGGCCGCGTTATGCGTGATCATCACACCGTCGAACCCGTCGGCGGGGACGTGGCCGGGCGCGGCGAGTCCGCCGTCGCCGAGGATGGCGGTGACCCGGCCGCTGCCGGCTTCCGCGCACAGCCGCCGAGTGCGGTGCACCACGTACGGGTCGACGTCTACAGTCACCACCCTGCCGCGTTCGCCGACAATGTGCGCGAGCAGCTCCGCGTTGTACCCGCCCGACCCGACTTCCAGCACGGTCATCCCCGGCTCCAGCCGGAGTTGCTCGGCCATGTCGGCCTGCAGCCAGGCGGCCGAGACGGAGCTGAGCGCGGTCTCGGGCGACTCCCGGACCGTCACCACGGCGAGGTCGTCGTGATAGGCCTTCTCCAGCGGGGCCTCGGGGACGAAGCGGTGCCGTGGGACCTCGCGCAGCGCGGCCTGCACCCGCGGGGAGGGAGCCCAGTCCTTGCCGATCACGGTGTCCGCCATCCGTTCGCGCAGCCGTGCGGCTTCCGCCGGCTCACCGGGCACCGGCGGGGCAGCGGTGTCGCACGTATAGGAGTGGACAGGCGGCAGCCCGGGCAGCACCCCGGGCCACACCGCGGTCAGTGCCTGCGCGCTGGGCGCGAAGATTCTCCCGAGGGTGGCCAGGGTGTGCAGATCGTGCCACTCCCAGCGCAGGAAGCGGTGCGGCTCGGGCAGACCCAGTTCACCGCCTCAGCGGGTCACGCGGACCACGGGGGTGACACGGCGCACGTCCAGGCGATCGTCGTGGAGCACGGTGACGACATGAGCGTCCGCCTCGCACGCCGTCAGTCCGCTCTCCTCCTCCAGTTCCCGCACGGCAGCGGCCGAGGCGGCTTCACCGGTCTCGATCCGGCCCCCGGGCAGCTCCCACATGCCCCGGGTCGAGCGGCCCAACAGGACCCGCCCGAACGCGTCGGTGACCACCACCGCAGCACCGAGGATCGCCTGCGGGTCGGGCCGCAGCTTCTCTTCTCCGCTGAACGACCCGCCCGGCCCGCGCAGAACCAGCACCGCCAGGCCCTCCGCGTCGAAGCGCTCGACGCTGTCGAACCCATCGGTGAGCGTGGTGAGTTCGTCCTCATCCAGCGCGATGTGGCGCCGCTCCTGGGGAGTGTGCTCCGCGACCGGCGTGATGACGACGAGCGCCCCGCCTGTGCGCAGCCGCGCGGCCAGACGGCGCAGCACCCGGGAGCGATCGCGGATGAAGGCGACGGAGAGCCGCAGGGCGATCAGGTCGTAGCCGTCGTCGGCAAGGCCGGCCAGGTCGTCGTGCTCGATGTCCAGACACAGCCAGCGCACCCCCTCCACTCCGGGGTGCTCCTGGCGGGCCCGTTCCAGGGCGCCTTCGGCGAAGTCGGCGGCGTCGACGGTGTACCCGAGCGAGGCGAGGTACGCGGCCATCTCGCCCGTCCCGCAGCAGGCGTCGAGCGCGCGGCCGCCCCCGGGAGCCGGGGCGTGCTCGACGAGCAGGCCCCTCTCCTCGTCCCCGAGCGGCCGGAAGCCGCGCCCGTCGCTGTAGTGCTCGGACCAGTCGGCCCGGGTGTATCCCACAGATCGCTCCTTGCTCATGAAAAGGGGGTGGTGTTACGGCAGTTCGACGGGGCCGTAGAGAGCGGCCGACTGCTTGGTCTGCAGCGCCCAGTACCTGTCGCCGAAGGTCCAGTGCCACCACTCGGTCGACGGTCGACGGTTGACGGTCGACTTGCGGATTACGGGGCTGATCCGGGCCTGTCCGGCGGCTGGGAGAGAAGGGTTCTCCCGCACGTTCACAGATGTTTGGCGTCGATTTCGTACCGGCGGGCAGCGGCATGAATAGCGTCGGCATATGCCTGATCCAGCGCCTGGACATCGGCGGAGAGGTCCTCGAAGGGCACCAATGCGCGGTGGTCGTGGCCGCGGCCCGGCATCCATGCCACCCAGGCGTCGTGGACGTCGGAGGTGGTCGTCCGCGTGCCCTTGGCCCGCATGAGCACCGCGTACCCGAGGAACAACGACTGGTCGTCGCCCGGCGGCCTTGCCGTGGGAGGAAGCAGGCTCCGGATGAGTTCGGCTGCCTCGGTGAGGTAGGTGGTCACCCGCTGAGTCTTCCCACGAAGCGCAGGACATGCAGTGCCGCCAGGAGCAGGGGGACAAACCGCTCTGTTGTGCCCAACTCGAGATACCTGAACCGACGCGATCTCCGAACCTGCTTCAGGCTCGTCCACTCGTCGGTGTAGATCTGGGCGGGCAGTTGCTCCTCCAGCTTGTTGATGACTTCGAACTTGGCCTGGTTGAGGAGTTGGTAACTGCGCAACTGCAGCCACCGGGAAGCGGAGATGGTGCAACCGGCCAAGGTGACGGACAGAGCTGCGTACCAGCTGACGTTGTGAACAGTGGAGTCGGTCAGGCCGACCGACAGCGGCCAACAATGTGGTCTGGATGCCCAGGAAGAAGCTGTTGGTGGCGCCGCGTCGGGCCGAGACGCGATCGGCCGTCTCAACCGCCAGTGTGTAGCTGGTGATTACTTCCCGATCCCTTCTGGTGTCCGGCGTCTGCGACAGTGCCACCATGAGGTTCGGCTGTTCAGGGACTACTGGATCCGCCTGACCGAACGCCGCACCCTGCCGTGAATTCTCTGTCATCACTTCTGCCCCGACACTGTGGGTGGTCCGCCTGGTCCGCTGTTTCGTAACTGCTCCAAGAGGGGACTCAGTTGCCTCTTGGCGGCTGCGTTGTCCACCCGGAAATTTCCGCTCACCGTCGATGTGTTCAGAGAAACCATGTGCGGTTCGCAGTCTTCGGTGAAGTAGACCATGGACTTGAACCAGAATGCCCGGTCGGCGCGCGAAGATGCGTAGTTCGGCAGTTCAGGCAGAAGAGGAGTATCCCACGATTCGCCGTAGCGGGCCTTGAGTTCGTACAACACGCCTTCCGCCTCTGCGATGCTCGATGCCTTAAAGCGCCGGTACTCGACGGGGTCCGTCACCAGGAGGATGAGTCGCGTGGGATGACTTCGGCGGAGCACCTCGGTGTACTCCCACAGCGTTCCCGGCCCGGGGCCGGTTCCCAGGACGATCAGTCCGGCGTTCTCGATGAGTCTGCCGACAGTGCCCTTCCAGTCGTCGATCGGCAGGTACATGCGCGACGCCCCTGCGCCGCCCGGCACCTGCTCACCCGGGCTGCCGACTGCCAGCAGTGGCCCGAATTCGGAGAACACGGCACTGAGGCGCTCCTCGTGACTGCGGTTCGACTGCGCGATCCACGTGGCAGGGTTGTTGAAGAAGTTCAGGTTGCCGTGACGAGGCGTGAGTGCGGATGCGCCGGCGTCCTGAGAGAACGGGCGAAGATAGAGGACGTACGAGCCTTCGGACATGTCGGCCGGCGAAGTGATGATGTTGGCCAGATACCGATTCCCCGCCATCGCCGGGATGGCGGCGAATCGGATAACGGCGGCACCGGCGATTCCGACCATGAGGAACGCGACGAGAAGGACGTACCACGGCGGCCCGTCATACCCTGGCCGTTCCGGGATGCTGCCTACCAACCTCAGTCCCAGGAATGCGAGAACGAGGACCACGGCGCCCCCGAGACGCATCACCCAGCCTGCTGTCCGCAGTGCCCAGCCATGGACCCGACGCCTTCGGGGAAGAGGTGCCAGGCTGGCCACAGGCGCGTCCAGCCCGAGTGATCGCCGGGCAGCTCGCCGAGCGGTCAGTGCCGTCCAGATGACCGCGCCGCCGAGGCACGCGATCGCGATGTCGAGAAGAAGTGCGTGAGGAGAGGGACGGTCACGCGCAGATGATGCAAGCCTCACAAGGTCACCCAGTGTGAGACGTAAGCCCCCCAAGGTCACGGTGGTGCCGATCACACCCATCACGACGCTTGTGACCTGGAGAAACCTCGCCCGGAACTGTTGGGTCCCGTGCAGGGCCCTCGAGGTCATTGGTGTGGCCAGTCCGAAGTGACGCCGGGCGGCATGCCTGGCGATCGTCCCTAGACGGAAGAGCATCGCGCCGGCGACCGCGATTGACATGTAGAAGGCAAGAGCGATGAAGAATGAGGGGCGGTCGGCGCCTGGCCGAACCCAGGTGATCGCAGTCGAGAGCACATAGAGGGCGGCCACTGCGGCGCCGATCACCCTGAAGAGCCAGCAGACCGCATGCAACGTCCAGCCGGCCATGGAGGCTGCTCGTGAAGCAGCCTTCGTCGGGCGTCTGGCTGCGTCGAGCACCGCCCATCCTGCGAAGAAGACCGGGAAAGCGCAGAACGCCAGGCCGAGGTTGACCAGCCATATGAAGGCGGTGTGCAAAGTGACCACGGACATCTGGAATCCCATGATCAAGAGGCAGACGCTGAGCCAGATCAGGGCGCTCCCCACAATCCGCAACGGCATGCTGCTGGGCGGGGCGTCCGTCCTCTTGTGAATGGGCCGGATGGCAAGCGCGTTGGCGAGCCGGGGTGAGGCGATGCGCGCACCCAGCGAGAGCAGAGTCAGGGACAGGATCGCGAGTGCGTGGTCCAGCAGAAAGACTTCGGGGAACGAAGGCTGCGCGCTGTGATCACCGGGTGTCGGCTCAGGTGCGGTCAGGGAGAGGAAGGGAACGACAAGCAGCGTGGCAAGAGCAAGAACAGCCGCGCACATGTAGCAGGTTCTACTGATGATCGTGGGCGCACGTCGATGGATGACTCTTTGGTTTTCATGGGTCCGCCCGTTCACCGTATGTAGCCCCCTCAACCACGTAGGTGAGATCAAGATAGAGAGCACCTCGAAGCGTAGGCAATCGCTCCGGCAAGAAACATGCCGCCCACCAGCGACATCACTTTCGCCGCGGGGAAGGCACCGGTGCCGTCCTCCGAGGCCGGCAGACGAATGTACTCCCCGACCAGTGCGGGCAGACCGCACCGCTCGGCCAACCGCACCACCGGCCCCAGGCCGCCGTACGCGATCAGGTCCGGGTCGTCGAACGCGGATGAGACCGCCGCTGCGGCATGGGAAGCTTGCATCTCGGAAGTGCCTTGCTGATTTTGCCTGATGTGGTCCTAGAGAAACCCCATCATCGCAGGTCACAATGCACTTCTTCGTTCCCCGCGAAACTGTCCACAGACATCAAGCCGGTGGATCCGGGCTGAGCAGCCCGGCGACGGGAATGGGGGTGCTGTTCGGCTCCCTCTTCATTCTGTGGGTCCTGATGACCGACGCGATGAAGATGTTGCCGCAGGCGGGCATCTTCCAGATCGTGCTGATTCCGGCCCTGCTGGCGTCGATTCCTTTCGGGCTGCCGCTGTCCGCCACGCTTCTCTCGCTGTGGGAACTGCGCCGACTGGGCACTCATTTCGTTCTGACCGTGCGCGGTGCGCTGCGGCAGGACGATCGTGTGCCGGCATAGCTCCGGCGAGGTGCGCGGGGCCCTGCGCGCGCAGGGCCCCGCGTCACTTCAGCAGCCCGTACGGTCCTCCGTCAGGGTGCCCTGCTCGGTCCGCAGTGTGCGGTCGTAGCAGCCTTCCGACCCGTCCAGCCGGTAGCGCTCGCTCGACGTGCCGACAGCATGGCGCTGGTCACGCGGGACATCCAGCGTCCAGGCGGCGTCGCCGGTGTAGGTGTCGTCGAGCCGCGACCAGGAGATGCGCTTGCCGGCGCGGACGACCGAGGTGTCGGCGCGGTCCCCGAGCTCGAGGACGGTGCGCAGCCGGTTGTCCGTGCCGATCGTGATCTCGCCGTCCATGGTGTAGACGCGGTGGGTGTGCGCGACGCGCGCCGGCCCCCGGCCGTCCACGGTCACCGTCTCGTCGTCGTCCCAGCGGGCCGTGAGCCCGTCGGTGTTCTCGTCCTCCGTCCAGCGGTGGACGGAGGTGTTGGCGAGGGTGCGCGAGACGGTGGTTTCGACGCGCCCGTGCGAGGTGTCGACATAGCCGGCGACGGTCAGCCGGTGGCCGCCCTTGGCGTCGAGCCGGTTCAACGAACCGGTCGTGACCGTCGTCGAGTTGGCCAGGTCGCTCTGATCGTGCTTCGTGAGCGCCCCGGTGACGTGCTCGCTGCCCTCGTCCTGCCAGACCAGCACGTTGGCGGGCGTGCTCCAGCCGCTCTGTCCGGCGGGCAGTCCGGCGACGGACACCTCGACGCGGTGCTCGCGCCCGTCGTTGAGGATGCCCGCGAACGGCGTCAGGTCGTACTCGATCGGCTTCACGTCGAAGGCACGCGGCGCCGGAACGACGTACCAGAGGAAGGGGTTGGACCATCCTCCGGTCCATACGTTCGGGAACGGTGCGGCTATTCCGGCGAGTTGGCCGTCGACCTTGATCTGCACCTCACGGTACGGGCCGTTGTCCGCCTTGCAGGAGTACGGAGCGGAGTCCGGCACGGTGAGGTACCAGAACTCCTCGCAGCCGCCGCCCGAGCCGGTGGCGTACACCTCGGCGACGATGCGCTCCGAGTTGCGCGGTGTGGTGAGCCGGGCGCCGTCCAGCGGGATCACCTTGTCGGGCGTCGCCGCCGGCTTCGTACGCCCCTCGGCGGCGTAGAAGGTCAGCGTGACCTTGACGTCGATGACGCCGGTGTACGTCTCATCGACGACGTTGCCGATGAGCATGTCGACGTCCTGCCCGCGGCGAAGCGTGTCGCTGTAGTGCGTGACGTCCTTCTCCACCGACCAGTTGATGCCGTCGACCGAGGGCTCGGGCGTGGACGTACGGAACATCTCCACGCCGCCGATGCGGAGGTAGCCGAGCCGGTCGAACTGGCGCCCCTTGATCTTTCCGTCGAGGCGCAGCACCACCTTGCTCCAGCGGTCGCCGCACTCCTCGGGCGGCGTGTAACTGCCCCTGTACGGCGTGAAGTCGCGGAACTGTGCCTCGGCGACGGTGACTTGGCAGGAGCGGGTCGGGGGCTTCGCGACGGGCGGCGCCGCGGTCAGCGGGTCGTGCCAGTCGGTGCCGAACTCCGTGGCGACCGGCTCGGCAGCGACCGCCGGGCTCGCGCCGAGCGCCGAACCGGCGGCCAGCACCAGTCCGGCGAGCATGGACGTGATCTTACTCTTCATGGGTCAGGAGTGAAGCGCGGGACGAACACGTGCGCCAGAGGCGAAAATTCGACCTTGGCGCGTTTTGTTCCCTCATGCGTAAAAATCAATTGCGGCGACTGTCGACGGAACGCAAACCTTGCACGGTTTGACCCACTCGCCACCCCCTCGGCGAGCCGTTGGTTCATGCCGCCTCCGTCCGGCCGCGCGCACGGGCGTAGTGCCGCAGCTCCCCCAGGTTGCCGGCGATCGGCCCGCCTCCGTCCAGAAGCGGTGACCGGCCAGACGACACGACAGAAGGATCAGGCGGCGCCGGAGCGCCGTCGTGCCGGTCGCAGGGGAGCGGCGGGCGAGGCTCCTCGTAGGTGCGGACCCAGTCGCTCTGCATCTGCACCAGGTCGTCGGGGAAGCCATTCGCGCCATGGATCGATTAGAGCACGTGTTCGATTTCTGTTTGGTCGTTCAGACCCTGCTCTGGGAGGACGAGTTGCGTGAACCCGGCGATCTGGCTCCGGCGGCACCGGTCACGGACCGGGAGCTGGAGCTCGCCGAGGTGCTGATCCGGGAGCTGACCGGCATCGAGGAACGCAAGATCCATGACGAGTACGGACCGCCCTGGAACAGCTGATCGCCGCGAAGGCCAGCGGCGCTGAGCCGGCCGAGCCGCCGGAGGCGGCGCCAGCGGTGGACCTGATGTCCGCGCTGGAGGCAAGCGCACGAGGGGCCCAGGCCGAGCGTGGCAACTGAGAAGCCGCGGCGTGGACCCATGGACCGTCCGATCCGGGACCGTCGGCCGCCCGCCGAGGCCCTCCAGGTATCACCAGGCGCGAATCCTACGGAACGCCGGAGTACTGCGAAGAACGGTCATCGGCACCAGGACATCCGTGTCCGCCTGCTACCGGGCCGGTTGGGGATTCGGGTCCCCCACTCCCGATTCACCCCCGTCTGCGCGTGTGTCTGCCAGTGAGCGGCTGGTGACCGTGGCCACGGGTGAGCAACGTTGGTTCCGTGAGCCCGTGAGCCCGTGAGCCCGTGAGCCCGTGCGCTGGCCCCTCGCGGATTCCGCACGCCCCGCCGCGACAACGAGGGCCGCCACAGCGCGCGCCCGAGGGTCACGAGTCCGAGAATGAAATTGCCTCAGCTGGTTCCGGAGGTGCATGGTGTGAATGCCGTACACGGACAGCGACAGACCTCGATCGTGGACCCCGAGCGGTCGGCCAAGCCCGATCGGCTCTTCGACAGGGATGACGAATGGGCAGCCCTGATGTCCTTTTCGAGAGATCCGCACCCGGGAACAGACCTGGGCGTCGTCATGGGGCGCCCTCGCCAGGGCAAGACGCTCCTGCTGGAATCGGTGGCACGAGCCACGGGAGGGTTCTATTTCTGCGGCCAGCAAGCCACCGAAGCCGAGTCCTTGCGCAGGGTGGGCGAGGAGTACTCGCGATACCGGCAGGTCGCACGGCCCAGTCACTGGCGTGATTGGAAGGAGGGCCTCGACGCCTTGCTGGCGCTGGGTGACACCGGGCCGCTGCCCGTCATCATCGACTCGTTCCCGGACCTCGTGGCCGCGAGCCCGGCCTTGCCGTCCGTCATCCACGGTGCCCTCCGGCACCTCGACCGACCGCCGCTGGAAAACCGTGCGCGACTGCTGCTCGGTGGTGAGACCACACCGGTCATGACCCGGCTGTTCGCCTCCTCCTCGCCCTTGCGTGCTCTTGCCGCTCTGAAGCTCGACATCCAGCCCCTGGACTTCCGTAGGGCAGCGCAACTGTGGGACATCGACGACCCAAGGCTCGCCTTTCTCGTTTACACGGTCGTCGGCGGTACGCCCGCATACCGGCACGACTACGTGGGGGACGACGTTCCCGTTGATCGTGACGACTTCGACGCCTGGGTCTGCCGCACCGTCCTGAATCCGTGCACGCCGTTGTTCCACGAAGCCCGCCACCTCCTCGACGAGGAGACCGGGCTCTGGAGCCGCGGGGCTTGCCATTCCGTACTCGCCGCCCTGGCCAGAGGCTGCACGACCCATGGCGAAATCGCCACTTTCCTGGGGCAGCAGCTCACTGATGCCTCGCGCGCTCTGGCCGTCCTCCGTGACCACGGCCTGCTCCGATCCCAGACGGACGGACTGCAGCCGGGGATCACACGCCACCACATCGCGGACCCGCTCCTCGCCTTCGAGTACGCCGTGGCACGTCCGCGTAGGGCCGCTCTCGAACAGAGTGACACCGAGACGGTGTGGGCGGACGCGGAAACCGATTTCAACACCCTCGTCGCCGGGCCCCGGTTTGCTCAGATCTGCCGGGACTGGGCGGCCTGCTTCGCCGACTGGGCTGCTCTCGGCGCCGAACGTGGCACGGCGTCGTACGGGTCCCTCGGCGACCCGTCGGCAACTGCCGGGCTCGACGCCGAGGTCGTGGTCCGCCGTCGGGACGGCCGTATGAGAGGCCCCCTTCTGTCGGTGGGGCTCGCACGCTGGCAAACCAGCATGGACATCCACCATCTTCAACGCCTGAGGCACGTACTGGACGCGCTTGGTTCCCGTGAAGATCTCAGCCGCGTCCGACCGGCCCTCTACGGAGCTTCGGGATTCAGTCCCGAGCTGCATGCGGCGCACGCTCGCGGCGAGGTCCTGCTTGTTGACCTCGAACGCCTTTACCGGGGGGCTTAGGGATCCGTTCGCGCGCCCGGCAGGACGCCGAAACCGGCACGTACAAGTACTGGCAGTGGACAGTCGTACCAGAGCGTCATGGTGTGCGACCAGGGTCAGGGGCGGTGCCTGTCGCCATGCCACGGATGGGCAGTTCGTTCATGGCCGGGCCTGCGGTGGGCGCGCCGGTGGCCGCTGATGCTCTTCCGTAGCGTCGGGCGAGTGGAGCGGACGTGATGCCGTGCGCGAGGACACTGAGCAGCACGGTGCAGGTGACCACCGGGACGATCGTCGGTGAGGCCGACGGGTCCAGTTCCTCGACCGCCAGCAGAGCGAAGATGACTGATGCCAGCCCACGGGGGCCGAACCAGCCCATGAACAGGACGGTTCTTCTGTCCAGACCGCTGCTGATCAGGGACAGGGCTACTGGCATCATGCGTACCGCCGTCAGGCTCAGCACCGCGTAGAGCACTGCCTGCCAGGTGAGGTGAGCCCCGGCGGCCGGTACCAGTACAGCACCGAAGAGCAGCCAAACCAGTACGGATAACAGCGAAGCAGACTGTTCGACGAACGACAGTACGCGCTGTGGGGCGTTCTGCGTCGACCCGAAAGCCAGACCGGTGGTGAAGGCGGCGATGAAGCCGTTGCCGCCGATCGCGATGGCCGAGGTGTAGCCCAGAAGGGCCAATGCCAGGACGCCCGACCCGGTGCCGGCCTCGGTGGCCCAGCCTCTGCGCAGGGCGGAGCGCAGCAGCCCCCCGGCCATCAGCCCGAGCACCGTGCCGTGGACCAGGCCGATGGCGAGTTCTACCAGTGCGTCTCCGGACGCATGGGTGTTCGACGTGCTTCCGGCCGCGCCGACTCCGGCGAGGGCGAGTACGACGAACGGGGTGGCGATGCCGTCGTTCAGGCCGCTCTCGACGTTGATGAGCCGGCGGATCCTCACGGGCACCACTGGATTGACCATCATCGTGGCGCCGAGCGCGGCGTCCGTCGGAGCGAGTGCAGCCGCGACGTACAGCGCAGCCCAGCCCGACACCCCGGGGAGCAGGCCCATGGCCAGAAGGGTGCCGAGGCCGATGCACATCGGCAGACCGAGCAAGAGAAGTCGCACATACAGACCGAGCTCCGGGCGCAGGGCCCGGTAGGACAACCGCGCGGCGTCGGTGAAGAGCACCCAGGCCAGTGTGACCTCGGCGAGCGTTCGTACCGTCCCGGGTGAGGGGGCCAGGTCGAGTACGCCGAGTCCTTCCGTCAGCAGCAGGCCCAGCAGCACGAACGCTACGGGGGCGGTGAGTTCGACGCGTGCCAGCCGCTGCGAGTACAGACCCCAGAGGAAGAGAAGGAGCAGAATCAGCGAGAGGGATCCATCCACCGTGCACTCCGTGATCGTGGCCGCATGGTCGGCGGAGGGCCGATTCTCGGTGGTCATGGCGCCACGAGGATCCAGCCGGAGGGCGTGACCGCAGCTTTCACCCGAGCGGAGGACCGTGCAGACGGTGTACTGCTGCACGCCACTGGCTGCCGGGAGGGGCCGGACTTCGGGGCGCTGCGCTGCGGGACCCTATTCGTGAGCGACGACGGCGACGGGCGCGATGGAGTGGTGGAGGATCGCGTGAGTGATCGGGCCGATATGTGTACCGATCGAGGAGCGGCGGATGCGGCGGCCGACGACTACGAGGCCTGCTTCGGCGCCTGCCTCCAGGAGTTGCTCGGAGGCATGTCCGACCCTCACCTGTGCGTCGAGACCGACCGTTGGGTACATGTCCTGCCAGGGCTTCAGCACGTCGTCCAGGCCGGTGTTCATGCTCTGCGCGATCTGCGCATTGACCTCCGGGTTGTACGCGGCCCCGGACCCCGCCAGAGGGGGCAGCATCCAGCTGTGCAGCGCATGGAGTGTGCAGCCTCGCCGTGCTGCCTCATCGAATGCGAAGGCGAGCAGGGCGTCGCACGGCCGGCCGATGTCGACGCCCACGACGATGTCACGGTCCCAGTGCTCTGCCCGGTTGTGCGGCACTGCGTCGTCTGTCGCGCGCACCAGGACCACGGGCTCCTCCACGGCGTGGATGACTGCCATACCGATGGAACCGAGGACGAAACCCGTGAGCGTGCCCAGTCCTCGGGAGCCGAGGACCAGCATGTCCGCGCTTGCTGTGACACCGGCCAGTGCGTCGGACGGTCGGCCGTCGAACGATTCGGCGCTGATTTCCAGTTGGGGGTGTTTCTCCAGCAACTCCTCGGACGCCTCGCGAAGGAGGGCCTGCGCCCACTGGTGGCGCAGATCGGACCTGGCGGCAGGAATACTGAGGGACGAAAACCATTCCTCGGCATGCACGAGGTGCAGCGGCGCGTCGCGAAGGAGCGCTTCCCGCGCACCCCAGTGGGCCGCCGCGACACTTTCTGCGGATCCGTCGAGGCCGACGACAATGGATTGGTTCATGATGGCCTTCCTTCGGCGGGCGTTGCCTGCGGTCAGGGAATTCGTCTCCTGCGAATGCCTGAAGGCGACGTTCCCGGGACGGCGACGAAGCTCACGGGTCATGAACTCGTGTATGTGCCGAGGCGTCGGTCGTCCTCTGTCGCTGGGTGTCCGTTCGTTCGTCGACCGGCAGGTCGTCCTGCTCGTAGTCGAGCCTATTGATCACGTCCACGACTCCGTCGACGCTCCGGCACAGACGCAGGACGATGGGGACGAGACCATGGCGGCTCACGGTGCCGCTGAGGGTCACGAGACCGTCGGCGACCTCGACGGTCAGTGACGAGGGACTGAGCCGGAGCGTATGGGTCAGGACGTCTTCGAGGATCTCCTCCTGGATGGCGTGATCCCTGCGCAGGAAGAGTCGCAGGAGGTCGCTGCGGCTCAGGACCCCGATCAGCCTGCCGTCGCTGTCGACGACGGGGAGCCTCTTGACCTTGTGCTCCTCCATGACGCGAGCGGCGCGGACGGCGCTCCACTCGGGTGCCGCGGTGATCGCAGGGTGGCTCATGAGGTCGACTGCGGCGTTCATGCCGCTCCCGGAGTCGCGCCTGCGGAGCAGGTCCGCTTCGGAAACGACGCCCACCGGGCATCCGTTCTCGTCGACGACAGGCACCGCGGTGACACCGAATTCGTCGAGGAGCCGGGCGATCTCCTTGAACGTCGTGCCGCGCTGGACACTGACAGCTGTGGGCGTCATGAGGTCGGAGACGCTGCGATGCCTCATCGTCGTTCTCCTTCACGCCGGAACGTCGGCGTCGCACCGGGCCGTCACATCCACGACTCCCGGCACTGTGCGCGCGATACGAACCAGCACGTCACCGAGTGACGGATCGGGGATGGTGCCGTTCAGGCGGACGATGCCGTCGGACACGTGGACGTACACGGCTGCCGAGCCCGCCGGGACCCACCCGTCCCTCGAAACGACGGGCAGGGCGCTGATAGGCGATTGCCGCATGGCCCTGAGCACGTCCTTGAACGGTGCTCCGCGGTTGACCGGGATGACGGCGTGCGTCATCACGTCGTCGACGGTACGCAGCTGCTTCATGGTTCCTCCAAGAACCAGGCCCTGTATGTCCGAGCGTCGGCATCCTTCTCTGCTGGCGGTAGGACCACTCGGGGTCCGCAGGGGACTGTTCGGCCCTGTTGCCCGGGCAGGAACAACTGCTTTCGTGGAATCGACGGGAGGAGTCATTTGCGAGGATGCGGAGAAGCGGCTGATGGCCGTGCACCGCACGATCGGGAACCGCGAGAAGTGGTTGGCTCTTTCCGTCCCATTGCGCGTGAGCGCTCAGGAAGTGCCGGCGCCGGGCGCCGGGCCGGGATGCGGTGCCAGATCGTCCACGGCGTATTCGAGGGACTGGTCGACGCTGACGACGCCGTCCACGGAGAGGCACAGGAGTTCGGTGATCGGAATGGTTGAGCGCTCCTGGACCACACCGGTCAGGGTGACGACTCCTTCCTGGACGGTTACCGTCACGCCACCGGGCGTCATGCGGAGAGTACGGCCCAGTACCTCGTCGATGATTTCATCGCGTATGGCGTCGTCCCGTCGGAGCATCGGGCGCAGCAGGTCGGAGCGGCTGACGATGCCCACGAGTGCGCCGGTGTCGTCGATGACGGGGAGGCGCTTGACGCCGCGCTCGTGCAGGAAGCGTGCTGTCTCGACGATGCCCCACTCGGGTCGGGCCGTCAGCACGGGGGTGGTCATCAGGTCACCCGCGGTGCGGGCGTCCATGGTGTGGCGATCCACGGCCGCTGTCCCGCGCAATTGATCACGGCCTTCGGCGTCCGGGAGGCAGGCTTGCCTTCGGAGCAGGTCGGCTTCGGAGACGATTCCGATGGGGTGGTGGTGCGTATCCACGACGGGCAGGGCCGAAACATCGTTGTAGGCGAGGCTCCAGGCGACCGTCTTGAGTGTCGCTTCGGGGCTGGCGGTGGCCACGTCCCGGGTCATGACTTCGGCCACAGTGCGGTGCATCATGGTCCGATTCACCTTTCGTGCGGGGTCGTCAGTCGTGGGCGACGACGGCCACTGGGACGTCTGCGTGATGCAGGACCGCGTGCGCCACAGGTCCGAGGTGCGCGCCCAGGGGAGAGCGGCGCAGGTGCCTGCCGATGACGAGGAGGTCCGCGCCCGCAGCAGCGTGGACGAGTTGACTGCTCGCGGGCCCCATGAACGCCGTCCGGCTGACGCTCACCGCAGGGAATCTGTGGTGCCAGGGCAGCAGCAGGTCGGCGAGTTTCTGCACGGCCTCCCGGCCGGGTTCCCGTTCGCCGTCGGAGTCGAGGAACGGCCAGGACCTGTAGGCGGGAGGAAGTGACCAACTGTGGACAGCCCGCAGGGCACAACCGTGACGGGCGGCCTCTTCGAAGGCGAAGGCGAGAACCTTGTCGGGAGCTTCGTGGATGTCGACACCCACGACTATTTCGCCGTACCGGGCGGGCCCGCTGCTCGGCGGTTCTTCCGCGGCCCGTACAAGGGCCACGGGCGTTTCGGTGGCTACGAGGGTCGCTGTGCCCACCGCGCCGACGAGGAATCTCGTCAAGCCGCCCAAGCCGCGTGAACCGAGGACGAGCAGGTCGGCATCGGCCGCTTCGACGGCCAGGACACCGGCCGGTCTGCCGGAGAGCCTTCGGGTGGTGATCTCCAGATGCGGGTGCCGATGGCGTACGTCCCCCAACGTGTCGGCAAGTGCCTCATCGGCCCATCGGCCGGCTGTCTCGCGGTCCAGTCGCGGGACAGCCGGGCTTATGGGCCAGTCGATGACGTGGACGAGCCTCAGCGGCACCTCCCGCAAGGACGCCTCCTGGGCCGCCCATACGGCGGCCGCACGACTCTCGGGAGAGCCGTCGACACCGACTGTCACGAGGCGTGGCATGGCGGGAACCTCCTGTGCGCTGCACATCTGCGATCTGTTCTCAGACCGTCCTGCGGGGCAGGACCGTGGGAGGGGGCCATGTGGGCCGGTCAGCCCCGTTAGGCCCGGTCCTGGGGATTCACGGCTCTACGGACCGTCCGTGCGCGGCACACGGCGGGGAATCGGGCACGGGGCCGTCCACGTGTGTGCTCACATGGCTCACGACCGCGACCACCCCGTCGAGTTGTTCGGCAAGGCGTGTCAGGATCAGGATCTGGCTTCGGTCCGCCAGTCGGCCTTCCAGGGTGACGACGCCGTCCACCACATGGATGGTGACTGCGGCGGATCCGATCCCCATGGTGTCTTCGAGCACGTCCTCGACGAGGCGTCGTCGTATCTCCGCGTCGGGTCGCAGGAAGAGACGCAGCAGATCCCGGCGTGTGACGATGCCGACGAGCCGCTCCTCGTCGTCCACGACCGGGAGCCTGTCCACGGCACGGCGGGTCATCAGACGGGCGGCGTCCGGTGCGGTCCTCTCCGCGTGGACGGTCACGGCCGGCGTCGACATGACTTCGGCAGCGGTGATTTCGGTCCCGGACGAGACCATGGTTCTGGTGTCGGCGCCAGGAGCGTCGCCCCCCGTCGCCTGTCGGCTCAGCAGGTCGCTCTCGGAGATGACGCCGATGACCCGGTCCTCGTCGTCGAGCACGGGAAGTCCGCTGATGTCATGCTGCGCGAGCAGCTTCGCGACCTCCTTGAAAGAGGTTGCCGAGACGACCGAGACGACTTCGTCGGTCATCAGGTCTCCCACTCTGATGTGCCTCATGGAGGCTCCTCCTGCTCTCTCACGGGGACCCGCACGGACCAATGCGGGCGACGTGTTCAGAAACCACGATTCACGGGCTGTATCGGGATGAAGAGGGCCGAATGGGCCTGTGTCGGGACCAGTCGGACCGGCTCGGAGGTTCGGTCCCGGCAGGATTCTCTCGACAGGGACCGTTGGGCCCCCGGTCGGCCCTGACGGTCCCTCTTCATTCGGGGCTCGCGGTGCCAGAGTGAGAGCTGCCCCTGTCAGTGGCCCTCGGCGAGGAGGAACCATGAAAGGCACCGCAGGCAGCCCAGAACTGGGCTGCGTCATCGTCGGAGTCGACGGCTCCGAGCCGGCCCACCGGGCAGCGCTATGGGCAGCGGCCGAAGCCGCACGCCGTCACAGCACGCTGCACATCGTTCACGCAGCCGACACGGACGGCCGGACTCTCTACCTTTCGGCGGAGAGCATCCAGCGGGTTCGCAACGCGGGCCGCGAACTACTGCGGGACACCGCCGCCGTCGTCGGGGAACACTGCCCAGGCCTGCACATCACCACGGAGCTCAGCCACGGCGCACCCGTCCCCAGCCTGCACCGGACCGCGGGCCTCCGCGGCACTGTCGTGGTGGGCAACCGTGGTCTCGGCGGGTTCGAATACCTCATGCTCGGATCCGTCGGTCTGAAGGTCGCCGCCGGCGCCACGACGCCCGTCATCGTGGTCAGGGGCATTGACGACGGGGCCGAGACCGGGGTAGTGCTCGTCGCAGTCCGTGACGAGCATGACACCGAATGCGCCCGCTACGCGGCGCGCGAGGCGGAGATCCGCAAGGCGGCCCTGCGGCTGCTGCACGTGTGGAACGTCTTCGAGTTCACCGGGACGGCCGTGACCATGCTCGACGATGTCGGGACTCTCGTCGGTGAACAGGTCCATCACCTGACCGCCGTGGCGAACCGGATCCGTGACGAATTCCCGGCCCTGACCGTGCAGGCGGATGCCGAGAAAAGCCTGACCGTGGCCGGAGTGCTGGTGGAGGCAACGCGCCACGCGGATCTGCTCGTGATGGGCGGGCGACGGTCGCCCGGTTACATCGGCCCCACTCTCGGACGGGCGACGCACAGCCTTCTGCACCACGCGCACTGTCCTGTGCAGCTCATTCCGCGGCGGGTTTCCGGGCACGGGAGCGAGTCATGACGGGCGTCGGAATGCCGTGAACTCGTCGCCGATCGACCCGTCGAGGAACTGGCACCTGTCATTGGCCTGGGCGGCGGACGAAGCACAGCGACGCGGGCTGGAACTCCGGCTCGTCGTGGCTGTACCTCCACTGCGCGACACGCATGCCTCTTCAGTCAAGTTCCATCCGCACATCCACGACGCCTTCGACCGCGCGAATCGCCCGAGCCAGTAGCGGCACCAGGGAGCGGCTACGGAGAGGCCCTCGCAGGGTGACGACACCATCCAGCACAGAGAATTCCACGCGGTCCGCAGGAGAGAGTTCGGCGACAACAGCGGATCGGATCTCCTCGTCGAGCTCCTCGTCGGGGCGCAGGAACACCTTCAGCAGATCGCTGCGGCTCACGACGCCCTCCAGCATGCCGAGGCCGTTCACGACGGGCAGACGCTTCACTCGCTTGCGCGCCATGATGCGGGCGGCCTCGTCGAGCGTGGCATCGGGATGGACGGTGACGGCCGGACTCGACATCAGCTCCTCGGCCAGCACCGCGTCGGCTTTCGACGCCTCCTCGAGCTGGCCGGGCAGCGTCGGAGTGTCCTGCCGGAATTCCTCCTTCGGCAGCAGGTCCGCCTCGGATACGACTCCGACGACACGGCCCTCGCCTTCGAGTACCGGCACCGCGCTGACCTTCCACTGGTGCATCAGCTCGACGATCTCCTTGTACGAAGCCTCACGGCCGATGGCCACGGCCGTGTGGGTCATGACGTCGCTGACGGTGTACCGGGATGCAGCCATGGCGTGCTCCTCGGGCGTGGCTCTTCGGTGGCGGAACGGCGGCATGCATCACACGAAGCCGCCGCTGCCGTGAGGGGCGTAGAGATCGAGTAGACGGATCCGAGCGGCCTGCAACCGGCGGGCGAGAACCTGCCCGACCCAATGGCCGATGGCCGAACCGAAGGCGGGATCCGCGTCCATCATCATCCGTACCGTCACCGCGTCGAACTCATGGGTACGGACAGGCGTCATCGCCTCGGCTCCGAGGTGCCAGATGTAGGGCTCGAACAGCCAGGACCAGCCCACCAGTTCGCCGGCCCCGAGGTTCTCGATCGTGGCCGGGGAGCTTCCTGGTACGCGGAAGTCCAGCGTGACGGTGCCCGAACGCAGGATCCAGAAGCGGTCTGCGCGGTCTCCTTCGTGGAAGAGACGGGTTCCCTCGTCGAAATTGACCTCATGCCCGATCTGCATCAGGCGGGCACGGTACGGGGCGGGTAGGGCTGTAGTGATGCGAGTGGGAGAAGCGCTCATCGGGTGGCCTCCTCTGTGGCTTCCGATTCCAGCATCGCCGGACAGCCGCCGAACGGCCATGGGCCGACCGGCCCCTGCCGCGGTCGCATCCGGCCCTGGGCCGGAGAGCTCCGCGATCTCACGGCACTGGGCAGTTCCGGCGGCCGAGGTCACTCCTTGCGTCCGATTGCGAGAGCGGATCAGAGAGTTCCGTGAGTGTCGCCCAGCAGGTCCTGCTCGATGTGCCGGCGGACATCTGCGGAGAGTGAGCTGAGGCATTCCGAAAGTTCGGCCCTTGGCGCGGTGGGTGCCCGTATGGTGCGGGCCCCGGCCGGCAGCGCCGCGAGGTCGGTGACGAACCGCTGCCGGGCCCTGTCCAGCTTCGTGCGTTCCGAAACTCGGTGCCCGTCCCGCATCACCGACTCCAACAGCGGAGTGCCATCCGGCGGTGGCGGCTCGTCGATGAGAGCTATCAGATCCGCGTGCTCCGGCCTTCGGAACACCTGCTTGCGCCCCGGCGCCGTCACCTTGGCCGATGACAGTTTCATCACTGGCCGACCGCCGTACTCGACCAGCTTGTACGCGGAATCCAGGTAGGGAGCATCCGCACAGACGCCGATTCGGGTGCCGACCGCATACGTGTCGATGGGCGCTTTGGAGCGGACCAGACCGTCCACCGCGAACTCGTCGAGACCACCGCTCGCCACAATCTGTGTCTCTTGGAGGCCGACGGCATCGAGGACGGCCCGCGCCTGCACGGCCAGAGCTCCGAGGTCACCGCTGTCCAGCCGGATGGCGCACCCCGGGCCGAGTCCCAGATCGCGCAGTACGCGCGCTGCCGTGGCCACACCCGTCACGGTGTCGTAGGTGTCCACGAGCAGCGTCACCGGGCCCGGATGGGACCGGGCGAAGGCCCGGAACGCGCCCTCCTCGGCGCCGAACGCCTCGATGTACGAGTGGGCCATCGTGCCGACTGCGGTCAGGCCTTCGGAGTGAGCCGCCCTCACATTGCTGGTTCCGGCGAAGCCGACCATGGCACCCAGCCGGGCGGCCTGGTTTCCGGCTTCGATGCCATGAGTGCGGCGCAGGGAGAAGTCCACGACGGCGTGCCCGTCGGCAGCCAGCACACACCGGGCACATTTGGATGCGACGGCGGTCTGGTGGCTGAGCTGGTTGAGTACGTAGGTTTCGACGAGCTGGGCCTGGGGGAGGGGCGCGGTGATTTCCAGCAGGGGTTCTCCGGCCAGCGCGATGCGTCCTTCGGGCATGGCCCGCACCTCGCCCCTGAATTCCAGGCCGAGCAGTGGGGCCAGATCCTCGGGCCGTCGTCCCAGGACCGTGGCGAAGACGTCGACGTCGTCTGCGTCCACCCGATAGGAGGAGAGGAAGTCGAGGACCGGGTCCAGCCCGGCACAGACGAGAAAGCCCCGGTCCGGTGGCAGATCACGGATGAACAGACTGAACGTGGCCGAACCGGTCATGCCCTCGCGCAGATACGACTGAGCCATCGTGACCTCGTAGAGGTCGGTACTCGTGGCATTGGACATCGACGGCACCTTCCTCTCCGTCGCGTCACCCCCACCGGCAGCGCCTCCCGGCCCCGCGAGGTCGAGCCGCACCGCCCTGCCCCTTCACTATCGGCCGCCCGCGCGTCATGGGCCAGCCGGACGCCGGGGCGGGGCCCCCAGTACCGCCGAGACTCTTCCCGCCACGTCCGAAGAGCACATCGTGCGTGCGGCTCCGGCCGGACCACGAAAGGGGCCGAACGTTCCACATCCGGGCCGAACCGGCCCTCACGCACGGCCCGCTCCAGTGCAACCGTGAGGACAGGTGCTTCCTATCCGGTCCGGTGGAAGGCGGTGGCGACGATGAGGCTGCCCCTGGTCTCGGGTGTGGACGGATCGCAGGCGAGCCTGCGGGCGGTCGACTGGGCCGTCGACGAGGCGGCCCTTCATCGGCTGGCGCTACGAGTGGTGTACGCGTCCGAGGGGGAGCACCGTGAGGACGTCGGGCCGGCGTTCAGCCTCGGTCGCCCTTCGGAGCAGGCGCTCGCGGACAGCATCGTCGAAGCTGCCGCTGAGCGCGCCCGCCGCCGTCGTCCGGACGTCGACGTCACGGCCGAGGTGCTGCCCGGGGACGCGGTGACCGCCCTCCTGCGCGAGGGGCACAATGCCGGGGCACTGATCATCGGCGAAAGAGGCCACGGCGGAGTCACCGGACTCCTGCTCGGCTCCGTCAGCCTCGCCGTGGCCGCGTCGCATCCTTGCCCCGTCATCGTCGTGCGCGGCGACAAGGCCGGTATCGAGAGCACGCACGGGCGGATCCTCATCGGTGTCAAGGAACCGGGGGGAGGATCGACGCCGGTCCGGTTCGCCTTCCGTGAGGCCGGAGCAAGGGACTGCGTCCTGGACGCAGTACATGCGTGGCGCTGCCCGCCGCGCAATCGCGCCGATCATCCTCGTACTGCCGGCGAGCCGCACCTCTACTGCAAGGAACGCGCGGCGACGCTGATCGACCTCGCGGTGGCCGACTCCGTGCACGATCACCCGACGGTCCGGCTGCACTCGGCGGCGATCGAGGGAACGGCCGCGAAAACACTGGTCCAGCGCTCGGCCGCTGCGGATCTGGTGATGGTCGGAGCGCATCGTCGCCGCAGTCATCTCGGCCCCCACCTCGGCCGGGTCGCTCGCACTCTGCTGCACCGATCTGAATGTCCGGTGGCTGTCATACCTCTGGCGACCTGACCGTACGGGACTTGCCCGCCTCACTCGCGCAGTTCTGCCGCGTGATCGGGGACGTACGTCTGAAGGTCCCTCGGCGGACGTTGGTATCCGGTGGCCGGCGGGCGTAGAGGCAGTTCGATCGCCGGCCAAGTGACCTCTTCGTACGGCACGGTCGACAGCAGATGGGCGATCATGTTCAGCCGTGCCCGGCGCTTGTTGTCGCTCTCGACCACGTACCAGGGAGCTTCCGAGATGTCCGTATGGACGAACATCTCGTCCTTCGCCCGCGAATAGGCCTCCCAGCGGCTGATCGATTGCAGGTCCAGCTGCGAGAGCTTCCATCGGCGGGTGGGATCTTCCAGCCGACGCCGGAATCGCTGCTCCTGCACCGCATCACTCACCGAGAACCAGTACTTGCGCAACAGGATGCCGTCCTCCACCAGCATCCGCTCGAAGATCGGGCATTGGCGAAGGAACCGCTGGTGTTCCTCCATGGTGCAAAAACCCATGACGCGCTCGACGCCCGCGCGGTTGTACCAGCTCCGGTCGAGCAGGACCACTTCACCTGCGGCTGGCAGATGCTCGACGTAGCGCTGGAAATACCACTGGCCGCGCTCGCGCTCGGTGGGCCGCGGCAGCGCGACGATACGTGCTACCCGGGGATTGAGGAGCTCGGTGACGCGCTTGATCGTGCTTCCCTTGCCCGCTGCGTCACGGCCCTCGAACACCACGACGAGCCGTGCGCCTTCGGCCCGAACCCACTCCTGGAGCTTCACGAGCTCGGTCTGAAGCCGGTACAGCTCGCGCTCGTACAGCGAGCGCGGCAGCTTCCCGGGCCCGCCCGAGTTCTTCTCGTCCGACATGGGATGACGTTATGGAGGAGACCGCGGTCGAAGTCAAGCGTCAGCGCCGAACGGGCTTCGCTGCGTAGGCCGACCGGAACGGGCCGACGTTTCCCAGTGTCGTCCTGCCGTGGCGGGCTGTGTCTGCTTGGTGAGCCCTTTCGCCCGCGTTCAGCGGCGATACTTCGGCCGATGCCGCCCGGGGCCGGGTGCCCCGTCGGACCCGATCCCGGTGGACTGGGCACCAGGATCGTTCGCGCCCGGCCCGGGCCCGGGGAGGCCGGTCGACCTCCGCCCCATCTCGGCCCACGGACACCCGGCCGCGGTCCTGCTCGATGCCGCTGTCGGAGCGCGGCTGCTGGTCGTCGGCAACCGAGGGCACGGCGGTTTCAGCGAGGCGCTGCTGGGGTCGGTCGGCCAGCACTGCGTGCAGCACGCTCCGTGCCCCGTCGTCGTGGTCCGCGGCTCCGGCCACGGAGCCTGAACAGCGCGGCGGCGTTCGTCCCCCATGGGCCGCCGCCGACCACAAGCATTGCGGCTCACGGAATTTGCCCTCTGCCTCAAGACCCCGTGCGACATCCTCATCGAGGTGCTCACCAGCCCCCCGCGTTCCTGGGCCAGACGATGCCGGACGACCTCAACGAGGCCACCGCCGTGGAACAGCGCCGGGCCGCCCCGAGCAGTCGGCCGCCGGGATCTCCGCAGCCCGAGGGGGGCTTTCGCCCTGCGAACTTTCCCTTCTGTCCACTAAGAGGAGCTCACAAAATGGGCGTCCGGCTCGCGACGCCTGGCACGCACGCTCGCTGCGTTGCCGAAATGCCCTAGTAGCTCCGCTACGAGGACCTTCCGGCGCCTTGCGATCGCACGCACCAGACGCCGCGAGCTGATCGGACTCTCATTTTGTGAGCTCCTCTAAAGAGCCCGGCCACAGCGCATCCTTTGCGTACGTACGCCACCGAGCGGGAGGTACCAGCGACATGGTGGACGCCGACCCGGGACTCTTCGGACCCGAATCCGTCACCTGGCAGATGCACGGCGACCCGATGATGTGGGTCGCCGGAGTGCGCGCGCTCTACCTCCAGGCGCTGCATCCGCGCGCCGTACGCGGCGTCATGCAGAACTCCGACTTCCGCGAGGACGCCTGGGGGCGGCTGATGCGCACGGCCGGCTTCGTCGGAACGATCACCTACGGCACCACCGAAGCGGCCGAGAAGGCGGGCGCCCGGGTCCGCCGGATCCACCGGTTCCTCAAGGCCACCGACCCGGCGACCGGGGAGACGTACGGCGTCGACGAACCCGAACTGCTGCTGTGGGTGCACTGCGCCGAGGTCGACTCCTACCTCCAGGTCGAACGCCGCTCCGGCTTCCCGCTCACCGACGCCCAGGCCGACCGCTACGTCGACGAGCATCGCCAGAGCGCCCGGCTCGTCGGCCTCGACCCCGCCGACGTACCGGCCACCACCGCGCAGCTCGCCGCCTACTTCGAACGGGTGCGGCCACAACTCGCCGCGTCCCCCGAGGCATTGGACGTCGACGAGTTCCTGCGCCGGCCACCCGTCCACGCACTGCTCGTACCGGCGCGCGCACTGCTGTGGCGGTGCGTCGCGGCACTCGCCTACCAGTCACTGCCCCCGTACGCCCATGAGCTCTACGGCAGACGCGTGGGGCCCGTGCGCACCGTCGACCGACGGCTGCGCACCGCCGGAACCGCTCTGCGCCGCATTCCGTCCCGGCTCCGCTGGCAACTCCCGCCCGGTCACATTCTGAACGCGATGGCCCGACTCGGTCCCGGCAGCCGCCCCACCCCGTACAAACTGCGCAGCCGGGCCGCCATACTGGACGGGCCGGGGAGGGCACCGAAGTAGGCGAAGCTACGGGGGCGACAGCAGGCGATGGCGGACACCAGGCTGATCCAGAGCCGGTACCGACTGCTCGATCTGATCGGGCGCGGAGGCATGGGCGAGGTGTGGCGCGCCCGCGACGAGTCGCTCGGCCGCCACGTGGCCGTCAAATGCCTCAAGCCGATGGGGCCCCAGTACGACCGGTCCTTCACGCGCATCCTGCGCGAACGCTTCCGCCGCGAGGCCCGCGTCGCCGCCGCGCTCCAGCACCGCGGGGTCACCGTCGTCCATGACTTCGGTGAGCACGAGGGCGTCCTCTACCTGGTGATGGAGCTCCTCGACGGCCGCAACCTCAGCCAGCTCCTGGAGGACAACAAACAGCATCCGCTGCCGGTGCCCGACATCGTCGACATCGCCGAACAGGTCGCCGACGCCCTCGGCTACACCCACCAGCAGGGCATCGTGCACCGCGACCTCAAGCCTGCCAACATCATGCGCCTCACCGACGGCACGGTGAAGATCTGCGACTTCGGCATCGCCAGGCTCGGCCACGACATCGGCTTCACCTCCCGCCTCACCGGCACGGGCATCGCCATGGGCACCCCGCACTACATGTCGCCGGAGCAGATCAGCGGCGGCCACCTCGACCACCGCAGCGACCTGTACTCACTGGGCTGCGTCCTGTACGAGATCGCCACCGGAGCACCGCCGTTCGACCTCGACGACGCCTGGGCCGTCCTCGTCGGACACCGCGACACCCAGCCCGAACCACTGCGCACCCACCGGGCCGAACTCCCCGGATTCTTCGACCGCGTCGTCCTGGAACTGCTGGCCAAGACACCCGAGGAGCGGCCGGTCGACGCGGGCGACCTGCGGCAGCGGATCGCCGCCGGCCGCACCGGCGAACAGCCGCAGCTCCAGCCCACGGGGCAGGTACGGCTCGCGCCGCCCGTTCCCGTCGTACGGCCGGGGCAGCAGCTGCCGGCCTGGACCCGAGGCATGACCACCGGACACAAGGCGACCGGCGGCCGCCTCGGGCTGGCCCCGCCCGACCACTCCGCGGGCCTCACCGGCGAGTGGACCACCGGCACCGACATGCGGCACCTCACCGGAGAGCTCCCGCTGCCCACGACCGAGCGGCCGACACCGTCCCCGGAACTGCTCTCCGTCCTCGCCAGCAGACACAGCGCGGGCCTCGACCTGGGCCGGCTCGGGCACTGGGAGGAGGCCGGCGAGGTGCACCGCGCGGTCGCCGCCGAACGCGAGCATGTGCTGGGCCCCGACCACCCCGACACACTCTCCAGCCGGTACGAGGTCGCCTTCACCCTCAGCCGCACCGGGCGCGCCTCCGACGCGCTGCGGGAGTTCGGCCGCGTCGCCCGGGGCCGGGAACGTGCGCTGGGCCCCGACCACCCGGAGACCCTCGCGGCCCGCCAAGAGATGGCGTACGTCCTGGGCCGGCTCGGCCGGCACCTCGAGGCCCACCAGGTGTACGCGGCGGTCCTCGCCTCCCGGGAACGGACGATGGGCCCCGACCACCCCGACACCCTGCGCTGCCGTCACAACCTCGCCTTCAACCTCAGCAGGCTCGGCCGCCTGGAGGACTCCTGCCGGATGGCCAGGGACGTGGCATCCGCCCGCACCCGCCTGCTCGGTGCCGATCACCCCGACACCCTGGTCACGCTCTACGAAGTGGCGTACACGCTCGGCCGGCTGGGACGCTGGGCGGAGGCCCTGCAGACCTACCACGATGTCGCCCAGGCCCGGTCGAGGTCGCTCGGCGCCGACCATCCCGACACGCTTTCGGCCCGCTACGAGATCGGCATCAGCCTTGGCCGCCTGGGCCGCAGCGCGGAAGCCCTGGAGCTGTACCGCGGCCTCGTCGCCGACCGGACCAGGGTGGGCGGCCCCGCCGACCTCGAGACGCTCCGCGCCCGCCACGGCCTCGGCGTCAATCTGGGGCGCCTGGCCCGCTGGGAGGAGGCGCTCGCCGAGGCGCGCGACGTGACCGCGATCCGCGGACGCGTCCTGGGCGCCGACCACCCGGACACCCTCGTCAGCCGCCGGGAGATCGCCGTCGGTCTCGGCTGGCTCGGCCGCTGGGCCGACGCCCTCACCGTCTACCGCGAGGTCGCCGAGGCCCGCGAACGGGTCCTCGGCGCCGACCACCCCGACACCCTCGCCGCCCTCAACGACGAGGCGCACTGCCTGGAGCAGCTCGGCCGGGGGCCGGAGGCCGTCGAGCTGTACCGCCGGGTCGCGGCACTGCGCCGAGGACGGGACGCACCGGCGAGCTGACCCGCCACCACCGCCTCTGGCCAGGGGATCACATCCCGTGTTACGAAGAGCCATGCACGCACCCGACAACTATGACGCGGTGATCGTGGGCGGTGGCCACAACGGTCTCGTCGCCGCCGCCTATCTCGCCAGCGCCGGACAGTCCGTCCTGGTCCTGGAGCGCCTGGCCACCACCGGGGGAGCGGCCGTCTCCACCCGCCCCTTCGACGGGGTCGACGCCCGCCTGTCGCGCTACTCGTACCTCGTTTCCCTGTTGCCGCGGAAGATCGTCCGCGATCTCGGTCTGGACTTCGCCGTACGCAAGCGGACCGTCTCGTCGTACACCCCGACCGTGCGCGGCGGCCGTGCCACCGGGCTGCTCGTCGGCGGGGACCGCACCCGGGACTCCTTCGCCGCGCTCACCGGATCGGACCGGGAGTTCGAGGCGTGGCAGCGCTTCTACGGTATGACGCGACGCGTCGCGGAGCGGGTCTTCCCGACGCTCACCGAACCCCTGCCCACCCGGGAGGCGCTGCGCGCACGGATCGGTGACCAGGAGGCCTGGCGGGCGCTCTTCGAGGAGCCCATCGGTGTCGCCGTCGAGGAGAACTTCCGCGACGACCTCGTACGCGGAGTCGTTCTCACCGACGCCCTGATCGGCACCTTCGCCGACGCGCACGAACCGTCCCTGCTCCAGAACCGCTGCTTCCTCTACCACGTCATCGGCGGCGGTACCGGAGACTGGGACGTCCCGGTCGGCGGCATGGGCGCGCTCACCGACTCCCTCGCCCGGGCCGCCCGCGAGGCCGGGGCTCAGATCCGCGTGCGGCACGAGGCGACCCGTATCGAGACCGACGGAACACGGGCCGAGATCACCGTCCGCTCACTCGACGCGGAACACGTCGTCACGGCCCGCCGGGTCCTCGTCAACGCCTCACCGCAGACGCTCGCCGCGCTTCTCGGGGACGAACCGTCCGCCCCCGCCGAGGGCGCGCAGTTGAAGGTGAACATGCTGCTCACCCGGCTGCCCCGGCTGCGTGACCGCTCCGTCGACCCCCGTGAGGCCTTCGCCGGCACGTTCCACATCGCCGAGGGGTACGGGCAGCTCGCCGACGCCTACCGGGACGCGGCGGCGGGACGGCTGCCCGCCGCCCCGCCGTCCGAGATCTACTGCCACTCACTGACCGACCCGTCGATCCTCGGCCCCGGCCTCGCCGCCCGCGGCTACCAGACCCTCACCCTCTTCGGCCTGCACACCCCCGCCCGGCTCTTCGCCGCCGACAACGCGGCGACGCGCGCCGAACTGCTCACGGCCACGCTCGCCGAATTCGACGCGCACCTGGACGAGCCGGTCACCGACTGCCTGGCACGCGACGAGAACGGCGAACCGTGCATCGAGGCGAAGACCCCGCTCGACCTCGAACAGGACCTTCGGCTGCCCCGCGGCCACATCTTCCACCGGGACCTCGCGTTCCCGTACGCCACCGAATCCACCGGCCGGTGGGGCGTGGAGACGGCGCACGCCAATGTGCTGCTGTGCGGCGCGGGCGCCGTACGCGGCGGCGGGGTCAGCGGGGTCCCGGGCCACAACGCCGCGATGGCGGCGCTGGGCCGGTGACCGCCGCCGCTACCGGCCGAACACGCCGCGCAGCGCGTCGCGCTTGCGCGGCAGGTCGTACTCCGCGCCGCCCTCGTGCCCGTTGTACGTGAACACCTCGATCTCGGCCGGACCCGCATACCGGTGATACGCGGCGAACACCGTGGACGACGGGCAGATCCGATCCATCAGACCGACCGAGAACCACGCCGGGGCGGTCGCCCGCGCCGCGAAGTTGACCCCGTCGAAGTAGGACAGCGTCTCCATCGCCTCGTCGATCCGGAAGCGGTGCCCGGACAACCAGCGGGCGATCTCCGCGTACGGTCCGGAGTCCGTGATCTGCGAGGCACGCCGGTAGTGGCAGAGGAACGGCACATCGGCGACGGCCGCCACGACGTCGTCCCGCAGCCCGGTGACGGCGAGCGCCAGCCCACCGCCCTGGCTGCCCCCGAGCACCGCCACCCGTGAGGCGTCCACCGCCTCATGGGCCCGCGCCGCGTCCACCGCCCGCACCGCGTCCGTGATCAGCCGCCGGTAGTAGTGGCGGTACGGGTCCTCGATGCCCCGGGTCAGGAAACCGGGCGAGGACGAGCCGTGCCCGTCCGGACCGATGTCCGGGGTGTCCGCGGTGTTCTTCCCGCCGCCGCCCTGGCCCCGGTTGTCCATCACCAGATGCGCGTACCCCAGTGCGCTCCAGGTCAGCCAGGAGTACGGAATGCCCCGGCCGCCGTTGTAGCCGATGTACTGCACCACAGCGGGCAGCGGACAAGAGCGCGCCTTCGGCAGCATCAGCCATGCCTTCACCGGCTGCCCGCCCCAGCCCCGGAACGTCACATCGAACACATCGACCGTCGCGAACCCGGCGTCGTACGGTACGAACTCGGCGTCCAGCGTGTGGCAGGCCGTCTCGGTGAGGGTCTTCTCCCAGAAGGCGTCGAAGTCGGTCGGCTCCTCCGGCTGCGGCCGGTACTCGCGCAGCCGGTCCGGATCCATGTCGAACAGCAAGGGTCTAGCTCCTCTTCAGGGTGAGGTTGAGGGTTGCGCCGTGGCGGCCGGTGGTGTCGGCGGTGATCCGGATGCCGTCGCCGGTGGGCGCGGCGCTGACGCCCGGATCGGCGCAGACGACGGTCAGTCCGCGTTGCGCCAGGTCCAGGACCACCGAGGACCGCAGCTGTGTCGGGTCGGACAGCGATACCTTGACCGTCTTTCCGTCCGGCCGCACCAGCACCGAGGCCGGGCCGTCCGCAGTCAGGTCCTGCGCGGTGCCGGCGGTCCAGAAGTTTGCGGCGACCAGTCCGTCCGCGCAGCGGCGTACCGCGTGCACGGCCGTAGAGCGGGCGATCAGCTTCACCGGCGGCGCGGACGACCACCGCTTCGTCCGCTCGGCCGAGGCCGCCGGGGCCTGGAGCCAGTAGTAGCCCGCCCCGCTCGGTGCGGCGCCATGGTCCTGCCAGAGCGTCAGATACGGGCGGGTGACCGGGGTGTCCGTGCCGTACTTGAGGTTGATCTCGCGCCAGGCCGCCGTGCGGTTCTCGCGCAGGCACTGGAGCGTGACGGGCTCGGGGAAGACATAGCCGCCGGTTCCGGCGACGTGCAGCCACCGCACTTTGTCGAGCCGGGCCGACCAGCCGGCGTCCGTGGGCGCGGCCGTGCCGTTGACGAGCAGGGCCGCCCTCGGGTCGCGGAGCTTCCGGTTCTCCACGATCGTCTCGGCCGTGCCCGCGTCGGAGGTGATGCCCGAGCCGACACACGCGATCACATCGTCCAGGCAGAACCAGCTCTTCAGACCGTGCAGCGAACTTCCGTACACGCGGAGCTCCATGCCGTACGCACCGAGTGTCGTCCCGGGCAGCGCGGTGCCGCCCGCCCAGTCGGCCGTGCTGGTGGTGCGCTGCCCCGCCGCGTCCGCGGGCCGTCCGGCGATGACGGTGGTGCCGGGCAGCCTGGCCGGGTCGACGGTCGGCCAGTAGTCCTCGCTGTAGTGCCCCAGGTCGTCCGTGTAGAGCAGCACCATGCCGTCGGAGAGGTGCCAGGCGTGCAGATTCTCGTTCTGGATCGACTCGTAGTTGTAGATCCGGGACGAGTATGCGGAGATGCCGAGCGCGAAGGACGGCCGGTGATGCGCCGCCTTGTCCATCCGCGGGTGCTGCTTGTGCGCGACCAGCGGGCCGCGTGCCGGGACCGGGGAGGCGACGACCCGCTGGGCGGCGACGAGCGAGGCGAGGTCGGTGACGGCCAGGAAGTCCCGGTAGGTGTCCTCGGCGATCCACTGCTTGACCAGGGCGGTGAACCGCTCGGCCGTCTCGCCGGGGAAGCTCGGGATCAGCCGCAGCACGGCCTCGATGACCGTCTGCGCCGACACATGGCCCTGCTTGCTGGGGCGGGCGATCTCGCGCCCGCACACCGACGCCATCACATCGCCGCGGGCCAGCAGCGGGTCGAAGCCGTCGTCGACCCAGCTGCGGACGTTGTCGAGGTCGGGGTCGGTGACCGTCCACGCGGTGCCGGCGAGGAGGTTCAGCAGCCGGGAGAGGTTGTTCAGCAACTCCTTGCCGTACCCGCCGTTGTACGGGTGCTTGTAGTGCTGGAGGAATGAACCGTCGGAGTAGAAGCCCTCGCCGGTACCCTCCGCCGCGGCGCTCGCGTCGTTGAAGGCGAGGACGCTGTTGGCGCCCGAACCCTCGACGTCCGAAAGAGCGTCACGGACCCGGGCCAGATCGTCGCCCGTGCCGCTGAGCACCGCGTTGACGGCGACCACGGTGGAGATCCACACCCGGTTGGCACCGGTGGCGATCTGCCGGTCGGCCCGCCAGAGGTTCGGGTCGGGCGTGTAGTGCCGTATCGCCCCGGTGATCCGGCCCAGCCGCTCCGTCCCGAGCGCGTCGTACAGCAGCACGGCCGCGTCGTTGAGGGCGAGCGCGGAGCCGATCTCCCAGTCCCAGTCGTTGTCGAACCGGGTGTGGCCGGGGCCGTAGCGGTTCGTCAGCATCCAGTCGAGGCCGGCCAGCAACAGATCGCGCAGCGCGGTGTCGCCGTACTGCGGGGTGCCGGGGACGGCCCACGCGGTCGCGACCGTGGCGAGCCGCTTGAACGACGTCGTCACGTGGTTGGAGAGCGTGGTGCTGGTCAGATCGGGGAACAGGCCGTCGGTCCGGGCCGGGTCGAGGCCCTTGACCGAGGTGGTCGCGGCCTTGCCGATCCTGGCCACGGCAGCGGCGATCTGCGGGTCCGTCAGGTCGAGGCCGGGACCGCCGGTGAGCAGGGTGTGCCAGCGGGTGCGCAGGGCGGCGGCGTCGACGACGGTGGGCCCGTCCGCCGCGTGCGCGGTGCCCGCGGTGGCGGCGAGTGTCAGCGGCAGCGCGGCAGCCGCGCCGAGGGCCGCCGCCCCGGCGAGGACGGTGCGCCGGGTGGTGCCCGAAGTGGTGCCTGGGTTCGTCATACGGCCCTCACAGGAGGTGTCGGCGGTCGACGGCCGCTGCCAGCGCGGCATGACCGGAAGGGTTGGGGTGGAGTCCGTCGCCGCTGTCGTACGCGGGCAGCAGCAGTGAGGGACGGTCCGGGGCGCGCAGTGCCGCGTCGAAGTCGGCGACGGCGTCGAAGACCCGGCCGGTGCGCACCGCCGCGTTGATCCGTTGCCGTACCGCTTCGAGCTCGGGCGTCCAGCGGGTCCAGCCGCCGAACGGGGCGATGGTCGCGCCGACCGCCCGCAGCCCGGCGTTGCGGGCGCGCAGCACCAGCTGCCGGTACCCGGCCAGGACGCGCGCGGGATCGGTCTGGCTCGGCGGCTGTTGGAGGTCGTTGACGCCGAGATGAACGAGTACGGTGCGCAGTCCGGGCAGCGACAGCGCATCGCGGTCGAAGCGTGCCTGTCCGCCCGGCCCGAACCGGGCGTCGTCCAGCAGCAGCCGGTTGCCGCTGATGCCGAGATTGGCGACGGCCGATCCGGGAAGCCGTCGGGCCAGCTGGTCGGGCCAGCGCAGATCGGCGTCGTCGGGGGTGCCGACCCCCTCCGTGATGGAGTCGCCCAGCACCGCGACCACCGGCCCGTGCGCGCCCGTCACCTCGACGCCGGTCAGCAGGAACACCGAGGTGGTGCGCTCGCCGTCGACGGAGTGCGAGGCATGGGTGTTGCGGTGGAAGGACAGCGGCCCGGTGGGGCCGGGGAGCCGGGTCTCCACCGTCAGCCGCGCCGCCTCGGCGGCACGCAGCCCGGCGACCGGGTCACTGGTCAGCGAGGCGCCCGCGGCGATCCACGCCTGCCGCTGCCCGCCGAATGTCACCGGCAGGCCGCCCGTCGTCACCGGGCCGATGAGGACCGGGATCGTGCCGAAGGCATGCCCGAAGCGCAGCCGGACGGCTCCGCCCGCGGAGAGGCGCACGTTCGCGGTGCAGGTGCCGTCGGTCAGGCCGGCGCTCGCCACCGTGTCCGTGGCCGTCGGCGCGGTCTGCACGGTCGCCCACGACGTCGTCCAGCGCGAAGGTCCCACGCCGCCGCCCGACGGCCCGGTCGCGTGTGCCTGCGGCGCCGTGGCCGCGACCGCTGCCAGGCCGGCCGCTGCCGTCAGTACTCCGCGTCTCGCGGGTCCCCGCCCGGTCACTCGGGGCACGCACCCGTCGGGTCGTACTCGCTGCCGGTCGGCGACACGTAGTACGCGATTGCGGCCTCGGACGGTGGTGGGAAGGCGAGCGGGGCGCCCGTGGCGAGAGCGGCGACGAGAGTGGTGCGCAGTACACGGCTCATGGGGTGTGCCTCCTGGGGTCTGCGAAGGACAGAGCGAGCAGTACGGGGATGCTGGGGCCGAGGAGCAGGGGACCCAGCGGTACGACGAGCGAGAGCAGCGCTGCGGAGATCACCGCGCCGAGCAGTGCGGTGCCGCGGGCCGCCGACCCGAAGCCGAGGGCCAGCGCACCGCTCGACCAGGTGCGGACCGTCCCGTGCGGGGAACGGCCCGCCTCGGCCGCGAGCGCCACATGATGGATGACGAGCGCGGCCGCGATGCCCACCTGCGCGGCGAGCAGTACGAACGTCCACGGTTCCGGACGGCCCAGCAGATGGACGACGTTGGCGGCCAGGACGATCCCCGCAGTGGTGGACACCAGGGAGTGGCGCCACAGCGCCCGCCAGTACCGCGGGAAGGCGGAGAACGTGTTGGAGAAGCAGCCGCTGTCACCCTCCGCCCGCCACCGCTGCAGGGCGTGCCCCATCGCGGCGAGCGCGGGAAGCCAGGTCACGACACCGAGCGACAGCACGGTGAAGGCGGCCCCGGCGGCCGCCGGGTAGGCCACGAACTCCAGCCGCCGCAGCAGCGTCGGCCAGCCGGACGAGAGGGTTGCCTGCATGATCAGCCGACCTTTCCTGTGTACGGCTCCGGGACATCGAGCAGCACGCGGCCGTCCAGCTCCAGCCGGGTCGCCGCCACCACATACGGGGCCGAGTCGTCGCCGCCGAGCAGCACCGCCGCCGCGTCGGCCGAGACGGCGGTGGTGCGGATGCGACGGGCGACGGGGGAGAGGAGCACGGTCTCCTCGCCGAAGGTGACCCCCTCGCCCTGCGCGCACGCGACCCGCTCCACTGCGGTCGGTTCGGTGCCCGGTTCCGCGTCCGGGACGATCGCCGTGACGAAGAGGCCGTGCGCCGACCGCGCGGTCGTCGCACGCAGCGTGTGCAGCGTGCGGGTGAGCCGCAACTCCGGCGTGCTGGACGTCGGATTGGCCTCGACCTCGGTGGCCTCGGAGACGACCGTGGCGTCGGACGGCGCGAACTGCCGCACCAGTGCCGAGGCCGCCCCCGATCGGATCAGCCGGCCGCCGTCCGGCCGAGGCTCGGTCGGACGGTCGGTCTGGAGCAGGAACGTCCATTCCCGCTCCGCGTCCGCCTCCGCCAGGTCCAGCAGTACGAGCCGCCCCGACGGGGTGAACACCAGCGTCCGGTCCAGCCGCCGCACCCCGAGCGCCGGGTCGTACATCGCGGCGATCTCCGCCGTGGCATGCGCCCAGCCACAGTCGGGGGAGACCAGCACGTCACGCTGCCGGGCCTGCCGCTCGTACGGGATGTCCTTGTAGACGTGGTACCGGTCCTCGTCCGCGTACCCCTGCCCATCAACCAGCAGCAGGTTGTGGTGTGCGGCCCGCTTGCGGTTGCTGTAGCCCTCGTCGACCGCGAGGAACGCCCCCTGCGAGACCAGCACGAACGAGCCCGAATCGGGGTGGTGGTGTCCCTGTTCGAGAGTCTCCCAGCCCCGCTCGGTCCGGTGCTTCGCCGATGTCTCCCACGCCTTGTGGCCTCCGCCTGGGCTCGCCTTGAACGAGACGAGTGTCGCGTCGTCGTCCCATCCGGTACGGGCCGCCAGCAGACCCAGATCCGGGAAGAACGCCCTCGTCGCGGTGGGGCGCGCACCGGCCTCGGACGGGTCGTACCAGAGGTATTCGAGATACGCCTCCGGCAGGATCCCCGGCCGTACTGCGCTCTCCGCCGCCTCCTGCCACAGCAGTTCACCCGAGGCGAGATCGCCCAACCACTGTGCCTCCGGGATGCCGTACTGGGCCGCGAGACGGTAGTACAGCCCCGCGCTGTGCCCGCTGCGCCGGTCGTGGCAGTCGCCGTGGTCGACGTTGAACGCGAAGCCGGGGGCCATCTGGTGCAGCCGGTAGTCGAAGGTACGGGAGAGGAAACCGCCCCGCCCCCACCAGTCGATGCCCTCCGCCTCCTGGAGGAGATCCAGGTGGATGGCGAGGAAGGGCACACCGTAGCGCCAGTACACGACACCCTCGGCGTGCGAACCGTCCTCCGGCATCAGATCGAGGACCGTGCCGAGATTGTCCTTGGCGCGTTCGGTCCACTCCTCCTTGCCCAGCGCATAACCGGCCGTCGCCAGACCCGCGTAACAGATCCAGTTGTGGTTCTGCCAGTACGACGACGACCACCAGCCGCCCTCGCTCGCCACCGCGTACTCGTACATCCGCCGCCCCTGGAGCAGCAGTTTGTACCGCAGCAGCGCCCGCACCCCGTCCGGCAGATCGTCGCCGATCCACCGGTACGCGAGCGACAGATGGTGCAGCAGCCAGCCGGCGTCCAGATCACGGTCCGGCATATGGGCCTTGCCCCAGTGCGGCAGCCGCACCGCGGCCTCGATCCAGCGGCGGCTCTCCGCCAGATGGGCCGGGTCGCCGCCGACCCGGTAGGCCAGCGCCGGGTTGGAGGCGGCCGGGCCCAGCCACGTGATGCTGGCCAGAGGGTGCGTACGGGGAGGGGGCAGCCCGCGGTGGCGGGCGGCCTCCTCGTACAGCCGCACCTGCTGCGCGGGGCGCGGGCCGGGCGGCGGGGTCGCCGAGAGCAACAAGGGTCAGTCCTCCGTCCGGAACCGTGCGGTGCCGCCGTCGGTCAGCGAGACCGTCAGCACCCCCTCACCGTCCAGCCGTACGTCGGTCACGGCCGGCCCGGCCGACGCGGCCTGGTACACCGAGGCGAAGACGATCCGGTCCGACTGCGCGGTGAAGTCGACCCGGGTACGCACGCGCTGCGGATCGTCGGCCGGACCCGGGCCCGGCCGGGAGACCGGACGCACGGTCGCGCCGGGGGTGTGGGCGTGCCAGCCGTGCAGGGTCTCGTCGCCGTACCAGGTGGTGCGGATCTCGCCCCGGGCCTGGAGCTGGATGTCCAGCGCGACACCGGGGCGCAACTGCGCGGTGAGGCGCCGCTCGTCCTCGGCCCGCACTGTCAGCAGATCGACCAGATAGCTGTCACCGAGCACCACCCGCCGCACCGCACGCACTCCCTCGTACGCCGTCGTCACCTCGGCGGTCACGGACGAACCGTCCGAGCCGAGCAGCCGCCCGGTGCACTCGGCCTGTTCGGCACCGTTCACGCTGAACGCCGGATGGGCCTCGGTCGATGCGTACAGTTCACGGAACCCGGCGTGCCCGTAGGGCACTTGACCGGGATCGGGCTGCCACGGGGTGGTGTCGCCGTACAGATACAGCGACAACTTGTCGCGATGGCCGTGCGAGCCGCCGTGCGGACCGAAGTCCAGCAGCGCATGGACGCCCGCGTGGTGCAGCACCGCGTATCCGGCCGTCGGGAACACCGTGACGGGATCGGAAGCCGGCCGCCGAGGCAGTGGTGGTCCCGCGAACCAGCCGCCCAGCTCGCGGTCGAGCCCGTCGTCCTGAGCGCCGAGTTCGGCACGGGCTCGCGCGACCACCGCGTCGAGTGCGTGGAAGGGGGTCAACTGCTTTGCCAGAGCGGCGAGTTCGAGCCATTCCAGGGCGAGCGGACCGCGCAGATACGGGCCGTCGTGCAGCGCCGGCAGGATGCCGCCCGGCGTGGCGATCGCCGCCAACACATCCGTCATCCCGGCCAGCACACCCACCACATCGGGGGGAAGGGCCGCGGGGTAGGTGCCCCGCAGCGCCAGCAGCGCGGCCCGCAGCACGAACCCGTGGTAGTAGGTGCTGCCCTCCCACTCCCAGCCGTCATCGGCGACCGCGACCCGCAGATGTGCGTACAGCCCGTGCTCGCCCTCCAGCCACTGTCCGGCGCCGTCCCACGCCTTGCCGCGAGCCGCCGCGGCACCCCGACTCGTCGCCACGCCGGCCGCGTTGAGCCACGCGGTGTAGTTGGAGGCGAGGTGGCCCTGACCGGTGAGCACGTCCCGGGCGTCGAGAGCGGCCTGCTCCAGAGCGTCCAGCAGCGGCAGCACCGGGGCCAGGTCCTCGGTGGAGTGCTCGGCGAGCGTGATCACGGCGTGCCCTACGTTCACTGCCCAGATGGCATCGGTCAACGCCTGGTGGAAGAGCCGGCCGCGCAGCATCCAGGTCTGGGCCTCGCCGTGCCGCTCGGTGGCCAGCTCCGCGTACAGCCCCGCGTACTCCACGAGCCGTGACACGGACTCCGCGCGCTCCTTGCGGTGGGCGAGCACCCGCAGATGCCGCGCCCACGCCTGGTGCGACAGCACCAGCCAGGCGCCGCGCACCGCCTCGTCGTCCACCCGGCAGCCGTACGCACACCGCGCACCGCCCGCCGGGAAGACCCCGGCGAGCAGATCGCCGTGGTCGAGCTCCACACCGTGCGCCGGGCAGACGTACGCGTGCCACCAGCCGCCCCGCTCCCGGGCGATCCCCCTCAACGCGGCCACACGCCACCGTCGATGTCCACCGTGGTCGCGGTGAGGAAGCCGGACGACGGCGACGCCAGGTGGACTACCGCGGCGGCGACGTCCTGCGGGGTGCCGGCCCGGCCGACCGGGATGCCCGCCTCCATCGCCTGCTGTGTCTCGGGAGCCGTGAACGTGTCGTGGAACGCGGTGCCCTTGATGAAGCCCGGCGCCACGGTATTGACCGTGATGCCGGTGCTGCCGAGCTCCTTGGCCAGGCCCTTGGTGAAACCGCGGACACCTGCCTTGGCCGCCGCGTACGCGACCGAACCGGGGCCGCCGCCGTTGTGCGCGGCCAGCGAGGACATGGTGATGATGCGCCCGGCAGACGACTTCGTCAGATGTGGCAGCGCGGCCCGCACGGTACGGAACGTCGATGTCAGATTGGTGGAGACAACCTGCTCGAAGTGGTCGTCGGACATCTCCGCGATCGTGGCCCGGCCGATCAGATGGCCCGCGTTGCAGACGAGGACGTCCAGCCCGCCGAGGAAGCCGGCCGCCTCCTCGACGAGCCGGTTCACCTCGTCGGTCACGGTGACATCGGCCTTGAACGCCTTCGCCCCGCGGCCGAGCGCCTCGATTGCGGAGACCGTCCTCGCGGCCTCGTCGGCGGAGGAGTGGTAGTGGACGGCGACATCGGCGCCCGCCTCGGCGAGGGCGACCGCGATGGCGCGGCCGATACCGTGGCCGGCCCCCGTCACCAGTGCGCGGGAGCCGTTGAGATCAGCAGACATGGAGAGAAGACCTTTCGGTGACCGGCCGCTCGGACCGGAACCGGTCATTTGAGACCGGCGGTTGCGAAGCCCTGCACGAAGTAGCGCTGGCCGATGAGGAAGAGAACGACCATGGGAAGGGTGGCCAGCGTGGTACCGGCCATCAGGAAGTGCCACTGGGGGCCGTTCTCCGTCTTGAAGACGGAGAGCCCGACCTGGATCACCCGCAGGCTGTCCGTGCGGGTCACCAGCAGGGGCCAGAGGAAGTTGTTCCACGACGACTCGAAGGTCAGCAGCGCCACTGTGGTGAGCGCGGGTTTGACCTGCGGTGTCATGATCCGGGCGTAGATCCGGAACTCGCCCAGACCGTCGAGCCTGGCGGCCTCCTCCAACTCGACCGGAAGGTCCAGATAGAACTGGCGGAAGAGGAAGACGGCGAACGGGGTGACGGCGCCGGGAACGATGAGCGCCCACCAGGAGTCCAGCCAGCCGCTGCCGCCCCGGCCGAAGATGTCGTTCCCGCCGGCCAGCGGCATGAAGCGGACGATCAGGAACTCGGGCAGCACCTTGGTGTACGTCGGGATCATCAGCGCGGCGATGAAGGCGTAGAAGATGACCTCGCTGCCCCGGAACCTGATCCTTGCCAGCGCATACCCGGCCATCGACGCCACCACCACATTGATGACGGTGTGACTGAACGCGATGATGAAGCTGTTGCGTGCGTACGTCGCGAACGGCGCCGCCTTCAGCGCATCGGCATAGTTTCCGAACTCCCAGTGCTCCGGCAGCAGTCCGGCGTCCTGCGAGGCGATCTCGACCGGCGTCTTGAGCGAGGTGAGCACCATCCAGACGAACGGCACCACCATCAGCAGCGACACGACGGACAGGGTCAGATAGAGCGCGATCCGGTTGACGGCGAGCGGCCTGCCCTTCGTCCGGGGCCGGGCCTTCTCCGTAACTCCCGGCCTGTGCAGCTCAGTTGTGGCCACGGGTGCCTCCCATGATCCGCCGATTGACCAGGGTGAAGCCCATCAGCAGTACGAACAGCACCAGTGACTGCGCGCAGGCGTAGCCGACGCGGAACTCCCGGAAGGCGGACTTGTAGATCTCATACGTCATCATCGTGGTGCTGTTGGCCGGGCCGCCGTCGGTCAGGATGTAGATCTGGTCGAACGACTGGAACGCGTTGATCATCGACGTGATGAGCACGAAGAACGTCGCGGGCTTCAGCAGCGGCAGCGTGATCGAGAAGAACTGCCGCACCTTGGACGCGCCGTCCACGGAAGCCGCCTCGTACAGCTCTTTCGGCAGGGACTGCAGCGCGGCCAGGTAGATGAGCATCTTCATGCCGATGCCCTGCCAGATGCCGACCAGGATCACCGAAGGCATCGCCCACGATGTCGACGACAGCCAGGCCGGACCTTGGATCCCGAGGAACGACAGAAGTGTGTTCAGCAGCCCGTTGCCCGGGTTGTAGATCCACAGCCAGACCAGGGCGATCGCGACGGTCGCCGTCACCTGGGGAATGAAGACCGCGGTACGGAATATGCCCCGCGCCTTCAGCCCGGTGTGCAGCGCCAGGGCCACGAGCAGCCCCAGCATCATGCCGAACGGCACGGTGAAGAAGGTGTAGATGACGGTGTTGACGACGGACTTGCGGAACACCCCGTCGCCGAGCATGTCCCGGAAGTTGTCCAGCCCCACGAACTGCGGCGCCGTCAGCACGTCGTACTTCGTGAAGGCCAGAACCACCGACGCGACGACCGGCAGACCGATCCAGAGCGAGGCATGCAGCAGCGCGGGCGCCACCATCAGCATGCCGGCGCGTTGCCTGCGGCGCCCCGGGCCGGCGGGTGTCCGCCCGGTGCGCTTCTTCGTGACCGTGTGCCCGGTCGGGGAAGGCGGCCGCGCGGGCCTCGCCTTCAATACGGATGTCGCTCCCACAGTGACGGGTCCTTACATCCGGCCGATTGCGGCCTCGGCTAGCCGGCCGAGTTCCGCGATGGCGTCCTTCGCCGACTGGCTGCCCACGATCGCGGGCTCCAGCGTGGGCTTGATCTTCTCGCGGATCTCCATCCAGGCTGCGGTGCCGCCCTCGGAACACGCGTCGCCCATGCTCTGCAGGGAGAGATCGACGAACTTGTTCTCCTTCACATAGCTGGAGTCGCTGAGATCCTTCAGCCCGGGAACCGATCCTCGCTGCTTGGCCGCACCGAGGATCGACTCGGGCGTCGCGAGGTACTCGACGAGGGCACGGGCCGCTGCCGGGTGCTTGGAACCGGCGGACTGGGTGACGAGCGTGCCGCCCTGGAGCATCGCGGGCTTGCGGTTGGCGAGGATGAACGCCCCGAGCTTGTCGTCCTTGATCAGGTCCGGCGTCTGTTCGCCGACCTGCCTCCACAGCCCACTGGTGGTCATCATCATCGACGCCTTGCCGGTCTGTACGTTGGTCGGGGCACCGAGCTCCGTCTTCTTGGCGTAGTCGGCGGAGCCGTCCTTGACCAGGTCCTTGAAGAACTGCAGCGCCTCGACCCCTCGGGCGTCGGTGAACAGCACCTTCTTGCCGTCCTCACTGAACAGCTGGCCACCGTTGGCGAAGAGAAAGGTCTCCCAGCACTGGCGCAGATTGATGGAGAACGGGTCGAACCCGATCCGGCCGTCCTTGGTCAGCTGCTTTGCCACGGCGCGCAGTTCGGCCCAGTTCGCCGGGGCCTTCTTGATCCCGGCCTCGGCGAAGTGGTCCTTGCGGTAAACGACGATGCGGGTGTCGAGGACGACGGGCAGTGCGTACAACTTGCCGTCGTACCGGGACGGTTCGAGGACCCGCTTCTCGTAGTCGTGCGCGGTGGCGAACTTCTCGGGCAGCTCCGCGATCGCCTTCTTCGCGGCGAACGGCGGGATCCAGCCCACGCCCATCATCAGCACGTCGGGCAGCAGACCGCCCGCGAGCCCTGTGGTGATCTTCTCGTTGAGCTGATCGTACGTGGTGTAGTCCACGTTCACCTTGACGTCCGGATACTTCTTCCGGAAACCGCCGAGAATCTCCTTCTCCAACAGCGTCTTGCCGTCGGCACCTTCGTAGATCGGGGTGAGCAGTGTGATCTCACCTTCGGCGGGGCCGTCGGCGGAGCCGGCCGCCGAAGTGCCGGTGCCGCACCCGCTGAGGGCGGCGGCAGCGGTGCCGGCACCGATGGCAGTAAGCAGCGACCGTCTTTTGCGTTCCATGGGACACCCCTTTTGAGGTGGAGACTGTGGATCGATCCAGCGACGGCAACCCGGCCATGGCTGGGAAGCACTGGTAAATCGATGCACTGATGCTAGGAACGCCTCGAGAGGGACGTCAACAGCTGATGCACATCAATTTTCAGGCGTGTTAACAGGTGTACCGGTGAACAGAGTTCAGTAAATCGATACACTGATAAGGTCAGACGCGTTCCGAACCGGAGGTGGCATGAGCGGGGTAACGATCCATCAGGTCGCGGAGGCTGCGCGGGTCTCCGCGAGCACGGTCTCCAACGTCCTTAACGGGCGTACGGACCGTATGCAGGCGGCCACGCTGGCGCGCGTGGAGCAGGTGATCGAGCAACTCGGTTACCGGCCCAACCGTGCGGCCCGGATGCTGCGTACGGGCCGCATCAAGGTCATCGGCC
Source organism: Streptomyces sp. NPDC111516 (assembly GCF_055635345.1). Classification (NCBI taxonomy): domain Bacteria; kingdom Bacillati; phylum Actinomycetota; class Actinomycetes; order Kitasatosporales; family Streptomycetaceae; genus Streptomyces; species Streptomyces sp. NPDC111516. Next base: position 147,505 of record NZ_JBVKBV010000011.1, on the reverse strand, counting down.
TCATCGTGCCGTCCGTCGCCAACCCGTTCTGGGGGGCGCTCGCCCGTGAGCTGGAGGCCATCGCGCTCGCCGAGGGCTATCACGTACTGCTCTGCAACAGCGAGCGCGATCCGGCGCGTGAGCTCAAGTACGGTGAGGAACTGCTCGCGGACGGAGTCAGCGGAGTGGTGCTCTGTTCCTCGCTTCCGTCGCTCGACCATGTGACACCGCTGCTCAGCCGCGGACTGAAGATGGTCGCCTTCGACCGCACCGCACAGGCGGGCGACCCGCCGTCGCTGGCCTCCATCAGCGTCGACAATGCGATGGGTGCCGAGCTCGCCACCCGCCATCTGATCGAACTCGGCCACCGCCGACTGGCGTTCGTCTCCGGATCGGTCAACAGCGTCAACCGCCGTGAGCGGCTGCGCGGCTTCCGCGCCGCCCTGGAGTCGGCCGGTCTCGATCCGGCCGACGCGATCGTCTGGCCGGGCGCCGACACCGCCGAGTTCGGTGACAAGGACGCCGCCGAACTGGGGCGGAACGCCGCCAGGGAACTCCTCGGCGGGCCGCGCCCGCCCACCGCATTCGTCGCCATCAACGACATGTGCGCGATCGGGATCTGCCGGGGTGCCAAGGACGCCGGACGCAGCGCGGGGCAGGACGTCTCCGTGGTCGGCTTCGACGACATCCTCCTCGCCGATCTCTTCGAGCCCCCGCTGACGACGGTCCGCCAGCCGCTGCCGGAGATGGCCGCGGAGACGTTCCAGCAGCTGCGGGCGCGGATCGACTCGGCGCCTGCGGCGGGACGGTCGCTGCTCATCCGGCCGAGACTGGTCGTACGGGAGTCGACGGCCCCGGCCCCGACCGTTCCTGCCGCCACGGTTCCGGGACCGGGCGGAGTCGGGCGGCCGGTGGCGGGCCGGTCGGCGTAGAGCTGCCGGATCGGCCCCGAGCGGGGTCAGGAGTGGGCGGTGGCCGGCGGATTGAGGATCTCGGCGGTGGTGCCGGTCTCGGCGAGGCGGGGGGAGATCTCCTCTGTGGTGGTGGGCGTCGGCGTCCGTGTCGGTCACGGCGTCGGTGGCCGGCGTGACGTGGTGGCCGTGCTCGCGGGCGGTGGACTCCGCGCAGATGCCGGTCGCGACGCCGGTGAGCACGATCTGGGTCCCGCCGCGGCGGCGCAGGTGCAGGTCCAGGTCGGTGCTGTGGAACGCCGACCGGTTCCGCTTGGTGATGGGGCTGGAGGAACAACCGGACGGGACCTGCGCGAGTACCGTCACTCGTCCCTGACCCACCTCGGAAAGGTCGGGGCGGGCCTGTTGGTGGACGGTGAGTCAGAGTGCGTTCGGGCGGTTCGGGGGGTCCAAGGTGGTGTGAGGAGGCCGAACCGGTCGCTCCCAGAGGCCGGCCAGGTGCGCGTGGAGGACGTCGTGTGCCTCCTGCGGGGTGAGGTGGCCGATGAGGACGTGCGCGGTGAGGCCGTCCGCCAGCGCGAGGAGGGTGCGGGCCTCGCGTTGCGGATCGAGGGGCACGGCCCGGTCGGTACCCTCGCCTGCTTCCGAGATGAGGCGGGTGAACGCCTCCTGCAGGGATGCGTAGTTCGCCTTCAGCGTCCTTGCGAGCGCCTTGCTGACAGCCGCTTGCGCGATGAAGGCGAGCCAGACCCTGGCCTCGGCGCGGTGCTCTTGCCGGAGCAGTGAGATCTCGGTGGCCGCGTGTCCCAGGGCGGTGCTCGCCGACTGGGCCGGGCTCCTGACAAGGCGGGCCTGTACGCGCTCGCTGATCCGCTCGCTGATGTGTCCGAGAGTGAACACGAGCATCTCTTCCTTGGTGCGGAAGCATCGCTGAACGGCGCCCATCGACACCTGCGCGCGGGCGGCGACATCGCGAAGGGTAACGCCCTCCAGTCCGCGTTCGTCGGCCAGGCGGCAGACAGCCTCGGCGATGAGGCGGCGTCGGCTCACGTGATCCACCTGCCTGGGCATGCCCGGTCGCCTCCCTCTCTCACAGCGCTCCGCTTCGCAGCGCAGTCTATTCGATGCGTGCGTATCGGTTCCAGCGGTATAGTTCCGATGCAAGCGCATCGGAACGTGGACGAGGAAGGAAGAGCCATGCAGGACGCCCTGTGGAAGATGCCGGCCGCCGCGCAGGCGGAGGCCGTGCGCAGCGCAGAAGTCTCAGCTCTCGAGCTGGTCGACAGTCACCTGGATCGCATCGCCGAGACCAACCCCCAGGTGAACGCGGTCACTCAGCTTCTGGCAGAGCGCGCACGTGAGGCCGCCGTACAGATGGACCGTCGGCGGGCGGCCGGTGAAGCGCTGGGGCCGCTCGCGGGCGTGCCGTTCACGGTGAAGGAGAGCACCGCCATCGAAGGCGTGCCGACCACGTTCGGTACGGAGCGCTTCCGCGATCTGGTGGCGCCGGCCGACGCACCCCCGGTGGCACGGCTGCGCGCAGCCGGGGCCATCCCCATCGGGCACAGCAACATCCCTACCCTGATCCTGGCGGGGATGCACACGCGCAGCGAGCTGTTCGGCGACACGGTCAACCCGTGGGACAGCAGCCGGACCCCGGGCGGCACCAGCGGGGGCGACGCGGTGGCCGTCGCCACGGGCATGGCGGCGCTCGGGCTCGGCAACGACTCCGGTGGGTCGGTGCGCATCCCGGCCCAGTTCTGCGGTGTGGCCGGGCTGAAGCCGTCCACGGGCCGGTTCCCCGCCGACCACCGCATTCTCGGCCCGGACGACCCCGGCCCGGCGTCCCAGATGCTGGTCACCGACGGCCCGCTGGCCCGGTGCGTGGGCGATCTCCGACTTGCTTACGAGGTGCTCGTCGGGACCGATCCGCGAGATCCGCGGGCCGTGCCGGTGCCCGCCTACGGTGAACCGCTCGCCGGGCCGGTGAAGGTTGCGGTCGTGGCGGACCCTGGCGGGCACGGCGTCCACCCCACGGTTCGCGGAGCCATCGCGACCGCGGCCGACGCGCTCCGCGACGCCGGATACGACGTGCGCGAGGTGCAGGACGTACCGCGGATGAACGAGGCCCTCGAGGCGTACGGCCGGATCACTGTGACCGAGTTCGCCCCGACCTGGCCGGTGGTGCGCAAGCTGCTCGGCAAGGGCGGGGACCGCTTTATCGAGATGGCGATGGAGCAGACCCCGCCCGCAAGCGCGGACGAGTTCATGAAGTTGATGGGCACCTGGATGAACGTTCGTCGCTCATGGGCCGAATTCCTCGACGAATACCCGCTGTTGCTCGGCCCGGTCTTCACCGAACCACCTGTCGAGCCGGGGCTGGAGTCGCGTGACAGGTCAGGTCGGGACCGGGTCGGGTCGGGAATGCGCCTGTGCACCGTGACCAGCTTCGTAGGCGTCCCCGGTGTGGCCGTACCGACCGGGATGGCCGACGGGCTCCCCTCCGGAGTGCAGGTCGTAGGGCGCGCTTTCCGGGAGGACCTGTGCCTGGGTGCGGCCCAGGCGATCGAGGACCGGATCGGAGTCCTCGCACCGGTCGACCCGCGCGTGGGAGGCCGGGCCGATTGAGCCCTTGGGCCATGGAGGACGGCACCCTCGGCTCGCCGCGCGCAGCCCCTGGGCAACGGGATTCCGCACTGGCTCGCGCGGCCGGACGACTCCGGGCCGGTCGCGCAACCGGGTGCGCTGCTTGGACCCGTCAGACCCCGTTGCACCGGCAGACCCGCTTGTACGCTCAGACGCGATTGACGCGGTACACGTCCCGTACGCAGAGGTTGAGGACCGTGGTGGCCACGATGGCACCGGCACAGACCAGGAGCACGGTCCGGTCGGCCCAGACATGTGCGGCGAACGCGGTGACAAGGTAGCCGAGCGGGATCGCGACGCGTTCCCCGACACCGTTGAACGAGCTCATGCGCCCCAACTCCTCCTGGGGAACATGCTGTTGGAGTGCGGTGGTCCACGCCACGATGGCGACATCCAGCCCGATGCCCGCGAGCACGGCACTGAGCAGCACCCAGGGCAGGGCCAGGCCCATGCCCAGCGCCATCGGTGGCAGGCAGATAGCGCAGCCGGTGATGATGGCAACGGCCAGCAGGCGGTACGGCTTCCAGCGCAGGCACACCACCGTCCCCGCGAGCAGACCGAACGCGAACGCGCCCTGGACGAGTCCCCAGGAACGCGCCCCCGCGTAGTGCTCCTCGGCGACGACCGGGCCGAGGAGCTGAAAGCCTGCCAGCCAGGCGGCGACCACGACCGTTCCGGCGGCGGTGTACGTCCACAGCCAGGTGCGGGAGCGGAAGCCGGACCACCCCGCCCGCAGGTCGGCCAGCGCACTCCCTGTCGTGAGCGGCGCGCCCAGCCGCAGACCGAGCAGCAGGAGCGCCGCGATCAGGAAGGTGAGCGCATCCCACGACAGGGCCCACGCCGGACCGCCGACCGCGACGATCAGCCCTCCGATGACGGGTCCGAGCACCTTGACGGCGTTGTTCGGCAGCCGGACCAGAGCATTGGCCTGCTGGAGGTGCTCCGCCGCGACGAGCTGTCCCACCACGCCCGTCGCGGCCGGACCGGTGAAGGCCACGGCGATGCCCGAGGCGAAGCCGCACGCGGCGATCGAAACGGTCGTCGCCTGATGCGTGGCCACCAGCAGGGCGAGCACCCCCTGCGCGGCCGCGGACAGGAGGTTGCCCAGAAACAGGATCCGGCTGCGCGACAGGCGGTCCGCGAGGACGCCGCCCGCGATGGTGAGGACGATCGTCGGGACCGAGTTCGTGGCCAGCACGATGCCGAGCGAACCGGCCCCTCCGCCCTGCCCGATCACCGCGTAGGCGAGCGCGAGAGGAGCCATCGCGGACCCGGTCGCCGAGACGAGATTGGCGAGCACGAATCGCCGGAAAGCGGCAACACGCAGCGGTTTCAAGGGGGTTGTCGGCAGTTCGACAGCGGCCTTCATGATCCTCCTGTGGTCGGCACAGCGAGCACCTTAGTGCGTGTCCTCAGGAGCGGTCTCAGCGGAGCGTACAGCCGCCCGGCTCGGTGCCCGGGACCGTCAAAGGCGTTGCTCGGCCAGTTCGAGCCAGTGTTCGACGTCGCCCGGGGCGAAGTGTCTGATGGCCCAGTCGGCCATGCGCAGACTCATATGCGCCCAGGAGGGGCGCAGGACGTCTTCGGGCAGGCCGTCCAGGAGGTCGTCGAGGCGGTTCGTGACGTCCGGTGCCTGCCCGTGCGCGTGCAGCCCGAAGCGCAGGGTGACCAGATCGAAACGGCGGTCTCCCCGGCCGGCGCCGTCCCAGTCGATGACGCCGGTGACCGAGCCGTCGACGGCGAGCAGGTTGCCATGGTGGAAGTCCTGGTGCACGACGTCGTCCCCGGCCAGGTGGTGCGGGTGATCGGCCCCGACGGACCTGATCCGCCGCTCCAGGTCACCGCTGCGCCGGCTGTGCCGACGCAGCGGCTCGTGGAGACAGTAGCCGGGGCCGTCGTCGAGCAGATACAGGTTCATCGACGGGACATCCGTACGTCCGGCCAGCAGTCCCGCCTGCGACTCGTTGAGGGTGAGGGCCTGATCCAGCCCATGGTGGTCCAGATGCTGCATCGGTGTGCCCGGCAGGAGTTCCTGGACCAGCGCCACCGCGTGATCCACCTGGACCGCCAACTCCGTGGACGGGCAGGGATAGCCCTGCGCGCGCAGCACCTCGCACACCGCCAGCGGTCCCGCCCGCAGATCCTCGATGCGGGTGTCCGGCCGCGATTTCAGCACGGAACGGCGGCCGTCGGGCCACTGCACGTACGCGGCACCGACCTCCCCTCCGGGACAGGGACCCTCCACCATCAGCCGGACACCTGCCTCGGCATGCAGGGCCGCTGTCAGCCGGTCGGCATCAAGTCGCTCGGCGCGCGTCCAGGTCTGCGGAGGAGATGTGGTCATCGGAGCATTCTCCGCTGCCGGGCCCCGCCTCCAGGAGGGGGGGTGCCGTGGACGCACTGCCTCCCCGGGGCCGACCGGCTTCCGTGACCGTGCCGGGAGAGGGGGACGGCCCTTCCCCGGCAAGGCCGGTCAACGGTTGGACGGCCCGCCAGGCCCCTGGACGACCCGCCAGGCCCGCCAGGCCCGCCAGGCCCGCTTGGTCCGCCATGGCCTGACTCGGTCCGCTGCGATCTGCCTCCGGTCCGCCGAAGCCCGATTCGGCAGGACCTGGACCGAACCGGTCCGACTCCGTTCGTCTCAGTCCGACGAAGCCGTCCACCCCTGTGCCTCGATGCGCGCGGCATCGCCGTCGCGGCTCTCGTCGAAGATCTTCCGGGTGCCGTCCTCGACCCGGACCGCGTCCACGTACACGCCGCGCCCGACGTACAGCTGATCCGTGGCGTACCGCCACCGCAGCCGCACCTCCTTGCCGCGCCATGCGGCGAGGTCCGCGTCGAGACGGTGCCAGATCCGGCCGGACCAGCCGGAGACCGAACCAGTCGGATGGGGTTCGGGCTCGGGCTCCGGGTGGTGGTCACCGGCCATCGGTACGGTGGTGAACGGCACCGGCTGCCAGGTCGCCCCGGCGTCCGCCGAGGCCTCCAGGTGGAGGAAGTCGGACCCGGGCTCGGTGTCCCACCAGAGGGCCGAGCTCAACCTGGCCCGCGACGACGCGAGACGCAGCGCGGGCAGGGTGAGCGTGGAGCTGGTGGCGCTCGCCAGTCCCGAGAACCACGCCGTACGTCCCCGGGTGGGACGGACCGCGACGGCGCGCGCCATCTGGTTGGCGGTGGCGACGCGCGGCGCACTGCCGGAGCGCCAACTGCGCACCGGGTGCACCGAGTTGCCGAGGACGATCAGGAACGAGTCGGTCGTCGGGTCCAGGACCAGGCTGGTGCCGGTGAAACCGGTGTGGCCCGCCGTACCCGGGGTGGCCATCGCCCCCATGTACCAGTGCTGGTAGAGCTCGAAACCCAGACCGTGCGCATCTCCGGGGAACGCGGCGTTGAAGTCCGTGAACAGCAGGTCCACCGATTCCGTGGAGAGGATCCTCGCCCGGCCGTAGACCCCGCCGTTGAGCAGCGTACGGGCGAGGATCGCGAGGTCCCAGGCGCAGGAGAAGACCCCGGCGTGGCCCGCCACACCGTCCAGGCTGTACGCGTTCTCGTCGTGCACCTGGCCCCAGACCAGTCCGCGGTCCAGGCCCGACCAGGGGAGCCGGGCGTCCTCGGTCGCGGCGATCTTCGGCTTCCAGGAGGCCGGTGGGTTGTACCGCGTGCGGTGCATGCCCAGCGGAGCGGTGATCTCCTCGCGGAGCAGGACATCCTCAGTGCGGCCGGTGATCTTCTCCAGGACCAGTTGCAGCGAGATCAGATTGAGGTCGGAGTAGAGGTACACGGTGCCGGGCGGGTTGGCCGGCACCTCGTTCCACAGCAGCTCCAGCTTCCCCTCCCGCGTCGGCGCCTTGTACAGCGGAATCCAGGCCCGGAAGCCCGAGGTGTGCGTGAGGAGCTGACGGATGGTGATGTCCTGCTTGCCGCCGCGGGCGAAATCGGGCAGATACGAGGCAACCCTCGCCTCCAGCTCCAGCTTGCCGCGCTCGATCTGCTGCACGGCCAGGATCGAGGTGAACAGCTTGGACACCGAAGCCAGGTCGAAGACCGTGTCCTCGGCCATGGCGATCTGCTGATCCGGCGGGAACTCCACCCCCGTATCGGTCTTCTCGTCGTACGCCGCGTAGCGCACGGCCTTGCCGATCGGGTGGTGCAGAGCCACCGTGCCGCCCCGCCCGGCGAGCAGTACCGCACCGGCGTACCAGGGGTGCTTGGGGGAATTGGAGAGGAACTTCTCCGCATCGGCGACCAATTGGTCCAGCGGCCCCTGCAACAACCCGGCGCGGGCGGCGGATCCGCGCCGCAGCGTCGGCCGGCCCTGCGCGGATGCCGCGTTCATCCCGGTCCCTGCGCGCATACCCGCCGACTCCGCCCCCGACTCCATGGCCGACGCCCGCTCCGCGAACGGAATCGGCGCCAGGGCGAGTGCTCCGCCCAGAGCCAGCATCCCACCGCCCAGCCTGCGTCGGCTGATCCCTCGCCCGGCCGCGTCCTCGGTCATCCGGAACCCCTTCCTGCCGTTACCTGCCGCGTGAAAGTAACTTTCGAAATCGTGTCCGACAGTGAAACTTCCTGCCGGGGCAGAGGTTACTGTCACCACTGCCGTCGCGGAGGCCCCCGGTGTCACAAAGAATCTGACGTTGCATCAGGAAACCTCTTCCCTCGTATGTCCGACTGCGGCATCCTGCGGCCCATGGAGACGGAGCTGAGCAAGAAACTGGGAGTCGAGCACGCCATCTTCGGCTTCACGCCGTTCCCCGCGGTGGCCGCCGCCATCACCCGGGCCGGTGGATTCGGCGTACTCGGCGCGGTCCGCTACACCGCCCCCGACGACCTGGCACGCGATCTCGACTGGATGCAGGAGCACACCGACGGCAAGCCGTACGGCCTCGACGTCGTCATGCCCGCGAAGAAGGTGGAAGGGGTGACCGAGGCCGACGTCGAGGCGATGATCCCGACCGGACACCGTCAGTTCGTCGAGGACACCCTGGCCAAGCACGGCGTACCGGAGCTGGCGGAGGGCGAGGCGTCCGGCTGGCGCATCACCGGATGGATGGAGGAAGTCGCCCGCAACCAACTCGACGTAGCCTTCGACTATCCCATCGGACTCCTCGCCAACGCCCTCGGCCCACCGCCCGCCGACGTCGTCCGACGGGCCCACGACCAGGACGTCCTCGTTGCCGCGCTGGCCGGAAGCGCCAAGCACGCCCGCCACCACGCGGACGCGGGCATCGACATCGTCGTCGCGCAGGGATACGAGGCGGGCGGCCACACCGGCGAGATAGCCTCCATGGTCCTGGTCCCGGACGTGGTCGACGCGGTGGGACCGCTCCCCGTCCTCGCCGCCGGCGGCATCGGCAGCGGCGAGCAGATCGCCGCGGGCCTCGCGCTCGGCGCCCAGGGCGTCTGGCTCGGCTCCCTCTGGCTGACGACCGAGGAGGCCGACCTCCACTCCCGCGCGCTGACCCGCAAGCTTCTTGCCGCGGGCTCCGGCGACACCGTCCGTTCCCGCGCGCTCACCGGCAAACCCGCACGCCAGCTCCGCACCCAATGGACCGACGCCTGGGACGACCCGGCGGGCCCCGGCACCCTGCCCATGCCGCTCCAGGGGCTGCTGGTGGCCGAAGCCGTCTCCCGCATCCAGAAGTACGAGACCGGCGCGCTGCTCGGTACCCCCGTCGGCCAGATCGTCGGCCGGATGAACAGTGAGCGCAGCGTGCAGACCGTCTTCGACGACCTGACCCGCGGTTTCGAGCGCGCCGTGGACCGGATCAACCGCATCGCCGGACGGAGCGCCTCATGAACCGGCCACCCAACGGTTTCTGGGCGCAGGCCGCCGCCGACCCCGGCCGTACGGTCCTGACCGCCCCCGACGGCGAGAACTGGACGGCGGGCCGGCTGCACGCCGCGGCCAACCGCCTGGTCCACGGACTGCGCGCGGCCGGGCTCCGGCGGGGCGACGCCTTCGCGGTCGTCCTGCCCAACGGCGTCGAGTTCTTCACCGCGTACCTCGCGGCCACCCAGGCCGGCTTCTATCTCGTACCCGTCAACCACCACTTCGTCGGACCCGAGATCGCCTGGATCATCTCGGACTCCGGCGCCAGGGTGCTCATCGCCCACGAACGGTTCGCACAGGCGGCGGCCGAGGCGGCCGACGAGGCGAAGCTCCCGGCCGGCCAACGCTATGCCGTAGGTACGGTCGACGGATTCCGCCCGTACGCCGAACTGCTCGAAGGACAGTCCGACGCACCCCCCGGGGCCCGCGCCCTCGGCTGGGTCATGAACTACACCTCCGGTACCACCGGCCGGCCGCGCGGCATCCGCCGTCCGCTCTCCGGCAAGCTCCCCGAGGAGAGCCATCTCGGCGGATTCCTCGGCATCTTCGGTATCAAACCCTTCGACGACAACGTCCATCTGGTCTGCTCGCCGCTCTACCACACGGCCGTCCTCCAGTTCGCGGGCGCGTCCCTGCACATCGGGCACCCGCTGGTCCTGATGGACAAGTGGACGCCCGAGGAAATGCTGCGGCTCATCGACACCCACCGCTGCACCCACACGCACATGGTCCCGACCCAGTTCCACCGCCTTCTCGCCCTCCCCGACGAGGTGAAGCGGGGGTACGACGTCACAGCCATGCGCCACGCCATCCACGGTGCGGCACCCTGCCCCGACCACGTCAAACGCGCCATGATCGACTGGTGGGGGAGGTGCGTCGAGGAGTACTACGCGGCCAGCGAGGGCGGCGGTGCCTTCGCCACCGCCGAGGACTGGCTGAAGAAGCCGGGCACCGTGGGCAGGGCCTGGCCGATCAGCGAACTCGCCGTCTTCGACGACGACGGCGAGCGCCTGCCGTCCGGCGAACTCGGCACCGTCTACATGAAGATGAACACCGGCGGCTTCAGCTACCACAAGGACGAGACCAAGACGAGGAAGAACCGCATCGGCGACTTCTTCACGGTCGGCGACCTGGGCATCCTCGACGAGGACGGCTACCTCTTCCTCCGCGACCGCAAGATCGACATGATCATCTCGGGTGGTGTCAACATCTACCCCGCCGAGATCGAGGGCGCCCTCCTGAGCCACCCCGCAGTCGCGGACGCGGCCGTCTTCGGCATTCCGCATCCCGACTGGGGCGAGGAGGTCAAGGCGGTCGTCGAACCGGCCCCGGGACACGAGACGGGGGAAGCGCTCGCCGCCGGGATCCTGCGCCACTGCGAACACCGTCTCGCCGGGTACAAGCGCCCCCGGAGCGTCGACTTCATCGCGGAGATGCCCCGCGACCCCAACGGCAAGCTGTACAAACGACGGCTGCGCGACCCGTACTGGGAAGGGCACCAACGGGCGGTGTGACCCCTGCCCGGAGGACGCGTGGCTGTCCGCCGAGCAGGGCGATTCGTTCAGCCGTTCACTCAATCGTGCCTGTGTTCGCTAAAGCAAGGTGTTGGCTCAGCGGTTGTGAACCCCCGCCATCCCCACACCCCTGGCCGGCATCCCGACCGGTACCCGGCCCCTTGACCACCGCGGTCCGGCCGCACAGGATCACGCCATGACAGGTGTACGGAGCAGCACAGTCGACGGCGTCGTGGCGCGCAGCGCCCGGCGAACCCCCGAGCGCACCGCCCTGCGGTACGCGGAGCGGTCCTGGACCTACGCGGAACTCGACGCCGCCGTCAGCACCGCGGCGGCGTTCCTCACCGGCGAGCACGGGCTGCGCCCCGGTGACCGGGTCGCCTGTTACGCGCACAACTCCGACGCGTATCTGATCGGCTTTCTCGCCTGTGCCCGTGCGGGCCTGGTCCATGTGCCGGTCAACCAGAACCTCACCGGCGACGATCTCACGTACGTCCTCGAACAGTCCGGCAGCACCCTCGTCCTCACCGACCCGGACCTCGCCGAACGTGTTCCGGCCGCGTTCTCCGTACGCGCGCTGCGCGACGCACCGGGCTCGCTCCTCGACGCCACCGCCAGCCCGCGCCCCTTCACCCCGGAGCGGGAACCGGCCGCGGAAGATCTCGTCCAGCTGCTCTACACCTCGGGCACCACCGCACTCCCCAAGGGCGCGATGATGACCCACGGCGCGCTCGTCCACGAGTACGTCAGCGCGATCACGGCGCTCGACCTGCGCGCCACCGACCGGCCCGTCCACTCACTGCCGCTCTACCACTCCGCGCAGATGCACGTCTTCCTGCTGCCTTGTCTCGCGGTCGGCGCACAGAACATCGTCCTCGACGCACCCGACGCGGACCGGATCTTCGACCTCGTCGAAACGGGGCAGGCCGACAGCGTCTTCGCCCCGCCCACCGTATGGATCGGCATCTCCCAGCACCCCGGATTCACCACCCGGGAACTCGGCGGTCTGCGCAAGGCGTACTACGGAGCGTCGATCATGCCCGTACCCGTACTGGAACGGCTCCGCGACCGGCTGCCCGCGCTCGCCTTCTACAACTGCTTCGGGCAGAGCGAGATCGGGCCGCTCGCCACCGTCCTCGGACCGGACGAGCACGAGGGCCGGATGGACTCCTGCGGCAGGCCCGTCCTCTTCGTCGAGGCCCGGGTCGTCGACGAGGACGGCAAGGAGGTCCCCGACGGCACGGCCGGTGAGGTGGTCTACCGCTCGCCCCAGTTGTGCGCGGGCTACTGGGACAAGCCCGAGGAGACCGCGGAGGCCTTCCGCGACGGCTGGTTCCACTCCGGAGACCTCGCCGTGCGCGATGCGGAGGGCTTCTTCACCGTCGTCGACCGGGTGAAGGACGTCATCAACTCCGGTGGTGTCCTCGTCGCCTCCCGTCAGGTCGAGGACGCCCTCTACAGCCACCCCGCCGTCGCCGAGGTCGCGGTCGTCGGCCTGCCCGACGACCGCTGGATCGAGGCCGTCACGGCGGTCGTCGTCCTGCGCGGCGAGGCGACACCGGCCGAACTCATCGACCACGCCCGCGAGCGGCTCGCCCCTTTCAAGGCCCCGAAGCAGGTCGTCTTCGTGGCCGGACTGCCCCGCAACGCGAGCGGAAAGATCCTCAAGCGGGAACTGCGCGACCGGTTCGCGTAGGGGATCTTGCACGTGTCATGGCATGCGGGGCGCCCGTCGACGCGGCGGCCCGGCCCCGGCAGCACACCACCGGAGTGAACGGGCCGCGCATCCCCGGCGCGGGTCCCGTCCGCCCGGCACGAGCCGGACCGGAAGGCGCCCTATCGGTCGCCGCGCTCGTCCACGATCCGCTTGAACTTGCCGACCGACCTCTCCAGTGTCCCGGGGTCGACGATCTCGACCCCGACCGACACCCCGATCCCGTCCTTGACGGCCGCCGTGATCGACTCCGCGGCGGCCGTCCGCTGATCCGGCGTGGCTCCTGCCCGGGCCTCCACCCGTACGGTCAGGGCATCGAGGCGGCCTTCGCGGGTCAGCCGCAGCTGGAAGTGCGGTGCGAGCCCCGGCGTGCGCAGCACTATCTCCTCGATCTGCGTCGGGAAGAGATTCACCCCGCGCAGGATCACCAGATCGTCGCTGCGTCCCGTCACCTTCTGCATCCGCCGGAACACCCGCGCCGTGCCCGGCAACAGCCGGGTCAGGTCCCTCGTCCGGTAACGGATCACCGGCATGGCCTCCTTGGTGAGCGAGGTGAACACCAGCTCGCCCTCCTCGCCGTCCGGCAGCACCTCACCGGTGAACGGGTCGACGACCTCCGGGTAGAAGTGGTCCTCCCAGATGTGCAGCCCGTCCTTGGTCTCCACGCACTCCTGCGCGACACCGGGCCCCATCACCTCCGACAGGCCGTAGATGTCGACCGCGTCGATCGCGAACCGCTCCTCGATCTCGCGCCGCATCTCCTCCGTCCACGGCTCGGCACCGAAGATCCCGACCTTCAGGGAGGTCGTCCGCGGATCGACGCCCTGCCGCTCGAACTCGTCGAGGAGCGTCAGCATGTACGACGGAGTCACCATGATGATCTCGGGCCGGAAGTCCTGGATCAGCTGAACCTGACGGGCCGTCATGCCACCGGAGGCGGGAATGACCGTACAGCCGAGTCGTTCCGCTCCGTAGTGTGCTCCCAGACCGCCGGTGAACAGCCCGTATCCGTACGCGACATGGACCTTCTGCCCGGGGCGGCCGCCGGCCGCCCGGATCGAGCGGGCGACCATGTCCGCCCAGGTGTCCAGGTCCCGCTCGGTGTAACCGACGACGGTCGGGCGGCCCGTCGTCCCGCTGGACGCGTGGATCCTCCGCACGCGCTCCTCGGGGACGGCGAACATGCCGAAGGGGTAGTTGTCCCGCAGGTCGGCCTTGGTCGTGAAGGGGAAGCGGGCGAGATCGGCGAGCGTACGGCAGTCGTCCGGGCGCAGACCTGCCCTGTCGAACGCGGTCCGGTAATGGCCGACGTTCTCGTACGCGTGGTGCAGCGTGGCCCGCAGCCGCTCCAGCTGGAGTGCCTCCAGCTCGTCCCGGCCCATTCGTTCCGCCGCGTCCAGCAGAGGCGTCATCCGGATCTCCCTCTTCCGAGCAGTCGACCGATCGTTCGGTCGATCTTTCGGTAGTAGTAATTCAGGATGTTCCGTCTCCTGGCAAGAGGGGTGGCGCACACCACTCCCTCGGAGGCGCTCCACATCGTGGATACGCCACGCCGAACACGGCTGCGCCGCCCGGCCCACCCTGTCTGGATGGCGTACGCGCCGATCTTCCATGGGTACGACGGGACCGGGCTCGCCCACCGCCACCTGGGGAAGCGCGCACCGCGGATCTGCCTCGCCGACGGGCTGATGCGGGCCGGCGCGTACCTGGGCAACCCCGGCGGCGTCTCGGTACAGCGACACCGACAACTCGTGGTGCTCGATCTGCGCGGCACCGGGGACTCCGCTGTGCCGGAGGACCCGTCGACGTACGGTTGCGACCGCCTGGTCGACGACGGCGGCTACCGGGCAGTCATGACCGGTGCAGCAGCGAGGCCAGGACCTCATGGAGAGTGGCCTCGGCATCGGCCACCGACCCCGTCGACCGCCAGGCCACGAAGCCGTCGGGACGCACCAGGACCGCGCCCTCGGGTGTCGTGCCGTGGAGCTCCGCCCAGTCGGCCCCGTTCTCCGGCTCCAGATCGGCGCCCGGGCCGATGCCGTACGCCTGGAGCCGTACCGACAGCCCGTCGGCGACCCGAGCCGCCGCCCGCCGCCACGCCGCGTCCTCACCGTCCGTGAGCAGCACGAAAGTGTGCTCGTACAGATCCAGCGTGGACTTGCGCTCACCGTCCTGACGGACCCACAGATGCGGTGCGCGGCTGCCTGGTTGACCGTTCAGCTGCATTCTCTGCGGCACCACCGGCTGCTCCGGGTCGGCACCCAGTACGGCACCGCGGACATAGCGGTAGCCCAGTGCCACGGTGAGCATCCCGCCCTGCTTCCCGCCGCCCACACCCGGCGCCGCGGCGTATCCCGGGTGGCTGTGCTCGCTGGAACGCGCAGAGGCCCGCGCGCTCGTCGCCTGAGCCACCGGCAGCCGCTCCGCCTCGTAGGTGTCCAGCAGACCCGGGCCCGCCTCGCCCTTCAGCACGACGGCAAGCTTCCAGGCCAGGTTGTGCGCGTCCTGGATGCCGGTGTTGGAGCCGAACGCCCCGGTGGGCGACATCTCGTGGGCCGAGTCCCCGGCGAGGAAGATCCTGCCGGACGAGTACCGCTCCGCGACCCGCTCCGCGGCGTGCCACGGGGCCTTGCCGGTGATCTCGATGTCGATCCCCGGAGCACCGACCGCCGTACGGATGTGCCTGGCGATCCGCTCGTCGGTGAAGTCCTCAAGAGTTTCCCCGAGTTGAGGCTGCCACGGCGCGTGGAACACCCACTCCTTCTTGTTGTCCACCGGCAACAGGGCACCGTCCGCGGCGGGGTTGGTCAGGTAGCAGACGATGAAGCGCCGGTCGCCCAGCACATCGGCGAGCTGCCGGGAACGGAAGGTGATGCTCACGTTGTGGAAGAGATCGCCGGGACCCGTCCGGTCGATGCGCAGCTGCTCACGGATGGGGCTGCGCGGTCCGTCGGCCGCGACGAGGTAGTCGGCGCGCACACTGATGTGCTCTCCGGTCTCCCGGTTCTTGAGTGCCGCGTCCACCCCTGACCCGTCCTGGTCGAAGCTCTGCATCTCAGTGGAGAACCGCAGGTCACCGCCCTGTTTGCGGGCCAGCTTCACCAGCACGGGTTCCAGATCGTTCTGGCTGCACAGGCACCAGCCGGTCGGGCTGAAACGGGCGAGCCCGCCCCCCGGGTCGATCTCCTTGAACAGCCACTCCTGGTCGTCGCCGGTGAGCGAGCCGGCTTGCAGAATTCCGTGGTTGTCGGCGAGGACCGACGCTGCTTCCCGGATGCCCGGCTCGGCACCCGCCGTACGGAACACCTCCATCGTGCGCACGTTGTTGCCGCGTCCGCGCGGATGTGTCGAGGTGGACCGGTGCTTCTCGACCAGCAGGTGCTCAATGCCGAGCCGGCCGAGGAAGAGTGAGGTGGACAGGCCCACCAGGGAGCCGCCCACGATGAGGACCGGTACACGAATGTCGACGTTCTCGTTCATCAGTTGCTCCAGCTCGGACGCCGTTCGGTTGCCTTGTTCCATGCCCTCGTCGGAGCGGTTCGGACGATCGCTCACCTGAACGGTTCATAAATCTCGCGCCACCCGGACCAGCGTTTCACGATCGGTCACGGAGACGATGCCCGCGGTCACGGCGGCGGACCGCTCACATCCGCCGGGAGAGTCCCCGCTCCGAATCACTCGCCAACCGACGGTTGACGGCATGCCACCCGGCTTGTCCGCGACACCATCTCGAAGGAGACCGAAAGATGACCACCACCCTCTCGGAACGGATCTCCCAGTCCGCCTTCGACGGTTCCAGGCTGCGGGTCGTCCTGCTGCTGGACCTGTACGACGGGGCCCAGAAAGAGTTCCTGAAGGCGTATGAGCACCTGTGCAACCAGGTGGCATCCGTCCCCGGGCACATCAGCGACCAACTGTGCCAGTCCATCGAGAACCCCTCGCAGTGGCTGATCACGAGCGAATGGGAGAGCGCACCCCCGTTCCTCGCCTGGGTGAACAGCGAGGAGCATGTCGCGACGGTGCAGCCGCTGCACAGCTGCGTGCGCGACACCCGTTCGCTGCGCTTCAGCGTCCTGCGGGAGACCGGGAAGTCGTTCGCGATGGCGCCCGAGACGGCCAAGGGCAGACTGCAGGCGTCACCCCGCCTCGGCGACGGAGTGGTGCGCCACGCGCTGACGTTCACCGTCAAGCCCGGCACCGAGGACATCGTGGCGAAGATCCTGGCCGACTACGACTCCCCGAACGCTCGTGTCGACGAAGACACCCGTTTGCGCCGTACTTCGCTCTTCATGCACGGAAACCGCGTCGTGCGGGCGGTCGAGGTCGAGGGCGACCTCCTCGCGGCCCTGCGCCACGTCGCCCGGCAGCCCGAGGTCAGGGCCGTCGAAGAGGCCATCAACCCGTACCTGGAGCAGGACCGGGACCTCAGCGACCCGGACTCCGCCCGGATGTTCTTCACCCGGGCGGCGCTCCCCACGGTCCACCACGTGACCGCGGGCCGGCACAAGGCCGAGGACGTCCACCGGCACGCGCTCTTCTACCAGGCCAAGGAGGGCTGCGGCATGGCACTCGCCCGGCTGCTCGCCAGCCATGACGAGGAGGCGGCCGACGACCCCGCGAGCATCATCGACAGCAGCACCATCTTCCAGCGCGACGACGTCGTCGTCCGCCTCCTCGAAGCGATCGAACCGATCGACGCGCAGGCCGCTCAGGCGGTCGGCATCGACGGCTCCGGCAAGGTGGCCAGGCTCGGACGTCTCCTCGACGGCGGCGCGAACGCCGTGCCCACGACCGACCAGGGGATCTCGCACTTCCTCGCAGAGTCCGAGATGACCCTGATCACCGATCGGCGGGCCATGGAGTCCTGAACCGCGCATCCGCACCCTGGGGGGTTCTCGCTCAACCCGTCAATACAACGCGCAATGCGCCAGGAGGAAAGCAGTCATGACCATGCACCGGCCACGCATCGTGGACCTCAGCGAGACGCAGCCCAACCGCAGGCGCGGAGGCGACCTCCGCGCCATGCTCACGCCGACAGCGGTGGGAGCCACCAGCGGCTTCATGGGGCTGGCCATCGTTCAGCCCGGCGACCGCATCGGCGAGCACTACCACCCGTACTCCGAGGAGTTCGTGTACGTCGTGAACGGTCTCCTGGAGGTGGATCTGGATGGTGAACCGCACCGGATGCGGCCCGACCAGGGCCTGCTGATCCCTCCCCATGTACGCCACCGGTTCCGGAACGTCGGCGACGTCGAGGCGCGCATGGTCTTCCACCTCGGCCCGCTCGCCCCGCGCCCGGAACTCGGTCACGTCGACACCGAGCACACCGAGCACGCCCCGTCCGCCGAGCACACACAGTCCGCCGGGGGCGTCGCGCCGCCGGAACGAACGGAGGCCGCCTCATGACCCGCCGCGTGGGGGTCACCGGCGTCGGCGTCGTGGCCCCCGGCGGCATCGGCGCACCGGCCTTCTGGGACCTTCTCGCGAACGGACGCACCGCGACCCGGGGCATCACGCTCTTCGACCCGGCCGGCTTCCGGTCCCGTATCGCCGCCGAGTGCGACTTCGACCCGGCGGCGCACGGACTGGACGCGGACCAGGTCGCCAGGTCCGACCGGTACATCCAGTTCGCGATGGTGGCCGCCAGGGAGGCCCTCGGCGACGCGGGGCTCGACCTGGAGAAGGTGGACCCCTGGCGCATGGGGGTGTCGCTGGGCACCGCGGTCGGCGGCACCACCCGACTGGAGCACGACTACGTCGCCGTCAGCGGCAGCGGCGCCCGCTGGGACGTCGACCACCGGCCGGCCGGCCCGCATCTGGAGCGGGCCTTCTCACCCAGCTCCCTCGCTTCGGCGGTGGCCGAACAGGTCGGTGCGCACGGCCCGGTGCAGACCGTCTCCACGGGCTGCACCTCCGGCCTGGACGCGATCGGGTACGCCTTCCAGTCCATCGAGGAGGGCCGCGTCGACGTCTGCGTCGCCGGGGCGTCCGACTCACCGATCACCCCGATCACGGTGGCGTGCTTCGATGCGATCAAGGCCACCTCGGCGAACAACGACGATCCGGAGCATGCCTCCCGGCCGTTCGACTCCCGCCGCGACGGCTTCGTCATGGGCGAGGGCGGAGCGGTGCTCGTCCTGGAGGAGCTGGAGCACGCCCGCGCCCGCGGAGCGACCGTCTACTGCGAGATCTCGGGCTATGCCACCTTCGGCAACGCGTACCACATGACGGGGCTGACCCCCGAAGGGCTGGAGATGGCCGAGGCGATCAACCGGGCGCTCGGTCACGCCCGGACAGACGGCTCGCAGATCGACTACGTCAACGCACACGGCTCGGGCACCAAGCAGAACGACCGGCACGAGACGGCCGCCGTGAAGCGGGCACTGGGCGCGCACGCCTATGACGTACCGATGAGTTCCATCAAGTCCATGGTCGGCCACTCGCTGGGGGCGATCGGGGCCATAGAGATCGCGGCCTGCGTACTCGCTCTGGTCCACCAGACGGTGCCGCCGACCGCGAACTACGAGAGCCCGGACCCGGAGTGCGACCTCGACTACGTGCCGCGCACCGCACGTCCCCTGAAGCTGCGCAGCGTCCTCTCGGTCGGCAGCGGGTTCGGCGGTTTCCAGTCAGCGGTGGCCCTGACGCGAACAGGTGGGAGGACACCATGAGAACCCGAAAGGCCCGGCGCACCGTCGTGACCGGCATTGGTGTCGTCGCCCCCAACGGAACCAACACCGAGACCTTCTGGAAGAGGACGCACGAAGGGATCAGCGTCCTCGACCGGGTGACCCGCGAGGGGTGCGAGCACCTTCCGCTGCGGGTCGCCGGCGAGGTGCGGGGTTTCGAGGCGGTCGAGCTGGTCGAAGAGCGCTTCATCGTCCAGACCGACCGGTTCACGCACTTCGCGATGGCCGCCGCGGACATCGCTCTGGACGACGCCCGGCTGGGCCGCGCCGACTACGAGAACTCACCGTTCGACATCGGCGTGGTGACCGCTGCCGGGTCCGGCGGCGGCGAATTCGGACAGCGTGAACTCCAACGACTGTGGGGACAGGGATCCAGCTACGTGGGCCCGTACCAGTCCATCGCCTGGTTCTACGCCGCCAGCACCGGCCAGATCTCGATCCGCGGCGGCTTCAAGGGACCGTGTGCGGTCGTGGCCAGCGACGAGGCGGGCGGGCTGGACGCGCTGGCGCACGCCGCCCGTTCGATCCGTGGCGGGGCCGAAGCGGTGGTGGTCGGCGCGGCCGAGGCACCGCTGGCGCCCTATTCGGTCGTCTGCCAGCTCGGATACGAGGACCTGAGCACCTGTGACGATCCCGCCCGCGCCTACCGGCCGTTCACCTCGGACGCCTGCGGCTTCGTACCGGCCGAGGGCGGCGCCATGCTGGTGGTCGAGGAGGAGCAGTCGGCGGTCCGGCGCGGGGCCCGTGTCCGTGCCGAACTCGCCGGACACGCCGCCACGTTCACCGGCGCGTCCAGGTGGGAGGAGTCCCGGGAGGGCCTCGCCCAGGCGATCACCGGCGCCCTGCGGGAGGCCGACTGTGCGCCGGACGAGATCGACGTCGTCTTCGCGGACGCCCTCGGCGTACCGGCGGCCGACCGCGCCGAAGCGCTCGCGATCGCCGACGCACTCGGCGCGCACGGCCGGCAGGTACCGGTGACGGCGCCCAAGACCGGCATCGGGCGCGCCTACTGCGGGGCGCCGGTGCTGGACGCGGCGGCGGCGGTGCTCTCCATGGAGAACGCGCTGATACCGCCCACGCCGAACGTCTTCGAGGTCTGCCATGACCTCGATCTCGTCACCGGCAGTGCGCGCCCCGCCGACCTGCGGACGGCGCTGGTGCTCAGCCGCGGGCTCATGGGCTCGAACGCGGCAATGGTGCTGCGGCGCTCCACCGACACCCAATCGTGAGAAGGAGAAGTCCCCCATGACCGATCGACTGACCTACGCGGAACTCGCCGTCCTGATGAAGAAGGGCGCCGGACTCACCGTGGACCCGCGCGACATGGAGAAGCGCCCCGGGTCCGCTTTCGGCGAGTTCGGCCTCGACTCGCTGGGCCTGCTCGGCATCGTGGGCGTGCTGGAGAACCGGCACGGCCGACCGCTGCCGACCGACGCCGACCGCTGCAAGACCCCCAGGGAATTCCTGGACCTCGTCAACAACACCCTCATGCAAGGAGCCTGAAGTGCCTGGACGCACCGAGAACGAGATCACCATCGCCGCCCCCCTGGACCTCGTCTGGGACGTGACCAACGATCTGGAGAACTGGCCGCGGCTGTTCAGCGAGTACGCCGCGGTCGAGGTCATCGAACGCGACGGCGACAGGACGAAGTTCCGCCTGACCATGCACCCCGACGAGAACGACAAGGTATGGAGCTGGGTCTCCGAGCGGACCGTCGACCGCGCCGGCCGCACGGTCCACGCCCGCCGGGTCGAGCCGGGTCCGTTCCAGCACATGAACATCCGGTGGGAGTACTCCGAGGTCCCCGGCGGTACGAAGATGCGCTGGACCCAGGAATTCGCGATGCGGCCCGACGCCCCCGTCGACGACGCGTGGATGACCGACAACATCAACCGCAACTCCAAGGTCCAGATGGAGCTCATCCGGGACAAGATCGAGCAGCGCGCCCGCGAGCGTCGTACCGCCTCGGTATCGGCCAGCTGACCCGCCGTCCGCCCGCCCCACAAGGCCCGGCACCCCGCCGTCCGGCGGGGTGCCGGGCCGGGAACCAGAAAGGCATCCCACGATGCACCACGCTCTGATCGTCGCCCGGATGGCGCCCGGTTCGGCGCCGGACATCGCGGAGCTGTTCGCGGCCTCCGACAGCACCGAACTGCCGCACCTCGTCGGCGTCACCAGGCGCAAGCTGTTCCAGTTCGGCGACGTCTACCTCCACCTGATCGAATCGGAACGCCCGCCGGGCCCCGAGATCGCCAAGGTGACGAAGCACCCGGCTTTCAAGGACATCAGCGACAAGCTCACCGCATATGTGAGCGCGTACGACCCGGAGACCTGGCGCAGCCCCAAGGACGCCATGGCCCATGAGTTCTACCGGTGGGAGCGCGACACCACCGCTTGAGACGGAAAATCGCCCCGGGCCCGGCCAGTCGGCCGGGCCCGGGGCGATTTCCGTCTTCCTCGATTTCCGTCTCCCCGGGGGCTTCCGTCGCTCCCGGGGAGGGGGAATCAGCCGGGTACCACGCATTCGAAAGCGTGCAGGTAGGCGTTGACCGGCACGACGTCGCCGATCAGCAGACCGCCGTCCGAGATCCGGGCGACCAGGCTCTCCCTCGTGTGCTTCGCGCCGCCGACATTGAGGAGCAGCAGCAGGTCCATCGCGGTGGTGAACCGCATCGAGGGGGTGTCGTCGACGAGGTTCTCGATGACGACGACCCTGGCTCCGGGGCGGGCCGCGGCGACGACATTGCGCAGTGTCCTGCGCGTGCTGTCGTCGTCCCACTCCAGGATGTTCTTGATGATGTAGAGATCGGCCTCGACCGGGATGGCCTCGCGGCAGTCCCCGGCCACGATCCGGGTCCGGTCGACGAGCGGCCCCTCGTCCCGCAGCCGGGCATCGGCCCGCGCCACCACACCGGGCAGGTCCATCAGGGTGCCGTGGAGCGACGGGTGCTTCTCCAGCAGGCTCGCCAGTACGTGCCCCTGGCCGCCGCCGATGTCGGCGACGGCGGACACCCCGGTGAGGTCGAGGAGTTCGGCGACGTCCAGCGCGGACTGCATGCTGGAGGTCGTCATGGCCCGGTTGAAGACCTGGGCCGACTCGTGGGCGTCCTGGTGGAGGTAGTCGAAGAAGCCCTTGCCGTGGACCTCCGCGAAGACGCTCCGGCCGGTACGCACCGCGTCGTCGAGGCGCGGCCAGACATCCCAGGTCCAGGGCTCGGTGCACCACAGCGAGATGGAGCGCAGACTGTTCGGGTCGTCCTCGCGCAGCAGGCGGGACATCTCGGTATGGGCGAAGTGCCCGTCCGGGGTCTCGATGAAGATCCCGTAGCAGGAGAGGGCACGCAGCAGCCGGCGCAGTGGCACCGGCTCGGCCTTCACCAGTGCGGCGAGCTCCTGCGCGGTCGCGGGTGTCTCGCCCAGTGCGTCGGCGACGCCCAGCCGGGCCGCGGCCCGCACCGCGGCGGCGCGGGCCGCCCCGAACACGATCTCGCGCAGTTGCATGGCCGGCTGAGGGGGCGCGACGGGGTGCGGGACGGCGACGTGCACGTGGGTGGATGTGGAAGTGGGTGCGGGAGTGGGACTCACAGTGGTCATGCTGTATCGCTTCTCCTCGTGCGGGGTGCGCCGATCAGCACATCCCGGCCGGTGTGGACTTTGTGCAGACGTTGGCGGCGAACGTGTTGCCCTTGCCGGTGTCCCCGTTGGCCAGGTCGGCCGGCTTGTTGCCGAGCACGACATTGCCGCTGATGGTGTGGCCGGTGTTCTTCGTGCCCACGAAGCTCTTGAACAGCACGACGCCGCCCGAGAACGGCGTGGCGCCCACGTTGTTGCTGATCGTGTTCGAGCGCACCCGGGTGTCCGCGGCGCCGGTGAGCACGATGCCGGAACCCTGGATGGCGGGCAGCCGTTCGGTCTTGGCGCAGAACTTGTTGTTGTCGTTGATCTGATTGGACTGGATCGTCATGGCTCCGGCCTGTGGCCTGCCCTCGTCGCCCACGATGAACA
Organism: Streptomyces sp. NPDC111516; assembly: GCF_055635345.1. NCBI lineage: Bacteria > Bacillati > Actinomycetota > Actinomycetes > Kitasatosporales > Streptomycetaceae > Streptomyces > Streptomyces sp. NPDC111516. The sequence goes on along the minus strand of NZ_JBVKBV010000011.1, from coordinate 124,213 downwards.
CACCGCTGCAGTTGGCGGTGAAGGTGTTGTCGTGGACCGACAGGTTCCTGACGCGCCTGGCGGTGAAGCCGATCCGGTTGTCGGAGAGCGTGTTGTCCTGGAGCTCGGTGCCCCGGGTGTCGGTGGCGCCGCCCTCCTCGTCGACCGTGTTCGCGACGAAGATGCCGGCGTCGCCGTTGGCGCGGGCGGTGTTGCCCGTGAACACACCACGGGTCGAGCGCTCCTGGGCGATGCCCCAGACACCGTTGTGCTCGGCGATCACCCGTCGCACGGACAGCCGGTCCGTCCAGGATGCCCAGACGCCGTTCTTCTTGAAGCCGGAGACGGTCAGCGAGTCGACGCTCACACCGTCGACGGTCCCGCCCGCCCGGCCCAGGACGCAGACTCCGCTGCCGGTCTTCGCGCAGGCGTCGACGGAGTGCGGGTTCTTGGCCGCCGGCCGGATGACGGTCCGGTTGCCGTAGCCGCGCAGGGTGAGGTTCGGCTTGGTGATCAGGACGGTCTCCCGGTACGTGCCGGGCATGACGAGGACGGTGTCACCCGCCCGAGCGGCGTCCACCGCCTTCTGGATCGACTGGCCGGGCCGTACCACATGGGCGCTCGTGGCTGATGCGGAGGGCATTGCCGCGCCGAGTCCAGCGGCGGAGACGACCGCGACCGGGACAAGGATCTTGATGTGTCGTTTCCTCATGAGCCGAAGCTATGGGCGTTTTTCCCCCTTTGCCACATAGGGTGAGCGGACGGGTACCCGACGTTCCCGAATGGTTTACGCCTGGGCGCGTCGCGTGGCGCCGGGGGTGGACGCGCAACGATGCACCCGGGTGGTCCGGACCGGGGCTGTCGCGGCTCTTGCGAGGATCGGCGGTCCGGCCGCCGTTCGGGTGTTCCTCGGAAATCCCGTCCGGCCGCCGTTCGGGTGCCTCTTCGTCCTCGGGCCCTCGGTGCTCAGGTGCTCGCCTCTCAGTCCTCGGGGGTGCGCCGGGCGGCGACGACCGAGCGGGCCCACCGGTAGTCGGCCTTGCCGCTCGGTGAGCGCTGGATCTGCCCGGTGATCACCAGCCGGCGGGGGATCTTGTAGCCGGCCAGACGGGTCCTGCAGTGCGCCTGGACGTCGTCCAGCGAGGGCTCGGCCGCCCCCTCGCGCAGTTGCACCACCGCCGCGACATGGTTTCCCCACCGCTCGTCCGGCACTCCGGCGACCAGCGCGTCGTACACATCCGGATGGGCCTTCAGCGCCTCCTCGACCTCCTCGGGATACACCTTCTCGCCCCCGGTGTTGATGCACTGCGAGCCCCGGCCCAGGACCGTGACGATGCCGTCGGCGTCGACCGTCGCCATGTCGCCGAGCAGCACCCAGCGCTGACCGTCCCTGCGGAAGAACGTCTCCGCGGTCTTCCGCGGGTCGTTGTAGTACCCGAGCGGTACGTGGCCGCGCTGGGCGATCCGCCCGGGCTCGCCCGGAGCCACCGGCTCGTACGTCACCGGATCGACCACCGCCGTACGGGAGTTGACCCGCAGTCGGAAGCCGTTCTCCGGACCCGAGTCGGCCGTCGCCGTACCGTTGAACCCGGACTCCGACGAGCCGAAGTTGTTCAGCATCATCACTGTCGGCACCAGCGCCTGGAACTCCGCGCGCACCGAGTCCGACATGATCGCACCCGAGCTGGAGAGGGAGAACAGCGACGAACAGTCGGTGCCCTTCAGTGGCCCCTTCAGCGCGTCGATCAACGGCCGCAGCATCGCGTCGCCCACCAGGGACACGCTGGTGACCTTTTCCTTCTCGATCGTACGGAGCACCTCCGCGGGCACGAACTTGCGGTGGATGACGAGCCGCTGCCCGAAGTTGAGACCGATGAACGCGGTGAGCGTCGAAGTGCCGTGCATCAGCGGGGGAGTGGGGAAGAAGGTGATCCCGTCACCACCGGCGGCCACCCGCTCGGCCAGCTCCTGCGGTGTCTTCACCGGCTCACCGGTCGGCGCACCGCCGCCGAGGCCGGAGAAGAAGAGATCCTCCTGACGCCACATCACACCCTTGGGCATTCCGGTGGTGCCACCGGTGTAGATGATGAACTGGTCGTCGGCCGAACGCGGCGGGAAGCCGCGCTCCGGGCTCCCGGCCGCCTCTGCGTCCGTGAACGCCACGGCATCGGGACCGCGTACACCCGTCACCGGCGCACCCACCCGGACCAGGTGACGGAGTGTCGGGGCCTTCGGCGCGGCGGCCGCGACCCGCGCGTCGAACTCGGCATCGAAGACCAGCGCCACGAGATCCGCGTCCCGGTAGAGGTAGGTCAACTCCTCTTCCACATAGCGGTAGTTGACATTCACCGGAACGATGCGTGCCTTGAGGCAGGCCAGCACCGTCTGGAGATACTCGACCCCGTTGTAGAGGTGCAGCCCGAGATGCTCGCCCGGAGTGATGCCCGACTCGATCAGATGGTGCGCGATGCGGTTGGCCGCCGCGTCCAGCTCCGCGTACGTCAGCCGGCGCTCCGCGCCCGTACCGGGATGGTCGAGGTGGACGAGCGCCTCGCGTTCCGGGACCGCGTCGACGACCGATTCGAACAGGTCGGCAAGGTTGTACTCCACCATTCCTCCTGACCCCGGATGCTGACTGGCCCGGCGGTCATTAGAGCGCCGGGAGGCGCAAGTGGGAAGAGGGGCCGCCGAAGAAATCTGACTGGCTGTCAGAAAACTATTGAACTGGACCCCCTCCTACTGCAACCTGTTCTAGGTCTTGAGACGGGAGGCAGGCAATGGGTGGTACGGAACACCTCATCGTGCGGCGCGAGGGCGCCACGCTGGTGCTCACCTTGAACAGGCCGGAGGCGAAGAACGCCCTCTCGCTGCCGATGCTGGTCGGGCTGTACGACGGCTGGCTGGCGGCGGACGAGGACGACACGGTCCGCTCCGTCGTCCTCACCGGCGCGGGCGGCTGCTTCTGCGCGGGCATGGACCTCAAAGCCCTGGCGGGCAAGGGGATGGAGGGCGAGCCTTACCGCGACCGGATGACCGCCGACCCCGATCTGCACTGGAAGGCGATGCTGCGCCACCACCGCCCCCGCAAACCGGTCATCGCCGCCGTCGAGGGCCACTGCGTCGCGGGCGGCACGGAGATCCTGCAGGGCACCGACATCCGGATCGCCGGGGCGAGTGCCACCTTCGGACTCTTCGAGGTCAAGCGCGGCCTCTTCCCCATCGGAGGGTCGACGGTACGGCTGCCGCGCCAGATCGCCCGTACCCACGCGCTCGAAATGCTCCTCACCGGACGCCCGTACAGCGCCGAGGAGGCAGCCGGTATCGGGCTGATCGGCAGGGTCGTCCCCGACGGGACCGCGCTGGAGCAGGCCCTCGCCGTCGCCGAGCAGATCAACGCCTGCGGACCGCTGGCCGTCGAAGCCGTCAAGGCCTCCGTGTACGAGAGTGCCGAACTGACCGAGACCGATGGCCTCGCCGCAGAACTGAAGCGCGGCTGGCCGATCTTCGCCACCGACGACGCCAAGGAAGGCGCTCGCGCCTTCGCCGAGAAGCGCCCGCCCGTCTACCGGCGCGTCTGAGCCAAGGAGCCGACCGTGCCCGACATCCTCAGCGCACCGCTGGTGCTCGAATTCCCTTTCACCCGTTCCCTCGGACCGGTGCAGAGCGCCTTCCTCACCGGACTGCGCGAACACACCGTGCTCGGCGTCCGTACCAGTGAGGGAAAGGTCCTGGTCCCACCCGTCGAGTACGACCCCGTCACCGCACAGGAGATCCGCGAGCTGACCGAGGTCGCCGCCACCGGCACCGTCACCACCTGGGCCTGGAACCCCGCCCCGCGCCGCGGCCAGCCCCTCGACAGCCCCTTCGCCTGGGCCCTCGTCCGGCTCGACGGAGCCGACACCGCCCTGCTGCACGCACTGGACGCGCCCGGCCCGGAAGCCGTACGCACCGGCATGCGGGTACGGATCCGCTGGGCCTCCGAGCGGACCGGCGCCATCACGGACATCGCCTGCTTCGAGCCGTACGACGACGGCGAGACCGGTCGATCCGCCCCGCACAGCGGCGAGTTCAGCGACCCCGTGACCGGCATCGTCACCCCCGCCCGCCTCGACTACCGGTACACCCCCGGCCGCGCCCAGAGCGCCTACCTCGGCGCACTTTGCGAGCGGCGCGTCGTGGGGGAGCGCTGCCCGTCCTGCACCAAGGTGCACGTGCCGCCCCGCGGTGCCTGCCCCACCTGCGGGGTCGCCACCGCCGAACAGGTCGAGGTCGGCCCGCGGGGCACGGTGACGACGTACTGCATCGTCAACATCAAGGCGAAGAATCTCGACATCGAAGTCCCCTACGTCTACGCGCACATCGCCCTCGACGGCGCCGACCTCGCACTGCACGCGCGGATCGGCGGAATCCCGTACGACCAGGTGCGCATGGGCCTGCGGGTCGAACCCGTCTGGACCGAGGGCGGACGGCACCCCGATCACTACCGGCCGACCGGCGAACCGGACGCCGACTACGACGCGTACAAGGAGTTGCTGTAGATGCGAGACGTCGCGATCGTCGCCTTCGCGCAGACGGACCACCTGAGGCGCACCGACGAACTCTCCGAAGTCGAGATGCTGATGCCCGTCCTCCACCAGGTCCTCGACGCGACCCGTCTGCGGGCGAGCGACATCGGCTTCACCTGCTCCGGCTCCAGCGACTACCTGGCGGGCCGCGCCTTCTCCTTCACCATGGCGCTCGACGGCGTCGGCGCGTACCCGCCGATCTCCGAGTCCCATGTCGAGATGGACGGCGCCTGGGCGCTGTACGAGGCCTGGGTGAAGATTCAGACGGGCCAGGCCGACACCGCCCTCGTCTACTCGTACGGAAAGTCCTCGCCCGGTGCGGTGCGCGACGTTCTCACCCGCCAGCTCGACCCGTACTACGTCGGCCCGCTCTGGCCGGACTCCGTCGCCCTCGCCGCGCTCCAGGCGCAGGCGCTGATCGACGCGGGCGACACCGACGAGGCCGCCCTGGCCGCGATCGCCGCCCGGAGCCGCGCCGCCGCCGTGGACAACCCGCACGCCCAGCTCGCCGGCCCGGTCCCGGCCGGTGAGTACGTCGTACAGCCACTGCGTACGGGTGACTGCCCGCCGGTCGGTGACGGCGCGGCCGCCGTGATCCTCGCCGCCGACGACACCGCACGGGTCCAGTGCGCCCGCCCCGCCTGGATCCGCGGGATCGATCACCGCATCGAGGCCCACAGCCTCGGCGTCCGCGAGCTGACCGATTCACCCTCCACCCGGCTCGCGGCGACTCGCGCCGGGGCCTTTGAACGGCCCGTGGACACCGCGGAGTTGCACGCCCCGTTCACCTCCCAGGAGGTGGTGCTGCGCAAGGCGCTCCGGCTCGACGACACCGTCACCGCCGTCAATCCGTCCGGCGGCGCGCTCGCCGCCAACCCCGTCATGGCCGCCGGACTGATCCGCCTCGGCGAGGCCGCGGCCCGCATCCACCGCGGCGAGTCCGACCGGGCGCTCGCCCACGCCACCTCCGGGCCCTGTCTGCAGCAGAACCTGGTAGCCGTACTCGAAGGGGAGAGCGCTCATGTCTGAGGAGCTCGTGGCCGTCGTCGGCATCGGCCAGACGAAACACGTCTCAGCCCGCCGGGACGTCTCACTCGCCGGACTCGTCCGCGAAGCCGCTGTCCGCGCGCTGGAGGACGCCGGACTGACCTGGGCGGACATCGACGCCGTCGTCATCGGCAAGGCACCCGACTTCTTCGAGGGCCTGATGATGCCGGAGCTCTACCTCGCCGACGCCCTCGGCGCGGTCGGCAAGCCGATGCTCCGGGTGCACACCGCGGGCTCGGTCGGCGGCTCCACCGCGCTCGTCGCCGCCAACCTGGTCTCCGCACGGGTGCACCGCACCGTCCTCACGCTCGCCTTCGAGAAACAGTCCGAATCCAACGCCATGTGGGGCCTCTCGCTGCCCATCCCGTTCCAGCAGCCGTTGCTGGCCGGAGCGGGCGGCTTCTTCGCCCCGCACGTCCGCGCGTACATGCGCCGCACCGGGGCGCCCGACACGATCGGCTCGCTCGTCGCGTACAAGGACCGGCGCAACGCGCTCAGAAATCCGTACGCACACATCCAGGACCCGGACATCACCCTGGAGAAGGTCCAGTCCGCCCCGATGCTCTGGGACCCCATCCGCTACTCGGAAACCTGCCCGTCCTCCGACGGGGCCTGCGCGATGATCCTCACCGACCGTGCCGGAGCGGACCGTTCGCCGCACCCGCCCGCCTGGGTGCACGGCGGCGCCATGCGCAGCGAACCCACACTCTTCGCCGGCAAGGACTTCGTCTCGCCGCGGGCGGGCAAGGACTGCGCCGCCGATGTGTACCGGCAGGCGGGGATCAGCGACCCGCGACGGGAGATCGACGCCGTCGAGATGTACGTGCCGTTCTCCTGGTACGAGCCCATGTGGCTGGAGAACCTCGGCTTCGCCGAGGAGGGCGAGGGCTGGAAGCTCACCGAATCCGGCGTCACCGAACTCGACGGCGACCTGCCGGTGAATCCCTCGGGCGGGGTGCTCTCCACCAATCCCATCGGCGCCTCCGGCATGATCCGCTTCGCCGAAGCCGCGCTGCAGGTCCGGGGACAGGCGGGCGATCACCAGGTGGCGGGGGCGCGAAAGGCGCTCGGCCACGCCTACGGCGGCGGTGCGCAGTTCTTCTCCATGTGGCTGGTCGGAGCCGAGCCTCCCACCGGCTGACCGCAGGCCGTCCCGGACCGCAGGGAGTCCGTCACGCGGCCTGTCCCGGGCCGCCCGGGGTGGCTACGATTTGGCCCGGGACGACAAGTGGGAGGAGCCGACGTGGCGGAGAGCACCGCGACCCGACAGCCCTTCGCGGGCTGGGACAAGCCGGACCTGGACCTCAGCGATGCGGACTGGCGGTCGGGCAGTCAGGGCGCGGGCGATGTCCAGATCGCCTTCGTCGAGGGATTCATCGCGATGCGCAACGGCGGCAAACCCGGCAGCCCCCCGCTGATCTTCACCCCGGCCGAATGGCGCGCCTTCGTCGTGAACGCCCGCGACGGCGAATTCGACCTCACCTGAGCGTCGGAGGAGAAGCCGTTCGGTCGCTGCACGCCGCCGTCCGGAGGCTCTGCGCGTACGCTGTCCGCCCCGGTGAGCCCGGCCCCGCGGACGCGGGCCGGCTGCCGCTTCGCCGGCACGGCGGAAGGGGGCGCGTTCAAGGAACACCCCCGCCGGCAGCGGTGCGTACTGTCGTGCGGCAACCGCGCCCGGGGCGCCCGCCACACGAGCGGCACCGTACCCGGTAGCGTGGTGATCATGACGGGTGAGCGCGACCTTCGAACCCTGCTGAGCGGTATGCGGCCGGAACTGCACCCCGGCCGCTATGTCTTCACGACCGTGCCGGGCGGAGCCGTGCCCACCCGGGTCACTCCGGTCGTCACGGTCACCGAACCCGAGGGCGTGACCCTGGTCCTGCCGGAGGCGGAGGCCGACGAGGCGGGACTGGCGCATGAATACACCGCGGGCTGGATCACGCTCCGTGTCCACTCGTCCCTGGACGCGGTCGGACTCACCGCCGCCGTGTCCCTGGCGCTCGCCGACGTGGGGCTGAGCTGCAATGTGGTGGCCGGCTTCCACCACGACCATCTTTTCGTCCCGTACGACCGGGCGGCCGAGGCCGTCGACGTGCTGGAAACCCTGGCCGCCGAATCGGCCTGAGGCGGCGCCGCGGGTCCGCCGGAGCCCGGCCGGCGGACCCGTGGGCGCCCCTGCCTGCGCGGACCCGGCTCCGCAACGTGAGCCCGGACACGTAACATGTCTGCATGTCCTTCCTCCGCCGCCGTAGTGCCGCCACACCCGCGGGCCCCGACTTCGACGTCCTGGCCATGGACCCGGGAGACTGGCCCGGAAATCTCGGCGCCGGTCTGCTGCCCGCGCCCGACGGGAGCTGTCAGGGCGTCTTTCTGCGCTACGACCTGTTCGGCGGCCGCGGCCCCGCGATGATCATCGGCAATCTCCCGGAGGGCTCGCCCGCCCGCGAGACCGAGGAGGGACAGGTCCCGTTCGAGGTCGCCCAGCTGCTGCTCGCGCTGGAGAACGACGAGCCGGTCGAGGTCACCGGCACCGAAGACATGCCCGTGATGCAGGGCGACAACCTGCTGATCGTCCGCCGCGTCAAGCTCTCCGAGAGCCGGATCTCCTGCGTCCAGTTCGACCGCAGCGACGGCGTGCTCGTGACCATCGCCAGCTGGGACCGGCCGATCACCGATGATCTGTACACCCTGCTGAAGCCCCTGCCCGCTGAGCTGTTCCAGCAGGGCTGAACCGCCTCTTCGTCGGCCGCCCCCTACGCATCGGGCGGTCGCGGGGCACCTACCCGAACATCCGTCCAAGTGCTCGCGGCCTCTGTCCAAGAGGCCGCTTTGCCATGCGCCTTGCCGGTCAGTCGTCGGACCTTTACGGTCGGCCGCATGACATCCGGGATTACGCGACGCACCACAGTGAAGACAGCGATCGGCGCAACCGGGGCTCTGGCGCTGGGAATCCCCGCCCTTTCCGGTACGGCGTCCGCTGCTGGTACCTCCGATGAATCTACGGGTGCGGCGCGCCCGGCGAAACAGACTGAGCCGATGCTCCGCTACCACACCCCGGCTGCTTCCTGGGAGCGCGAGTCACTGCCCATCGGCGGCGGCGCCCTCGGTGCGAGCGTGTACGGAACGCTCGCCTCGGAGCGGCTCACCTTCAACGAGAAGACCCTGTGGACCGGCGGTCCCGGTTCGACGCAGGGCTACGACTTCGGGAACTGGACCACCCCCAGACCCGACGCCCTGGCCGACGTCCAGCGCCGCCTCGACAGCCAGGGCGCCATCGGACCCGACGCCGTCGCCGCCGAACTCGGCCAGGCGCGCCGCGGCTACGGCGCCTACCAGGTCTTCGGCGACCTGTGGCTGGATCTGCCGGACGCCCCGGCCGCCCCCGACGCCTCCTACCGGCGCACCCTCGATCTCCGCAACGCCCTCGCCGCCGTCACGTACACCCATCAAGAGGCCGTCCACACAAGGGAGTTCTTCGTCTCCCATCCGGGCAGAGTCATCGCGGGGCGCCTCGCCGCCGACCGTCCGGGCCAGGTGTCGTTCACCCTGCGGTACACCTCGCCCCGCAGCGACTTCACGGCCACCGCCGCCCAGGACCGGATCACCGTGCGCGGCGCGCTGAAGGACAACGGCCTGCGCTTCGAGGCCCAACTCCGCGTCCGGACAAGCGGCGGCACCGTCACCGCCGGTACGGACGGCACCCTCACCGTCACCGGCGCCCACAGCGCCTGGTTCGTCCTCGCAGCCGGCACCGACTACGCCGACAGCTACCCCGCCTACCGTGGCGACGACCCGCACGCGGCGGTCACCGCCGCCGTGGACGCGGCCGCCCGGGCCTCGTACGAGAAGCTCCGCGACACCCACGTACGCGACCACCGCGCCCTCTTCGACCGGGTCGCCCTCGACATCGGCCAGCAACTGCCCGACCTGCCCACCGATCAGCTGCTCGCCCGGTACACGGGCGGTTCGAGCCCCGCCGACCGGGCCCTGGAAGCGCTGTTCTTCCAGTACGGCCGCTACCTGCTGATCGCCTCCTCACGGGCCGGTTCGCTGCCCGCCAACCTCCAGGGCGTGTGGAACAACTCCACCACCCCTCCGTGGTCCGCCGACTACCACAGCAACATCAACCTGCAGATGAACTACTGGCTCGCCGAGGCCACCAACCTCGCCGAGACCACCGCACCGTACGACCGCTACATCGAAGCGATGCGCGCCCCCGGCCGCAGAACGGCGAAGGAGATGTTCGGGACCGCCGGCTGGGTCGTGCACAACGAGACCAATCCGTACGGCTTCACCGGAGTCCACGACTGGTCCACCGCCTTCTGGTTCCCGGAGGCCGCCGCCTGGCTCACCCAGCAGATGTACGAGCACTACCGGTTCAGCGGATCCACCGGCTATCTGCGCTCCACCGCCTACCCCGCGATGAAGGAGGCCGCCGAATTCTGGCTGGCCAATCTGCGCACCGACCCGCGCGACGGACTGCTCGTCGTCACCCCCAGCTACTCTCCCGAGCACGGCGACTTCACCGCCGGTGCCGCTATGTCCCAGCAGATCGTCCACGACCTCCTGACCAACACCCTGGAGGCCGCCCGCACCCTCGGTGACGCCCCCGCCTTCCGTGACCGGCTGGAAACGGCCCTCGAACGGCTCGACCCCGGACTGCGGATCGGCTCCTGGGGGCAGCTCCAGGAGTGGAAGACCGACCGCGACGACCCGGGCGACGACCACCGCCACGTCTCGCACCTCTTCGGCCTCCACCCCGGCCGCCAGATCGAGCCCGGCAGCAAGTGGGCCGAAGCGGCCAAGGTCTCCCTCGGCGCCCGCGGCGACGGCGGCACCGGCTGGTCCAAGGCATGGAAGATCAACTTCTGGGCGCGGCTGCGCGACGGCGACCACGCCCACAAGATGCTCGCCGAACAGCTGAAGAACTCCACCCTGCCCAACCTCTGGGACACCCACCCGCCGTTCCAGATCGACGGCAACTTCGGCGCCACCTCGGGCATCGCCGAGATGCTGCTGCAGAGCCAGCACGACGCCGTCGAGATCCTCCCGGCCCTCCCGGTGAACTGGCGGGAAGGATCGGTACGCGGACTGCGCGCCCGGGGCGGCTTCACCGTCGACATCGAATGGGCCGCGGGACGGGCCCGCCGTGTGGTGATCACGGCGAGCCGCAGCCGCGAAGTGACCGTCCGCAGCTCGCTGTTCGCGAGCGGCGAGAAGGTCTTCAAGGCACGTGCGGGCGGGTGCTACACGCTGGTGGCCGAGAGCTGAGCGAACAGCGCGGTCACCCGCGCCGCCGAGACGCCGAGCCCCGTGGGACCGCTGAGGTGCCACGGGGTGCCGGTGCCCCGTCGCAGATCCTGCTCGCGGTAGCGCCGGCAGCCCCGGTGCCAGATCAGGATGCCCGCGAGCCAGTGCTTGAGCTCCTGCACGTACCCGGCCAGGATCTCCCGCGCCTGGGCGTCCAGCCCGAAGTCGTCGTACAGCACCGGGAGTTCCTGCTCGGCGACGTGCAGGAACTGCCGCAGCCGCGATTTCATCAGGTCGTGCACGATCGCCACCCCGGTCGGATAGTCCACCCCGAAGAAGTTCTGCACGACCAGGACACCGTTGTGCACCTCACCCTCGTACTCGATCTCCTTCTGGTACGAGAACAGGTCGTTGAGCAAGCACGCGTAGTCGGACGCGGCGTTCTCCAGCGAGCGCAGCGGCCCGCTGTGGTAGATCTCCGCCGGCACCTTCCTGCCGTGCCCCAGTCGGCACAGGCTCATCGTGAGGTCGGAGCCGAAGGTCTTGCGGCGCATCTCGACGTAGTCCACCGGGTCCGGAATGCGGTTCTGCACCTGGTTCGCCAGCTCCCACACCCAGCTCGCGGTCATATCCTCCACCGCAGTCCGGAAGGCGCGGCGCCCGCTCGCGTCCATCGGCGCCGCGGTCTTCGCCCAGAGATCCGCCAGCCCCCGCTCCAGCGCGTTGACCGGCTCGGGAGTCCCGGACCCGTCCAGCGGCATGAACAGCGACAGACGTTCATTGGCCAGCTTGGCCCCCGCCAGGTCACGGGCCCGCCCGTGCACCACCGGGAACCAGTCGTCGCCGTACGTCCCCCAGGTCAGCCACTGCGAGGACAGATCCAGCTCATCCGGTGTCGCGTCCGGGTGCAGTCCCGCCGCGCACAGCGGCAGGTCGGTCGCGATCAGCCGCTCCTCGTCCCAGATGTGCGAACCCGGCACTCCCGGCTGCGCCTCCAGGATTCCCATGCGACGGGCCCAGTCGACGATCCGCATCCGCGCCCCGTCCAGATACGGGCTGAGCGCCGTACCGAAAGGCAGCTCGAAATCGGGCAGCAGGGACGGACCGACATGCTGGTAGGGCACATGGGTGTGGCTGCGCAGCCGGGCCGACTCCGAGCGGGGGGTAAACCGGATCGAGGCCGCCGCCGTGCCGAAACCGAGAGCGGTCTCACCGGCCCCGCCGCCGTTCATGTAGCGGCTGGAACGCATGTGCCACTCATGACCGCCCGACTGCCAGTCCTGCAACCCCTTGACGTACGCCAGAACCGCCGCGGTGTCCGCCGGGCCGAGCCCTTTCGCGGCGCAGAGCGGACCGAGTTCGGTGAGCGCCGTGTTCTCGAACTGCTGCAGCCGCGACGTCAGCAGATCATTCACCGCGTCGGCGGCCTCCTGCGTGGAGCAGCCGAGAAAGTGCTCAAGGACCAGCACACCATTGCTGTTCTCACCCTCGTCCTCGACCTCCCGCTGGTACGAGAAGAGGTCATTGCGCAGATGGACGCCGTCGGAGAAGGCATCCCGCAGCACCCGCAGCGCACGTTCCTCGGCCACCGACTCGGGGACCTCCGCGCCCGCCGCGTACTCCACGAGACCCGCCGACCACGGGGCACCGCCCACCTTGCGGCGCATCTCGATGTACTCGACGGGGTTCGCGATGCGCCCCTCGTTGATGTTGGCGAGCTCCCACAACGACTCGTTGAGCAGGTTCTTCGTCGCCTCGGCGAACCGGACCCGCCAGGCGTCGGACATGCCCGGCACCGTCCGCGCCCACAGATCGGCCAGCCCCGCCTCGACCGGATTCGTCGGCTCCGGCATCCGGGCCTCGCGGTCCATCGGCATGAACGCCGGCAACCGGTCCAGATACCGCTTCCCGCCCTCACGGTCGGGAGTGCGCTTGAACAGCGCCAGGAAGTGGTCGTCGAAGAAGAAGACCCACACGTACCAGTCGGTGACCAGTGAGAGCGCCTCGGACGAACAGTCGGGATGGGTGTACGCACACAGCAGCGCGTAGTCGTGGGAGTCGAGGTCCTTCTCCTCCCAGATGCCCGAACCCTCCAGCATCCCTATGCTGCGCGCCCACTTCCTGGTGTGCGCTCGCGCCTCCTCGACATGGGCATTGAGTCGCGCCGGATACGGAACGTAAAAGTCCGGCAGGGTGAAGGGCTGAGCCATGTGCGTCCGGCCTTTCCGAGATCTCCATGCGTACGCCGCACGGACCGGTGGTGTCCGCGCGAGCACTACCCTTCGGCCGTTCGGGGCACGCACATCCAGAATTAGTCACACAAAAAGTGCGCTCGTTTGTGGCGTGCCACCGCATGCCGCCGGTCGGCCGGCCGCTCGTAAAACCCGGGTAACGAGGCGCCGCCAACGACTGGTTGCTTCTTTCCGGATGCAGGTCAGGCACCCTGCCAATGGTCTGGTCCACTGACTCGACGCATGACCCCCACCGAACCCTTGACGCGCCATCACCTCAGGTCAGAGAGTGTGCGCGCACAACGGAACAGTGAGATCGGATCACGCACGGCTCCATCACGCACGGCTCCAAGAAGGGTTGTCATGACGTCCAAGCAGAGGACCGGACTCGCACTCGCGCTGACCACGGTCGGCGCACTGAGCATGGCACTGCTCAGTCCCGCGGCGCAGGCCGGTGCGGACGGGGTGCGGCCGGAATGCCCGCGCGGCCTCGAATGCGACTGGGTACCGGCGGCCTACCGGCAGACGGGTGACCCGGCCGACAAGGAGACGTACGGGAATTACGACACCTCGGACCGGCCGCACACCAACAAGATCAGATTCATTGTTCTGCACGACACCGAGGAAGACTTCGACACCACCCTGAAGATCTTCCAGAACCCGCTGAAACAGACCTCCGCCCACTATGTGGTGCGTTCGGGCGACGGCCACGTCACGCAGATGGTCAAGGGCAAGGACGTCGCCTGGCAGGCGGGCAACTGGTACGTCAACAGCCACTCCATCGGCATCGAGCAGGAGGGTGTCGCCGTCGAGGGTGCCAAGTGGTACACCCCCGAGATGTACCGCTCGACCGCCAAGCTGGTGCGCTACCTCGCCGCCAAGTACGACATCCCGCTCGACCGTCAGCACATCATCGGCCACGACGGAGTGCCGCCCACCAGCGCCGCGGGCACCAAGAACATGCACTGGGACCCGGGCACGTACTGGGACTGGAACCACTTCATGACGCTGCTCAAAAAGCCCACTGTGCCGAGCGCCCCGAAGAGCAGTGAACTCATCACCGTCAGCCCGGACTTCAAGCAGAACAAGCAGGCGTTCCGCGACTGCGAGAAGGGCGTCGACCTGCCGGTCCAGGGCTCCAGCGCCGTCCCGCTCCACACCGCGCCGTCCACCGACGCGCCGCTCTTCTCCGACCCCGGCCTGCACACCGACGGCTCACCCGGCACGAACTGCGCCGCCGACTGGGGCAGCAAGATCAGCGCGACCCAGCAGGCCGTCGTCGCGGACCACGCACCCGGCTGGACGGCGATCTGGTGGTACGGCCAGAAGGCCTGGTTCCAGACCCCGGCCGCGACCCGGACCACCACGCCCACCGCCGGCTACGTGGTCGAGCCGAAGGCCGGCCGTACGGAGGTGCCGGTGTACGGGGTGGCGTACCCGGAGAAGTCCGAGTACCCCGCGGACTTCGCAGACCGGCGGGTGGGCTCGCCACTGCCGTACACGATCAAGGCCGGCCAGTCCTACCCCGGCGGCGGTGAGGCACCCACGGGCTTCTTCTACGCCCCGACGATCGACGCCTCGTACCCGCTCGATCACGCGTACTTCCAGGGCAAGGAAAAGTACGTGACGGTGCAGATCGGCCACCGGGTCGCCTTCGTGAAGGCGTCCGACGTGGACATCGTGCGCGCGCACTGAGACCGCGGGTGTGCCCTGTGCCCCTCTGTGCGCGGCATTCGTGTACGGAGGGGCACTTGATCCTTCCGGGCACGGCCCGGGTTCGTCCGGGCCCCCTCAACCCGCGACCTTCAGCCCGCCACCTGCCGGTTCACCTGTGCGGGAGAGAGAGCGTGCTCGATCGCGAGGATGCCCGCCCCCACCGCGGCCGCGTTCTCGCCCGTACGGCTCGGCTCGATCCGCAGCAGTTGCGTGGCCAGCGGATGTGAGCGTCGATAGACCGCCTCCCGTACCCCCGCGAGCAGCTGGTCGTGGACAGCGGCCAGTGCGCCCCCCATCACCACCGTGTCCGGGTTGAAGAAGTTCACCAGCCCGGCAAGTACCTCGCCGACCGCCCGGCCCGCCTCCCGCACCATCCGGACGGCGTCCCGGTGCCCGGACTGCACCAGTCGCACCACATCACTTCCCGATGCCGCGTGAAGCCCCAGCCCGACCAGCTTCGCCGCCAGTGACGCACCGCCCGCGACGGCCTCCAGGCACCCCGAATTGCCGCACCGGCACGGATCGTCGAGGTCCGCGACCCGGATATGGCCGATGTCGCCCGCGCATCCCTGCGCCCCCCGGTGCAGTTGTCCGTCGGCGACGATCCCGCAGCCGATCCCCGTGCCGACCTTGATGTACAACAGGTAGCGACAGTCCGGGAAGGCACGGCGTTGCTCGGCCAGCGCCATCACGTTCACATCGTTGTCGACCAGGGCCCGCACCCCGAACCGGGCCGCGAAGAACTCCGGGATCGGGTACTGGTGCCAGCCCGGCATGATCGGAGGATCGACAGGGCGGCCGGTGGAGAACTCCACCGGGCCAGGCACCCCGACGCCGATGCACCGCAGCGTCTCCGGCTCCCGGTGCGCCTCCTTGAGCAGGGTGCGCACCGTCCGCTCCACGTGCCGCAGAACGGAGTCCGGGCCGTCGCCGATGGACAGGGGTTCCTCCTGCACCGCCAGGGTGGCGCCGCCGATGTCCATCAGCGCCACTCTGCAGTGCGAGGCCCCCAGATCCACCCCGGCCACCGCGTGTTCACGCGTGCGCAGCGCGAGTCGGCGCGGCGGGCGGCCACCGGTGGAAACGCCGTCGGCGTCCTCGTCCACCAGGCCGTGCGCGATCAGCGCGTCCACCCGCTGGGAGACCGTCGAACGGGCCATCCCGGTGATCCGGGCGATGTCGGCACGGGTCGCCACCGCACCCGAACTGATCAGCGCGAGCACCTCGCCCGGCGAGTGCGAGGCGGCAGCGGATGTGCGATCCGACGGCGAAGACATGACAGCCACCCTAAGGACGACTTCCGCTGCTCACAAGGCATTCAGTGTTCGCTCATCGACCTAAGTGCGTATCAAGTCGCTTGGAAACAAAGATGCTTGAGCCCTTGACAGTCCTAAGGTGTGTCACGACTCTGCTCTGCAGACCGCTGAGCGAGGAGCCAGTCGATGCTGACGATGCACGGTGTGTCCAAAAGCTTTCTCGGGGTGCGTGTGCTCCACGAGGTGGGGCTCGATCTCGAAGCCGGAGAAGTCCATGCCCTGGTGGGGGAGAACGGCGCGGGAAAGTCAACACTGATGAAGATCCTCGCGGGCGAGCACGTACCCGACGAGGGGAGTCTCACCATCGACGGCACCGCGTACTCCTTCAGCCACCCGGCGCAGGCCCAGGCCGCCGGGATCGGCATCGTCCACCAGGAGTTGGCGCTGCTCCCGCACCGCACCGTCGCCGAGAACGTCTTCCTCGGCCGCGAACCGACCCGGTACGGACTCGTCGACCGGCGTGCCATGGAACGGCGCACCGCCGAACTCCTCGCCGAGATGGACGAGACCGGCATCACCCCACGGACCCCCGTCCACGAGCTGTCGGTGGCACGCCGACAGACCGTGGAGATCGTCAAGGCCCTCGCCTCCGACGTCAGGATCCTGGTGATGGACGAACCCACCGCCGCACTCGCCGACCACGAGGTGGAGCAACTCGCTTCACTGGTCCGTCGTCTGACCGCCCGTGGGCTCGGCATTCTCTACATCTCGCATCGGCTCCGAGAGGTCTTCGCACTTTCGCAGCGCATCACCGTCCTCAAGGACGGCCGCCGCGTCGCCACCCTCACCACCCGCGACACCGACGCCGACACGGTCGTACGCGCCATGGTCGGACGGGAACTCGGCGCCTACTACCCGCCCCGGGCCCGTCCCGGCGAGACCGGGGCGGTGCGGCTCACCGTGAGCCGCGGTGGCAACGCCCGGATCTCGGGCATCGATCTGACCCTGCGTGCGGGCGAAATCGTCGGCGTCGCCGGCCTCCAGGGTTCCGGCCGCACGTCCCTCGCCCGAGCCCTCTTCGGTGCCGAGCCCTTCACCACGGGCACCATGACCGTCGACGGAACAGCGCTGCGCCCGACCCGCCCCCGAGACGCCGTCCGGGCCGGAATCGCCCTGGTCACCGAGGACCGGAAGGCCGAGGGCCTCGCCCTGCGCCAGTCGGTGACCGACAATGCGCTGCTCGTGACCCGGGCCGTGCCCACCCGCGGCGGACCGCCCGCCGATCTCGACGTGAGCGCGCTCCTGAAACGCGTACGCCTCCGGGCGCCTGGCGGGAACCAGCAGGTCCAGTACCTGTCCGGCGGCAATCAGCAGAAGGTCGTCATCGCCAAATGGCTCGCCATCCGCCCCCGGGTCCTCCTCTTCGACGAACCGACCCGCGGCGTCGACGTCGGCGCCAAGGCGGCCATCCACACCCTCGTGCGGGAACTGGCCCACGAGGGCCTCGCGGTGCTGATCATCTCCTCCGAACTGCCCGAGCTGATCGGCATGAGCGACCGCATCCTCGTCATGTCGGAAGGCCGCCTCACCGGCGAACTTCCCGCCGGTGCCACGGAAGAGGCCATCATGCGCATCGCCACCGACAGCGACGGTACCCGGGAGGGAACCGCATGACCGCGCTCCGGCCCGACCTGAAGACCCGGCCCCGCACCGGACCGCGGCGGACCGCCGGACCGCTCCCCGCCGGCCCCGTGGCCGGAGTGTGGCTCGCCGCGCTCGCCGTCACCGTTCTCGGCTGGATCGTCGTCGCGGCCCGCGGCGGGGACTTCCTCACCGTCACCAACATGGTGACGATCCTGCAGAACTGCGTCGCCCTCGGCCTCGTCGCTGTCGGCCAGTCCGCCGTCATCCTCACCGGATCACTCGACCTGTCGGTCGCCTACCTCATCAGCCTGGGCACGCTCGTCGCCGCGGAAACGATGGAGAGCGGCAGCGTCCTCGTCGCGGTCCTCGCCGTCCTCGGGCTCGGCGCCGCCGTCGGACTGGCCAACGGACTGATCGTCACCGGCCTCAGGGTCAACGCGTTCATCGCGACCCTCGGCACCGCCTTCATCCTGCGCGGCTGGATCGAGGACAACTACACCGGCCCGGCGGGCAAGGTCCCCGCCTCCTTCCAGCACCTCGGCTACGACCGGATCGGCCCCGTCCCCGTCTCCCTCTTCCTGCTCCTCGCCCTTGCCGCCGCCCTCTGGCTGATCACCCGCCGCACCCGGCTCGGCCACCACATGTACGCGACCGGCGGTGACGAACACGTCGCCCGGCTCTCCGGGGTCCGTACCCGGCGCACCGTCATCATCGCGCACATCCTGTGCTCACTCTGTGTCGGCGCCGCAGCCCTCTTCCTCGCCGCACGGCTCGGCGCCGGAGCACCGTGGGCCGGCACGGAAGCCCGCTACGACCTGGAATCCATCGCCGCCGTCGTGCTCGGCGGCACCGCACTCGCCGGGGGCCGCGGGGGAGTGGCGGGCACCCTCGGCGGCGTCCTCGTCCTCGCCGTGCTCGACAGTGTCTTCAACCAGTTGGCCGTCGACCCGTTCTTCAAGAACGTCGTCCGTGGCGTCGTCATCATCGCGGCCGTCGCCCTCTACGCGCGAGGCCGCCGCACCTCGCAGGAGAGGACCGCATGACCACCGCACAGGCGCCCGCGGCCCGCCGTGCCGTACGCGCCCTCACCACCGGCACACCCGTCTACATCCTGCTCGCGGTGCTCCTCGCCGCACTCGCCCTAACCGACCCGGGCTTCTACGAACCCGACCGCTTCCTCGCCTTCGTCAAGCGCGCCGCCCCCCTCGTCATCCTCGCGGCGGGCCAGTACCTGGTCATTGTCTGCGGCGAGTTCGACCTGTCCGTCGGAGCGATCGTCACCGCCGGTGTGGTCGTCGCCGCCGAACTGTACGGCTCGTTCCCGGACGCGCCCTGGCTGCTCGTCAGCGTGATCCTGCTGCTCGCCGGAGCCCTCGCCGGCCTCGTCAGCGGGCTGATCACCACCCTGCTGCGGGTGCCTTCGTTCATCACCACGCTCGGCATGATGCTGATTCTCGAAGGGGCCGTCTTCTTCTGGACCGGTGGTTCCCCGCACGGCGCGCTGCCCGCGGCCTTCCGCCGGATCGGGCGCGGCACCGCGTTCGGCTGGCTGCCCTGGGCCGTCCTCGCCTGCGTCGTCGCGGGCCTCCTCGCCGTACGCCTGATGCGTTCCGGCTTCGGCCGTACGCTCCTCGCCACCGGCGACAGCGATCGTGCCGCCGCCCTGGCCGGAGTCCGGATCGCGCGGGCCCGCACCATCGCCTTCGTCCTCTCCGGCGTCGCGGCGGCACTCGCCGCCGTGCTCGTCGCCGGTTTCTCCGGAGTCTCTGCGCAGGCCGGCCGCGGCTACGAGTTCGAGGCGATCACCGCCGTCGTCCTGGGCGGCGTGGTGCTCGGCGGCGGGCGCGGCTCCGTCGTCGCGGCGATGGCCGGAGCCTTCTCGCTCCAGGCACTGTTCACCCTGCTCAACCTCCAGGGCGTCTCCGGCGCCCTGGAATCGACCGTACAAGGCGTCATCGTCATCGCCGCCGTCGCCCTCGGCGCAGCCGACTGGTCCCGGCTGCGCCGCCGCGGCACCGAGCCCCCGGGAGCGAAAACCTCATGAGCACGCGAAAGATCCGGCACACCCTCGTGTCCGTCGCCGCCCTGCTCGGCGCGGCCCTGCTCGCAGGCTGCACGAGCGACACACCTCCCGACGCGCCCGCGGCCGGAGCGGGCGGCAGCTCGGGCGACCCCGGTACCGGCAAGCAGTCGAAATTCTTCGACCGGGCGGAGTACGACCGCCAGCTCGCCCTCGCCGAGGAGACTCCGCAGGGCCCCGCCGGCAGACCGTGGGAGCAGATGCTCCGGCCACAGCTCATCGACACCACGCAGTACAGGAAGAAAAACGACGCCGATGGCATCCACCTCTGCTTCTCCAACGCGGGAGTCTTCAATCCCTGGCGCCAGGTCGGACTGAAGAACCTGCGGGCCGAGGCCGGACTCCACAAGGAGATCACCGACTTCACCGTGCTCGACGCACAGGGCAAGGACGACAAGCAGATCTCCGACATCCAGGAGCTCACCGGCCAGGGCTGCGACGCACTGATCGTCTCCCCGAACACCACGGCCACCCTCACCCCTGCCGTCGAGCAGGCCTGCGCGAAGGTGCCGGTGATCGTCTTCGATCGGGGCGTCGAGACGGACTGCGCCGTCACCTTCATCAACCCGATCGGCGGTTACGGATACGGGGCGGTCGGCGCGGACTTCCTCGTCGAGAAAGTGAAACCCGAGGGGAAGATCCTCGCCCTGCGGATCTCCCCGGGCGTCGATGTGCTGGAGACCCGCTGGTCGGCGGCGAAGGTCGCCTTCGACAAGAGCGGACTCGACGTCGTGGACGTGAAGTTCACCGACGGCGACCCGGCCAGGACGAAGGCGATAGTCACCGACGCGATCACCCGCAACGGCGACATCGACGGCGTCTGGATGGACTCCGGAGCCACCTCCGTCGCCGCCGTCGAAGCCTTCGAGGACGCCGGCAAGGACGTACCGCCCATCACCGGCGAGGACCAGCAGGACTTCCTCCAGGCGTGGAAGGAGAAGAAGCTCACCGCGATCGCACCGTCGTACCCCACCTTCCAGTGGCGGACGCCCGTCATCGCCGCGCTGAAGATCCTCAAGGGCGAACAGGTCCCGAAGGAGTGGAAGCTCCCGCAGCCCACCGTCACCCAGGACACCCTCGACCAGTACCTCAAGCCCGGCATGCCGCCCTTGCACTACGCGATGTGCGGCTGCGAGAACCTCCCGGGCTTCCCGGAGAAGTGGGGAGGCAAGAAGTGAGTGCCGCCGCGATCCCGCTCGGCGCGAATCCTTGGATCTGGCACTCGCCGGTGACGTACGAAGCACTCGGTGACGTTCTGCCGCGCCTGTCCGCATGGGGTTTCGACTGCGTCGAGATCCCGCTGGAGAACGAACGCGACTGGGCACCCGCATCCGTCGCCAAGCTCCTCGACGCATCCGGGCTCGCCCCCGCCGCGGTGATCGCCGTCATGCCGTCCGAGCGCAATCTGGTCCGCGCCGATCCGCAGACCGTCCGGGTCACCCAGGACTACTTGCACCGCTGCGTCGACGCGGCCAGGGCACTGAACGCCCCCACCGTCGCCGGGCCCGTGTACACGGCTGTCGGCCGCACCTGGCGGATGAACCGCATCGAACGCGCTGCGGCCTACGAGGAGTTACGGGAGAACCTCGCCCCCGTCGTCGATCACGCACACGCCGACGGGGTGCGCATCGCCGTGGAACCGCTCAACCGGTACGAGACGAGTCTGCTCAACACCGTCGACCAGACCCTCGAAGCACTGACCGGACTTCCCGAGGACACCATCGGCCTAGCGCTCGACGTGTACCACCAGAACATCGAGGAACGCTCACTGCCCGACGCCGTACGCCGAGCCGCGGGCCGCATCGTCCACGTCCAGGTGTGCGCCAACGACCGGGGCGCTCCCGGCGCCGACTCCCTCGACTGGCCCGGCTTCCTCACCGCACTCACCACGAACGGCTACCGCGGACCGCTCTGCATCGAATCGTTCACCGCGCACAACGACGCCATCGCGGTCGCCGCCTCCGTCTGGCGACCGCTCGCCGACACCCAGGACAGCCTCGCGACCGACGGTCTGGCCTTTCTTCGCCGCGCCCTCGAAACCACCCCCTGAACCCGCTCGTCCACGACCCACAGAGAGGACTCGCACGTGAGCCGCCAACGAATACGCTGTCATGCTCGCGACATACGATATACGTTGATCGCCCTGGTCAGCGCACTGCTCCTCGCGCTGACCGCGCTGCCCGCGACCGCAGCCACCACCGGCAAGGCCCCTGCCTTCCGCGCCCTGCTCTTCACCCGGGCCGTCGGCTATGTGCACGGATCCATCCCCGCCGGCATCCAGATGTTCAAGGAGGAGGCGGCCGCCAACAACTTCGAAGTCGTCGAGACGGCCGATCCCGCGGTCTTCGACACCGCGAAGCTCAAGGAATTCGACGTCGTCGTCATGCTGCAGAACTCGGGCATGGTCTGGGACACCGACGCGCAGCGCGAAGCCATGCAGACGTACGTACGGGGCGGTGGCGGCGTCGTCGCCATCCACAACACCCTCGACATGGGCATCGAGGACACCTTCCCCTGGTGGGACGAGGCCATCAACGGCGGCGTCCACATGCCCGCCCACTCACCCGGAGTCCTTCAGGGCACCGCCAAGGTCGCCGACCGCGTCCACCCCTCCACCGCGGACCTCCCGGAACGCTGGGAGCGCCCCGAGGAGTGGTACAACTTCGACCGGAACCCCCGGGGCGACGTCCACGTCCTGGTCACCGCCGACGAGACCACGTACAACCCCGGCGGCTCCGCCATGGGAGCCGACCATCCCATCTCCTGGTGCCGCAACACCGAGGGCGGCAGGGTCTGGGCGACCGCCATGGGCCACGACACCGCCTCGTACAGCGAAGCCGCCTTCCGTACTCATGTCCTCGGCGGCGTCAAATGGGCCGCGGGCAACAAGCCCGGCGACTGCGGCGGCACCGTTTGGAGCGGCTACGAGAAGGTCACGCTCGACGACAACACCGCCGACCCGATGGAACTCGACGTCGCCGACGACGGCCGCGTCTTCTACATCCAGCGCAACGGCGAAGTGAACATCTACGATCCGGCGTCCCACGCCACCACCACCGCAGGGAAGCTCGACGTCTACACCGGCGGCGAGGACGGCCTGGTCGGCATGGAACTCGACCCCGACTTCAAGAAGAACCACTGGATCTACCTCTACTACGCCCCCGCCGGTGCGACCGAGGACGTCAACCGGCTCTCCCGCTTCACGGTCAAGGGCAATGTCCTGGACCGCAGCAGCGAGAAGAAGCTCATCGACGTCCCCGCCTATCGCGACCGCACCTTCCCCGAGCCCGGACACACCGGTGGCGCCGTCGAGTTCGGCCCCGACCGCACGCTCTACCTCGGCGTCGGCGACGACACCCCGCCCAACCTCGACCCGAACTGGCAGGGTTACGCCCCGCTCGACTGGCGCGAGGGCAAGCAGATGCTGGACGCCGCCCGCACCGCGGGCAACACCAACGACCTGCGCGGCAAGATCCTGCGCATCAAACCGAAGGACAACGGCGGCTACACCATTCCCAAGGGCAACCTCTTCGCCCCGGGAACCGCCAGGACCCGCCCCGAGATCTACGCGATGGGCTTCCGCAACCCGTTCCGCTTCACCGTCGACCCCAAGACCGGGTACGTCCACGCCTCCGACTACGGCCCCGACCGCGGCCTGCCCACCACCGACCGCGGTCCCGAAGGCCTCGTCGAGTACAACGTCATCAAGAAGGCCGGAAACTTCGGCTGGCCGTTCTGCCACGGCAACAACCAGGCCTACGCCCCGTACAACCCCGACACCAAGGAAGTCGGGCCCAAGTTCGACTGTGCCAACCCGGTCAACCCCTCACCCAACAACACCGGCCTGACCGCACTCCCGCCGATCCAGCAGCCGGAGATCTGGTACGGCTACGGGGCGTCGACGGAGTTTCCGGAGGTCGGCAGCGGAGGCTCGGCCCCGATGAGCGGCCCCGTCTACCACTACGACGCGAAGAACCCTTCCACCACGAAGTTCCCCGCCTACTTCGAGGGCGCGAGCTTCTTCTACGAGTGGTCGCGCAACTTCGTCAAGGAAATCCGCTTCGACAAGGACCAGAAAGTCCTCAAGATCAATGATTTCCTCTCCTCCCAGAAGTTCAACAAGCCGATGGACATGACGTTCGGACCCGACGGCTCGCTCTACGTCCTCGAATGGGGCAGTTCCTTCGGCGGCGGCAACAACGACTCCGGGCTCTACCGCATCGACTATGCCCAGGGACAGCGAGCACCGGTCGCCAAGGCCGCCGCCTCCGTCACCGACGGCCCCGTACCGCTGAACGTCGACTTCTCCAGCGCGGGCAGCAACGACCCCGACGGCGACCCGCTCAGCTACGCCTGGGACTTCGACGGCGACGGTACGTACGACTCCACCGACGCGAACCCCACCCACACCTACACGGTCAAGGGCGACTTCACCGCACAGCTCAAGGTCACCGACTCCACCGGCAAGTCCGGCTACGCCAACATCCCCGTCACCGCCGGGAACACCGCACCCAAGGTGACCATCGACTTCCCGGTCAACGGCAAACTCATCGAGTTCGGCGACAAGATCCCGTACAAGGTCACGGTCACGGATCCGGAAGACGGCCCGGTCGACTGCGCCAAGGTCACCGTCAACCCGGCGCTGGGACATGACGACCACGAACATCCCACCACCGACATCCCCGGCTGCGAAGGCACCGTGGACACCGGGGACCTCGGCGGCCATCCCGAAGGCGCTGACCTCACCTACGTACTCAACGCCAAATACACCGACAAGGGCGGCGACGGCGTCTCCGCCCTCACCGGCTACGGCCGCGCCGTGCTTCAGCCGAAGCACAAGCAGGCGGAGTACTACGACGCCCAGTCCGGCACCCGGATCGTCGCCCAGGAAGGCGCCGAGAACGGCAAACGGATCGGAGACGTCTCCAACGGCGACTGGGTCGCCTTCGACCCGATGAGCGTCGAAGGCATCGGTACGGTCGGCTACCGTCTGTCCTCACCCTACGGGGTCGGCGCGATCGAACTGCGCGCAGACGCCCCCGACGGCCCGCTGCTCGCCACCACCCCGGTCCCGAACACGGGTGGCTGGGACAACTATCAGGCCACCCCGGCCGTGCCCGTCCGGGAACTGAAGGGAACCCACAAGTTGTACCTCGTCTTCACTTCCCCGCAGAACAACTCGTTCGACGTGGACGCGGTCGACTTCAAGAGTCCCTGACACCATATAGGCGTGCTGCGGGACCGGCGTGTCGGCACCGGACCCGCAGCACGCGCCCCCCAGCGGGGTCAGCGAGTGCCGACCGCGGCACGTACGGCCCGGCGGGCCATCGCGCAGTCGTCGTGCAGCCGACGCAGCAGCAGCCGCTGCTCCTCACTCGACGAGAGCACTCCCGGCCGGTCCTGACCGGTGCCCGCGGGCACCGGCTCCCGCAGGGCCCGCTGGACGGCCGTCTCGTACGTACGGATCTCCCGCGTCAGCACCAGCATCAGGTTCACCAGGAACGCATCCCGCTGTGCGGGCCCCTTGGCCTGGGCCAGCTGGCTGATCTGACGCCGCGCCGCCGGAGCGTCGCCCAGGACCGCCCACAGCGTCGCCAGGTCGTAGCCCGGCAGATACCAGCCCGCGTGCTCCCAGTCCACCAGGACCGGACCCGTGGGCGACAGCAGGATGTTGGAGAGCAGTGCGTCACCGTGACAGAACTGCCCCATGCCCTGACGGCCGCCCGCGTGCGCCAGACCGTGCAGCAGCTTCTGCAGATCGCCCAGATCGCGGTCGGTGAACAGGCCCAGCTCGTGGTACCGGGCGATCCGCGAGGCGTAGTCGAGCGGCGCGTCGAAGAGCCCCGGCACCGGCCGCCAGGCATTGACCCGGCTGATCGCGCCCAGTGCGGCCCGCACGTCGGCCCGGGGCGGGGCCTCCGACGGATGCCGGGTCAGCGCCGCTACCCGGCCGGGCATCCGCTCGATCACCAGCGTGCAGTTCTCCGGGTCGGCCGCGATGAGCCGAGGCACCCGCACCGGCGGGCGGTGCCGGACGAACGCACGATATGCAGCTATTTCGTGACGGAACCGCTCCGACCACGCGGACGAGTGGTCCAGTAAACACTTGGCGACCGCGGTCGCACGTCCGGTGGAGCCGACGAGGAGCACCGAACGGCCGCTGCGGCGCAGCACCTGTACCGGGTTGAACTCCGGGCAGATCCGTTGGACCGAGACGATTGCCATCCGCAGCTGAGCACCCTGCGGCCCGGAGAGGTCCAGCCGCCCGCTTAGCGGCGGACCGCCCAGCCCCGCCGGCCGCCGCGGCCGGACCGTGCCGACTGCCGGGGGAGCGGCGTGCGGAGCGAGGTACGGCCCGCCGCCCGCCCCCAGGGGACGAAGCGGCCGGGGCGGAGCGGTCACGGAGGACGATGCTGTGTACATGGGCGAGACAGATCCCTTCGTGCGCCGACAGGTTGCGAGCACCGCCCCGGCCGGCGGCCGTTCGGCACCCTGGGGAGTACCTAGGGCTGCCGGGCGGGGTGGCGCTTTCCTACCCGACACCGGCGCGCGGGTGGCAGACCATCTGGCGGACCCTGGCGAACCATGGCGAATACTCGCAAGGCACCTGACAGGGGGTTACTGTCAACACAGCCGAGAACCTGGGGGCTTGAAGTGACCGGAGAACCCAACACCCGCCTGTCCGACCTGTTCGGCCTCGCCGGCTGGTCCAAGGGCGAACTCGCGAGAATGGTGAACCGGCAGGCGGCGGCCATGGGCCACCCGCAGCTGGCCACCGACACCTCGCGGGTGAGGCGTTGGATCGACATGGGGGAGTCCCCCCGCGATCCCGTGCCCAAAGTGCTGGCAGCCCTGTTCACCGAGCGGCTCGGTCGTGTCGTGACCATCGAGGACCTCGGGTTCGGCCGGCGCGGGCGTGTGAGGAAACGGCGAGAGGTCGGGACGCAGCACAATCCCGACAGACTGCCGTGGGCGCCCGAACGGACGGCAGCGGTCCTCACCGAATTCACGGGAATGGACCTCATGCTCAACCGACGCGGCTTGGTGAGCGCGGGCGCCGCGCTCGCCGCAGGATCGACCATCACCGGCCCCATGCACGACTGGCTGCACAGCGACCCTGTGCTGGCGGCCGATGCTCCAAGGACCGACGACCCGTTGCACGCCGACCCGGCCGGTTTCGACCGGTACGAGGCCGCGCCCGTCGGCTCGGAGGAGATCGAGGCGCTCGAACGCTCTGTCGAGGTGTTCCGCGCCTGGGATGCCTCCCGGGGCGGCGGCCTGCAGCGCAAGGCCGTGGTGGGCCAACTCAACGAGGTGGGCGGCATGCTCGCCTACCGTCACCCCGAGCATCTGCAGCGTCGCCTCTGGGGCGTCGCCGCCAACCTCGCGGTCCTCGCGGGATGGATGTCCCACGACATCGGCCTCGAACCCACCGCCCAGAAGTACTTCGTCATCGCGGCGCACGCGGCGCGCGAGGGCGGCGACCGTCCGCGCGCGGGCGAGGCGCTCTCCAGGGCGGCCCGTCAGATGGTCCACCTGGGCCGTCCCGACGACGCCCTGGACCTGATGAAGCTTGCCAAGTCGGGTTCCGGGGACATGGTTCTGCCGCGCACCCAGGCGATGCTGCACACCATCGAGGCCTGGGCACAGGCGTCCATGGGCCGCGGCCAGGCGATGCGGCGCACGCTCGGCAAGGCCGAGGAACTCTTCGTCTCGGACAAGAGAGATGTGCCGCCCCCCAGCTGGATGCAGATGTTCGACGAGGCGGATATGCACGGCATGCAGGCCCTGGCGTTCCGTACGCTCGCCGAACACGACCCGTCAGCGGCGAGCGTGGCTCAACGTCATGCCAGGCAGGCTCTGGAGCTGCGGGCCAACGGACGCCAGCGATCCAAGATCTTCGACTACATCTCGCTCGCCTCGGCGTGCTTCATCGCCGACGATCCCGAGCAGGCCGACCGCTATGCACGGCTCGCCCTGGTGTCGATGGGGGAGACCTCCTCACACCGTACCTGGGACCGATTGCGCGAGATGTACCGGCTGACGGGACAGTATGCGGGCTATGCGAAGATCGAGGACCTGCGCGAGGAGATCAAGCTCTCCCTGCCGCAGAGCTCCATCATCAAACAGCGCAGGCGCTCGTCCGAGATCTGACATGAGGGCGCCGCAAAGACGGGGCGCCGGTCAACAACTGCCCTGCCACCGACCGCTGTCGGAGCACCGGTTGTCGGAGCGCCGCATCTGTAGGCGGCTCGTTCTCTTGTGTACCGCGTGCCGCACGCGTGTTCGCTGTGCTCTACGCCCCGATGCGGGCGATCAGCACGCACGCGTCGTTCAGGCGCTCGGTACCGCCGAACTCCGTGACGACCGTCCGTACGCACTCCTGTGCCGTACGGGCCTGCGCGAAGCGCGGTGCGAGAGCGAGCAGGGCGTCCGGGCCCGCACCCCGGTCGCTGTGACGGTTCAGTCCGTCGGTGTGCAGCACCAGCACATCACCGGCCAGCAGGTGCACTTCGTCCTGCTCGTACGCGGCCCTGGAGGCCGCGCCGAGCAGGACCCCGTCCGGTGGCAGCAGCGGGCGCCCTTCGCCGTCGCGGAACAGCAGCGGTGCGGGGTGCCCCGCCTGTGCCCAGGCGAGGATGCCGGTCGAAGGATCGAATCGACAGCACACCGCGCTGCCGAGGGCCGGCTGGGCGGAGGATTCCAGTAGCTGATTGAGGTGCCCCATCAGGGCCGCGGGCTCGATGCCGGCCACCGCCATCCCGCGCAGCGCGCCCAGGAGCATTGCCATGGCCGAGCCGGCCTGGAGGCCGTGGCCGGTCAGATCGCCGACCGTGAGCACGGTCCTGCCGTCCGGCAGTTCCAGCGCGTCGTACCAGTCACCGCCGATCAGGGAACGCGACTCCGACGGAAGACAGTGGGCCGCGATGTCCAGCGCGCCCGCTCCCTTCGATGGCAGCTGCAGCGAGCCCCGCCACGGGGGGAGCACGGCCTCCTGGAGCTCGACCGCCATCCGGTGCTCGGTCCGTGCCATGTACTGCCGGCGCCGTAGCGAATCACGGCTCCGGCGCACCGCTTGCTCGCTACGCCGCAGCTCGCTGACATCGCGCAGGACCGCCCACATGGAGGCGGTGCACCCGTCGGTGTCGAGGAGGGGTTCGCCCATCATGTGGAGCGTACGCATCCGGCCGTCGGCCCGCAGGATGCGAAATTCGCCGTCGATCGGCTTGCCGTCGACCAGACAGCCCGTAACCAGAGAGGTGAGCAGGGGCTGGTCCTCAGGCAGGAGCACGGACGGAAGCTCGTCCAACGAGAGAGGACCCGCATCGCGTGACCTGCCGAAGATCTGGAACAGCTCCTCGGACCAGGTGACTTCGTCGGTCAGTAGATTCCACTCCGCGCTGCCCACCCTGCCGATGAGTGAACCGGACTCCGGCTGGTCGAAGGCCATGTCCGAGAAGTCCCGCGCCGAACTCCCCATGGGCTCATCCGACGCCTCCGACGGAATGCCCTCCTTGAGCTGTCCCAGCTGTGCGCCGAGATCGTCGAGGTGATGGACCGCCAGCTCGTAGAGCGCGCGCTGCCAGCGCATCTGCGGGTCTTCCTCGTCGATCAGCACCGCGTCCCGCCGGACCGCGTCCTGCCGCACGGCATCCACATCGCCACGCAGCCGACGAGTCCGGTTGATCAGGGCATCGACGGCATCGCGTTCGGGTGGCTGAGGGGCGGGGCGGTCCGCAGACAGATGGGACGGCATCTCGTACTCCGATACAGGCGCGGCACGACCAGGTCTGAAAGGTGGGCCGTAGACGACTGTTGCACAGGCTGCGGGGGGCCGTAAGGGATTTGGCAACACTCGATACGTTATTGCTTCTGGCATATGCCACAGGCTGCGGAGGGCACTCGCCCGTCGAACGGCCTTGCCATCGACGGACGTTGACGCAAGTCACCCGGCGTGTGCGAACGGCTACGCGCCCGCGCGCGCCGTACCGGGCGGGCGGGAATGTGGCGGGCCTCCCTCGCGTTACAGATCCAGAACGAAAACGATACCCATTCCTATAAGGGGTATGGGGTCGGAGAAGGAGTCTGGAGGCATCCATGGCCCGCAGTGAGACCCGCCCCGTCGTGACGCTCCGGTCGACGGCCGGAACGGGGCAGAGCTATGTGACGCGCAAGAGTCGTCGGAACGACCCCGACCGGCTGGTCCTGCGCAAGTTCGACGCCGTCGCGGGGCGGCACGTCCTCTTTCGCGAGGAACGCTGAGCCCAGTCGCCGCTACGAGGGTCGGGCGGCCTCGGTCCGGACGCTGGTCCGAACCGCTGGAAGACCGCATTCCGTGCCGTGAGTCACAGTGCGGGGTGCGGCTGCAGGGAATGGGACGCAATGGTTTATTGTTCACCTATGTGTGGATGTCGCGCACCGCGCCCACACTCAGGCCGCCCCGGCTGGATTCCCCCGATCCGGCCGGGGCTTCCCGTTGCTCTCTGTGCGGCGGCGGTTCCTGTCCGGGAGCCTCTGCGCGTCGCGGCGCCTGCGCCCTGTGGTCCGTACCGGTCAAGGATTCCCGGGTCGGATGCGGTCAGCCCTGGTGCAGACGCCTGGGCACAGTCTCGGCCAGCAGCGCACCGACCGCCGGAACCACGGCCACCATGGCAGCGACGCCCGGCCAGAGCCGTACCGCCAGCGCGGTCACGGACGCGCCTGCCACGACCGCGATCAGCCGGCCGGCCACCCAGACGTCCCCCTGGTTCCACGATCGGAGCGTCGCGCGGCCGACGAGAGACGTCAGAGTGCCGGTGAAGTAGTTGGTGGGCGTGGCGAGGACGCGGCCCTGGATCCCCATGGCCGCGGAAATGAGCACCAGCAGCCCCAGCCGGTCCCCGTCCGAGGTGATCAGATCCAGCGCCCACAGCGCAGCCGCCGCCGCGAGCAGCACCACCTCGATCAGCAGCATCACCGGCAGCGGCCACCGCAACCGTTCGCTCATCAGCGCACCGCATACGACACCGGCGCCGTACGAAACGAGCGCGGTGATCACACGCAGGGCCACCGCGTGCTCCCCGACACCGGCTGCGGAAGCGCCCAGCAGCACCAGATTCCCGGTCATCACCCCGGCGAAGACCTGACCGACACAGATGAAGGCGAACGCGTCGGCCGCACCGGAAGCAGCCGACAGAAGCAGCAGGGACCATGCGTCCCGTGGATCGCGCCCGGCGGGGAGAGCAGGAGTAGACACGCCTGCATTCTCGGCTCAGTCCCGCCGAAGGTGCCGACTCGTGGCCGGCCCGGCGCGGCGAGCGGCGCGGGCGGGCGCAGCCGGGCACCGGCAGGGCGCCGGGCCGGCTGCGAGTCGGTGCTGTCTTAAGGTTCTGCACCATGAGCAGACACATAGTGTTCGATCGACTGCACAACTTCCGTGATGTGGGCGGATATCGAGGTGAAGACGGCCGCCCGGTCCGCTGGGGGCGGCTCTACCGATCCGACTCTCTGGGCAAGCTCCGCGGAGAGGACTGGGACCGCTTCCTGACCCTCGGTGTCCGTACGGTCATCGACCTGCGCTACGACTGGGAGATCGCGGCCAAGGGCCGAGTGCCCGACGCCCCGGGACTGCGTTACCACCACCTCAGCATCGAGCACCGGCCCTACGACCAGGCGGCACTCGGCCCGGACGTGGAGACCGGACGCTTCCTGGCCGACCGCTACGCGGAGGTGGCACACGACGGAGTCGCCGAACTCCGCCGCGCCCTGGACGTGCTCGCGGCCGAGGACAGCGGGCCCGCCGTCTTCCACTGCGCATCGGGCAAGGACCGCACCGGGCTGCTCGCTGCACTCGTCCTGTCCCTGCTCGGTGTGGCCGAGGACGACATCGTGGCCGACTTCACCCTCACTGAACTCGCCAGTGAACGGCTCCTGGCCGACTGGCGGGCGGACCACGCCGGTCAGGAACCGGTCTGGCCCGGGTACGGCCGGGCGCCCGCGGACATCATGCGACTCTTTCTGGCGGATCTCACCGCGACCCACGGCTCCGTCCGCGCGTACGCGGCCGAACTCCTGGGTGTCGACGAGGAATTGCTGGCTGCTCTGCGCGAGAACCTCCTCGAACCCGCAGGCGAAGACCGAACGGCCGGGCGTTTCGCGGCTGCAGGAAGTGCCTGAAAGCGGGCGCGCGCTGGTCACGCCGGCGCGGGGGCGCCCGTTCGCGCGCCCGGCGCGGGTGGCCGCACCTCGGCCCCGGCCCAGCGTGGGGCGACGTCGCGAATGCGGACGACCTGCGATCAATCACCGACGAGAGGCTGGTTGTCCGAGCGAAAAACCCTGTCCCTGCCAGGCGGGCACGGGGCAAGATCGAGGGATGACATGGACAGCACCCGATATTGAGCGCAGGCCCGGTTCGCTCGTGGCCGGTGAGCGCGAGATGCTCACCGGCTACCTCGCCTGGTTCCGCGGCAGCCTGTTGCACAAGTGCGCCGGCCTGACCGGGAAGCAACTCGCCGAGCAGACGGTTTCGCCGTCGAACCTCACACTCCTCGGACTGATCCGCCATATGGCCAAGGTCGAACGCGTCTGGTTCCGGCAGCGGTTCGCCGGTCAGATGCTCGACCCGATGTACGACCCCGAGAAGGGCAAGGACGCGGACTTCGAGGACGTGGACCCGTCCCGGGCGGCCGAGGACTACGCGCGCCTGGTCGAAGAATGTCGGCTGGCGGACGAGATCGTCGCGGATGCCTCGATGGACGACACCTTCACCCATGCCGGCGAGGTGTACTCGCTACGCATGGTCCACGTCCACATGATCGCGGAGTACGCCCGCCACAGCGGCCACGCCGACCTGTTGCGGGAGCGTACAGACGGTGTCACGGGCTCGTGAAGCGTCACTGAGAACGGCTCGGCCCGCGGACCCGCTCGCCCGCCGCGGGGCGCGGGGCGCGTTGTGTTCGACGACCGTGCGCGCAACCCGGGTTCCACCGTCACCGACCAGGTGAACTCCGGCGGCCTGACGGGCAAGCAGAAGGACCTCGCGGGTGTGGAACATCGCGGACACCGCCAACGCGTTCTGCGCCTGAATCGATGTGACTCACCGGCGCACCGTCGAACGGTGAGCAAGACACCGACAGGCGGAACCGGCCCTCGGATCCGGGGGCCGGTCACTTACGCCGAACGCGCCGTCGACATCGCCCGTCTCTGCCCGGGCGAAGCCGACATGCGGAGCAACCGCGGAAGCCGCCTGTTCGAGACGGCCGACCACCATCCCGTCATCACCATCGCATCTCGGTCATCCAGGTGTTGGTCGCCGAGGCGCAGGCATGGAAGGGGGGGAGGGGGGAGCGGCGCGGCCTTCTGGGCGGCCGGGTCGTGGATGGCGTCTGCCGCGCCGGTGCCACGTTGTGCCGGCCGGATGGCCGGGTTTGCCGAACCCGCGGGCCGTGTATGGAGTGTGGGGTGTTCTGGGTGGAACCCCGGCCCGATTCCGGCGGGCCGGGGTTCCACATCAACCGAGTGACTCGATCACTAGTCTCGGTCACCGCCGTCGCGGCCGCCGAAGCGGTGGTCGATCACGCGGAAGCTGCCCACGACGCCGTCCTTGACCCACACGCCGCCCCGGACGTGGCCGGGGAAGACGCCGTCGCTGGAGCTGTGGGGCCCGACGGTGGCGATGGGGGCGCCGTTGTCGCAGGTGGCGCCGCGGAAGACCTCGATGGTCCGGCGGCTGTCGTTGCGGATGTTGAGGCTCTTGGAGCCGAGGCCGCTGACGACGGTGATGCAGCCACCGCGCTCGGCGGTGTAGGTCCGCTCGTTGATGTGGATGCGGCCCTCTTCGTGGCGGCGGCCCTCTTCGCGGCCACGACCCTCTTCGCCGCCGCGACCCTCTTCGCCGCCACGACCCTCCTCCTGGCCACGACCCTCCTCGTTGCCCCTGCCTTCGTTGCCCCTGCCTTCGTTGCCCCTGCCTTCGTTGCCCTCGTTGTTGCCCTTGCCGGCGTCGCCGCCGAGGGCCGTGACGGGGGCGGGGGCCTGCTGGACGGCGGGGGCGGCGGGGGCGGCCTGCTGGACGACGGGGGCGGCGTGGGCCGGCTCGGAGGTGGCGGCCGACGCGTAGGTGATGCCGGTGGCGGCCAGGGCCGCAGCGGCCGCGACAGCGGCGGTAACAACGGTGGAACGGGTAGCCATGTCACTTCTCCTGTCTCAGAGGGGGCGGCTGAGCAGCCGACCCGTGTTTGAACGTACTGACGGTCCCCATACCTGTCATATCGGGCGTATTGGGTGCCGGTTCCGGAGCGCCGATCGAGGTACACAATGTACGCCATATGCTATTTTCATATTATCGGAGGAAAAGTGAACTAGTCCTGAATTCAGGGGACTTGAGATATCGTTAGCCTGTCCAGGCGACTTGCTGGAGCCCGCTCACTCCGATGACGGCGTGTCATTCATTGACACGACCCACGCAGCAGTCCCACGCCACCACCCCGAACACCCGTCTGCCGCACCCCCGCCCCCGTTCTGGCTGCTCAGACGGGCTGTGCACGGTCATCGCAGAATCCGGCACCGCAGTCGTTGATCACCAGCCCCGCCACCGGACACAGGACATGCCGCGCTTCGGGTTGGGGGCTCTCGGCGGGCTAGTGTGCTACTGCGGTTGAGCCGAAGGCCCGAGGTCGGGGTGCCGGTAAGAACCTGTCACCGATCCTGCTGGCTTATTCGGGATCACGTAGCGAGGTCGAGGTCGAGCTGGGTGAGGTGGCTGGTTCGGGTGCGGTCGAGGGGATGGCCGTTCCACCAGGCGTCGAGGCGGATGAGGTTGAGTGCGACGGCAGAGAAGACGTGTTCGAGGTGGGTCCTGTGTAGGCCTCGGTAGCGGGCGCGTCTGATGCCGGTGACCGCGACGGCCTGGTGGATGGTTCCCTCGATGCCGGCTCGAGTGGCGTACTTGGCTCACCACTGCTCGTCTGCCTGCTGGACCCGGGCGTGGTCGAGGGCTTCTTGCAGCTCACGGGGTTGCAGGGACAGGGTCCGGCCCCCGGTTTGGAGCGGGTGCACAGGTCGCGGACTGGGCAGGGGCGACAGGTCTCCTTGTCGAACTTGACCACGATGGCCTTGGTGCCGCGCTGGCTGGCTGGGCTCCACCAGGTGCTGGTCTTCCCCCGCGGACAGGTGGCCTGGCTGTTGTCCCAGTCGATGGTGAACGCGGTGCGGTCGAACCCTGTGCCGGCGCGGGCCTGCGGTGAGCTGTTGAGCAGGACCGGCGTGATCAGGGCAACGCCGAAGTTCTTCTTCATCCCCACGATCAGCTCCGCGGAGGGGTAGCCGGAGTCGAGGCAGTGCTCGGCGGGCAGCAGGTCGCGGGTGGCGAGCATGTGGTGGATCGGCTCGGTCATCTCCGCGTCGGTCACCGTGGCGTCTGTAGTCGCGATGTTGGTGATGATCCGCGGCGGCGCCTCTTTGCCTGCTGGACACGTCCCGCGATCAGCGACCCCCTCCTGGTCGTCGGCTGTGTCGTCGCAGGTCTCGCTGATGTGGACCTTGTACCCAGCCCACCAGGAGCCTTGCTTGATGTGGTCCGGCAGCCTCCCGCAGCGCAGCGGTACTCAGTGCCTGGCGTGCGCGCACAGGCGCCGCCGTGCGGCCGACCTTGCCGTGTCCCGGGGCGGTCAATCGGCACGGTCCCGGGGTATCGGAGCAGAGAGGGGCCCCATGAAGTTCGTCAATGAGAAACTGCGTGCCCCACCCAAGCCGACGGCCCGTGTACCGGCACAGTCTTCGGTCTCCTCATGGCGGGGCACGGATGCCAAAAACTCTTCGGAATATTTGGTGGTGACGGTCTCGCCGCAACGGGCGAGGGATTCGCCGGTCTCGGCTACCACCCCGGAGTGGTTTGTGCCGCCATCGGCGGCGGCTCCGAGTTCCTCGGGGGCCTCGGCCTGGCCCTGGAACTGTTCACCCCACTGGCATCGGCTGCCCTGATCGGCGTGATGATCAATGCCATGGCGAACCGTCGCCGCGCCACATGGCCTGTGGAATACACCAGGCGGCGTCGAGCTCAACGTGTGTATCGCGGTCGTGGCGCTGGCCATCGCTGCCATCGGTCCCGGCCGACTCGCCCTCGACGGACCTTTTCGCTGAGGGAAGGGCGGCTGGCCAGCAGCCGCCTTCGCCCTGAGTGTCGGCGGCACCAGCGCCGCCATCGCGCTGAGCCTTTGAATTCAGGCAGAGGTGCTGATGCCGATCAGGCTGCGGCGAAAATTGGTCCTGCCGTGACCTTGATGACCGCTGTTGCGAGGGGATCGCACCTGGTCACAGCGCGTATGACGGCTGTAGCTGCAATCGAATTCGTGTGTCACGGTGAGCCGTATGGAGGAGAACCAGCACACTCATCCACACGACCACCGCGATCACGGACACGATCACGGCGACGTCGGACACCAGCATGATCATGGTGTCACCCGTGTGGCGCGTCTGAGGCATCAGCTCGCGCACCTGGTCACGCCGCACAGCCACGAGGCCGCCGACAAGGTCGATGCGGAGATGGAGACATCCCGCGAAGGCATGCGCACGCTATGGATCTCGCTCGTCGTCCTGGGCGTCACCACCGTCGTCCAGGGCGTGATTGTCGCCCTGTCGGGGTCGGTGGCCCTGCTCGGTGACACCATTCACAATGCTGCCGATGGGCTGACCGCCGTCCCGCTGGGCATCGCGTTCCTCCTCGGCCGACGGGCAGCGAACCGCCGCTACACCTACGGCTACGGCCGGGCGGAGGATCTGGCCGGCATCTTCATCGTCGCGACCATCGCGGCGTCCGCGGCCCTGGCCGCCTACGCGGCCGTCGACCGCTTGCTCAACCCCCGCGACGTCACCCACCTGTGGGCCGTCTCCGGTGCCGCGCTCATCGGCTTCATCGGCAACGAGTGGGTGGCCCGCTACCGCATCCGCACCGGGCGTCGTATCGGTTCCGCGGCCTTGGTCGCCGACGGCCTGCATGCCCGGACCGACGGTTTCACCTCGCTGGCCGTCCTGCTGGGCGCGGGCGGCGCCGCACTTGGCTGGCGCGCCGCCGACCCGATCGTGGGCCTGCTCATCGCTCTCGCGATCCTGTTGGTCCTCAAGGACGCCGCCCGTGAGGTGTGCCGGCGTCTGATGGACTCCGTCGACCCCAGGCTTGTCGACGCCGCCCGGACCGGCCTGCGCGGTGTCGACGGCGTACTCGATACAGGCCAGGTGCGGATGCGGTGGATCGGCCACGCACTGCGCGCCGAGGCCGAGGTCGTCGTCGACCCGCATTTGACCGTCGTTGAAGCCCATCGCATCGCCGTCGCCGCCGAGCACGCCCTGATCCATGCCGTGCCCCGGATGACCGCCGCGACCGTACACATCGACCACACCCCCGTCGGGGCCGACCCGCACGCCGCCCTCGAACACCACACCACGCGCCCAGCGCGCTCCCATCCGGCCAGGACAGGCACCCGATCCCTCACCGCCCGACGGTCCTCGGGCACCCAGAACGTACGCAGACCCGGCACGCATCCCCGCTCCTCGAATCCGCTTCAACACGCCGATCCAACAGGGAAGGGGGTCGCGGATCGCCTCGTACAGGCGCTCGTGCTTGCCGCACATCGGGTCGCCGTCGCTGAGAGCGGAGGTGAGCCGGAACAGACGCCGCAGCCGGGAGTCGAGAGGCGTCATCAGATCCTGGAGCAGGGGTTCCCCGAGGCGTCGACGATCTGCTGGTGGAAGTCCGCGTTGAGGGTGACCGCTTGGCGCAGCCGGCCCGCGTCGGACGCCTTGCGGCTGCGTACCAGAAGGCGCTCCATCGTGCGCAACTGGTCCGGCGTGGCATGGCGTGCCGCCAGGCCCGCTGCCAGACCTTCCAGCTTTTCCCGTACGTTGAAGAGATGCTCGGCGTCATGCTTGCCGAACTGTGTCACCACCGAGCCCCGCCGGGCCGCCACGGCTATGAAGCCAGTCGAGCAGGCACCGGTCGGCCCGGTCGCATCGGCGAGACCCTCCGGCAGCCGTGCGCCGCATGCCCGCCCTCCCCGGCCGGGGGTGTCAGGTGCGCGGTGCGCAGGCGGGCCGGCGGAACCTTGCGACGTGTGTCGGTGGTGTGTGCCGCGCCGTCATCCGCGGACAGCGCCTGCCGTGTCCGGGGAAGCCGGATCGGACGGCGGTCGGTCCGTGCGTGCTCAGGCGGTCGGCGAGCCGGACGAACGCCCCGCCCTCGTCCAGGGCGGCGCAGACGCCGTGGACGAGGAGCGCCGGGCCCGGCCATCGGGATGACGCTCAGGGGACCCAACGGTAGAGCAGCACCTTGTTGAAGAGATCGTCCTCGACGTTGACCAGGTACTCCCCGGTGGAGCGCCGGACTGCGGAGATGCCGTAGGGGATGTCGACCCACCCGGTCCGATTGACCCCGCCGACGTTGCTGCCGGGGAGCCAGTTGCCGACGGCGCTTCCGTCACTGGCCCTCCAGACCCAGACCTGGCCGCGGGTCTGGACACCGACCGTGAAGATGTAGTCACCCGCAAAGGCGAGGCTCACCGTCGTCACGGCGGGCGTCGCCGTGGTGTCCCAGGGGAGGAGCATGGTCCAGGTCGCCGTACGGTTGCCGGTGCTCCAACCGTCGTAGCGCGCCAGGACCTTGCCGCACTCCTTCCAGTAGGCGTTGTCGAACGGAGCGGTGGGCGTGTAGCCGGACATATACATGACGTCGCCGTCAACGTCGTAGTGGAGGCGGCGGACGGTGGTGAACGGCGCGGGCAGGGGGATCGTCACCATGCTGGCGTAGTCGTACACCGGGTTGCCCTGGGTGTCGAAGCCCTGCAGGGGATAGCGGCGCAGGTTGCGGTCCCCGCCCTCCCAGACGTCGCCATTGGTGTCGACGAACCAGACCCAGCAGTTGCCCGGCGAGTTGAGGCCGGTGCCGGGCTGGAGGTATTCGCCGGCTTCGAACGCCCCGTTCCCGCTCAGGTCGCGCCATATCCACTGGCCCTGTGCCGGTTGGTAGGGGGGCCACGTGGGGTCGTCGCCGGTCCAGTGCTGTTTGAAGAACGCCCCGGACGGCTTCGCGATCTCGCCCTCGAAGCGGTAGATGAGCAGGTGCGAGCAGTACATGCCGGTGACGTACATGTACAAGGAGCCGTTCTTGCGCAGCAGCATCGGGGACGCCGCGTGGTGCTGGTGGCCGGTCAGGAACAGACGAGCGTCCTGGGGGTACTTGACGGAATCGAGAGAGTAGCCGCGCCAGGCCACATCGCGCCCCGGTGGCTTCGTGACGTCGAGACGGTAATGGCACTGCTTGGTGTAGACGTCCAGCCCGTCGGACTGCGGGTCGAAGTCGGCGGCGTCGACGAAGGCGCTCCCCTGGAGCTGCCAGACCAGGTTTCCCAGGGAGTCGAATTTACGGATCCACGACCCGAACTCGCACATGGCGATGTAGACGTTGCCCGCCGAGTCACCGCCGACACCGGTGATGCCGAAGAACTTGTCGGCGATGTTGCGTCCCGGTGTCCCCGCCCCGATACCGCCGGCGAGGCCCAGGCTTCGCGCCAGCACGGGCGTCCCGGACAGGTTGCCGTACGTGTGCACCTGGCGGAGCGGGCCGTTGTCGCCGACCAGCAGGTCTCCGTGGACGTCGATCGCGAGCGAGGTCGGGATCCAGTCGCCCGCGGGCCCGCTGATGGTTCCCGGTAACGCGGCCCCGGTGTCGGAGAAGTGCAGGATCCGCGCCGGACGCGCGGAATCGACGTGCCAGAAGTGTCCGTCGTTCGTGTCCCGTGTGATGTTCTCGACGACCCAGATGCCACCATCGGCGGCGATCGCGACCGCGCCCGGCTTGTTCACGCTCCAACTCCGCAGGAGCGATCCGGTGGCCGCGTCGAAGACCTTCACCTGGTTGGACACCCGGTCGGTGGCCACCACCTGCGTCGCCGAAGCGGCCGCTGCGGCCGGCGGGCTTCCTACATTGAACGTCAAGGACGTGCCGGTGCCGTTCAGGGTGAAGCGCGTCAGGCCGTTGCCGACGGCGAGGTAGGCATGGGTGCCGTTGACCGCTACCGCGTCGCCATTGGCCCCTCTGCAATTCCCGGTGAGGTGGCCGTCCTTGTAGATACCGGCGTAGTTGCCGGCCTCGTCCCAGAAGCTGACGGTGTAGACCGTGCCATCGGCGGCGACGGCGATGTTGAAGATGAAGTCCTGCACCCACTCGGTGGCACCGGAGAACGTGTTCCCGGTCCAGGAGGTGACGACTTCGGACGTGCTGACGTACGGGGAGGCGCCGGGCGCTGGTGCGGCAAGGCTACCTGACGCAACGTCAGGTGCCGCCGTCGCAATGACGGCGCTCTCCATGGAGAACGCGCCGGCCAGTCCTGCGGCGATCGCGGCGTTCCTGCCGTAGGCCAGCGCCTGGCGACGAGTCACCGCACCCTTGCCGGGTGAGGGGAGGTTACGTTCCGGCGTCCTGTCGCTCATGATCAGGATCCTTTGCTCGGCGAGCATGTTCCGGTCGGTCGGACAGCAAGTGACCGTTCACTTGACGTCGTTGAAGATAGAGTCGCTCAAGTAGTGAGTCAATCCATGTGAGTCGGCTTCCACTGGGTGACTGGGAGCCCTATGATCCGATGTGCTTCAAGTGAACGGTCATTGGTTAGGGGTCCTTGAGTGTCCGATCGGCCGACTTTGCGCACCGTCGCGGCCAAGGCGGGTGTCTCGCACCAGACGGTCTCCCGGGTCGTGAACGGCGACCCCACGGTCACCGACGGCGTTCGGGGCAAGGTGCTTTCCGCCATGCGTGTGCTCGACTACCGCCCGAGCGCGGGCGCTCGCGCCCTCGCGAGCGGGCGCACCGAGGTCGTCGGTGTCGTCCTCCCGCACAACCCCGGCTTCGCGTTCTCCAACGACCACCTGATCCGCCTGGTCGGCGGAGCGGACCAGGAACTCGCCGCCCGCGGCTACGGTTTGTTGCTGTCCACCCGCGAGGTGCCCGACGACGCGGCCTCGGCCCACCGGCGCTTCACCCGGCGCCGTCAGGTCGACGGGCTGCTCGTGGAGGCCGGGGCGGGCGGGGATGCGCTGCCCGCGCTGCTGTCGGCCGGCTATCCCACCGTCGTCATCGGCTACACCGACGAAGATCTCTACCGCGTCCACCCCGACGACGAGGGCGGCGCCTACGCCGTCACCCAGCACCTGCTCGCCCTGGGACACCACCGGATCGGCGTCGTCAACGGCCCGGTGGAGAACCGGCTCGCCATGGCCGCCCGGCTGCGGGGCCTGCGTCGCGCCTTCGCCGACGTCCGTCGTACGACCCCCGACGACCTGGTGGAACACGGCGACTTCACCGCCGCGTCCGGCTACGCCGCGGCCGGACGGCTGATGACGCGACCCGAGCCGCCCACCGCGATCTTCGCCTTCAGCGACAGCATGGCGTTCGGCGCGATGCGCTGGCTGCGCGAGCACGGACG
Organism: Streptomyces sp. NPDC111516; assembly: GCF_055635345.1. Taxonomy (NCBI): domain Bacteria; kingdom Bacillati; phylum Actinomycetota; class Actinomycetes; order Kitasatosporales; family Streptomycetaceae; genus Streptomyces; species Streptomyces sp. NPDC111516. The sequence continues at coordinate 82,996 of NZ_JBVKBV010000011.1, read as the reverse complement.
AGCCCTGCCTACGGACGTGTCCGTGGCGGGCTTCGACGACACCACGGCCGCGGAACTCGTCGACCCCGCGCTGACCAGCGTCAGCCTGCACAGCGCCGACGTGGGCCGACGGGCCGCGAGGATCCTGCTCGACGTCCTGGACGGACGGCCCCCGGTGCAACGCGAGCACGTCACGCCCAGCACTCTCAAAGTCCGCGCGTCGACGGCGCCGCCCCCCATGCCGAACTGATCCGAACGCAGGGAAAGGACAGCCGAACCGATGGACCACACGCAGCTCTGCCGCACCGCGAACGCGTACGTCGAGGACGTGTCACCCGGCAACGGCCGGGCACGGCCCCGGGCGTCGTTCCGCTCCGATGCACCGGTGATCGAACTGGACGGCTCCTGGAGCTTCCGGCCGGCCGCCGGGCTGCACGACCTGACCCCGGGATTCGAGGACCCCGCGTTCGTCGCGGACGCCTGGACCCGCATCGCGGTGCCCTCCTGCTGGCAGATGGACGGCCTGCCAGGGCCCACCCGGTTCGGCGCTCCCGCCTACACGAACATCACGTATCCGATCCCGGTCGATCCGCCCCGGGTGCCCGACGACAACCCGACGGGGGAGTACCGCCAGGAGTTCGAGGCCGCAGCGGGATTTGCCGACGGGGGAGTGGCGGTCCTCAGGTTCGAGGGTGTGGACTCGTGCTTCGCGGTCTGGCTGAACGGGGTGCGGCTGGGCGACGGCAAGGGCAGCCGGCTGCCGACGGAGTTCGACGTCACGGACGTGCTGTGCCCCGGACGCAATGTGCTGGCGGTCCGGGTGCACCAGTGGTCCGCCGGAACCTACCTGGAAGACCAGGACATGTGGTGGCTGTCGGGGATCTTCCGCTCGGTGCGGCTGCTGGCCCGGCCCGCCGGGGGCATCGCCGACTTCTTCGTCCACGCCGACTACGACCACCGCACGGGTCTGGGCACACTGCGTGTCGACGTCGAGGGCGAGGCACGGCTCACCGTCCCGGAACTCGGGCTCGTCGACGCCGAGCCGGCCGGACCGCACGCCGTGGTCGGCGTCACGCCCTGGAGCGACGAAGAACCGCGCATCTACCGGGGTGAGTTGAAGACGGCGACGGAACGGGTGCCGATCCGGATCGGCTTCCGGCGGATCGCGGTCGAGGACGGTGTGCTGACCGCCAACGGCAAACCTCTGCTGTTCCGCGGCGTCAACCGGCACGAATGGCATCCGGTCACCGGACGGACACTGGCGTACGAAACGATGCTCGCCGACGTGCTGCTGATGAAACGGCATCACATCAACGCCGTCAGAACGAGCCACTACCCGCCGGATGCGGCCTTTCTCGACCTGTGCGACGAGTACGGGCTCTGGGTGATCGACGAATGCGACCTGGAGACGCACGGCTTCTCGAAGAACGCCTGGCGGGGCAACCCCGGTGCCGACCCGGCCTGGCGGGCGGCGCTGCTCGACCGGGCCGAGCGGATGGTGGAACGGGACAAGAACCATCCCAGCGTCGTGATCTGGTCGCTGGGCAACGAGTCGGGCACCGGGGCGAACCTGGAGGCCATGGCCGCATGGATCCGCGACCGGGACCCGGACCGCCTCATCCACTACGAGGGCGACTGGGACAACTGCGTGTGCACCGACCTCTATTCGGTGATGTACCCCGACCACTCCACGGTGGCGGCGATCGCCTGCGGGCAGGAACCGCTGACCGGCGACCCCGTGAACGACGCGCGGCGGCGCGCCATGCCCTTGCTGCTGTGCGAGTACGGGCACGCCATGGGCAACGGGCCCGGCGGACTGCGCGAGTACCAGGAGCTGTTCGAGGCACATCCGCGACTGGCCGGAGGCTTCGTCTGGGAGTGGATCGACCACGGCATCGCACGGCGAGATGCCGACGGAACCCTGTATCACGCCTACGGTGGGGACTTCGGGGAGCCGGTCCACGACGGGAACTTCGTCATCGACGGGCTGCTGTTCCCGGACCGCACCCCCTCGCCCGGACTGCTGGAGTACGCGAAGGTCATCGAGCCGGTCAGGATCGAGGCCGCGCCGGGCCGGGGCATCGTGGTCCGTAACCTCCACCACACACGTGACACCGGGTATCTCAGGTGGACTTGGCGCCTGGAGGCGGACGGTGTCCCCGTGGCCGAGGGCGAGTGGGACGTACCGGTGATCGGGCCCGGCGCGCAGGGCCCTGTCGACTGGCCCGACTCCCTGGCCAAGGCCGTCGACACGGCCGGGCCAGGAGAACACTGGCTGACCGTGAACGCCGAACTCGCCGCGAACGAACCCTGGGCCGACGCGGGCCACACCGTCGCCTGGACCCAGATCGGTCCGGGCGCCGACCGCGCGTCGCAGGCCGTTCCGCCGTTCGCCCCACCGGCACGCGGAGACGGCGGCCGGGGCGCGGTACCGCACCGCGACGGTGACACGATCACCCTGGGCGCCGCCCGGTTCGACGCGATCACCGGAACCCTGGTCCGCCTCGGCGAACTGCCCGTGTGCGGGCCCCGGGTCGACGTGTGGCGGGCGCCGATCGACAACGATCGGTTCTCACCGCTGGGCGCGGCGTGGCAGCAGGCCGGACTGGACCGCCTCCGGCACAAGGTCCTGCAGGTCGAGACCGACGACGACGGGATCACCGTACGGACCAGGATCTCCCCGGCGGGCTCGGACCTCGGCCTGCTCGTCGACTACCACTGGAGTGCCGAGGACGGGAACCGGCTTGTGCTGACCGTCGACACCGCACCGACGCAGCCGTGGCCCGTCCCGCTGCCCAGGCTCGGCGTCGCGATGACCCTGCCGGGCGAGTTCGACCAGGTCACCTGGTTCGGCCTCGGACCCGGTGAGGCATACCGGGACAGCGACTCCGCGGTGCGGCTCGGACGGTACGAGAGCACCGTCGAAGCCATGCAGACCCGGTACGTGCGCCCGCAGGAGAACGGTAACCGGAGACACCTCCGGTGGGCCCGCCTCACCCGCTCCCGTTCCGGCGGGTACGGCACTGGCGGCACCCCTCCAGGTCCCGCCGGGTACGGCACCGGCGGCATCGAGATCACCGGCAGCCCGTGGTTCGACCTGACCGTGAAACCCTGGTCCGCACAGGCGTTGCAGAGCGCGGCCCACACCGCCGGCCTGGAGCCCGACGGTCTCCTCCACCTCAACATCGACCTCGAACACCACGGCCTCGGCAGCGGCGCATGCGGGCCTTCCGTCCAGCCACGGCATCATCTGGCCGCGGTTCCGGCCCGCTTCGCGCTCGGGATCAGGCCCATCGAAGCGGAGGCCGACGATGGCGTAGGGTGATCCGCGGGACCTCGGCGGCTGTGTGGTTGCTCAGCGAGACAACGTTGGCACCCTCACAGCGCCATGTCGCCGAGAGGAGCGTTCCGTCCATGAGCACACCGGGTCCGAGCACGACCGGACCGCGGCGTCCGACGATGGTCGACGTCGCACGCGAGGCAGGCGTCAGCCTCAAGACCGTCTCGCGCGTGGTCAACGGTGTGTCCACCGTCGACCCGGAGCTGGCCGAGCGCGTGCTGGCCGCGGTGACCCGGCTGGGATTCCGACGCAACAACAAGGCCCGGGACCTGCGTTCGCGCAGTACGTCGGCGACGGTGGGACTGCTCATCGAGGACCTGGCCAACCCGTTCTACGCGGGCATCGCCGCCGCCGCGGCGCAGTGCGCCCTGGAGCACGACACGCTGCTGATCACGGCCAGTTCGGAGGAGGACGCCGACCGCGAGCGCAAGCTCCTGCTGCAGATGTGCGAGCACCGGGTCGACGGACTGCTGGTCGTGCCCGCCGGCAGCACCGCCGACCATGTCTACCTGCGCGCCGAAATAGAGATGGGCACCCCGGCCGTCTTCCTCGACCGCCCGCCCACCAACCTGCGCGCCGACACCGTGCTCATCGACAACGCGGCGGGCGCGCGGGGCGCGATCGAGCACCTGGTGGCCCGCGGTCATGAGCGGATCGGCGTGCTGTCGGACTGGCTGAGCATCCATCCCATGGCCGAGCGGCTGTCGGCCGCCGAGAGTGCGCTGGAGGGGGCCGCGCTGCCGTACCGGCCCGACCTGATCCGGTACGGCCTGCACACGCTGCGCGACACCGAGGCCGCGGTCGAGCGGATGCTGTCGGCGCCTCAGCCGCCCACTGCGCTCTTCGCCCTCAACAACCGGATCACCCTCGGCGCACTCGGCGCGTTGAACCGGCTGGGGCAGGACCTGGACGTGGTCGGCTTCGACGACTTCGAGACCGCCGGTCTGATGGCGCGCCCGCTGACCGTCGTCTCCTACGACGTGCGCGCCATCGGCAGGATCGGCGCCGAACTGCTGTTCAAGCGCATCGCGGGGGACACGTCGCGCCCCAAGACGGTCGTCATTCCCACGACCCTTGTCGAGCGCCGCACGTCCGGCGCCGCGGCGGCGGACCTCCCCGTCACACCGGACGCCGCCCGCTAGTGCCGTGACCGGCAATGTTTGCCCCGTAAGGAGCGTCGTCCGGTGCGTGCGATCGCAAGGCGGCCGGAAGTCCTTGTAGCGGAGCTACCAGGGCTTTTGGCCAACGCGGCGAGCGTGCGTGCTGGGTGGCGCGACGGGGCAAAGCTTGCCGGGAGGGGCACTAGCTAGGTCCTGTCCTGTCGATCCTCGTGGATCGGCCCGGGGCGTTGGGTGCGGTGCATCGCAAGGCGGAGGATCGTCCTCGTACTGGACGTACTCGGGCGACTCCGACAACCCGGCGAGGTGCGGTGCCAGGCGTTCCGGGCCCGCGAAGACCGGCAGGACAGGACCTAGGCCCGTCCGGCAGAGCGCGTCGCGCCCGGCGGGAACGGAAAGCACCGGACACAGTTCAGGCGTGACTTCCGTTTCTCCAGGCCCTGTTGGGCAAGGTGAGGCGTCCGGGAAGCACCTGTGCGCCGTCTGCGCGACCCCCTGGGCAACCGGCCGTCGACAGTCGCGCTGACCCCCTAGGCAACGTTGTCTCAACTGGCTATGGTTCAGAACCGGCCCAGGGAGGGCGACGGCTACGGCTTTGCGCCGGTACAGCTCGCGTCGCACTGGCCGACGGCCACCAGTTCATCGCCATCGGCTACCTGACCAGGGATGATCGTCCCGTAAATCGACGGGAAAACTGCTGATGCAGGGCCGGCACCTTCAGACCGATGGAGGTGTCTCGAGCGAGCGTGCTCCATCTCTAGGCAACGTTGTCTCAGCTGGCTGTGTTTCAGGGGCCGGACCTCGGAGGGAATCGAAGATGGTCGACACCATGGATCTGGCGCAGTTGTGGGCCGACCACGACGCGCTCCACGTGCATGGCGCCGAGGTCGCTCTGCTGACCGAAGGGCCGCGTCCCGAGGTGGAGCACGACGAGGACGGCTCGGTGATTCACCTTCAGGCCGGCCCCGCGGGGCCGACGTTGCTACGTCTGGCCGTTCCGATCGGCGATGCCGTCGGCTACTGGCATCCGGCGGCGGGCTGGGACCGGCACCTGGTCGCGGACTGGGCGAGTGGCTGGCGAATCGTCGGCCTCGTCGACTCGGCGCCGCTGGGCTGCCTGTACGACGCGGCCGGCGCGGCGCTGCTGGCGTTGGCGTCCGACCGGGTCACGGCGACGACCAGGATCCGGTTCGGCGTCGCGGAGGCCACGGCCCGCTTCGGGGTCTGGCTGGCCATGGACCTGCGTCCGGGAGAAAGCTGCCGCGTACACGTCCAGACTCCGGGACGGTCCTTCGCCGACACGACGCGGGCCCTGACACGCCGGCTCCACGACGGCGACGCACTGCCCACGCCCGACGCGGCCCGCACCCCGGCCTATTCGACCTGGTACTCGCTGCACCGGGACGTGGACGCAGCGCACGTCGAGGCTGAGGCGGCGCGCGCGGCCCAGGCCGGTTGCGGGGTCCTGCTGCTGGACGACGGCTGGCAGCAACGAGCCCAGGGACCCGGCTACTCCGGCAGCGGCGACTGGACGCCGGATCCGGCGAAATTCCCCGACTTCGCCGCGCACGTCAAGACCGTTCAGGGCCTCGGACTGCGCTACCTGACCTGGATCGCCCCGCTGTTGCTCGGCGAAAATACTCTGGCACACGAGGAGTTGAGGGAGTTCGCCCCGCATGCCGTACCGCGTCTTTCGTGCCGTGTCCTCGACCCGCGCCACGAGGAGGTCCGGCGGTTCGTCACCGAGGCCTGCGTGGACCTCGTGCGCCGCTACGGCCTGGACGGACTGAAGATCGACTTCCTGGACTTCGCGATGGTCTACGCCCAGGAGGAGGGCGGCCGGGCCGGGACCGACGTCGGCGTCGCGATGCGGCTGCTGCTGACCGAGCTGCGCGAGAGGCTGCGCGAACTGCGCGGCGACGAACTGCTCGTCGAACTCCGGCAGCCCTACACCGGTCCGGGCATGGCCGGCTTCGGCAACCTCCTGCGCGCCGAGGACTGCCCGGCCGACGCGACCGCCAACCGGGTGCGGACGCTGGACATCGCCGCCACCACGTCCGGATCCGTCCACTCGGACATGCTCATGTGGGACTCCGGGGCGACGGCGGAGACGGCGGCCAGGCAGCTCCACTCGGCCCTGTACGCGACCCCGCAGATCTCCGTGCCACTGACCGGGCAGTCCGCCGAGCACCGCGCGATGACGGCCTTCTGGCTCGGGTTCTGGCGGGACCACCGCGACGTTCTCACCCGCGGCGAGATCCGCGCGGGACGGCCCGACCAGCTCTACGAGACGGTGATCGCGAGCGCCGGGAAGCGAACCGTGATCACCTACTACGCCGAACACCGTGTCGCCCCGCTGCGCCTCGAAGCCTTCACCGAGACCGCCCTCGTCAACTCCACCGCCGCCGCGCACGTGGCCCTGGACGTCGACGGCCGTGCCGTGGAGGTCCGGCTGGACGCGGCGGACGCCTGTGGCCGGCCCGCCGGCTCGTCCGTCCGGACCCTGGGCCCCGGCCTGCACTCGATCCCCGTTCCCCCCTCCGGCCTGTGTGTGCTCAGGCCGGTGTCACCCGCGGATTGCCCGCGCTGACGTCTGGAGAGGTCCGCTCGTGTCCAACAGCCAAGATCGACGTCCTCGTACCACCGCGGAATCGCCGGCTCCCGGCGAGATGTCCCGCCGTAAACTCGTGGGCCTGGGGGCGGCGACCGTCCTCGGAGCGGCGGCCACCGGCGTCCTGGCGCCGCGCGCCCAGGCCGCCGGACCGGCCGCCCCGCAGGCCGCCGTGGCCGGGCCTGCAGTCACCCTCGCCTTCTCCGACCCGACCGGGCTCTACCCGGTCGACGGCGACGCCCCGGCGACTCCCGACCTGCTGGTCACCGTGACCAGCCCCACCGCGCTGAGCGGAACGGTCGCCTGGTCCGTCTCGGCCCGGAACGAGTCCCCCGGAAGCGGAACGGAGCCGTTCGAGGCGGCGGCGGGCACCCCGAGCACCGTCACGATCCCGCTCGGTTCGCTCGGCCCCGACTACTACCTGGTCACCGCGACCGTCACGGACTCGGCCGGGACGCAGTTGCTCGCGCAGACCATCGGGCTCGGCGTGATCCGGCCCACGGTCGCGGGACGTCGTCCGCAGTCGGTGTTCGGCATGGGAATCCGGCCGGAGTCCACCCCGGCGATCACCAAGCGGATCGCGCAGCGCATGGGTGTGAAGTGGACCCGGGGCATCGCGTCCGTCCAGCCCGACACCGTGTCCCCGAAAGCGGGGGTGTTCTGGCAGCAGCCCCAGATCGATGTCGCCCGGGCCGAGATAGCCGACTGGCACGAGCACGGGATCGAGACCCTCGGCGGCATCAACTACAACATGTCGTGGAACGTCCAGCCGGGCCCGAACGGCGAGCCGCTCAAGCTTTACCAGAACCGGCCCAAGGACATGGCCGCGCACGTCGAGATGGTTTACCACGCGATCGCTCCGTTGCAGGACCTGGTCCCCAACTGGGAGCTGTGGAACGAGCCGTGGGTCCACGGCTGGACGTGGAAGACCGGCGACGCACAGGACTACCGCGACATGTGCCGGATGATCTGGGAACGGGTGAAACCGGAGTACCCGGACGTGAACCTGATCGGCGGCGGCTCGGTCTCCTACAACCGCGACATCGTCTACGCCCAGGGCTCCAAGGACACCGGCTACATCGACGGTTCGGTCAACCACGCCTACGGCTACCCCGACGCGACGCAGTACGCGATGACCAAGACGCAGATCAAGATGGACAGGCTCTGGTCGCGGACGAACGGGCGCGCCGGGCAGTGGCAGACCGAGCTGGGCACCGCCACCCGCTACAACTTCGCGGACCTGCCGGCCGAGGAGGCCGCCTACGGGGTGGCCCGGACGCTGGCCCCGACCTATCTGCTGCACATGCTCGCCGGTGCCGAAGAGGACTCGCCCATCCGGATCTTCTGGTTCTCCCTGTCCTACGACAAGGGCTACTCCGGCGACGACTTCAACATCTACGACGCGAAGACCAGGACCCCGCGGCCCGTGGTGGTCGCCTACGCCACGATGACGAGCCTGCTCGAAGACTCCACATTGCAGGAGGAGTTGTACCCGGACGCGAAGTCCACGTGGGGCTTCCTCTTCCGGGGCGCGGACGGTAGGGGCAGGGCAGCCGTCTACGCCGACCAGCTCTACGACGGCACGGACGAGCACCAGAGCGCCGGCTACACCGGCACCCTCACCCTGAACGACGCGCGCGGCATCCGCGCCTACGACTACCTGGGGCGCAGGCTCACCGACGGCAGGTCGTCCCGTGTCACGTTGACGCTGAAGCCGTGGGAGGCCGTCTACTTCGACAGCGACCTGTCACCGGAGGCGCTCCGCAAGGCCCTGACCCAGGGCGCGCACTTCGACTGCACCACGCCGCTGCACGTCAGCCCCCTGTCCTTCGTGAAGCCGCTGGACTCGACCAGCACCATCGACGTACGGGTGGAGAACGTCACCCCGAAGGCGCTGGACGCCTCACTCAGGATCACCCCGCCGCCTGGCTGGCGGGTCGCGCGGCGGACCGTCCCGGTCAACGGGATCAAGCCCAGGGAGTCCCGCACCGTCTCCGTCCCCGTCACGGAGTTCGACGTCAGCGAGAAGAACCAGTACACCGTCGGATACGACGTCACTGTGGACCACCGGCCGGGCTTCCACCAGAGCGGATCGCAGACCGTGCAGGTCGCCTATCTCCCGTTCCGGCACATCACCGTCGGCGGGAGCGCCAGCCAGTGGAACGACGTCATCCCGGTGACGATGACCAGCGTGACCGCGGCCGGTGACAGCAGGATCTACTCGTTCCAGGCCGCCTGGGACGACGCCTTCCTGTACGTCAGAGCCCTGGTCGAGGACGACATCCAGGTGTCGAACCCGGCGTTCACGGCCGACGCGTACAAGTTTCCGTTCCAGGCGGACAGCGTCCAACTGGCCTTCGACGCCACGGCCGACAAGACCGAGGATCTACTGGCCGGGGATCCGCACTACGAGAAGTGCCTGCGGTCGATCTCGCACCTGTACGTGGCCACCCTGGCCACCGGAGGCCGTTCCGAGCTGCACCGGCAACTGGCGCCGGGCACCAACTACCAGACCTTCTACCCGACCAACGCGGTGCTCCCGACGCCGCTCGGCCCGATGGACGCACAGCAGGCCGACGGCACCGAAGGCCGGGTACTCGTCTCCAGGGACGACGCCAACAAGCAGACCAGATACGAGATCGCCCTCGCTTGGAACCAACTCCCTGAACTGGCGGCCGAGGTGAGAGCGACGCGGCCCGGGAGCGTTGCCCGGACCACGTTCGCCGTCCAGGTACAGGACGCCGGAACGACCGGTCACGGCGCCACCTACTGGACGACACAGGCGGCGCACCCGACATCGGGCTGCTACAACTTCGCCCCGTTCTGGGGCACCGGCGCGCAGTTCACCGGCGGTCGTGTCGACACCCGGTGGGGCATCGGGCGCTGAGCAGAGCTCGACCATCCGCGGCGCCCGCCCGGAGAAAGCCCGGCGGCAGTCCGACGGCCGGGCGGCCCCCATCGTCGGACTCCGGCCTGCCCCGCACACACAGTCAGGGATCCCGACCGACGTACCGGACCGGACAAGGCCCAGCGGTACCCGTCAGCCCGGCGCTCGCACGCGCGGCGAGCGCCGGCCAGAACCAGGAGCCACACCCGTGAGCGATACCCCCGACAAACCCATCGAGCCGCCGTGGGCGCAGCCCTCCGGCGTCCGGATCACCTCGGTCCGGGCCATCCTCACCGCACCGGCCGGTACGACGCTCGTCGTCGTCCGGGTCGACACCAGCGAACCCGGACTGTACGGACTCGGCTGCGCCACCTTCACCCAGCGGGCGGCGGCGGTCGCCACCGCGGTCGACGAGTACCTGGCGCCGCAGCTGATCGGGCGCGACCCCGCGGACATCACCGACATCGCGTCGACCTTGCACGTCAGCGGCTACTGGCGGTCGGGCCCGGTGCTCAACAACGCGCTGTCCGGGGTGGACATGGCGCTGTGGGACATCAAGGGGAAGCAGGCCGGTCTGCCGGTGTGGCAGCTTCTCGGCGGCCGGTGCCGTACCGCGGTGCCCCTGTACGCGCACGCCCAGGGGCGGGACGCCGAGGAGGTCGCCGACGAAGTACGTGACCTGATGTCCCAGGGCTACCGGTACGTGCGCTGCCAGGTCGCCGTCCCCGGCGCGGGCACCTACGGGGCGCCGGCCGCGGCGGCCCCGGCCGGCTCCCGCCCGCCCCTCACCCCGAACGCCTGGGACCCGGCGGCGTACCGGCGTACCGTCCGAGAGCTGTTCGGCCATCTGCGCCAGGAGTTGGGCGCCGAGGTCGAGTTGATCCACGACGTCCACGAGCGGGTCCATCCCACCGACGCCGTACGGCTCGCGAAGGACCTGGAGCCGTACGACCTCTTCTATCTGGAGGACCCGGTCGCGCCGGAGGACATCGAGTGGCTCCGGACCCTGCGCAGCCGGTCCGTGACGCCCATCGCCATCGGTGAACTGTTCACCAACCCCGCCGAGTACCGGCCGGTCGTCCAGGAGCGGCTGTGCGACTTCATCCGCGTCCACATCTCCGCCATCGGCGGCATCACCCCGGCCTGGCGGCTCGCGGGCGCCTGCGAACTGTTCGGCGTACGGACCGCGTGGCACGGCCCCGGTGACGTCTCGCCGGTCGGCCATGCCGCCAACCTGGCCCTGGACCTGGCCTGCCCTAACTTCGGCATCCAGGAGCAGCACCTGTTCGGGCCCGCCGCACAGGAGGTGTTCCCCGGCTGCCCCGAGATCCGCGACGGCCACCTGTGGCCGAGCACCGCACCCGGACTCGGCGTCGACTTCGACGAACGTCTTGCCCTGAAACACCCGCCCCGGTTCCCCGCCCCCGGTCGTGCGTGGAAGCCGCCGCGACGCGCCGACGGTGCCCTCCAACGCCCCTGACCGACCGCCCGAAGGAGCCCGGCCCATGAGAACCCGTACACCCTTCACGATCCTCGCCGCGACCGTCTGCCTGACCACGGTCCTCGGCGCCTGCACCACGCCGTCCTCCGGAAGTGGCGGCGGCAGCGGAGCGAAGCAGAACGTCACGCTGACCGTCGCGGAGTGGACGAACCCCGGCGCCGTGGAGTTCACCAAGGAGCTCAACGCCAAGTTCGAGAAGGCGCATCCCGGAGTCACCGTCAAACTGCAGACGGCACCGAACGCCAACGGCGCCTGGCAGCAGCTGTGGAACAGCATGCTGCAGTCCAAGTCCCTCGACGTCCTCGCCCAGTTCCCGCCGACCCAGCAGGGCTACGCGCCCGACTACACCAGCCTCAAGCCCGGCGGGGCGGCCGCGCTCATCACGTCCGGTCAGCTGACCGACCTCAAGGACCAGCCGTTCATGAAGAAGTACGACCCGGAGGTCCAGGCCGCCGCGGTCGGATACAAGGGTGGCGTCTACGGCGTCATGGCCGCCGAGTACGTCGGTGCCGGTGCGATCTGGTACAAGAAGGACCTGCTCGCGAAGCACGGCCTGTCCGTTCCCACGACGTACCAGGAATTCCTGGACGCCTGCGACAAGCTCAAGAAGGCCGGGATCACACCGATCTTCGTGTCCGCGCAGAGCGGCATGCACGGCGGCGTGTGGCAGGGCATCGCGAATCAGATGATCATGAAGGGGCGCCGGCCCTCGGAGTCCGTCAAGGTGTCCGAGGACCGGGCCACCGCATTCTGGAAGGGCACACAGTCCTGGACCGACCCGGTCTACAAGGAGATCTCGCAGCGGCACACGGAGGTCATGCAGTACATCGAGCCCAATGCCTCGGGCGTGTCCCAGCAGACCGCGCCCGGCATCTGGGCCACGAAGACCGACGACTACCCGTTCCTGCTCGACGGCTCCTGGGACGGGCTGACCATCCAGCAGGCCAACCCGAAGCTCAACCTCGGGTTCTTCGCCCTGCCGGGCACCGACGATCCGGCGGCCAACCGCGTCGCGTTCAAGCCGGACCTCACCTGGGTGGTCCCGACCACCGCGCCGCACAAGGACCTGGCGATGCAGTGGCTCGCGATGTTCTCCGAGCCCGACAACTACAAGAAGTGGCTGGAGCAGACCGGCTCCATCTCCACCCAGCCGGCGCTGCAGAACACCGGCCTGCCCTGGATGGACTGGCTGAACGGCCACATGAGTGACGCCTTCCCGCAGCTCACCAACCCGTGGATCCCGGCCGGGGCGCCCATCGAGGCGGGCGGTCCCGACCTGTACAAGATGAAGCCGATCGGCAGTAACAGCATCGACACCCTCCTGTCCGCCTCGGCGTCGGCCTACCGCAAGTCGGTCGGCAAGTAACGAACGCACTCTCGGAAAGGAGGCTCGGTGTGGCACGCTGTCCCTTCGGAAACCAACGGACGCGGCGGTTCATCCCCTGGGCCAGCATCGCGATCCCGGGAGCCGGGTGGCTGCTGTTCGGGCTCTACCCGTCGCTCGCCACCATCGGATACTCATTCACCCGGTACTCCGGGCTCCCGGGCACGCCCCTGAACTTCTGCGGTCTGTGCAACTACTCGGCGGCCTTCACATCGCTGTCGTCCGTGGTCGGGGACGCGGTGCGGGTCACACTGACCTACGTGGTCGGCGTGACCGTACTGCAGACTGCGATCGGCCTGGGCCTCGCCCTGCTGCTGAACCGGCCCGGACGCTCCTACACCCTCTACCGCGCCATCATCTTCATGCCGCAGATCTTCTCGGTCGCGGTGGTCGGCGCCATCTTCGCGCTGATGCTGGACCCCTACTCGGGCCCGGTGGAGAAGGTCATGCAGGGCATCTTCGGCACCACCTCGGCGTTCCTCGGGTCGAGCTCGATGGCCCTGCCCCTGGTGATACTGGTGAACGTCTGGATGTTCTCCGGCTACACCATGCTCATCTACATCGCCGGGCTGCGGAACATCCCGTCGGCGGTCTACGAGGCGGCGGCCATGGACGGCGCCGGGCGTCTGCGGGTGTTCCGGCATGTGACCTGGCCCCTGCTGGCCCCGGCCACCACGGTGACCGTGTTCCTCACGGCGATGGGGACGCTGGGCGAGTACGCGCTGATCATGGTCCTCACCGGCGGCAACTTCGGCACCAAGACCCTCGGGCTGTACATGTTCCAGTCAGCGTTCGGGGGCGACAGCCAACTCGGTTACGGCTCGATGCTCGCGATGCTGCAGTTCTGCCTGACCGTCGTGATCGGCGGCGGACTGCTGTTCACCCTGCGCCGACGGGAGATCTCGCTGTGAAGGCCTCTCCTGCTGTCCTGGACCGGACCGATCAGGGCCCTGCTCGGAGCAGTACGCCGCAGCCGAAGAAGCCACTGCTGTCCACGAAGGCGGCCAAGGCCGCCGGGGTGAACCTGCTCTGCTTCGTGATCGCCGCCGTGCTGTTCGCCCTGCCGCTGGTGTACATGCTGCTGCAGGCGTTCAAGACATACACCGGGTTCCTCCAGAACCCCACCGGGATGCCGGATCCGTGGACCACGGAGAGCTTCTCGACGGCGTGGAGCCAGGGCGACTTCGGTCGGCAGATGATCAATAGCCTGATCTACGCGGTCATTCCCGACACGGTCACACTGATCCTCGGGGTCTTCCTGGCCTTCCCCATCTCGCGCGGCTACTTCAAGCGCTCCAATCTCTTGTACACGTTCTTCATCTTCTCCGGGTTCCTGCCCGGGGGCCTCATCCCGCTGTTCATCGAAGCGCGGTCGCTCCACCTGTACAACAGCATGGCCGGGTACCTGATCCTGACCAGCCTGTCCGGCGCGGGGTTCTTCTTCTTCGTCGGCTACATCAAGGGCATCCCGCGCGAGATCGACGAGGCCGCCGCGCTGGACGGCTGCGGCTACGTCCGGTTCATCTTCACGATCATCATGCCGCAGATGAAGCCCGCCCTGGCCACCTTCGCCATCTTCGGGTTCGTCCACGCCTGGAACAACCTCATTCTGCCGTTGGTCATGTTGTCCGACGCGGCACTGTGGCCGGTCACCCGCGGGCTGTACTCGTTCTTCGGCGAGTACACGCAGAACTGGCCGCTCATCGCCGCCGGCACGTTCATCGTGGCCGCACCCATCCTGCTCCTGTTCGTGCTGCTCCAACGCCACCTCGTCGAAGGCGTCGCCGGCGGCGCGGCGTTCGGCACGCAGGGCGTCACCGGAGCGCCCGCCGTCCCGGCCGAGGACGGGGACGGATCATGACCGGCCCGGTCACCTGCTGGCCCGCGGACGCCGACCGGGTACGGTTCCGGCTCGCCGATCCGCTGTGCCACCCGGAGTTCGCCTGGCCCAGGACCCTGCTGCACCACCCGGTACGCTGGGCCGCCCCGTCGGTCCGCGCCGAACAGCTCCGGCTGGTCGACGAGACGGGGCGGCCGGTGCCCTTCCAGCTCTCCCGGGTGGACTCGGCGGGCGGCCACCTGGCGTTCGCCGTCGTCTGCTTCTTCGCCGACCTGCCGTCCGGCGCGACGCGCGAATTCACCCTGTGCGCCGACGAATCGCTGCCGACGGCCCGCGTGCCGCGACCGGTCCGGATCACCGAGGACGGCCTGTCCACCGTCGTCGACAGCGGAGCGCTCCGGATCCGGCTGCCCTCCTCGGGCCGATTCGCCGCCGACGCCGTACCGGGCCCCGTCCAACAGCTCGACCGAGGACACGGCTGGGTGGGTAGGTCCGCCCTGCGCTGCGGCACCGAACACCTCGAACACCTGGAAGTACGGCTCGTGGAAGCCGGTCCGCTGTTCGCCACCCACGAACTCCGCTATCACTTCACCGGCGGAGCCGCCTACACGGCGACCGTCGGCTGCCTCCAGGGCAGCGACTTCGTCGACGTGGCCGAGGAGATGACGGCGCTCGACTCCGCTACGACGGCGTGGGAACTGAGCTGGGACGGCGTGACACCGACCCACCGCTTTTCGTCGACCTGGCCGTACTCGCAGTCGCCCGACGACCACGCCGACCCGGAATCAGCGCAGTTGTACCACTGGCTCGGCATCGACGAGCCGATCGTGCTCGGCGACAGCGGCGAGGACCCGTCGTTCTCCGGACCCGGCGGCAGGGAGAAGCCGGACACCGACTTCGCCTTCACCGTGGGCCCGTACGCTCCGAGCTACGCGTGGAACATCCGCCCGCACGCCACGTTCCGGGACGCCGCCGGAGGCGATGCGATGGGCGTGTTCCTCCGCGACCACGCCCGGTGGGACGACCGCACCTACGCGTCCTGGGCCTCCGCCGACCACCTCCAACTCCGCTTCCGCCACGACGGCGTACTGCACTGGACCTGGCCCCTGCGCTCCGGGACCCGCCGGACCGCGATCGCCTTCTACGATCACGAACGCGACCTCGAAGCACTGCGCGACCAGAAGGGCACGCGGTACCCGTCCTCGTACGTGCGCCAGCTGCACCACTGGCAGGGCACGCTCAGCCTGGATCGCGTCAAGGACTGGAGTCTGACGTACTCGGGAAGGCGGCCCGCCCGGCTGTGCTCCGAAGGCGAACTCGGCTCAACAGACGACCTCACCGCAGCCCTCTTCACCGGACCGGAGGGCCCGAGCCTCATCGCCCACGGGGTGAACGAACACCCCGGCTACCTCAACATCGGCCAACGCCCGCTCTACGACCGACTGCTCGACGGCTACGACCGCCTCGCCGGCCGGCTCGGAAAGACGGACCGGGAACGAGCCGACGCGCTGCTGCTGCTGACCGCCCACGTCTCGGCCGGCGAGGAGATCGGGCCGCTCCGCCGCATGATCGCGGGCCACCCGAACTTCCTCGCCGACGGGAAGGCGGCGCTCGCCTGCCTCGCCTGGCTCTTCCCCGACCACGAGGCAGCACCAAGGTGGCTCGACCAGTTCGAGAAGTTCGTCGAACTGGCCGGCGTCTTCCACACCAGACCGGCGCTGCCGGACCACGGGTCCCGGTCCGGTCGCTGGACCGAGAGCCTCGCCACCTACGTCTGGGCCTTCCTCCGCCCGGTCACCCAGGGCAACTTCCTCGGCCGGCTGACCGACGGCCGCAACCGCCTCGCCACACCGGAGTTCGCGGCCGTCGGCGACTGGCTGGTGAACGCCCTGACCTCCCCGGTCGAGACCGGCGCCGACGGCGAACTCCGCCGCCTGCACCCCGCGCAGGGAGCCCACGCCTTCTGGCCCCGGCGCCCGCCCATCGAGATGCGGCTCCTCGGCGAGGCCCTGCTCCGCTATCGTCCACTCGTCGCGGAGCATCTGCTGTGGGGGAGCGACGAGTTCGCCCATCGGCTCGACAGCCCGCCCGGCGCGCCGGACCCGTGGCGGGTCACGGTGCGGTCCGCAGGCGACCGGGGGACCAATCCGCGGCTGAAGAGCTCGAAGTACACCGGATACGGCGTCACGCTGCGCGCCGACGTCGACAGCCCCGGCGAGGTCGCGGTCTTCCTCCAGCAAGTGGACCGCGGCCCGAACTACCGTTGGGGGATCGCCGACGACAACGGCAGCGGGCACCTCTACTACTACGCCGCGGGGCACTCCTACAGCGGCCACGGCCCCGAGGACGCCGGGGACCGCAGGGCCCCCGACGCCACCTTCGCCACCTCCTGCGCGGTCTGGAAGGACGGCGCGTACCACTCGATCGGCCAGAACACCCTGGACCGGCCCCTCCACGACCTGGACGGCGCGCAGTACGCGGAGATCACTTCCGACCCGGACGGCCCGGTGGGCGGCCTCTACCTGAGCCGTAGCGTCCTGCTCGTCGGCAGCGACTACCTCGTCACCTACGACGCGTTCGCCGCAGGCCAGCGCATGGTGTGGACATGGTCCGTGCTGACCGAGGCCACCGGCCACGACGCCAACAGTTTCCCGCACCTTGCCGAGCGAATGCCGTTCGTCCACGTGGTCCGCGGTGTGCGTACGGACGGCGCCCTCGACGGCGCCTTCGTGACCGACGTCTCCTGGGGCGTGCGCCTGGAAGGAAGGGCTGACGGCGCGAACGGCAACACGCTGGCCGTCGTGAGCCACCGCGACGACCTGGAGATCGCCCCCGCGCACTCGACACCCTGGGGCGCCCGGATCCGGACCCCGCACAGCCTGGACTTCGTGTTCCGGCACGAGGCGTCCGTGCACTACGAACCGAAGACGGTCGAGTTCGCCGAGCAGGGGTTGCGCTTCTCGGGGACGGCCGGGACCATCAGGCTCTTCGACGACGGCCTGCGGGAACTGACCCTCTTCCACGGAAGCGCCGTGGGAACCTCCGACCTTCTCCTGACCACCGGCGACGACGATCTCGGCATCACGCTCCGCTACCGGGACCCCACCGAGGCCCAAGGCGTCTACCACGCCCCGTCGGACAGTTCGGTGAGCCTGCACGTCCCCGGCGGGCGCGATGCGGCCGCCCGCTTCCACATCGACGGCGAGCGAGTACGCCCCCTCGCCGTGTCGCAGGACACGATCACCGTGGTCCTGCCCCGAGGCCGCCATCACTGGGAGCTGACGGGAGGACAGCCGCAGCCGCCGCCCTCGCAGGTCCTGCGCACCGAGACCGCCGGCGACGGCGTGCTCGTACACTTCTCCGCGGCTGCCGCCGCGGACCGCTACATCGTCCAGCTCAGCGCCGACGGCGGCCACACCTGGGCGACGGACGCGGAGACGGAACGAAGTCCCGTCCACCTGACCGGCCTTGCCGAGGACGAGAAGCGCCACGTCCGCGTCATCGCCCGGAACAGTCACCGACGGGCCGCGCCGGGCGCCGACTATCCCGTCCACCCGACCCGCCGGGCGCCCGACCCGCCGGACGGGCTCAGAGTCCGGCTCGGCCACGGAACGGTCACCGTCACCTGGGGCGAGGTGCTGGGCGCGGGCGGGTACCGGCTCTACCGACGCCGCGAGGGCGAGGCCGCCTACCGCGAGATTTTCGCCGGGTTCGGCTTCCGGCACGTCGATCACGCGCCCGGCGTCATCCCCGGACACGACGATCCGGGTCAGGCCCGCACGACGGACGTAACCGTGTACGAGTACGCCGTCGCGGCCGAGAACGGCAACGGCGTCGGGCCGAAGTCCGCGGCCGTGGACACGGATCCAGGCAGTTGGCGGCACTGGTGCCCACCGACGGATCTCGCCTTCCGCCGGCAGCACACCTACAACCAGCCTCCCTACGTGCCCGCGTCCGCGACCCCGCGCCCCTACGACCACCAGGTTCCGGCCCCGGAACTGCCTGCCGTCGCCCACCCGGCCGGGGAGGCGCCGTGACCGGGCAGCGGATCCTGGTCACCGGCGCCGCGGGCCGCATCGGCCGCGAGCTGCGCCCGCGCCTGGCCCGCGCGGGCCGGACCCTGCGCCTCCTGGACGTCGCGGAGATCGAGCCGGCCGGACCGGAGGAGGAAGTGGAGACCGTACGGGCGTCCTTCACCGACCAGGACGCCATCGACGCGGCCTGCCAGGAGGTGGACGCGGTGATCCACCTGGGTGGACTGGCCGGGGAGACGTCGTGGGAGCGGATCGCCGACATCAACATCGACGGCACCCGGCGGGTCCTCGAAGCGGTACGGAGGCAGGGCGTTCCCCGCGTGGTGCTCGCGTCGAGCATCCACGTCGCGGGGTTCCACACGCGGGACGATGCGGCCGACGGCGTCCTGCCCGCCGTCGTGCCACCGCGTCCGGACACCTATTACGGTGTCAGCAAGGCCGCGATCGAGGCGCTGGGCGGTCTGTACCACTCCCGGTTCGGCGTCGACGTCACCTGCCTGCGGATCGGCGCGTTCCGGCCGCGCCCGCTCGCCCCCGAGGACCTGGCCGCCTGGCTATCGCCAGGTGACGCGGCCCGGCTCGTCGAGGCATGTCTGCATGCCGAGCCCACCGCATTCCGCGTTCTGTGGGGCATCTCCCGCAACACCCGTCGGTGGTGGTCCCTGGCAGAGGCGGAGGCCATCGGGTACCGCCCCGAGGACGACGCGGAACACCACCTGGCGTCGATCCTCGGCTCCGGGACCTTCGGCCCGACGGACCTCGACCCCGCCGAGCCTCGCAACTTCCGCGTCGGCGCCCACTTCTGCACGATGCCTCTCGGCTGACGACCGGAGGGCCTCGGCCGATCGGGACCGGTCGCTCCGAGACCAGGCAACGTTGTCCCGGATCGGGTGGGGTAGGCGAACCCGGGCCGGGAACATCTGCTCGGCCTGTTCGACCGGTCCGGCGGCGGACGCGCCGGGCTCGGTCGGTCCGCAACCATGCCCGGCCGTTGAGCGGAGGATCGTGCCCACGCGGTCGTCGTTCATGCCGCGCCCCCGCCCTGCTCGGCCCGGCCGATCAGCTCATCCGGCAAACGTCGTCGAAGGCAGGCCCACGGCGCCACCCACCTCGTCGACGACGAATACGGACCCCGCCGGATCGTCGCCCGGGAGTTCCAGGCCGTCCCGGGCCGAGGTGACGTACAGCGCGTCGAGGCGGGGTCCGCCGAACGTGCAGGAGGACGGCTGGTGCACGGGCAGCGGGATCTCGCCGAGCAGGTCGCCGTCGGGGGAGACCCGGGCCACGCGCGCGCCGCCCCACACCGCGACCCACAGACACCCGGCCGCGTCGACGGTGAGACCGTCCGGCATGCCTGTGTGCGCGGGGAGCCGGAACAGTATGCGCCGACGGCTCATCCACGGGTATTCGTCAGTGGTGTCGAAGGCGTAGATCTCGCCCGCGATCGAGTCGGCGAGGTAGAAGGTGCGGCCATCGGGGCTCCACCCGAGCCCGTTGGGCAGAGCGAGCCCTTCGAGAACCACACGGCTCGTCCAGTCCGGCAACAGGACATGCAGGGCGCCGCTGCCCGGTCGGAAGTCCATCGCCGTGCTGCCGGCCCAGAACCGCCCGTGCCGGTCGCACTTCGCGTCGTTCATGCGCTCGCCGTCGGGCAGGAACGCGCGCCGGGTGGTCATCGAACCGTCGGCGTCGACGCTCGCGAATCCCTCGGCCGTCGCCGCCACGAAGCCTCCGCCGCGTCGCGGCACCGCGGCGCCGACCTGCGTGGGCAGCCGAAGAGTGGTGGTCCTGCTGGTAACCGGGTCACTGGTGTGGATGTGCCCGGCGGGGATGTCCACCCAGTGCAGGCACCGGAGCCCGGCGTCCCAGACCGGTCCTTCGCCCACCCTGGCTCTGCCGGGGATCGCAACCCTGGTCGTCATCGAGAGTCCTCCGTCGTCGCCTGCGGTCGAGACGCCCGCCCTCAACCGGGAAGTACCACCGCCGCGTTGGCGAGCAGCCCGCCGTCGACGGGCAGCGAGATGCCGGTGATGAAGCTCGCTCGGTCCCCGGCCAGGAAGGCGATCGCCTCGGCGACCTCGTCCGGTCGCGCCACCCGGCCGAGCGGATGCATCCGCCCCCAGGACTCGACCAGTTCCTGCGTGCCCCGGTCACTGCCGTCGGAGAAGGCGCGGGCGGAGGCACGCAGCATCGGGGTGTCCACCGACGCGGGACAGACCGTGTTGGCCCTGATCCCGTGCTTCGCCTCGTCGATGGCGATCGACCGGGCGAGCGCGTTGAGTGCCCCCTTGCTGGTGGTGTAGGCGGCGACGGCGGCCTGGGTGACGAAGGCCTGCACGGAGGAGACGATCACGATCGAGCCCGCCCCGCGTGTACGCAGGTGGGGCAGCGCGTGCTTGACGGCGTGGAAGGCGCCGGTCACGTTGACCGCGAGCACCTCGTTCCACTCGTCGGCGCTGGTCTCCGCCGCGACACCGTAGCGCTGGATCCCGGCCGCGGCGACGAGGATGTCGAGGCCGCCGTGTGCTGCTACGACCCGGGTGACGAGTCGAGCGGTGGCGGTCTCGTCGGTGACGTCGACATCGACGCGCTCGACACCGGGAGGCAGCTCCTCGTACGCGCCTTTCGGCGGGATGCCGGCCGCCACGACCGTCGCCCCGCGCGCGGAAAGGACCCGGGCCGTCGCGCTTCCGATACCGCTGAATCCACCGGTGACGATGGCGACCTTGCCATCGAACTCCGCCACGTTCCACTCCCTCGATGTGTTCCCGGGCCTCGCGCCTGGTTGGGCCCTGCCGTTGAAAGAATCCGGGAGGCAGCTGCGACGGGCGGTTTCGGCTGACGGCCACCGCACGGACGCACCGGACGAACTGCGTTCCGCTGGTGTCGACTTCACTCTAAACAACGTTGTCTCAGCCCGCTAGTCTGTGGCCGTTCCGCACTCCGGCGCACTTTCGGGCGGTGGTCCTCGGCCGCGCCCGGCTGTTGCTCGACGCCGTGTCGGGGGCATTCGCGTGGGCGCTCGTTCGTCGGGCGGTGAGGAGAAGAAGCTCGTGACGGCAGAGTGGATCAGATGGCCTGCCAACATCGTTGCGCGGTTCGGCGGGGAACCCGTGGCGTTCGGCGGCGACTACAACCCCGAACAGTGGGACGAGAGCGTATGGCCCGAGGACGTGCGGCTGATGCGCGAGGCCGGGGTCAATCTGGTCACCGTGGGTGTCTTCGCCTGGTCGACGTTGCAGCCGGAGCCCGATCGATGGAATTTCGGCTGGCTGGATCGCCTGCTCGACCTGCTGCACGTGGGCGAAGTCGCAGTCGATCTCGCCACGGCCACCGCGTCACCCCCGCCGTGGCTCACCACGCGGTTTCCGGAGATACTGCCCGTCGACCGGCAGGGGCGAACGATGGCGCAGGGCGGACGCCAAGCCTGGTCGCCGTCGTCACCGATCTACCGCGAGTACTCGCTCGCGCTGGTGGAGAAGATGGCGGAGCGCTACGGCGAACACCCGGCGCTCGCGCTGTGGCACGTCTCCAACGAACTCGGAGGCCACAACTCCCGGTGCTACGGCGAAGCGAGCGCCGTTGCCTTCCGGAGCTGGCTGAGGGTGCGCTACGGGGACTCGCTCGACGAGCTGAACACCGCGTGGACGACCAGTGCGTGGAGCCAGACGTACTCGGCGTGGGAACAGATCCAGCCGCCACGGATGACGTTCACCGACTCGAACCCGACGCAGGTGCTGGACTTCGACCGGTTCAGCTCCGACCAGCTGCGTGCGCAGTTGCGGGCCGAGACGGCCGTCCTGCGTCGGGTCACGCCCGATGTGCCGGTCACCACGAACCTGGT
Source organism: Streptomyces sp. NPDC111516 (assembly GCF_055635345.1). Lineage (NCBI taxonomy): Bacteria > Bacillati > Actinomycetota > Actinomycetes > Kitasatosporales > Streptomycetaceae > Streptomyces > Streptomyces sp. NPDC111516. Next base: position 60,458 of record NZ_JBVKBV010000011.1, on the reverse strand, counting down.
GCTCTTCGACGCCGGGAAGAACATGAACTACAGCTCGTGGACCGGCGATGTGGATCTCATCGCCAGCGATCACTACCTGAGACCGACGTCCGACGCCCAGGCCGAGCTGTCCTTCTCGGCCGACCGGGCCCGCGGGCTGTCCCGGGGGAAGCCGTGGCTGCTGATGGAGACGGCCACCGGTGCCACGAGCTGGCGCCCGGTCAACCCCGCGAAGCGCCCGGGGCAGCTCCGGCGGGACGTACTCTCCCACCTCGCCCGCGGATCCGACGGCATCTGCTTCTTCCAGTGGCGGGCCGCGCGTGCGGGCGCCGAGCGGTTCCATTCCGCGATGCTCCCGCACGCCGGGTCCGGCAGCAGGACGTTCCGGGAAGTGAAGGCACTCGGCGCGGAGTTGGCGCGCTGTGCCGAGGTGCTCGGCAGCCGGGTGGCCGCGGACTGCGCGCTGCTCTTCTGCGAGGAGTCGTGGTGGGCGGCCGACCGCGAGTCGCATCCGCACAACGGTCTGTCGTACATGGAGTCAGCCCTTGGGTGGTACCGGAGTCTGCGGGACGTGGGCGTCACCGTCGACATCGTTGCGCCGTCGGCCGACCTGTCGGACTACCGGCTGATCATCGTGCCCCTGCTCTACCTGGTTCGCGACCAGGACGTGGCCGCGCTCACCACTGCCGTGCACGCGGGGGCGACCGTGCTCGTCACCTACTTCTCGGGCATCGTCGATCCGCTCGACCGGGTGCGGCTCGGCGGCTATCCCGGAGCGTTCCGTGAACTGCTGGGTGTGCGCGTGGAGGAGTTCGCGCCCATGGTGGACGGGGACTTCGTCGAGATCGACGGGGTCACAGGGCCGGCCCGGGTCGCCACCTGGCACGAGGAGATCGAGCTCACGGACGCGGAAGCGGCCTGCTGGTACGACAGCGGCGACTTCGCGGGCACACCGGCGATCACCCGCGCGGACCGGGGCGAGGGGGAAGCCTGGTACGTGGGCGTGGAGCTGGACGCCGACGCGCGTGCGCGTCTGGTGGGGCAGCTCGTGAAGCGGTCCGGGGTGACGGCGGTTCCGGCCGGAAGCGCCGTCGAGGCTGTGACGCGCCGCTCGGCCGGTCATGACTACGTCTTCCTCATCAACCACGGTGACGCCGGGACCACCGTTCCGGGCTGGGGGACCGACCTGCTGGACGGATCGGCGCACGAGGGCGGGGTCACGGTGCCCGCGGGCGGGGCGCGGGTCCTCAGACGGGCCCGCTGAGCGCATCCGCTGTACCGGCCGTACCGGGTTGGGGCGTTGAGCGCACCGGCCGGACCGTGTGCGGTCCTCTGAGCGGGCGCCCGGCCGTACCACCCGCGGCACACTGACCCGCATCGCGTCGCCCGGTGTCCGGGCTGTGCCGGGGCCGGTGGCGCGGGGGAGTCGCCGAGTACGATCGAGCGCCCACAGTCGTCGGCTGGAGAGAGCAGTGCCGCGCAATCCCACCATGAACGATGTCGCCCGCGAAGCGCGCGTCAGCCTGAAGACCGTCTCGCGTCACGTCAACGGGGCAACGAACATCGATCCCGAACTCGCGGCTCGGATCAGCGCGGCGATCGTCAAGCTGGGATACCGCCGCAACCTCTCGGCGGCGAGCATCCGGCCCGGCCGGACGAGCAGGACCATCGGCCTGGTCATCAGCGATCTCGCGAACCCCTACTACTCCACGCTCGCGAGCGCCGTCGAGAGCGTTGCGGATGCCGCAGGCTACCTCGTCACGATCACGAGCTCCAACGAGGAGGGGCCGCGGCACGATCGCCTGGTCGACCGGCTCATGGAACAGCGGGTGGACGGCTTGATCGTCGTACCGCCGCAGCACGCGGCCCGCGACTGGTCCGAGGTCGCGCCGCCCATCCCTCCGCTGGTTTTTCTCGACCGGCCGACGCCGTACCCGGCCGCCGACACGGTTCTCGCCGACAACGCGGGCGGAGCCCGCGAGGCGACCTTGGCACTCTGCCGCGCCGGTGCGCGGCGCATCGCCTACGTCGGCGACTCGCCCGGCATCCACACGATGCGCGAACGGCACGCCGGATACGCAGCGGCGCTGGCCGAGTCGGGGATCCGGGTGGCGGACTCACCCACGATCACGACGGCCCACACCAGGGCGCAGGCGCAGCGCGCGGTCGACGCCCTGCTGCGCGACGGCTCGGCCGACGCCGTCTTCGCGGCCAACAACCGTGCGACGATCGGTGCGTTGCTGGCGTTCCAGCGGTCCGGCCGACGGCTGCCGCTGGTCGGCTTCGACGACTTCGAGACGTCGCTGCTCGGCAGCCCACCGGTGTCGGTGGTGAGCCAGGACATCGAGCTGATGGGGCGTACGGCCGCCGAGTCGGTGATCGGCCGGCTCAACGGCGACACCTCGGAGTTCACCACCCGAGTCTTCCCCACCCGGCTCGTCCTCAGGGGATCCGAGAGACCGGATCCGGAAGAAGCCCGGTAGGCGAGCGATCCGCTGCGGTGACCGCGAGTCGGGCGGCCATCGGGTCCCGCACCCGGCGCGGGACCCCGGCGCAGGACGCACCGCATCCTCCTCCCGACCGGGCGAACCTCACACGGCTATGCCGACAGCCGGCCGTTCGCCGGAACAGTGCGTGGGCCGACCGGCTCGTCGAGCGACAGGCCGTTCAGGACGCCTTGCAGATATCCGATCGCGTGTGCCCGTCCTCGGCTGCAGTACGCCTCGGACGAGGTGTCTCCCCAGGTGTCCAAGTCGCCGATCATGGCCGGAACATGATCATCGATCAGGAAGCCGTCGAATCCCGAGGCGTCGAGCCGGCGGATCACCCGTGCCGGGTCGAAGTTGCCCTCGCCGAGGAAGCATTCGCTGAAGCGCGGCACTGTACCGCGAACGTCCCGGAAGTGGACGTAGCAGATGGCCGGTCCCAGCAGGTCGATGACCTCGTTGACGCTCTGCTCGCCGGCCATCTCCGACACGGTGCCGAGGCAGAGGTTCAGCCCCCATGACGGGCTGCCGCCGGCCTGGGCGTGGGCCTGTCCGATGGCGTCCGGAGAGGTGAAGATCCGGGCGATGCCACCGAGGGGCTGTGGTGTGGGCGGATCGTCGGGATGGAGGGCGAGCCGCACACCGACTTCCTCCGCGACGGGCAGTACGGCGTCCAGGAAATACTGGTGGTTCGCCCACATCCGCTCGGCGGTGATCGGCTCGTCCAGAGCCTGGTCGGGGGTCAGCCGGTAGCCGGCGAGCGCGTTGCCCGCCGGGACGTCCGCCAGGTCGAATGCGGTGACCTTGGCGCCGCCGCGGCCCTTCGCCGCCATGTCCGTGCGCCATACGTAGGTGGCGAGGAAGTTGTAGCCGAGCACGTCGACCCCGACAGCGGCGACGTTGCGGATGGTCTTCTGGTAGTTCTCGATCTGCTCGTCGCGGCCGGGCAGACCGCGCTGGATCTTCCAGAAATGGGCAAGAGGTACGTTCTCGATGCCGTCGATCGCCAGTCCGTCGGCGTCGCAGCGGTCCCGCAGGGCCCGCAGCTCCGTCAGGCTCCAGAAGCCGTCGGTTCCCGGCAGCAGATCCGGAGTGTGGAACTGGACACCGGTGAGCCCGAGTTGGTGGGCGAAGGTCGCGATCCGGGCGTCGTAGGTGTCGATGTGGCCGAGGGAGAGCCGTATGGTCATGCCTGTCCGACCCGATGCCGACCGAGCCCGTCCGTGTTCTCGAAGTCCATGACGTCGCCTTTCTTCAGGTAGGGGAACGGCCGGACGATGCCACGCCCCGGGCGTGCCGTGTGGCGGGCCGGCCGGATGTCCGGATCGATGTCAATCGGTGAAGTAGCCCGGGTACTCGGCGCGCAGCGCCGGGCCGCGTTCCAGGGCGCGCCTGGCGTGCCGGCTGATCAGGGCGCGGCCCGCGGGCAGATCGGCGTTCTCCAGAGCGTCGACGATCAGCCGGTGCTCGTCGATCAGTTCGCGCATCGCGGCGGCGCCAGGCAGGGCCAGCCGGCGGAGCCGGTCGAGTTGCAGCTTCATCCGCTGCACGGCCTGCCACGCCCCGGGATAGCCGCTGAGCGAGAAGATCTCGCAGTGCAGCGCCTCGTCGGCGAAGAAGAACGCGTCGTAGTCCTCGGTACGGCAGCTGTGCTCCTGCCGTTCGAGCAGCTCTCGCAGTACGGTGACGTCAACCGTCGGGTCGGCGCACGCCACTTCGAAGGCCGCGACCTCCAGGCTCTCGCGGACGAAGCGGGCCTCTTCGACGTCACGCAGGCTGATCAGGCCGACCCGCGTGCCGACCTGTGGCACGACGCGTACGAGGCCCGCGTCGACGAGCCGTGCGAGAGCCTCGCGCACCGGTGTGCGGCTGACGTGGAGTTGTCTGGCCAGCTCGGTCTCGGACAGGGAGGCTCCCGGAGCGAACCGGAGTTCGCGGATCGCGGCGGCCAACTCCTCGTAGACGCGGTCGGACGTCCGGGTCCGCGTCCCGTCCCGGGTGATCGGGGCCAGTCCCGCATCGCGACCGGCCAATGTCTGCTCAGGGATGCGCGGTTGTTGAGGGGGATTCACGAAATGATCGTTGCACGCCGTATGCTTGTATGCAAGTATCCCAGCTATCGACCCCCACTCGTAGTGGAAGGGAAACACTGTGTGCGCCGACGCGCGTGACCCGTCACCGTAGGACCCGTCGTCAAATTCCCTCAAATTCAACGGATGTGACGACAGGATCCGGGCCCCGCGCCCGTACGGGGCAGCAGCGTCACGGTCGCGACCGTGGACGAGCTCGGCGCCCCTGTCCCGTCAGCGCCGGGGAGCCGTGCCTCTCCGAGAGCCGCTTCCGCCGAGCTGCCGGAACGCGCGGACGATCGCAGTTCCGGTACGTCCCTCCGTCCCTCGTGGCGCGAACTCCCGGCGGGCCACCGTCCGTTGCCCGCTCCACCGGCATCGGAGTCCGAGCCGTCACTCGGCCCCCGCGGACGTCCCGTCCGCGCCCGGCCATGCGTCAGTACGTCCACCGCGCCCCTCCCGTCGGGCTTCGCAGCCACCCGCCCGGTACGGGGGCCAGGAACGAACCGACGAACTCGACGCCGGCCAGAGCATCCCGCAAGACCAGTCAGGCACGCAAATGGCTGTCCGCAAGGGCAGCCTCGATCCACTCAGTGACACGAACAACGTTGTTCAGAGCAGAAATTGAGAGGACGTCATGGTCATGCGCAGGGCGAGACTCGCCGCGGCGGCCATCATCGCCGCCACCGGCATCATGCTTTCCGGGTGCAGCGGCAGTACTGGAGCGAGCACCAGCGGCCCGGCCGAAATCACCTTCTGGGGGTGGGCGTCGGGCTACGAGAAGTCGGTCGAGCTGTGGAACAAGTCGCACCCCGACATCCACGTGAAGTACGAGGCGATAACCGACGGCGGCGCGGGCGGCTACGACAAGATGCTCACCGCCGCCAAGGCGGGCAAGGCCCCCTGCCTGGCACAGGTCGGCTACGAGACCTTCTCGAGCTTCCTCGCCGCCGGTGTCCTGCAGGACGTCAGCAGCTACGTCAAACCGCAGCAGGACGAGTTCGCCGACTGGGTGTGGGGCAACGTCGGCGTCAACGGCAAGGCCTACGGCGTCCCCGTCGACACCGCGCCGATGGCGATGTTCTACCGCGCCGACCTCTTCAAGAAGGCGCACATCGAAGTACCCAAGACCTGGGACGAGTTCACCTCCGCAGCCGCGGCGGTGAAGGCCGCCGACCAGTCGTCCCGCCTCATGAACCTCCCCGCCGACCCCTACCTCTACGCCGGATTCGCCTGGCAGGGCGGTGCACCCTGGTTCGGCGTCGAGGACGACGCCTGGTCCGTCTCGCTCGACAGCGCAGCGAACGGCAAGGTCGCCGATTACTGGCAGGGACTCTTCGACCGGGACCTCGTCACCTCCCACCCCGCCTTCGACGCCGCGCTGTACTCCGCGTGGAGCAAGGGCAAGGTCTGGGCGGAGGTCGGCCCGGTCTGGTCCGCCTCCCTCATCCGGGACAACGCCGCCGGCTCCGCGGGCAAGTGGGACATCGCGCCCATGCCCCGGTGGGGCGCACAGGACACCGTCGGCAACTCGGGCGGCTCGGCCACGGCCGTGATGAAGGACTGCGCGAGGCCGAAGGAGGCCACCGAGTTCGCCCTGTGGATGTCGACCGACTCCGGTTCGGTGTCGAACCTGATCGCCTCCGCAGCCATCCTCCCCGCCTCCAAGTCAGGGCTCGCCAACAAGGCACTGGACGCCCCCCAGAGCTACTACGGCGGCCGCCCCATCTACCAGCTGTTCCGTCAGGAGGCGGCCAAGGTGAACCCCGACTGGCGGTGGGGCCCGGTCATGTCCACCACGGCCACGGCGCTCGGTGACGGTCTCGGCAAGGTGCACACCAAGAAGGGAACCTTCCAGGACGCCCTGAGCAGCGCCCAGAAGGGCACGGTCTCCGCACTGCGGTCCCAGGGATTCTCCGTGAGCAAGTAGCCCCGCGCGGGGGCCGCGCGTCGACGCGGCCCCCACTGGATCCGCAATCCCGCCACTCCACGGAAGAGGTGACCGTGTCCTCCTCGACGATCCGGCGGCGCCGACTGCGCGAACTGAGGCGAGCCGCGCCCTTCGTCATGCCGTTCCTCCTGCTCTTCTTCGTCGTCTACCTGGTACCCACCGGGTACTCCGTGGGCCAGAGCTTCTTCGCCGAAAAACGCTCCGGCCTCGGCCTTTCCGGAGCCGAGTCCGTCTTCGCGGGCTTCGACAACTACGTCCGGGTGTTCCACGACACGGACTTCATCTCGTCCCTGGGCCGGGTGGCCTTCGTCGGCGTCATCCAGGTGCCACTGATGCTCGCCATCGCGCTCTTCCTCGCCCTGCTCATCGATTCGTCGGCCACGAAGGGGCGCAGGTTCTTCCGGATCGCCTACTTCATCCCCTACGGGTTGCCCGGCGTGATCGCCGGTCTGGTGTGGTCCTTCCTGTACGCGCCCTCGCTGAGCCCCATCACCAGGTACCTCGGGTCGATGGGCGTTCACTTCAGCTTCGTCACCGACGGCGCACTGCCCTTCTCGATAGCCAACATCCTGACCTGGGCATGGACCGGCTACAACACCATCCTGATCTTCGCGGCCCTGCAGGCAGTCCCCGAGGAGACCATGGAGGCCGCCGCGCTCGACGGCTGCTCCGGCTGGAAGGCCGCGCTGCTCATCAAGGTCCCGCAGATCCGGCCGGCCCTGCTGCTCACCCTCGTCTTCTCCATCATCGGCACGTTCCAGCTGTACAACGAGCCGGCCACCATGAAATCCGTGGCGCCGAACCTGTCGTCCACCTACACACCGATCATGGCCGCGCTGCGGTCGCTGTCCGCCAACGACTTCAACTACGCCGCCGCGCAGTCCGTGGTGCTCGGCGCGCTGATCTGCGTGCTGTCCATCCTTGTCTTCCGCGCATCGGCCAGGAGCGTCGACTGATGACCGCCACCCTGCAATCGCCCACCCGAACCACGTCCGTGGTCCGGGAACCGAGGCCGCGGCGCTCCCGGGCGGGCGCCCTCACAACGGTCAACCCGGCATCGCGCCTGTTCGTACTGGCCGTCATGACCCTCTTCGCCGTCTACTTCCTGCTCCCGGTGTGGTGGCTGGTCGTCTCCGCCACCAAGGGCACCGGAGAGATCTTCTCGGGCAACGGCTTCTGGTTCGGAAGGCACTTCGCCCTCTTCGACAACATCCGGACCTTGTTCGAGGCCCAGGGCGGCATCTACTCGCGCTGGCTGTTCAACTCGCTGCTGTACGCGGTCGGCGGCGGGATCGTCTCCACGCTCCTGGCGTCCATGTGCGGTTACGCGCTCGCCAAGTTCCCGTTCCCGGGTCGCGAGGCCGTCTTCGGCACGGTGCTCGCCGCCGTGCTGCTGCCCGCACCCGTGCTCGCCATCCCGCTCTACCTCGTGTTCAGTTACACGGGGACCATCAACACCTTCTGGGCCGTGTTCATCCCGAGCATCGTCAGTCCCTTCGGCGTGTACCTCAGCCGGATCTACGCAGCGTCCTCGATACCGGACGCCCTGATCGAGTCCGGGCGCATCGACGGAGCCGGCGAGCTGCGCATCTTCGCGATGTGCGCGCGGCTCATGGCACCCGCGATGGTCACGATCTTCCTGTTCCAGTTCGTCGCGATCTGGACGAACTTCCTCCTGCCCTCGCTCATGCTCGCCGACACCTCGCTCCAGCCGGTGACGGTGGGCCTCGTCGGCTGGCGTGAGCTCCAGGGCTATCCCATCAGCTACACCACCGTCGTCACCGGCGCGCTGGTGTCCGTCGTGCCCGTCGTCGCCATGTTCGTGTCGTTGCAGTCGTTCTGGAGCAAGGGCCTCGTCACGGGAGCCGTCAAGTAGCCCATCCACCCCGAAGGGATGATCCATGAACATCCTGATGCGAAGAGTGGCAGCGGTGTGTGTCGCTCTTCTGCTGGCGGTACCAGGCACCACCGCCGTAGCAGCCGACGACCCACCCACGAATCTGCTCGCCGCGGACCTCGACACCGGATTCGACAGCGGCAAGAGCCCGCTGACCATGTCCAGCCAGACATCGGGAGGCACCCAGCAGATCGTGCAGGTCGACGGCGACAACGCCCTCGAACTCCGCGACGCCTCCCAGGGCACCAACCTCTCCAGCTACTTCTACCACCGGTGGTCCACCGGCGTGCTGAAGGACCGCATCAACGCTGTCTACAACGAGCCGGTCGGCAGCCCCGCCCGGCAGTTCGTCCTCCAGTACGACCTGGCCCGGAGCGCGGCGAGCGACAAGCCCGTCGCCAAGGACATCTACGCACAGATCCAGTTCGGCAACTTCGACAACAACCTCGTGCCGCGATTCCCGGTGCCCGCGGTGAGCATCACCACCACCTCTGCGTACACCGGTACCTCCGGCGGCCTGTCGCGGGTCGACGACACCGCCCTCCCCCCGTACCGCTTCACGATCGTCCCCAACGGCGGGCAGCGGCTCATCTCCACGGTGGAGCTGGGCTTTGCGGTGCGCGTCGACACCGGCGGCACGGACGAGGCGATCACCGTCGACAACCTCGGCGTCTACGAGGTGCCCGGCGGCATCACCGACACGGAGCCGCCCACCGCCCCGACCTCACTGACCGCCGGCGTGACGTCAGGCAGTGTCTCGCTCGGCTGGACCGCCTCGACCGACAACCTCGGCGTGACCGGGTACGACGTCTTCCGCGACGGCTATCAGGTCGCCTCCGTCAGCGGCACCACCACCTCGGCCGTCGTCACCGGCCTGATGCCCGCCACGCGCTACGACTTCACGGTGCGGGCCAGGGACGCGAGCGGCAACATCAGCGCGCTGAGTACCCCGCTCAGGACATCGACCGGCCCGTACGTGCCCGAGTCGCCCGCCCCCTACCCCGGCACCCAGCAGACCCGGACACAGTGGCTGTGGAACAAGACGAAGGCCATGAAGGAGGAGAGCGGCGCCGTCAACGTGGCCCAGTACACCGCGCAGCTCGCCGACCACGAGAACGTGACGGCGAACCTCGCCAAGCTCGACGCCCAGTTCCGGAGCTACGACTACGAGCAGTACAAGACCATGGCGAAGATGTACTCCTACCTCATGGCCGGGGACCAGTTCAGCCCGGACATGCTGGCGCACGTGCGCAGCTACTTCGCCTCGTACGGCTACGCGAAACTCCCGCAGACCGAGAACCTGCGGATGAGCAACTACGCCACCGGATACCTCGTCGGCCAGTACTTCCCCGACCTCGCCGACCTCAACGGCAAATCCGGGGCACAGCTGAGGGATGCCAACAAGGCGAACATCCTTGAGATGGTGAACGCGGGCGTGCGCAGCGGATGGGCGGAGTACCAGAGCCCCGAGTACACCTTCATGACGTACTTCTGTCTCAACGCCCTCTATCAGTGGGCCGACGACGCCCAGTTGCGCCAGCAGGTGAGGATGGCGATGGACGTGATGTGGTTCGAGTGGGCGAACGACTGGATCGACGGCTACATGATCTCGTCGGAGAGCCGCGCCAAGGGCGACCTGTCCTCCGTCAACGATCCGACCTGGCGGCCCGCGGACCACTCGACGCTTGCCTGGACGTACTTCGGCGCCCACCGCGCACAGCGGGGTGTCGGCGAATCCGACAACCCGGCGCCCTCGGCGTACCGTCCGAACCTCGAGTACGCCGGTCTCGTGGCCTGGCCGGGGACGAAGTACACACCGCCCGGGGCGGCGGTGGAGATCGGCCGGAAGACCGACAAGTCCTACACCGCGCACAAGACCAACCTCCAGAACTCCAGTGGCCACGCGATGGACATCTACCGCACCAGCTACGTGCGTCCCACCTGGGGCCTGGGCACCGAGGTCCACTACCGGCGCGTCGACAACTGGATCGAGGATCTGCCGGTCGTGCTCCGCTGGCACTCCGACGCCGCGAATCCGCTGTTCCGGCTGTCGGTCGACCAGGGCAACGCTCCGATCGGCGCCTACGACCAGCCCGCCAATCAGCGGGTGATGCAGAACGGTCCCACGGCCGTGGGCGTCTACAAGTCGTCGGGCGACCAGACCTCGAACTACATCAACGCGCTGTTCCCCACCAACGGTTCGATTCGGGAACGGCGCGAGGTCGACGGATGGACGATCGTCGACACGGGACCGATGTACTTCGCATACAAGCTGGCGAAGCCCGGAACCTGGTACCACCAGACACCGAACGACCCGGCGAACAAGGTGAAGACGACGGCGCAGAACCACCCGACCGCCGGCCTCAGCTACAGCTATGACATTCTGCGCAGCCAGGCCGACAGCAACGGCTGGGTGCTGGAATCGGCGGATGCATCCACGTACGCCGGCCTCGACGCGTTCGCGAGCGCCCTCACCAGTGCCACGAGAATGGACGTGAGCCACATCGAGGATACGAACCCGCGGCTCGTGTATCACAGCCTGAGCGGGGACCACCTCGACATCACCTTCGACTCCGCGTCTCAGGCGCCCGGCGCCACCCAGCTCGTGAACGGCACGCCGATCGACTACGACGCGTACAAGCTGTTCGACACCCCGTGGCTGCAGCAGGACAAACGGGGCTCGACGTTCACCGCCTCGGTCGATGGCGCATCCGTCGTCTACGACTTCGACCACTGGACCGTGACCGCCGTGGACGACGAGGACCACGACCAGCGCAGCCGCCTCGGCCTGACGACGCGCAGTGGAGGGCACGGCCAGTGACCTGAGTCGGAGATTCGTTGTTGGTCCGGCATGACCGTCCTGGACCGAGGATTCCGCCGATCGCGGTAACCGGTGTCCACCGGGCCGTGCTTGAGAGGTGGGTGCGTCGGCGGTTCGGTTTGCCGCCATGGACCTCGTCACCGGCCACCCAGCGGGAATGGTGGCCGGTGTCGGGGAACCGGGCGATCACGCGCGCCCAGCTCCCCACCCATCACACCCGGCCAACAGCACACCCGATCAGACAGACGCGCCACCGGTGAGTGAACCTGGCAATTCCTGCCCCCGGCGAGGCCTGACGCCCTTGCCACGAGGGGATTTGGGGCCAGGGTAGGCTCTCTCCCGGAGCTGAAGCTCACCACCGGCGGAGACTGAAGCGCCTCGTGACGCGCGGCGTTCTCACCGCGTCCGTGCCCGGGTTGTACACCCGGGCCCGGAGGTAGCGATACCGGCACCTCCGTGATCAGCGGACCTCACGCAACGCCAACCACGAGAGGGACATGACCTCGTGAATCGCTGTCTCAGTCCGTGCCGGACTCCATCGCGGCGCGGTCCAGCATGGTCTCCTCGTCCGTGACCTCGCCGCGCGAGGCGATCGCCTGCGCGCCGCCCGCGTCCATGGCGCCGATCAGACCGGTCGAGGCCGCCTGCGCGGCGCCGATCAGGGTCGGGTGGTCGGTGCCGACCATGCCCAGACCCGCGTACTGCTCAAGCCGTGCGCGCGAGTCGGCGATGTCCAGGTTCCGCATGGTGAGCTGGCCGATCCGGTCCACCGGGCCGAACGCCGAGTCCTCGGTCCGCTCCATGGAGAGCTTGTCCGGGTGGTAGCTGAGCGTCGGGCCCCGGGTGTCGAGAACCGAGTAGTCCTCGCCGCGGCGCAGGCGGAGGGTGACCTCGCCGGTGATCGCGGCGCCGACCCAGCGCTGCAGCGACTCACGCACCATCAGCGCCTGCGGGTCCAGCCAGCGACCCTCGTAGAGGAGTCGGCCGAGGCGCCGCCCCTCGTTGTGGTACGCGGCCACGGTGTCCTCGTTGTGGATCGCGTTGACCAGGCGCTCGTAGACGATGTGCAGCAGTGCCATGCCGGGCGCCTCGTAGATGCCGCGGCTCTTGGCCTCGATCACCCGGTTCTCGATCTGGTCGGACATCCCCAGACCGTGCCGGCCACCGATCGCGTTGGCCTCCATGACGAGATCGACCGGGGTGGCGAACTCCTTGCCATTGATGGTGACCGGACGGCCCTGGTCGAAGCCGACCGTCACGTCCTCGGTCGCGATCTCCATCGACGGGTCCCAGAACCGTACGCCCATGATCGGGTCGACCGTCTCTACGCCGGTGTCGAGATGCTCCAGCGTCTTGGCCTCGTGGGTGGCACCCCAGATGTTGGCGTCCGTGGAGTACGCCTTCTCGGTGGAGTCACGGTACGGCAGTCCGTGCGCGAGCAGCCACTCGGACATCTCCTTGCGGCCGCCGAGCTCCGTGACGAAGTCCGCGTCCAGCCAGGGCTTGTAGATCCGCAGGTGCGGGTTGGCGAGCAGTCCGTACCGGTAGAACCGCTCGATGTCGTTGCCCTTGAAGGTGGAGCCGTCACCCCAGATCTGCACCTCGTCCTCGAGCATCGCCCGGACCAGCAGCGTGCCGGTCACGGCGCGCCCCAGAGGCGTGGTGTTGAAGTACGGGCGCCCGCCCGACTTGATGTGGAACGCGCCGCAGGCGAGTGCGGCCAGCCCTTCTTCGACCAGCGCGGCGCGGCAGTCGACGAGCCGGGTGATCTCGGCGCCGTACGCCGAGGCGCGGCCGGGGACGGAGGCGATGTCAGGCTCGTCGTACTGACCGATGTCGGCCGTGTACGTGCACGGAACGGCGCCCTTGTCGCGCATCCAGGCGACGGCGACCGAAGTGTCGAGCCCGCCGGAGAAGGCAATGCCGACGCGTTCGCCGGTGGGGAGGGAGGTGAGGACCTTGGACATGGGGAAAGTATGCACTATGTCGCATGATCATGCAACGATCGGTCCCTGCGATCCTCGTTCGGGCCGGACAGGAGATTGACGTGCACACATCTTGACTGGTGGTCGCTGCCGCACGCACCTTTGCTGGGCCATTCTTTCCAAGGGGGGTACGTGAACAGAAAGTTGCTCGGCGCGTCTACGGTCCTGGCCCTCTTGGCTGTGGTGGGCGCCTCGCCGGCGCCTGCCTCCTCTGAGCCGCGGCCGACGCGCGCCCTGCCGCTGGGCGCGCTCGACTTGACCGAGACCCGCAGCACGCGGACGCTGCAGCCCGGTGTCACCCTCACGCGGATCGTGCGCGGTGCCGACGCCCCGGCGCTCGCGTGGACGGTCGAGGTTTCCATACCCGGCGGTGCGACCTCGCCGGACCCCGACGCGCCGCCGACGGCGCTGAAGGACCGGGCGAGCGCCGACGAGCTGACTGCCGACGCTCAGGGGGACGGCTTCGACGCCCGGGTCGAGGAAGTCACGACTCCGGCCGTCGCCGACTACGCCGGCGGAACGCTCGGGTGGCGGGTCCGGGTCGGGCGGTTCGACTCGCAGTCCGCCGCGACGGCCGAGCTCACCCGGCTGAGAAGGGCCGGGCACGCCGGGTCCGCCGTGTACACCGGCTGGGACGGCAGCCCCGCGGACCGTGGCCCTTGGCGGATCGACGTGCTCACCATCGACCCGGACCGGTTCCGCGGCGGGCTCAAGGCGTCGTACGGTCCCGACCTGGAGAACCGCGAGAAGACCAGTGAGCTGGCGGCCGCCGACGGCGCGACCGCAGCGGTCAACGCCGGGTTCTTCGTCCTCGACCCGAGCGCCGGAGCACCGGGCGATCCGGCCGGCGTCGGCGTCTACGACGGCCGGCTGCTGAGCGAGCCGGTGAACGGGCGCCCCGGCCTGGTGATACGCGACTCCGGCCGGCACAGCAGGGTCGCCCGGTTCACCTGGAAGGGGCGGGTCGTCGGCCGGGACGCCTCACAACCCCTGGACGGCATCGACCGCGTACCGGGCTTGATCAGGAATTGCGGCGGCACCGCCGACGACACTCCGACCTCGCTGCCCCTGCACGACGTGACCTGCACCGACCGCGACGAACTCGTCGCCTTCACGCCTGAATACGGCCGACAGACGCCGCAGGGCGACGGCCTCGAGGCCGTACTCGACACCCGCGGACGGGTTCTGGAGCTGCGCTCACCACGCGGCGGACCGCTGCCGGCCGGCGGCAGCTCCGTGCAGGCGACCGGCACCCGCGTCGCCGAGCTGGCCGCCCTGGCGCAGGTCGGCCGGCCCTTGCGCGTCGAGGGGACATTGCGGGACGGCAGCGGCCGCAAGGTCTCCACGTCCCCGGCGACCAGCATCCTCAACGGCGGTCCCGAACTGGTCCGCGACGGACGCCTCCACGTCACGCCTGCGACCGACGGGATGGTGCAGCCCGGCAACCCGAGCTTCTACTACGGCTGGGTGCACAAGCGCAATCCACGCACGCTGGCCGGCGTGGACGCCGCCGGCAGGACCGTGCTCATCACGGCCGACGGACGCAGCACGGGCGCGCTCGGGCTGAGCATCCCCGAGAGCGCGGCCGTCGCCCGGGCACTTGGCCTGCGCAACGCGGTCAATCTTGACGGCGGCGGGTCGACCACCATGGTGGTCGACGGAGAAGTGATCAACGACCCGTCCGACGCGGCCGGTGAACGCCCCGTCGGGGACGCACTGCTGGTCCTGCCCGACCGGCGCTGACCCAGCCCGGTCCGAGAAGGCCCGAGCCAGCGAACACCCACCACCAGGAGCCGCCATGACCGCCAGCTCGATCCGCCGAGCCCGCCTCCTGCTCGTCCTTGCCGCGCTGCTGCTCACCCTGGCATCGACTCCGCCGGCGCCGGCCATCGCGTCGACAGTGTCACCCTCCGGGGAAGCCGGCGGACTCGGGCCCTCGTCCCGGGGCGCCGAAGTCGTCGCGGTCACCCAGGTCGCCGATCGGCAGGTCGACTTGTCGGTCCGTTCACCGGCCCTCGGCGACCGGACGGTGAACGTGCGTCTGCTCACGCCCGATGGCTGGGACCCGGGCGACCGGAGCCGGCACTGGCCGACCCTCTGGCTGCTGCACGGCTGCTGCGGGGACTACACGTCGTGGACCAGTCAAACCGACGTCGCCCGGACCGACAGCCTGCGCGACGTCCTCGTGGTCATGCCGGAGGCCGGCTGGAACGGCTGGTACAGCGACTGGTGGAACTACGGCCGGGGCAGTGACCCGGCGTGGGAGACCTTCCACACCAAGGAACTGCGCCTCCTGCTCGAGCAAGACTGGGGGGCGAGCAGGAACCGCGTCGTGGCGGGACTTTCGATGGGTGGCCAGGGCGCCCTGCTGTATGCCGCCCGACACCCCGGGATGTTCAGGGCGGCCGCGGCGTACTCCGGCTCCGTGCACCCGCTGCTCAACGACGAGTCGGTGAACCGCATCATGGGGTTCTTCGCCGGTCAGGGCAACGACCCGCTGAGGGTCTGGGGCGATCCGGTTGCGCAACGTGATGTCTGGGCGGCCCACGACCCGTTCCACCTGGCCGAGCGCCTCAAGCCGATCCCTGTCTACCTGTCCTGCGGTGACGGCACCACCGGCCCCTTGGACCCGCCGGGCAGCACCAGCGCGCTCGAGGCGGACTTCAACAGGCAGAACCAGGCCCTTGCGAGCGCGCTCGAACGCAGGGGCGCGAAGCACGTGACCACCCACTTCTACGGACCGGGGACCCACGGCTGGGCGTACTGGCAGCGTGAGCTGCACTCCTCGCTGCCGATGCTGCTCCACGCCTTGCGGGCCGACGGCTGAACGGCCACGTGCCGAGATCATCCGCCCGGGCATCCCTGTCGCGCCATGGCCGGCCGTGTCCGGGGCGAGCCCCCGTCCGGGCACGGGAGGTCGTGGGATCGTCACCGGTTACGGTGATCCCGTCCGCATGCTGTGTCAGTTCGACCACCGGCTTTGTCCGGGTGTCCCGCCCCCGAAACCGCCCGTCGTCCCGCCTCCGCTGGAAAGATTCGGTCCATGAACGACAGCACCCTCGGCGAGAAGGCCCGCGAGCTGCTCACCCAGGCATCCCAGCACCCGGTTGCCAGTCCTCAGCGCGACGCGCTGGTGGCCGAAGCCTCCGTCTGGGCACGGCTGGAGCACGCCGCCGTCACGGAGCATCACACGGCCGCAGCGGTCGACATCGAGTCCGCCCTGGCCTCCTTCGCCGACGCCGCGCAGAGACTCGGCAGCGAGGTCGGCAACCTGGCCAAGCGCATCAAGCTCAGCCAGAAGTGAGAAAGCACGCGGAGGGCGGGCATCGCGGTGGTCACGTGCTGCGATGACGATGAGGCGCTGGAGCGGGCCGCGCGGCCGGCTGCCCTTCGAAACCGCTGAACACGACTTGCGCAAGGCTCCGTCCCAGCGCTGTGCACCGACGGCCTCGTCCAGGCGCCGGACCGGGACGTCAACGCCGGGCTCGACCAGCAGCCCCGTACCGTGGCCGGTCCCGCACCCTGCCCAGGGTGCCGCGACGGCACCGCCCGGTCATGCCCGGGACGAGTCCGCGGTGGCACCGCCGCCCCGTGACGTGAGGCGGAGCTGCCCGGAGAAAGGCAGGCTCACCACCGACTCCTCATTGTCACGCCGTGGACGTAGCAGCTCCTTCGATGAGATCCGCCGCTTTACGCAGGCCGTCCCGGTGGCGGATCTTCTCGCCCACGCCGGCCAGCCGCTCCCGCAGCGCGTTGTCCGCGAGCAGCCGGTCCACCGTCCCTGTCAATTCCCCGTCCGTGAAGCGGTAGGTGTCCAGCCGGACGCCGAAGCCCAGCTCGTCCATCCGCTGGGCGTTGTCGTACTGGTCCCAGAACAGTGGCAGCAGCACCATCGGCTTGCCGAAGTGGAGGGCCTCGGTCGTCGTGTTGTTGCCGCCGTGCGTGATGACCAGATCGACGAGCGGCAGGATCGACGTCTGCGGCAGGAACTCGGCGCCCCACATGTTCGGCGCGAGCTCGATCTCCTCGTGCAGCGGGCCCTCGGACACGATGTAGCGGTGCGGGGTCCCGGCCAGCAAGCTGATGATGCGCCGCATCAGCTCCACGTCCGCCGAGCCGAGCGAACCCAGCGAGAAGTAGATCAACGCGCCGTCGCCGTTCCGCAGTTCCGCAGGCAGCTCGAACTTCTCGTCCGTCTCCCGCACCGAGGAGTCCAGCCGGTGCCAGGATGGGCCGAGCGCGCGCTCGTAGTCCGCGGCCTCCGGGTACACGTAGAGATTCGTGCCGCCTTCGTGGATGAAGTCCAGCTCCGGCAGGGCCGGAGCTCCCTGGTCCACCACCCACGCGTTGAACGCTTCCCAGAGCGCGCGGTGCGAGTGGTCGTAGGCCTCCCGGAACTCCGCCCAGCCGGTGCGGTCCGCCGAAGGATAGCCGGAGAAGGCGGGGGGCACGCCGCCCGTCCTCAGCTCAAGGGGGTTGCAGGACATGATGCGTACGAAGGGCTTGCCGGCGGTCAGCAGAGCGGGGAAGGAGACGACGTTGTCCTCGACGATCACATCGGGCCGGACCCGTTCGATGATCTGCCGCAGCCGCGGCTCGCAGTACTTGACGCCCGCGATGAGCTCCTCCCAGACCGGCTTGATCCAGGTCTCCAGCTGCTCGATGGTCGGCTTGCGGAACTCCGGGGCGGTGTCACGAATGAAGTCCTTCCAGAACTGACCCGCGTCCTGCTCGCCTTCTGGTGCGGGCGCGAGGTCGACCAGGTCCTCCTCGAAGCCGAGTGCCGTGAGCTTCCCCTTCCAGGAGGCCTCGGCGGCGAAGACGACCCGATGGCCCCGGCGGCGCAGGACATCGCCGATGCCGACGCAGTTGTTGGTGGGTCCGTACGCGCTCTCCGGTACGAACAGCACGGTGAGCCGACGCTCTGTCATGTTTCCCCCTCGATCGGTTCGGCAGGAATGCGGACGGCGGCCTCCGACGGCCAGGAGAGCGAGACCCGCTCGCCGGGCACGACACGGGACGGGCCCTGGACGGCGACGAGTACCGGCTGGTCCATGTGGGGGACGCGCACGGCGAGGTGCGACGTACCGCCATGGAAACTGACGTCGACGACCGTACCCGTGAGCCGGCTGCCCCCGATGTCGTCGCCGTGGCTGTCACCGGCGCCGATGTGGATGCGCTCCGGGCGCACGGCCGTGATGCCGTGCGGGCCCGGAAGGAGATTGTTCGCGCCGACGAAGCCCGCGACGAAAGCGGTGCGCGGCCGTTCGTACAGCGCCACCGGCGCATCGGTCTGCTCGATGCGGCCCGCGTTCATGACGGCGATCCGGTCGGCGAGCGACATCGCCTCCTCCTGGTCGTGCGTGACCACGAGGAAGGTGATGCCGACCTCGTTCTGCAGCCGCTTCAGCTCCAGCTGCATCTCAGCCCGCACCTGCTTGTCGAGCGCGGACAGCGGCTCGTCGAGCAGCAGCAGACGGGGCCGCTTCACGATCGCGCGGGCGAGCGCGACACGCTGGCGCTGTCCGCCGGAGAGCTCGTGCGGCCTGCGCCGGGCGTACGCGGTCAGACCGACGGTGGCCAGTACCGCGTCGACCCGTTCCCGTATCTCACGGCGCGGGAGCCGCTCCCGCTCCAGCCCGTACGCCACGTTCCGATCGACGGACATGTGCGGGAAGAGCGCGAACGACTGGAACATCAGATTGACGGGGCGCCGGTGCGGCGCCACGGCCAGCAGGTCCTTCCCGTCGAGCGTGACCGTGCCCGCGTCCGGGGTCTCGAAGCCGGCGAGGATTCGTAACAGGGTCGTCTTGCCGCAGCCGCTCGGCCCGAGCAGGGCACAGAACTCGCCCTCACCGATGTCCAGCGAGACGCCGTCCAGCGCCCGCGTCTGCCCGAAGCGGTGGTCGATCCCCTTGATCTTGATCAACTTGTCGCCTCCGGAGTGCCGGGGTGGGTCGTACGGGTGAGCCGCTGCGCGGCCACGACGGCGGTGAAGCTGACCGCCAGCAGCAGGGTCGCCAGCGCGTTGATCTCCGGGGTGACGCCGAAGCGAACCATCGAGTACACGACGATCGGGAGCGTCGGCTCGGTCGGAGCGGCGGTGAAGAACGCGATGACGAACTCGTCGACGGAGAGCGTGAAGGCGAGCAAAGCCCCAGCGACGATGCCCGGCGCGAGGGACGGCAGGGTGATGCGGACGAACGTCGCCGGCGGCGTCGCACCCAGGTCCCGGGAGGCCTCCTCCAGCGAGGGATCGGTGTGCGCCAGCCGGGTCCGTACGAGCGCGGCGACGAAGGCGGTGCCGAAGACGGTGTGCGCGAGCAGCACGCTGTGCACGCCGAGAGTGAACCGGACAGCTGCGTAGAAGACGAGCAGGCCGATGGCGAGCAGCAGATCGGGGACGACGGCGGGGAGCAGGGTCACCGCGTCCAGCAGCCGTGAACGGTTGTCACGGCCTGCGCCGACCGCGAGCAGGGTGCCGAGGACGGTGGACAGCGCCGCGGACCCCGCCGCGACGATCAGGGTGTTGACGAGCCCGTGCAGGATCTCGTCGTCGCCTGCCAGTTCGGCGTACCAGCGCAGGCTGAATCCCTCGAAGGCGTACGGAGAGCCGCCCGCGCTGAACGACATGGTGACGAGGACGACGACGGGCGCGTAGAGGAAGAGGTACGTCAGCCAGAACGGAAGGCGTGTCAGCAGCCGGTTCGGGGTGTTCGTCATCGGGTCGCGTACCTCCTCGCCGCCCACGCCTGCGCGAAGAGCAACAGCATCAGCACGGCCAGCAGTGCGAGCGCGAGCGCCGAGCCGAAGGGCCAGTCGCGTGCCTTGAGGAACTGGTCGCGGATGAGGTTGCCGACCATCACCGATCGTCCTCCGCCGAGCAGTTCTGGGACGACGAAGTTCCCGAAGCTCGGTACGAAGACGAAGAGGCAGCCGGTGAGGGCCCCGGGGAGGGTGAGGGGAAGCGTGACCGTACGGAAGGTGGTCCACGGTCCGGCGCCCAGGTTCGCGGCAGCCTCGCGCAGTTGCTGATCGAGCCGGCTGAGGGACGCGTACAGCGGGAGGATCATCAGCGGCAGATACGCGTACAGCAGACCGACGACGACGGCGCCGTCCGTGTAGAGGACATCCACCGGGCCCAGGCCGATCGCGCCCAGCGCCTTGTTGAGCCAGCCGGGGCCGCTCAGCAGCACGATCCAGGCGTAGACGCGGATGAGGAAGCTGGTCCAGAACGGCAGGACGACGGCGATCAGCGCGATCGTCCGGCGGCGGCGCGGGAGGCCGGCGATCACATACGCCGTCGGATAGCCGATCAGGAGGGCGAGGACGGTGGTGAGGCCGGCGATCCAGGTGGAGTGGAGGACGACGTCGGCGTAGAGGGGGTCGGCGAGGCGCGTGAGGTTTTCGGTGGTCGGCTCGTACACGACACCGCCGAAGCGGCCGCGCCGGAGGAAGGCGTAACTCAGCACCATGCCCAGAGGGATGACCATGAGAACGGCCAGAAAGGTCAGGCCGGGCCCGGTCAGCGGCCACCGCTTCATGAGCCGGCGGCTACCTCGGTCGACAGCCGGGTGTACTTCGTGGCCGCCTCGCCGACATCGACGATGGATTCGCCCTTCAGCAGCTCGGCCGGGGTCATGCGCAGTGGTGTGTTGGCCTCGACCACTTCAGGGTCGAGCCGTTCCATCGCCGCCTTGTTGGGCACCTTGTAGAGGATGTTCTCGGCGGCCCAGCTGTGGATCTCCGGGTCGAGGATGTAGTTGATGAGGGCGTGCGCGGCCTCTTTGTTCCTGGAGGACTTCAGCACGACCATCGTGTCGACCCAGAGATCGCTGCCCTCCTTCGGGACGGTGAACTTGATCTTCGGGTCGCTGGTGGGGCACCAGCCGTCCCAGGCCTCGGCCATCGCCGACTCGCCCTTGGTCAGCCGGTCACCGAAGGTGGTGTCGTCGTAGGCCAGCAGGTTCTTCTTGGCGTCGAGGAGCAAGGCGCGGGCGGCGGTGAACTCCTGGTCGCTGGTGGTGTTGACGGAGTGCCCGAGCACCTTGAGTGCGGGAAGGGCCAGCCAGCGCTCGGTGGTCATCATGGTGACCTTCTTCTTCAGCGCGGGCGGGGGCTTGAGGAGGTCGTTCCAGCTGGTCGGGGGCTGCTTCACGAGGTCGGTGCGGTAGCAGATCCCGGTCGTCCCCCAGGTGTAGGGGACGGAGAAAGTGTTGCCCTTGTCGTAGGCGAGCTGCCGGGCCTCGGGGTAGAGGTTCTTGAGGTTCGGGATCAGGTCCGGGTGGATGGGCTCGACAAGTCCGGCTTCGTTCAGGGCCTGGGCGTACTGGCCGGAGACGAAGGCGACATCGACACCGCTGTCGCTCCCTGCCGCGCCACCGGCCGTCAGCTTGGCCATGATCTCTTCGTTGGTGGCGTGGTGCGCGATCTTCACCGGGACGCCGAGGTCCTTCTTGACCCGCTCGGGGAGGTTCTCCGGGCTGTAGCCGTCCCAGATGGAGACGGTGAGGGACTGCTTGGTGATGTCGGCCTTCGGGTCGAGTGTCTCCGGGCCGTTGCCCCGGTTGCCGCCTTCCCCGCAGCCGGTGAGCAGTAACAGGGCAATGCCCGTAGCCACCGCACCCCCCACGCGCATACCTCTCATATCGCAACTCCCCCTTCCGTAGCCCCAGTTGCAGCGCGAGTCTCGCATTCCCGCCGCATCTTGCACAATGGGGCGTTGGTCGGGGCACGTCAGGCGGCATGCGCCGTTTCCATGGACAGACATGTGGCCGATCGACGCCTCGCGGACTCACGTGCCAGGCTCCGGGCGTTGATCATCCTTTGTCGCCGAAGGTGATCCGCGGGCTGTTGTCCTGCCGCTCGCGTTCAGTGCAGGTCGGCCCGCGCGGGGTTGTCTTCGAGGAAGCCGCCCGACTGGTGCTGCCACAGCTTCGCGTAGGCGCCGTCCGACGCGAGCAGTTCCTGGTGCGTGCCCTGCTCGACAATTCTTCCGCGGTCGAGGACGACGAGCCGGTCCATGGTGGCGACCGTGCTCAGCCGGTGCGCCACCACGAGTGCTGTCCGGCCCTCCATGAGCCGCCACAGCGCCTCCTGGACGAGGATCTCGCTCTCGGAGTCCAGGGCGCTGGTCGCCTCGTCGAGCAGCAGGATCGGCGCGTCGCGCAGGATCGCCCTGGCGAGGGCGACCCGCTGGCGCTGTCCGCCGGACAGCTTGACCCCGCGCTCGCCCACCATGGTGTCGAAGCCGTCCGGCAGCGCGTCGGCGAACTCCGTGACGTGCGCCGCCTCGGCCGCGCGGCGGATTTCGGCGTCGGTGGCGTCCGGCCGGGCGAACGCGATGTTGTCCCGCAGCGTGCGGTGGAACATCGCCGGGTCCTGCGGCACGTAGGCGATCAGGCTGCGCAGGTCGGCCTGGCGCAGCATGCTGATGTCCTGACCGCCGATCAGAATCCGTCCCGCGTCGATGTCCGTCATCCGCAGCAGCAGCCGGCTGAGCGTGGTCTTGCCCCCGCCGGACCGGCCGACGAGGCCGACTTTCGCTCCGCTGGGCACAGCCAGGTCGAGGCCGTCGAAGAGCGGCTCGGCGCCCGCGTGGGCAAAGGTCACGTGCTCGAAGCGGACGTCGGCGGCCCGGGACAGCAGCGGCTCCGGCGACGCCGGGTCGAGAACGGTCGGCGGCCTCAGCAGCAGTTCCGTGAACTGCGCGGCCTCCGTCATCGAGCTTTCCAGGCGGCGGTAGATCTGGTTGAACTCGAACATGATCCGCGTCGCGTTCGTGTAGTACGTGAAGGCGACCACGATCGCCTCCACGCCGTGCCCGCTCCCGCCGATCGCGACCGCGAGCAGCAGGCCCAGCGCGTTGGTCAGCACGGACATCGGTGCGACCAGTGTGTCGATGCGCAAGTTGCCGTAGTCCCACGACCGCAACGTGAGCCGCCGCGACACCGCGACGCGGGACCGGTGCTCGGCGGCCTCGCGCTCCTCGGCGGCGAACGCCCGGACCGTGTCCATGTTCATCAGGCTGTCCGCGACGTGGCCCGACACCCGGGCGATCGCCTCCTCACGCTGGTCGACGAGCGCCTGGCGGCGGCGGATGAGGGGCGTCACGCACAGCGCCGTCAGCGCGATCATCGCCAAGAGCCCGACAACGAGCATCGGTTCGTAGCGCCAGAGCACCACCGACCCGAACACCAGGGGCACGAAGCTGCCCACGACCGAGAACGTCAGCGTGTCGACGAACTCCTCGAAGCGGGAGGCGAAGCTCAGAACCCGCTTGGTCAGCGACCCGGCGAAGTTGTCGTGGAAGAACGTGGCGTCCTTGGCGAACAGCTCGTCCATGCCGATCACGTACAGGTGCTCGATACCGCGGGCGTCAAGGCGGTTCAGGCAGTGCAGACCGATGCGCCACAGCGTCTCCGCGAGCAGCAGGACGCCGGCGAAGCCGAGGATGTAGGGCAGCGCCGAGCCGATGGCGATTCCGGCGTCGCCGGCGATCCGGCCGACGAGCTTCGCGACGAGCAGCGGCGCGACGTAGTTGATACCGATGTTGCCCAACGCAGGCAGCAGCATCGCGGGCGCCGTCAGCCGCCGGAGCCGGGCCAACTCCCGCCCGTAGTGACGAAGGGCGAGGAGTACCGGGCCCCTGCCGGGCGGAACCTCGCGCGATTCAGGCAATCCCATCCCACCCCTGTGTTGTCGATGCGGCAGCCCGTGACGCGCTTCTCCGGGGAGAAGCCGCTGCCCCAAGGTCGTGCGGAGCTGCGGTTCGATTGAGTGCCTTCGCCCGGGTCGTCTTCCGAAGGCGGGGCACGACGGCGGAGCCCCCGCGCTGCTCGTGGCGGCGACGCGTCGGTGCGAGTGCGGGGAGGCCAGGAATCGCAGTGTCGCGCGGCGGCGCCCGCGGTGTCCAAGTGTTTTTCAGCCGACGGCAACCCCACAGCCACTGCCCAGGCGTCAGCGAGGCCGGCGACCCGCCACGGCCGCTCTACGACGGGCTGAACTGCGGCCGGACCGAGGTGACTCGGTTACGTGCTGAGCCGGCCGGTCTGCCGGTGCCCCGGACGGACGATGGGCGGATCTTGCTCGCGGTGGACGTCAGCCCTGTCGCGCTTGAGTCCGGGCGCACATCCTGGACCGGGGTGCTGGACGCGGTCCGGCTCGCACCTGGCGACGACGCCGGCGCCGGCGCAGTGACCGTCCGACCAACTGCGCTCCGTATCCACAACGGCGAACTGCCCGTCAGTGAAGGCACACTGATCCGCCTGGAGGTCGACGGCCTGCCCGGTGACCGTGGTCCCCGTGGTCACGACCCGGTGTGGCCATGGGCGAACGACTCCGTAAGCAGGGCATCCGCCTTGCGGAGACCCGCTCAACCGCGCTGTTCCAGCTCGCCACCGAGATGCCCGCCGCGGTCCTTGGCCGTACGCTGGGCATCGACATCACCGTCGCCGTCAAATGGCAGCGAGCCGCCGCCGAAGACTGGGGCCCCCGCGGCCGAGATCAGCCGCGGCCAGCCATGTCGTCCACCTCCAATGTCCTTCTGGAATGCTCGCGGGAGTAGCAAGAGGCCAGTGGACAGAGGAGCAACACAGATGCTGCTGCGTGAGGTTGAGTACGGCGACGTCGACGCTTACGTTCGGATGCGATGCGATACGGCCATGATGGCCGATCTCGGTGGCCCATTGCCTCGCGAGGGCATGGAGTCGAAGGTCCAACGTGATGTTCAACGGGCGGCGGCGGGCACGGACTGGATAAAGATGATCGTGCCCGATGAAGCCGAACCGGAAGTGGTCGCGGGAACCGTGACCTTGTGGTCGCACGGTACCGACGCCGAGCGCATCTCCGAGATCGGCTGGATGGTACTGCCGGAGTTTCAGGGGCGGGGACTCGGCAAGCAGGGCGTCCGCATGCTGCTTGAGCTGGCACGCGACGACGGCCGGTGGGGGCTTGTACACGCATTTCCGGCAACAACCAACGCCGCGTCAAACAGTATCTGCCGCTCCCTCGGTTTCAGGTCCCTGGGCGAGCAGGACGTGACCTTCGCCGGGCGAGTCCTGCGAACCAACCACTGGACCATCCACCCTCGCCCGGATCTGACCTGAGAGGTGGCCGCAGCACCTCGTGGACCCACGCGGAGCACACCGAAGGCAAAGACATTCGGACGGTTCCCGTGCCCGACTCCACCTGGCCGGCCTGCTGGAGCGGGCCAACCCGATCGAGAAGCGCCCGGACCCCGCGCTGCAGCGCGTTTCCGATCGGCATCGTCCGTTCATGGGACGGGCGAGTCGGCAGCGTCCCGTCCGGCGGGCCGTGCGCGTGCAGCGGGTGCCGCGCCCTCTGGGCGATGGTCCCGGCGCCACGATCGCCGGCCCCGCAGCCGAACAGACTCCTGGCCGACCTCGGCCAACCCGCTCACGCCGAAGCAGAGGCCGAATACCCCAGTGATTGATCACACCACGAAGCGGCTACCGGAGTGGCCCTCGCTCGTCGATGAACACGGTGGGCGCCGACAAGAACACATCTTCGGTCACTGGGCCGTAGGCGACGTTGAACGTGTCCAGCCAGTACGACCAGTCCCGCGCCCCCGCCGCACTGCTGAAACGGTAGTTGAGCTGCCAGCGGAGCCACTGCCCGGGGACTAGGCGCGCGGCCGGGCGCCGTCGCGGCCGAGGTGGTATGGCAAACAGGGGTTGCACTCGAGGAAGGACTCGCAACCGGCCGTCGGCTTCGCGAAGTTGGACGTCGACCTTGCGCAGGTCTGCGCGGCTTCCTGCCAGCACCGCCAACGCGTTCCGGACGACACACCGAAGGGAGATCAACTTGAACTGTCCACATAAACAGCGACATCGTCTTCGGCCTGCTCACCTTGGCGGGGTTCGCGTACGCGCCGCAGCTCGCTGACCTATCGGATGATGCTGCGAAGGCGGTGGTCGCCCGCGTTCTGATAGACCGAAGCCACTCAGCGCAGTACAGCCGCAAGCAGGTCGGCGCCCAGCGCCGTCAGATCGGGCAGATTGAGGGTGTAATGGACGTAACGACCGTGCCGTCGAGCCGTGAGCAGGCCCGCGCGGCGCAGGACGGCGAGGTGGCGGGACACCTCCGGGGGTGAGAGTTCCCAGAAGTGGGCCAGCTCGCCGGTGGTGTGCGGGCCGCGGGCCAGGGTGCGCAGCAGCCGCAGCCGTACCGGATGCGCGAGCGCCTCCAGCCGGAGGGTGACCGTCTCCAGAGAGACCGGCTCCGCCGGACTCGGCTCGGCGACGGGGTACTGCACCACCGGATGCCACCCGGGTGCGTGGACCGCCACCAGGTGCGGGCGGCCGAAGACGCTGGGGATGAAGGTGACCCCGGCGCCACGGGCGGCGGTCGCCTTGTCCTGCACCTTGTCCACGATGATGCAGTCGCCGTCCGGTGCCAGGGTGACCGCGCCGGAGACCGAGGCGAGTGCCGCCCCGATGCCGTGGCGCCGGAGCAGTTCGTTCTTCAGGCGCAAATCGGTGGCAAGCTGCACCGCGACGCCCGCCCAGGCGCCGTCGAAGAAGGCCTCGGCACATTCTTCGAGGGTGTGGCGCACCCGCGCCCGCACCGCGTCCGGGTCCGCGAGCAGCCGTTCCGCGAAGGCCTCCTGCAGCGCGCCGCGGGCCTGGGCCACGTCCAGGACCCGCTCGCGCGCGATCGTGTCGGTGAGCGGCGACGTCCCGGGGAAATGGACCCGGTTGCTGCCGCATGTGGTGACGAGCGCGGCGGTCACATACGTCTCGTCGTCGATTCGGTCCACGTCGTCCAGCTCCTCGGC
Source organism: Streptomyces sp. NPDC111516 (assembly GCF_055635345.1). Lineage (NCBI taxonomy): Bacteria > Bacillati > Actinomycetota > Actinomycetes > Kitasatosporales > Streptomycetaceae > Streptomyces > Streptomyces sp. NPDC111516. Next base: position 33,472 of record NZ_JBVKBV010000011.1, on the reverse strand, counting down.
GAGGGTCGGCCGGGGCCGCGCGGGGATCAGGAAGTCGGCCTGTGAGGAACGCCAGAGGAACTCCGCCTCCCTGAGCCGCTCGGCCAGCTCCGGCCGCAGCCCGGCCCAGACGTCCGCGGCCCAGTCGGCGAACTGCGGATGGTGACCGGGTTCGGCCAGCACGTGCAGCATCGCGGTCAGCTCGGCCAGCGGGGAGGCGGCGAACCGCACTCGCTCGGACGGCGGACCGCTGATGTCGATCCTCAGCGTCATCCCCTCATCATCACCGCCCGGTCGGCCGACGACGGCGTCGATTGACGTTGTGTGTCAACCGACGTGCCTGCCCCAGCGGCCGAACGCACCGTCTGACGCCATGGCAACCAGCACCAGAATCCAGCCCCGCGCCCTCGTCCGCGCCTCCGGAGGCCCCCGCTATGCCGTCGCCCTGGCCGTGGACGCGCTCGGCACCGGCCTGCTGCGGCCCTTTCTGCTGCTCTACGGCGTGACGGTACTGAGGCTGTCCGCGCCGGTCACCGGCACCGCCATGACGGTCGGCATCGTCGCGGGTCTGGTGTGCATGCCCGCGGTGGGCCGATGGCTGGACCGCGGCGCACGCAGCACAGTTGTGGCGGCGTCGATGCTGGTGCGGGTGCTGGGCGTGGCGCTGCTGCTGGCCGCCCCAGCGGGGCACGTCTGGCCTTTCGCGACGGCGGCACTCTTCCTCGGCATCGGCAACCAGGCCTGGCCGGCCGCCCACGCCGCGCTCGTGGCCACGGTCGCCCACGGCCGAGAACGCGACACCGCCCTCGCAGGGGCCCGCGCCCTGCGCAACGCCGCCCTGGGCGCGGGCGCGCTCATCGCCACCGTATGCCTGGCGGGCGGCACCACCGCACTGCGGGCATTGGCGGCCGTCACCGGGCTCGCCTACCTTGCCGCAGCCGCCTTGGCGTGGTCGGTCCAACTGCACGCACAGCCGGCCGCCGCCCCGGCCGAGGACAGGGACGACAAGCCCGCACCCCGGATGCGCGCGCTGCTGGCCGCCAACGTGGTCTACGTCTTCTGCCTCAACGTCCCCGAAATCGCGCTCCCCCTGGTCCTGGTGACACAGCTGCACGCATCCCCGGTGTGGCCGGCAGCCATCTTCGTGGCCAACACGGTGCTGGTCGTCACCCTGCAGGTTCCGGTCACCGTCCTCATGTCCCGCTTCTCGCGGCGGACCGTGCTGGCCCTCTCCGGCGTGGTCCTCGCGGTGTCCTACCTCGGCTTCCTCGCGGCCACCTCACTGGGACACGGCTGGGGTGCCCCGGCCGTCGCCACGGTGTCCGTGGTCTGCACCATCGGCGAGATCATCTACGCCGGCAGCGCCACCGCGCTCGTCACCGCACTCGCCCCGGCCCATGTCCTGGGACGCGCCCTCGCCCGCTTCGAGCTCTCCACGGGCTTCGGCCTCGCCATCTCCCCGGCGGTCATCACCGCTCTCGCACCCCACGGCTCGGCCGCCCTCTGGGGCAGCCTTGCCGCCGCGACGCTCCTCTCCGCCTCCGCCGTTGCCACCGAGAAGGATCAAGGAACGCGGCTCAGCGGTTGCTGTCCCCGGGGGCGAGCAGGCATGTGAGCTCGGCAATCGCCTCTGGCGACGGTTTGAAGTAGCGGCGGACGTTCTCCGTCTGCCTTGACGCGGCCGGGGAGTGACCGTGGTTCCATGCCTCGCGTTCACAAAGCACTCGTCAGGATGCCGCGCGACGGGCCCCCACCGGGGGCATGGTGTGCAGCAGCTCCAGTCGGCGCTGGACGGCTTCGACCGCTCCGGAGCGCCGGCCAGGAACGTGGCGGCGCAACGAGACCAGGAGCGGGCCGAGTTCCCGGGCCCGCTGCGGGTCGCGAAGTTCCTGCCACTGGTGATGGGCGCGGTCCACGGCGCCTTCTACGGCGGGGTCGTCCGGGGGCTGTTGCCGGGCAAGGCGGGCGTCGGCGGCAGCCATCCACAACTCGCAGCTGCGCGCCGGATCGTCGGCCAGACGAGCAAGGTCGGCCCGGACCTCCAGCCAGTGGGTGGCCTGTACGGACCCCGCGCCGTGGATACGCAGAGCCCACCCCTCCCACATGGCTGCGAGCGACGCAGCCTCGCCGTGCCGCCCGGCGTGGGCGGCGGCAAAGATCGCAGGCAGCGGATCCTCTTCGGCCACCTCGGTGTTTTCCGAAGACGGAGCAGGCGCCGTCGGAACAGGTGCAGGCTCCTGGTGTGGCCGGTTCTGTGCCTGGACAGTCGACGCCGCAAAGGCGGGGACGGTTGTGCCGTCGATGGCCAGGAACAGCGCGTCGTCGGGGCCGGCCTGGGCGGCGGCCTGTTCGTGGAGGTGGGCGAGCGGCGGGTTGATGCCGCTGCGCCAGGTGGTAGCGAGGGCCTTCAGGTAGGCCGGTTCTGCGATTCGGTGGCGGGGCGGTGACGAGGTGATCCGCCCGTATACGCGGATCCCATAGCCGAGAACAAGACCCTCGGTACGGAGCTGCTGCCAGGCGTCTGGGGCGGCGACCACGTCGGTGACGACGGTGGTGGTGCCCGGTCGGCGCAGTTTGAGTTCGCTGGCCAGCCAGTGCCAGGGCAATCCGGTGTAGCGCAGGGTGGTCGGCGTGGTCCGGGCGAGTGCGAGGTGGATCAGGCGCTGCTTGTGGTCGAGGTGGAATTGTCCGGCGATGTAGAGGGAGAGCGGGCCGGGTGCGGCGGCCGCGGCGCGGATGCGGGTGAGGACGGTCTGCGGGTCGGTCGGGTCGGCGAGTTCAACGATGGTGGCTGCCGTCGTGCCGGTCAGGATGCTGGGCGGCACCGCCGCGAGCGTGGGCAGGACGCTGGTCGCGTCGATGAGACAGCCCTTGCCGGCCGGGGCTGCCGCGATCAACAGCGCGGTCCCGGATGCCGTGTCCTCCCCGTTGATCACCACAACAGCACAGTAGCCGCTGCCCGGCTTGTGAACCTAGCCGGCGGCCAACTCCTTGGCTTCTCGGCGATCAACGACTTCGGCCGGGGCCCGCTTCGAGGCCGAACGCTGGGCGCAGAACAACGGCTACATCGCCCTGACCGGGGGAGAGTTCACCAGCCCGCTGCTCGGGCACACCCCTCAGCTGACGGGCAGGCAACCATCAATGGTGAGAAGACCCGGGTTCTTCGACGTCATTGCCATGGAATTCGTCAGCAGCCCGGGCCCCACCGGGCGCAGTGCCTTCCGCCTGCCCCGACGATGGTTTCTGGTGTCAACGACACTGATGATAGGTCGAGTTGGGGCGAAAGGTGGGGGTTCGTGCGGGTAGCGGGCCGCAGATCCGGACGGCGGTGCTGGGCGGCACGGACTCGGAGGATCCGCTGACAGTGCCGTTGGAGGCAATTGAGCTCGACGCCTTCCACCGACGGCACGAGCACGACACGTTGCGGAGCTTGGGGTGTTGTTCTGGTCCGCCCGGCTGACCGACTGGCTGTCACTACGGCCCCCGCCACATCTCGGTCGCACCGAACAGGACCCAGAGCGTGACCCCCGACGCACCCACCACCCACAGCACCGCCCGCAAAGCCGAACTTCCTCGAGTCGGAGGCGCACGCGGTGCCCTGGCCCCACCATGACCGCTCGCCGCGGCTCCGGACTGGGCAGAATCCGGTGGGTCGTCGAGCGCCTGAAACGATCAACCAGCGATCCAGGCGTTGGCCCAGGCCACCAGATCCGGGTCAGCCAGGGTGCTGACCCATAAATCGGCCCGGTCCGCTCCGTATCCGGCAGGGCGAGGGCCAGCACCCAGTGTGCGTAGGCCGGCGGCTCGCGCCGAGTCGATGCCGGTGACGGAGTCCTCGACCGCCAGTGCGTCCTGCGGCCGCACGCCGCAGAGATCTGCCGCGGCGGTGTAGACGTCGGGATGGGGCTTGGGACGCAATCCGGCGCCCGCGACGACGATGTGGCCGAAATGGCCCAGCAGCCCGGCCCGATCCAGGCTGGACTCCACCATGTCCAGCGGGCAGTTGCTGGCAACCGCGCAGGGCAGGTGACGGGCGGCCAGACGGACCAGCGCCGCCGCGCCCGGCATCGTGACAGGGTCTGCGGCGACCAACGCCGTGAAGTGTCGGAGAAGCGACTGGGTCATATCGCCGGTGAGGTCGGGCTTTCCGGTCTCCTTGGCCATGAGGCTCCCGCACTCGGTGTAGTGCACTCCCTTGGCTCGCTCGGCGAATCCGGCCGGGGGCTTGAGGCCGAACTCTCTGAAGACTCTGTTGCGTGCGTCCTGCCAGTGGCGTTCGGTGTCCATCAGGGTTCCGTCGCAATCGAAGACGACGGCGGCCGGGGACCAGCCAAAGAAGTCATGAGCTGTCATTTCTCTGCCGTTCTCGGAGAGAGCGCAAACCCCCGGTGTGTCGCCGAGTTCAGTGAGATGTCGGACTGCGGGAGAGACGCGCTCGACTGCTGGGACTGGGATGCCGAACGGTCTTTCTTGACCGCGCGCGAAGGCGGACGATTCGCCTCCGTGGGGCCCACCGTTACAGACGTCATCCGCCGCATGGGGCGAGCCCGAAAACATCGTGGTCACTACGTTAATTTTGTGAGAAGAGGTACGCAATCACTACTTCGAGTGTTTGACGGCAGGCCAGTTGCAGGCTAGGCGTGAGGGGTGCGGAGCGGCCGGAGCGTGGCCGCGAAGTGCCGTGGGCCTGGTCAACTGCACTACGAAGCAGGTCGGTTGGGGTAGTCGTGTCTTAGTGGCCGTACGAGGCAGTCCCGTTGGCGAAGCCATCGGGACCTGGCTGCGATTTCTCGATATCACCCACATGCACGCACAGTCGAAGATAATAAAAGTTCCGCGGCCAACGGCGTAGTACCGCCAGTGCGCGGGCGCACCACCTCCCTGCGTCAATTTATTGAATAAATGAACGAAGGTGGAACATACGTGCAAGACAGGGCGCGAGCGACCCGGAGATCTCTATTGGAAGCCGCAGCACATCTTTTTGTCGAACGGGGATACGCGGGCACCAGCATCAATGACATAAGTGACCGCTCGGGGAAGACCAGCGGAGCCATCTACTTTCACTACTCCAGCAAGGAAAAGCTCGCCCTCGCCGTCGTCCGCGAACAGTTCGCCGCATGGCCGCAATTGACCCGTTACTACACGACTCCGGACGTCCCGCCGCTTGAGAAACTTGTCGCTCTGAGCTTCGAAATCGCCAGAGTCCTGCGCGAGGACGTCGTAGCCCGCGCAGGTGCCCGCCTGTGGGCCGAGCGTCGCAGCATCGACGCGGCCGTGCCCGCACCGTTTGCCGCCTGGACCGTGGCCGTCACACGGCTTCTGGCCGAGGCCCGGTCCAAGGGTGAACTCGCCGAGGGGATCGAGCCATCGGGTGCAGCCACGACGCTCGTGTGCGCGCTTTACGGTCTGTACAACCTCACCGACGAGGTGGCGAGGGAGCAGGAACTCGGGTCCCGGCTGGACCAGTGGTGGCGACTGATCCTGAACGTGCTGCAGGCGCGCCCCGAGCCCACCGCCCTGATCGCACGAGCGCGAGCACGGATTCCGGTGAACGGCCCGTCCGCCTGGGCCGGGTGACAGCCCGGCGCCGGGCGGGAGAGCTGTTCGCTCGGCGCGGTCACGGCCTGTTCGAAGAGACTCCCGCTGGGAAGGCGGTGTACCTGTCGCGGCTGGGCATCTCCGCCATGGGTGGCCTGGCGACCGACAAGGTACCCGCTCCGGCGCAGCCTCCAGCTCCGCAGCGTCAGCCGGCCCCTGGGCCAGGGCCCAGGACGGTACCTCGTTACACGTGGACGGTGGCGCCGCCGAGGATGCTCAGCAAGGCGTTGCGGCGTCACAGGTGCAGTCCGATGGTGACGGCCAGGGCCATCACGGGGGCGATGGCCCTGGTTTCGGTCACGGGGAGTTCGCGCAGGCAGTAGACGAGCAGGATCACCATGACGCCGGCGGGCATGCGGCTACTGAGGTACTGGATGGTCCTGCTCCCGCGCAACGGGGTGAGGGCGGCGAAGGGCAGGGCGCGCAGGGCCCAGGTCACGGCGGCGGAGACGGCGATCGCGGCGATGAGGTAGGGAGTGTCAGGCATGGTTCGGCTTCCTGCCGGTGGTGAGGTGGCGGGCCAGGAGCCCGGCGGTGAAGAGGGCGAAGGCGGCCAGGAGCATCTGGTCAGGGAAGAGGAGCCGGGCTGTCAGGGTGCTCAGGAGAGCGCATGGAAGAGGGGCCGGATGTTCACCAGGAATGAGGTCAGGGCGATGCACGCCAGTGGGGCGACGGCGACGAACAGGCCGATGAGCAGGAACTCGAACGACCCGGCGTAGATCAGGGTCGTGAACGCGGTGGCCCACCACCAGTCGAGTCCGGCCTGCGTGATGAGCACGCCGAAGGCGAGGCCGAGCAGGACCAGGCTCAGGCCTACGGAGGGGGAGTCCTTGAACGCGGCCCGGGCCTCGAACGTCGTCCGGGGCGAGGAGACGGGAGCAGCGGGTCGGACAGAGCCGTCGATAGCTGCAGAAGGTGGGGTGTTCCTATGGGTGAAATTTTATGACGAAGCGGACCTTATTTGGTTGCGGATCGTGTCCCTGAGATGGGCGAGTGAGCAATCAAATCCAACTCGATGCAATCGATAGTGACATTTTGTTCCAACTTCGACAGGATGGTCGGCTGACCAACGTCGAGCTGGCCAAGCGGGTCGGCCTCACGCCACCGCCGTGCCTGCGCCGGGTCAAGCGCCTGGAGGAGGCAGGGATCATCTCCGGCTATCGCGCGGTCGTCGACCCCGCGGCAGTCGGACACGGCTTGGAGGTCCTCGTCGACGTCGAGGTCTACGCCACCGACCGCAAGACCGTCGAGGCGTTCGAGGAGACTGTCGCCTCCTATGAGGAGGTGATCGAGTTTCGCCGCTTCTTCGGCCGCCCGGACTACTTCCTCCGTGTCGCGGTCGCCGACCACGTCGCCTACGAAGCCTTTCTCACCGGCAAGCTCACCGGTCTGCCCGGCGTCCTGCGGACCGATTCCCACCTGACTATGAAGACGATCAAGACCAACTTCTGACCCGTCGCTCAGCCCTCAGCACGCACCCCGTGGACACTCCCGGGCGAGCGTCAAGGCGGCGGCGTCGTTCGACGAGGCGGCCAATTAGCGGTCCGAACGGCCAACTGCCGGCCGACTGACTGTGGCACGTGGTCATTTCTTGCTGTCACCGGATACGAAGATCGCTCCCGGCCCCCGGTGTCCCGTCCGGCTGTACGCCACCGCGGTCACGGGGCTTGACCGGATCGCGGAACGTGAAGAAAACCGTGCTGGGTGGCCGGAGGGCGGAGAGCAGAGCAGGCTGGAAGTACCGATGGCCCGGGCGGCCGGGCTGGGAAGCGAGGCTCCCGATGAGCAGGCTCGAAGAACAGATCAACGTCGATGTCCCGGCGCAGGAGGTCTGGGCGCAGCTGCATCGCGTCGATGAGTACCCGATGTTCATGGAGGGCGTGAAGAGCGTCGCTGCGCACGGCAGTAGCCGAGCCCATCTCGACGTCCGAATCGGGGATGCCGAGCAGGCTTTCGAGACTCGTATCGCCGATCGCGGCAAGGGTCAGGTGATGGACTGGACGGTGGACAGCCCGGAGCTGAAAGCCGCCTTCGCGGTGAACCCGCTGGACGACCAGCACACCCAGCTGCAAGTCCGGCTGGAGTACGACCCGGACACCGTGCGGGCGACCTTCGGCGGCCCGAAGGGATTCGCCCAGGTTCACGCGATCGAGGACACAGTCCGGACCGACCTGGAGAAGCTCAAGGACCTGCTGGAGAGCCGGCACTAAGAGGAGCTCACAAAATGGGAGTCCGATCAGCTCGCGGCGTCTGGTGCGTGCGATCGCAAGGCGCTGGAAGGTCCTTGTAGCGGAGCTACTAGGGCGTTTCGGCAACGCAGCGAGCGTGCGTGCCAGGCGTCGCGAGCCGGACGCCCATTTTGTGAGCTCCTCTAATCCCGACGTGCCGGTCGTGCTCGGGTAAGGACCGGCGTACTCGGTCCGTGTGACTGAGCGAGCCGGTTGGTCAGTCCGGCACCGGGGTTGGTACGCCCAACGGCACGCGGACGCCGGCATCGGCCCGGACGCGCTCATGGATTTGATGGATCATCGCGAGCTCTCCACAACTCAGGGGTGCTACCGGGGCAGCCAGGAGCGACGGCGTGAGGCCGTCGACCGGTCACCGCTCTGCAGTTCGACCGCGGCGGCAACCGCGTCCGGCGCAACGTACTCCACAGCCGCGAGCGGCTCATGTCGGCCTTCGAAGCCGACGACCGGGCCCGCAGCGGGGCCATGCCCTCCGAAGAGGAGATCCGCCGCGTCCGCCGCCCGGTCAACCGGGTCAAGGCGGACCTGGACGACCTGTCGAAGAGGAACGCGCTCAGATCGAGGAAGCCATCGCAGTGGTCCGCCGCAGCCGGGTACGGGTGGTGATGCTGGGCATGCCCCGCGTCGGCCAGCCGCTTCCCGATGTCAGGCCCTGGGGGCTGCCGCGATCCCCGCCATGCGAGACGGCCGCCAGGCCGACACCGAGCGCCGCCGCCAACGAGTGGCCGCGGCGGTCGAGAACGCCGCCAGGAACGCCACTCCGATCAGGGTCTCGGCCATCGCCCGGCAAGCCGGAGTGGACCGCAGCTTCCTCTACCGTCACCGCGGCATGCTCGAACTCGTCCGCGCCGCCGAACTCGAACCGGCAGGGACCCGGCCGGCGCTCACCGGTGAGCCGGGATTCACCTGCCGGAAGGCCGGGGTCAGCCGTCTTCAGGCCATTCATCACCTGCGAACGGCCTGCGCGATGTGCCTGCCGGCATCGCATCGTGCATACGGCTTGCCCGGCGGATGAGGCCACGAACGCCGACAGTCAGCGTCCACATCAGGAGGGGGAAGGCCGAGACCCGTTCCATGCCTCCCATACCGAGGCCCAGGTAGTGGTGGGAGAGAAAGAGCCCGAAGGCCGTAATTGCTGTGATTCCGAGCAGCCAGGTCACCCAGCGCAGTGGTCCCGGAATGTGGTCTGTCAGCCCGAATCCCGCCAGGAGAAGACCGAGGTTGCCCGTTCCCATGATGAGCAGAGCACCTAGGACGTGCTGGTTCTCGTTGACGTCCGCAGGGGCGAGCCCAGCCAACACGAATCCCACGCCGGCACCGGCCAACAGCGACCGGGCCACGGCCGCGACCGGGCCTCTGCGCCACAGAGTGCCACCGGTCAGGGCTGCGCCAATGACGAGCAGCGCTCCCAGAGCGATGAACGAAACGTTCATCAGGCCGTGTTCGGGCGAGCAGATATACCGCAGTTCGGGCTCCGACTGCATGGCGCAGTGAGCGTTCCCTAAGTCACTGATGTTGTTCCGCGCCCAACTGTACGGTCTCGACCAAGCCGACTCGGCAATCCCATGGATGACAAAGAACTGCACCACACCCACGATCCATGCGAAGTAACCGATCCGATCCTTCAACTGTCCACCTTCTGTCGCACGAACTCCGTGCGGACAGCCGATCACGCGGCGCCGGCCTCGGACACTCCGACAAGCCCCCTGGAACGGGGTGGGGTAGACCCCCCTTGGCCTCGCCGCAGGACTTCGCGGAACGTCGGCCAGGACCCGGCATCCACCCGCCGCCCCCGCCCGGACTGCGGGACGAGTCGCCCGTAAACCGCCGTGAGCTGCTTGGCGTCTGTGCCTTGATGGGCCGCTCCCGGGCAGCATCCTCGTCAGCGAGGAGGCCGCGCCGCAGCCGAAGGGCGCCCACAAAATTGGCGAGTACACGCCCATTGTCAGGGGCGTCGCGAGGGAGTTACATGGTCCCTGCCTGCGAACGAAAGCGCTTTCTGTCGGCCCGGAGACCCTGGTCGGCTGCCCCTTCGCTGCCGCTGGGAGGCTGTATGGCACCGCCCCGCACCAGACGCTACTCACTCGCCGTCGCCGCGCTCGCCGCGACCGCCTCGCTTGCCGCCGCCACGTTTCCGGCCCAGGCGGCCCGCCCCTCGACCGCCCACACTCCGCTGCGAGCCCAGGCCGTGGTGGCGTACGACTTCGGGCACCCGGACCCCGCGGACCCCGGTCGCGAGCAGGACATCGGACGCTCCGGCACCACGCTCAGCCTGATCAACGGCGGTTCCGCGATGCGCGTGGCCGACGAGGCGTACCCGGGCGCTGCGCCCGCCCTGCAGGTACGCCAGCAGAACCCGGCCACCACGGGCAACGACGACTGGAAGGCCGGGGCCTGGGACGCCGAGGGCATGTCGTCCCTCAGGGCCTTCCGCAGTGCCCGCGGTGCCACCGTCATGGGCTGGTTCAAGATGACGGGCGACAATCCCGCCCTCAACTCCAACACGCCCGACCCGAACGACCGTTACAACGCGATCGGACTGGCCGGCATACTGTCCGGAACCTCTGACGGTCACGCGGTGCGTGCGCTGCTCGAACTCATCCAGGTGAACGGCGAGTTGAAGCTGGTCGCGCTGGGGAGACGCCTGGACAGCGGCGCCTCCCAGACTTTCGCCGCCGAGGCCCCCTGGGAAGAACTGCTGCCCCGCGGTGAATGGGTCCACCTGGCCGCGACATTCGACTTCCGCGACGGCACCCTCGCGCTCTACCGCGACGGCAAGCCCCTGAACGGCTTCTACGTCACGCCGGGCGATCCCTGGGAACTCGCCACCACACCGGCGCCCCATCGCGCCTCGCCCACCGATCCCCGCGGCATCAAGATCGGCGGAAGCTTTCCCCAGAACACCCGGGAGAACAATGCCTGCGACTGCCGCATGGACGATCTCCTGTTCCTGAACCGGCCGGTGCCGGCCGGAGCGGTGGCGGCGGAATACCGGCACATGACTCGGGACCGCTGACCGTTCTCGTCCCTGGATCGTCCTTTCCCTACCTCTTTTTCGCGCCAGCCCGAAGGGACCCGCATGGCGTCACGACGTACATACCGAAAGAGCTGGGCGGCCTTGGCCGTCGTCGCAGGCCTCGCCCTGGGCGGTCTTGCCGCGCCCTCCCACGCCGACGAGCCCCCCGCAACGACAGCCGCCCTGACCGACCCCATTCCGCAGAAGCCCGTCCAGTCCAGGACGGGCCTCGTCCTGCAGGAATTCGCACAGTTCCCCAAGTCGGAACCCGTCCCGGCGCCGACGGATCCGCGTCTGATGCGCCACGCCCGGATCAACACCATCAATGAACTTCCCGACGGCTCCGGTCGGATGGCGACCCCCGACCTCAACGGCACCCTCTACCTCACCGACCCCGGCGCCGCGACACGGACGTCAGGCGGTACCCCACACGCCTACCTGGACGTCAAGGCGGCGTTCCCGCACTTCTTCTCGGGCCGCGGTCTCGGCCAGGGCCTCGGGTACGCCGCATTCCACCCGGAGTTCGCAGCGAACGGGCGCTTCTACACCGTCCACACCGAGCTCGCCTCGCAGGCCACCGAGACCCCCGATTACCAGCAGGCGGGCACGCTCACCTATCACGGCATCGTCACTGAGTGGACCGCCGACGACCCCTCCGCGGCCGTCTTCCACGGCACCCATCGCGAGGTGCTGCGTATCGGCTTCAGCGGCCAGGTCCACGGCATTCAGCAGATCGACTTCAACCCGACGGCCAAGCCTCACGACAAGGACTACGGCCTCCTCTACCTCGCGGTGGGCGACGGAGGGCAGGGTGTCGGCAACAGCGAGCCGCAGAACCTGACGCTCCCGCACGGCAAGCTTCTGCGGATCGACCCCGCGGGCCGTGACAGCGCCAACGGCCGGTACGGCATCCCCGCGTCCAACCCGTTCGTCGGTGAGCCCGGTTCCCTCGGGGAGATCTACGCCATAGGCATGCGGGACCCGCACCGCTTCAGCTGGGACACGGGCGGCAGTCACCGTATGTATCTCGGCCACATCGGCGAGCACGCCATCGAGTCGGTGTACGAGGTCAAGGCCGGTGACAACTTCGGCTGGAGCGAGCGCGAGGGTCCCTTCGCATTCGACAAGAAGACCACCGACCCGTGCGCCCGCATCCTCCCCCTGCCCGCCGACGACGCCCAGTACGGCTACACCTACCCGGTCGCCGCCTACGACCACGACCCGGGACCCGACTGGAACTGCCGGTCCGACGTGGGCCGCGCCATCGCCGGAGGCTCCGTCTACCGCGGCAAGGACGCTCCGGCGCTGCGCGGAAAGTACATCTTCGGCGACCTCGTGGACGGCCGGATCCTGGCCGCGGACACCCGCGACATGCGCCGCGGCACCGGCCTCGCGCCGCTCGAGCAGCTGATGCTCTTCGACAAGTCCACCGGGAAGACGGTCACCATGCGCGACCTCGCCGGTGACCAACGTGTCGACCTGCGCTTCGGCTCCGACCACAGCGGCGGCCTGTACATCGTCTCGAAGGCCAACGGCAAGGTCTGGAAAGTGACCGGGACCCGCACCTTCGCCGACTGCGAGATCGGCAATACCCCCACCACCCACACCACCGGGCCCGACAACTGGGCGCCGGTCACCCCGGCCAAGTGGGCGTACACCACACAGGAGACGATCATGACCGAGCCGGGCGTCGCCCGCCCGGGACCGCGTCGCCCCTTCGAGTACGCCGTGCTTGCCGCGGGCCCGCGCTACTCCTCCGTAACCGTCGAGGCGGAGGTGCGGATCGACACGCCCGTCGAGATCACCAACCGTGACGTCATTCTCATCTGGGACTATCAGTCGGACACCCGGTACCAGTACGCGCACTTGTCGAGCGACAACACGATCTACCCGCACAACGGTTTGTTCACAGTCAACGACGCCGACCGTTTGCGCATCGACGACCAGTGGAACGGAACCTTCGGCGCGCCTCCCGCGATCAAGGACGACGGATGGCACAAGGTGCGCCTCACCCACTGCGCCGACACCGGTGAGACCGCCGTCTACCTGGACGGCAGCCGCAACCCGCTGATCACGGCCACCGACCCGGTCTTCGCCTCGGGCCGGGTGGGCTTCGGATCCTTCGACAACGTGGGCCGCGTCCGTCACATGAAGGTTACGGGCACTCCGGCCGGCGACTGACCTTGCCGGAGCGGGCCGAGGTCTTCGGCCCGCTCCCGCACCGCCCCCACATCCGAATCCGCATCCGTTCCGCGAAGCCGACGCGGCGACAGGTCCGGTTATGCCGGCTGGGCAGCCGCGACGCCCTCAGCTGGATCGGATCGATCCGGAACTTCGACGATTGCCGCCTCCACCCTGGGGTGCCGGGACTTCGCGCAGCTCCGGGCAGTTCGTGCAGATCGACAACGACGTGTTCTGTGCGATGAAGGCTGCCACGTCAGCGGGATACACCTTGGTCCTTCCCGCGACACGGGAAGGGCGTTCGCGGCCTGTATACGGCCTGGTGACGCTCACACCACCCGGCAGGCGCGTTTCTTCGCGTATCTGGCCTGCCGGGCGGCGAAGCGCTCCCTGGCGCCACCGAAGCTGTTTGCACGGCGTCCTCTCTACGCGCTTGGCGGCGCCGCTTGCTGCACGACCTCGAATGACCACAGTGTGGACCCGGTCGCCGCCGGCTTGGGGCGCTCGCTGCTCTCCGCGTCACTGCTCCGGTGGGCCGTCTTCATGGGGCCCTCCAGCCAGGCTTGGAACGACTCTTCGTCACGCCACCGCGTGTAGACGAGATACTTGTCGGTGCCTTCGACGGGACGGAGGAGTTCGAACCACTCGAACCCGTCGGAGCTCTCCACGGCATGGGCACGGGAGGCGAAGCGCTTCTCCAGCGTCTCCCGCTGCTCGGCGGGGACGGTCAGTACGTTGATCTTGACTACGCTCATGGCCTCATCCTGCCGCACGGCGGTCGGCAGACGAGGAGCGGCTCGTGCATGTCGCGGATTCGCGGGGCGCCGCCTTGATCGGGACTGGGGCCGGTGCGCGTCACCGCGCGGCGTTGACCGGAGGACGCGGCTCGCGCCACATTGCCCACAGCACAGGCCCGTTCCCCGGTAGCCGTACCTCCTCACGCACGGTGAAGCCGAAGTGTTCGTAGAAAGGGAGGTTGGACGCTTTGGAGGACTCCAGATAGGCGGGCAGGCCCGCCGCATCGGCCTTGGCCAACCCCGAGCGCAGCAGAGCGGCCCCCTGGCCCTGGCCCCGGGCCGCGGGGTCGGCGCCGATCACCGCCAGGTACCAGTGCGGTTCCTGGGGTGTGTGCTCGGCCGCCGTCTCGACGGTGTCCCTGAACAACCCAGCCCGGTCGCCGAGAATGTTCTGCAGCTCCTGGATGGTTTCCGCGTCGGGAACAGCCTTGGCCTGCGCCTCCGGCGGTACCCAGAAGGCCGCCGCGGCCTCGGTGCACTCGCACACGCTGTTCTGGACGTACTGCCGGGTGAAGATCGTGGTGAAGTAACTGCCCAGTGAGGCCTCGCGCGAGGAGTCGTCGGGGAAGAACCAGCGCATCATCGGGTCGTCCTCGAAGGCACGGGCCAGGGAGCGACTGATAGGTGCGGCGTCGTCGATCGCTGCCGGCTTCGGCATGTTCGTTATCGGCATACGGACATTCTGCATCCGGTGATCTTCGATGGCGGGGCGGGGCCCTGGTCCGCTCACCGTGGCAACGGGACGCTCTGGTGCGGACAGTCATGAAGCGACGCAGCCAGACGATTCAGCAGCAGCCATGAGTTGTGCGGCCACGGTCTGCCCGATGGGACCTTCGCCCGACTCGTCGGACAGGCCCCCAGGGCGTGCGCGCAGCCTGTGGGGGAGGGGAACGGTTACGCATCGGAGGACCGAGCCCGTCCAGAACCTCGCGGAGCAGACGGCGCCGCTCGGTGTACGTCGGAGTCGGGTGAACTGGTCGCGCGGTCCAGTTGGCGTCGGGCAGAACCAGGCTTGCCGGCGTTTCACCGGGGTGGCGCCGTCACCAGGATGAGAGGGATTCCGTTGCAGGGCCGTAGTTGCTGCCCGCCGTGTTCGGTGCCGATTTCCGGTCCGGTCAGTACCGCCGCGAAGTCCGGGCCCTTGGTGAGCGATCCGACCAGGTGGTGGGGGTCGGTAGAGGCGGCGACCCGGC
Organism: Streptomyces sp. NPDC111516; assembly: GCF_055635345.1. Classification (NCBI taxonomy): domain Bacteria; kingdom Bacillati; phylum Actinomycetota; class Actinomycetes; order Kitasatosporales; family Streptomycetaceae; genus Streptomyces; species Streptomyces sp. NPDC111516. The sequence continues at coordinate 18,462 of NZ_JBVKBV010000011.1, read as the reverse complement.
CGCGCGCGTTGACCAGGCGGGCAGGTCCTGGCAGGCGTTGGAGCAGGGGCATGACGACCGCTTCGAAGCGCCGCAGGTAGACGTCGGCGGCGGCCACTCCCATGAAGCGCCCCCCGATCGTTACTGGAAAGGAGAGAGTGAGGCTGTACTCGTCGGAGCAGAGATAGTCGACGTACGGTCCCGCCACCGCGCGCTGTCCGGTGTCGCGGGGCAGGGTGAACCAGTCCCAGTGGGTGTAGTCGGAGTATGCCGAGTGCTCAGGGTCCAGGTCGAGCAACAGCGGATGCACGGCACCGTCCACGGTGGTCTGCCACCACTCGAGCCACGCGGGCACGTCGTCGAGCAGTCCTGGCGCCACCACGAAGCCGAGCCCCGAGACCAGGTCGTACTGGGCGAGACAGGCGCGCAGGCCGGGGCGGAGCGCGGCCAGATCGGTCGAGAGCGGCCGACGGCCGGCTGTGACGGCCGAGGCGAGTACCGACTCCGTGTCCGTAGCGGTCCTGCCTACAGCGTCGAAGACTCCTTCGAGCGCGTCTCGGACACGGGCGGCGGCGTCGGCGACCGTCATCTCGTCAAGTACTGCCGATCCGGCGCTTGCGAGACGGGGACTGCTGCCCATCGGGGCCCTCCTTCGGACGGGGACCGCGCGCACCGTCGGCGGAGCCGAGGCGGAGTTCGATCAGGCGCGCCATGAAGGCCTGCACACTTTGTTCAGCCAGGGCCCTGGCGCGGTCATCCGCCCCATCATGCACGGCTGAGATCACGTCGCGGTGACGATCCGCTGCGTCCTTGAGGTGCCCGTCCTCGCAGAGTACGAGGCGCAGAAGTGCCCCCACTTCCGTCTGGAGAGTGACCTCTTCCCTGGTCAGCCGGGCGGACTGGGCGGCCGCGGCCAGCTCGACATGGAAGCGCCCGTAGATGCGGCTGCGCGCCCCCGAGTCCTCGGCTTCCACCAACTCTCCCAGAGACCTGTGCAGTTGCTGCAGATCCTCGGGCCCGGTGCGCTGGGCTGCGAGCCGCGCGGCGGCACCCGAGACGGCTGCCCAGTGGTCGGCGAGGTCGCGGAGTTCCTCGGTGCTCCAGTCAGAGAGTCGGGCAAGCAGTCGGTCCTCCGCAGGACCATCGGGCACGGTGACGAAGCTGCCTCCGCCACGACCCCTGCGGGTGGTGACCAGGCCCCTGTGCCGGAGTGCCACCAGTGCTTCCCGCAGGGTCACGGTGGAGACGCCGAGCTGGGCGGCGAGGTCGCTCTCGCCGGGCAGCTGCTCGCCGTCGGCGAGCAGTCCGAGGTCGATGGCGTCACCGAGCCGCCGCACGACGGCATCCACGCGGGCCAGCGTGTCGACGGGCGTGAAGACGACTCTGCGGGCGCCGGGTCTGTCTCGGTTCACGATCACCACCTTGCCAGTTGACCGAGCTTTTACCTCAACGGGGCCTTGAAATTAGAACTATGACTTCATAGGTTTACGGTCAACTCCCGACAGCACCAGAAAGGTTCCCGCCCATGGAGGGAATGGCCATCCGGTTGCAGAACCTGCGTAAGTCCTTCGGCCGGGCAGAGGCTGTGGCCGGAGTCGACCTGGAGATCGCAGACGGCGAGTTCTTCTCAATGCTGGGACCGTCCGGATCCGGCAAGACCACAGTGCTCCGGATGATCGCCGGCTTCGAGGCTCCCACCAGCGGAACCATCGAGCTCGCAGGCTCCGACGTCACCGGTCTGGCACCCTTCGAACGCGACGTGCACACCGTCTTCCAGGACTACGCGCTCTTCCCGCACATGACCCTGGAGCAGAACGTCGCCTACGGCCTCAAGGTCCGCAAGGTGCCCAAGGCCGAGCGTCTGAAGCAGGCCAGGGAGGCTCTGGCGAGCGTGCGCCTCGCGGACTTGGGCACGCGTCGCCCGTCCCAGCTCTCCGGAGGCCAGCGCCAGCGCGTGGCGCTGGCCCGCGCCCTGGTCGGCCGTCCGAAGGTGCTGCTGCTGGACGAGCCGCTGGGCGCCCTCGACCTCAAACTGCGCGAGCAGATGCAGGTCGAGCTCAAGGCGATCCAGCGCGAGGTCGGCATCACCTTCGTCTTCGTCACGCACGACCAGGAGGAAGCGCTGACAATGAGCGACCGGATCGCGGTCTTCAACCAGGGCCGCGTCGAACAGATCGGGACCCCGGCCCAGATATACGAACGTCCCGCCACCCCGTTCGTCGCGGGCTTCGTCGGTACGTCGAACCTGCTGACCGACGCCGCCGCGGAGCAGGTCGTGGGCGACCGGGGAACGTTCAGCATCCGGCCGGAGAAGATCCGCGTACTCAAGGAGTCCACCATCGCCGACGAGCCGCAGCACTCCAGTGCCACCGGCACCGTGGCGGAGGTCGTCTACCTGGGGGACGCCACCCGCTTCCTGGTGGACCTCGACGCAGGCGGCCGGCTCACCGCCCTCCAGCAGAACCTGGAGACCTCCTCCGAGGACGTCGCCGCCTTCCGCGGGTCCCGGGTCACGCTCCAGTGGCACCAACGGCACAACTTCCAGGTCCCTGACGCCCAGTGAGCGCACACACCCGCAAACCCCGTACCCGCCCCTTCCCTCTGCCACGGAGATCCCTGTGCGTCTGAACCGAACGTCCCGAGCCGCCGCCGCGATCGGCGCCCTGCTCCTCGCCACCGCCTGCGGTTCCTCGGACAACGCCGCCACGTCGCCCGGCGGCAGCGACTTCACTCCGCCCAAGCTCGCCGCGCAGAAGACCCTCGGTAAGACGGAGGGCCAGGTGAATCTGATCGCGTGGGCCGGATACGCCGAGGACGGCTCCAACGACCCGAAGGTCGACTGGGTCACCGACTTCGAGAAGCAGACCGGCTGTCAGGTCAACACCAAGACTGCGGGCACCTCCGACGAGATGGTCAGCCTGATGAAGACCGGCCAGTACGACGCGGTCTCCGCCTCCGGCGACGCGGCGCTGCGGCTGATCGCCTCCGGCGACGCCGCACCCGTCAACACCGAGCTGGTGCCCAACTACAAGGACGTCTTCTCGGGGCTGAAGAACCAGCAGTGGAACTCGGTCAAGGGCGTCTCCTACGGCATCCCGCACGGCCGCGGCGCCAATCTGCTGATGTACAACACGAAGAAGGTCTCCCCGGCGCCCGACTCCTGGTCCGCGGTCTTCGACAAGTCCTCGGCGTACAAGGGGAAGGTCACGGCGTACGACTCGCCGATCTACATCGCGGACGCCGCCCTGTACCTGATGAAGACCAAGCCGTCTCTCGGTATCAAGGACCCGTACGCCCTGGACCAGCAGCAGTTCGACGCCGCCGTCGACCTGCTCAAGGAGCAGAACGCCGACGTCGGTGAGTACTGGAGCGACTACCTGAAGGAGATCTCCGCCTTCAAGAGCGGTGACTCGGTGGTCGGCACCAGCTGGCAGGTGATCCTGAACACCGCCCAGGCCGAGAAGGTCCCGGTCAAGGCCGTCCTCCCCAGGGAGGGCGCCACCGGATGGTCCGACACATGGATGATCTCCGCCAAGGCCAAGCATCCCAACTGCGCCTACAACTGGATGAACTGGATCATCTCTCCGAAGGCGAACGCCCAGGTCGCCGAGTACTTCGGTGAGGCCCCGTCCAACGCGAAGGCCTGCACGCTGACCGCGGACAAGAACCACTGCACCACTTACCACGCCGCCGACGAGTCGTACTGGAAGGACGTCCACTTCTGGACCACGCCCATCGCGCAGTGTGTGGACGGACGTACCGGCACCAAGTGCGTGCCGTATGCGAAGTGGGTCCAGGCCTGGACCGAGATCAAGGGCTGAGGGCTACCTGTCCATGACCACCACCTCGCCTGCCGCCGGACCCGTCCGGCGGCTCGCCGGGACCCTGCACCGCCGCCCCCGGCTGCAGCTGTCCCTGTTGCTCTCCGCGCCAATGGCCTGGCTCGCGCTGGCCTACCTCGGCTCACTCACCGTGCTGTTCCTCTCCGCGTTCTGGACCACGGACTCCTTCACCTCCAACGTGGTGAAGATCTGGAACACGGACAACTTCACGGCACTGTTCACCACCGACGTCTACCGTCAGGTCGCCCTGCGCAGCATCGGCGTCGCCCTCGCGGTCACCGTGTTGTGTGTACTGATCGCCTTCCCGATCGCCTTCTACACCGCCCGCATCGCGAACCCCAAATGGCGGCCGCTACTCGTCGTGGCGATCCTCACCCCACTGTGGGCCAGCTATCTCGTCAAGGCATATGCCTGGCGGCTCATCCTCGCCCAGGGCGGCCTGCTCGACTGGGTACTGAAGCCACTGGGACTCGCAGGGCCCGGTTACGGACTGACCGCGACCGTCCTGGTGCTGACCTACCTGTGGCTGCCGTACATGATCCTGCCGATCCACGCCGGGCTCGAGCAGCTCCCGGCCAGCCTCCTGGACGCCTCCGCCGACCTCGGCGCCCGCACCGGGCGGACCTTCCGGTCCGTGGTGCTGCCGATGATTCTGCCGTCCATCGCGGCCGGCTCGGTCTTCACCTTCTCGCTCAGCCTCGGCGACTACATCGCCGTACAGATCGTCGGCGGCAAGACGCAGCTCATCGGCAACCTCATCTACTCCAATATCACCCTGGACCTCCCGCTGGCCGCCGCACTCGGCACTGTGCCCGTCGTGATCATCGTGCTCTATCTGCTCGCGGTGCGCCGTACCGGAGCCCTCAGCAGTCTCTGACCCCTCTCCTTCACCTCCGTATCACGCACAGCGAAGGCCCCCGATGAATCTCTCCCGCCCCGCGCGCGTCACACTGCGCATCGCCGCCGGGCTCGGTTTCGCGGTGATCTACGTCCCGCTGCTCCTGGTCCTCGTCAACTCCCTGAATCCGGATCGCAGTTCGGGATGGCCACCACCCGGCCTCACCTTCGACTGGTGGGTGGCCGCCTGGCACAGCTCAGGCGCCCGTGACGCGCTGTGGACCTCCGTGAGGGCCGGGCTCGGAGCGACCGCGATCGCGCTGGTCCTCGGTACGCTCATCGCGTTCGCCTGCCAGCGATACAAGTTCTTCGGACGCGAGGCCGTCTCCTTCGTGGTCGTCCTGCCGATCGCACTGCCGGGCATCGTCACCGGTGTCGCGCTCAACACGGCCTTCCGTACGGTCCTCGAACCGCTCGGAGTGGGCCTCGGAATGTTCACGGTGGTCGTCGGCCACGCCACCTTCTGCATCGTGGTCGTCTTCAACAACGTGATCGCCCGGCTGCGCCGGATGCCCGGATCGTACGAGGAGGCCGCCATGGACCTCGGGGCCCACACCTTCCGTACGTTCCTCGACATCACCTTCCCGCTGGTGCGCTCCGCGCTGGTGGCGGGCGGCCTCCTCGCCTTCGCCCTGTCCTTCGACGAGATCGTCGTGACGACGTTCACCGCCGGGCCCGGTGTCCAGACCCTCCCCGTCTGGATCTTCTCCAACATGGCCCGACCCCAACAGGCCCCCGTCGTCAACGTCGTTGCCGCCGTCCTCGTCCTGCTGTCCGTCATACCGATCTACCTCGCCCAGCGGCTGTCGTCGGACACTGCCTCCGGCAGTCGCATCTGATTGGGACAAACCCCTTGTCCCAAGAGAGGACTGACGTGCTCACCTCGGGCGGGGAGGTGCCGGACGACGTAGCACGGGCTTGGGCAGGTAGATCACGGTGAGTTTCGACGGGTCGTGCCGTGCGGGACGGTGTGGACGGAGACGGTCTTGTCCGCGCAGACTTCTCCGGTCAGGTCGGTGAGGTCGACGGTGGGCGGCATCGGCCCGCCCAGGACGGCGTAGTTGACCTTGTCGGCGAGCTCGGCCTTGTGGGCGGTGTCGGTCAGCCGAGGTAGTCGATGCCGGTGATCGGCCGGGCTTCTTCGGCGGGAGTCTCGGGCCGGGCTTTGGAGTGGGAGCGGCGGCTGACCCGGAAGGGCAGGGCGGCCTGCCGCGATGTGGCCGCCAAGCTTGCGACGACTGGATTGCGGGCCGCGGGCCGCACGGTTGGCCTCATCCCAGCCAATACGACACCGCCGCCCGTCCGGCTTCGCGGGCAACGTCCGCGATGACTCCGGCATCGTTCTGCGTGGAGCGTTGCCGAGGAGGCTCAGGTATCGGGGCGCCCAGCCAGCACATGTCCGCGCCGGGAGTGGCCAGCACCACCCTGAAACGCAGGTCACCACACACCCACACGGCTCCCATCCCGTCGATCATGCCGCGCCACACCTCGCCGGGGAGGAGAGCGACATAGCTGCGGGCCACCGAACCGTCAGGCCCAGCAACAGAACACGCGTGAACCTCGAATCAGGGATCGTGAGCCTGCCCGCCAAATCGAACGACGCCATCACGGGCCGCACGGCGTTGGCCTCCCACTCGGTGGCATCCTCCAGCCGACATGGCCACACCTGCCAGGGGTGTTCCCGCGCCGTGGACCGGCGAGGAGCGGGACCGGCGCCGTGCTGACGCCGAACAGGCGCTGGACGAAGCGCTGTTGACGGTCGACCGGCGAATGGCGACCGCGTCGCAGGGCAAGGGTGGGGCAGGGGGACGACCAATGTCTGATCAGGAGACGCCGCCCGCAGGGACGCCCGCCTGGACGGTGCCGTCCTTCCCTGCGGCGGACGAGGCGCGCAAGTGGCAGGAGATCGATCCGGGCCACCTCGCGTGGCGGCGGGACCTCAGCGTAGGTCAGTCCCTCGTGCAGTCCTGCGGCGATCTGCCGCCGGTCCTGGAGGGTGAGTCTGTCACCATCGGCACCGGGTCGACGATCGGGACCGGTGCGGCCGTTGCTCCTGGAGTCACCGTCGGCGCGCACGCCCTGGTCGCGGTCGGCTCGGTCGTGCTGCGCGACGTGCCGCCCACGGCCTGGTCATCGGCAACCCAGCCCGCCAGGTGGGCTGGGTATGCTGGTGCGGCCAGGCCCTGGACCCAGTGCTGCATTGCACCATCTGCCAGCGCGTCTACCGGTGCGACGGCGACGAACTGACCGGGCAGCAGGTTTCGCCGTTGGAGTGAGAATCACACCGGTTTGTCACTGGTCTGTGCCAAACCGTGGCTGCGTGACGGTCCCTGCGAGCGGCGCGGTTAGCGTCCCGCTCCATGAGCACCACGCACCTCCCTCCCGCGGAGTACTACGCCTCCCTGCCCAAGCACATCGCCGGCGCCGGGGCAATCATCCATGACTCCGACGGCCGCATTCTCCTGGTCCGGCCGTCCTACGGCCACGGCACCTGGGAGATCCCCGGCGGCGGACTGGACATGGGAGAGGACCCGCAGCGTGCGGTCCGGCGTGAGGTCAAGGAAGAGCTCGACTTCGACCTCACGCCGGGCCGGCTGCTCGCAGTCGACTGGGTACCGGAGCAGCCCGACGGCCGCCCGCCACTGGCCAACTACCTCTTCGACGGCGGCCCGATCACCCAGGAAGAGGCCGAGACTCGGATCCACCTCGACCCCGACGAGGTCACCGCCTGGCAGTTGGCCACTCCCGACCAATGGGACACCCTCCTCGTCCCGCACATGGCCCGCCGCCTGCACGCCTGCTCCCGCGCCCTGACCCAGAGCACGACCGTCTACCTGCATCACGGATTCGGACCCACCCGCCACCAGACCTGAGCCTGCTCCTGGCGGCCACGGCCGGCTGCTCGACCGACTCCCCTCCCCGGCACTCCGAACGGCTGCAGAAGGCCGCCGGCCCGAAGACCTTCCAGATCGATACGACCAAGGAGTTGTGGGAGAAGACCCCGGAGCAGATTCCCTACAACCAGACGGACCGCCCCATCAAGGCCAAGGTGACGTCACTGTCCAGCGGCCTGGCGCGGATCGAGCTCTCCAGGGTGAGCCTGGCCAACTAGCTGCGGGAGCTGGACAAACGATGTGCATGGAGGGCGGGGATCTTCCCTGGTTCCGGAAACGGGAAGCGACGGGGAACGCCGGGAAGTCGCCCGTAACGCGCAGGTCGCCATCTTGGAAGGTCAGGGCCGTGGCGTTCCGGTCGTCGGCGGCTGCTCCGCACCGCAGTACCGACATTTGGCAGCAGCGGCCGGCAGGTCCTCGGACAGGCAGGCCGGACACGTCTTGACAGGGCCTGGCTCTTTGAAGGCCACCACACCGTGCCGCAGCGAATATCGCTTGTACGGCACGACGATGAGGAAGTAGACGACGGCCATGAAGATGATGAAGTAAATGACTGCCGAGATGAAGGAACCGATATCAAGATACGTGGCCTTGTTGCCCGTTTGGCCGAGTTGCCATCCCAATCCGACCGAATGGCCGCCCTGGGCACGTGCAATGATGGGATTAATCACAAAATCGGTGAATGCCTTGATCAAGGTGCTGAAGGCCAATGCGACAATGAGGCCTACAGCTACGACGATGACATCGCCGCGCATCAGGAAGTTCTTGAACCCCTTGAGCATTTCTGGCTCCTCGCGACTGGGCCCCGGTCGGGGCCGGGCAGCACGCTACATTCTTCGGCGCAAAATGTGCATTACGGCGCGGGCGCGGGAGGCGCTTTCCCTCGGTTGCTGAACCCCTGGCAACCAGTACGCCAATCGGGCGCATAATTTTCATCTGAGAAAGAGCAGTTCACGGAATTCACCCAGTCAGCCAAAGAGTGATGCATGCGAGGTCATGGCGGGCAGCCGGTCGGCGGGACACAGGCAGGGGCGCTGAGGCCCTGGATACCAGCCTCTATGGCCCGTTGACCGATTCCTCCAGAGCTACGGATCAGAGGCGTTGCGGCACATGGCGTCGGTGACGCACACGGCCCCGCCGCTGACGCTTCTGGAGGTCCGGACCGTCATCGCCCCGGACGACCCGACCCACAATGCCCGCCTGCAGACCGTCGGCATCACGCTCACGGCAGACACCATCGAGGGCCCCGCCACCATCGAGGCCAACGACCTCGACAGCGACACCAAGAGCCACAGAAGCCCCGTCCAGCGCTGGGCAAGATCGCCGGGAAGGTGCTCGGCAGCAAGCCGGGAGTATTGCTCATCAGTCATGCAGTGCATCATCTCTGCCCCCACTGACAGCGCGGGCGTCAACCTCACGCGGCGCGACTGTCGTTGCAGCTCGTGTCGGTGAGGCCTTGAGCGGCGCGGCGGCGGTGGGGGAGCGGCGGGTGGTAGGACGCCCCCGTTCGGCTTCACGGCCGGGCGGGGGCGCTGGCGCGTGTCGCGGCCAGATGGGGGCTACTGGGCGACCTCTGCAGGACGGCCAGCTGGTGGCGCAGCGTCTCACCCGCCCAAGAGGGTCGAGTTGGAACACCTGCCGATGGCTGACCATTCAAGACCGCCCCGGCTGGCCTCCCCCGACCAGCCGGGGCATTCCCGTACACGAGCTGTGCACTGCGAATTCCCGCATTGCCGCGTGCACGAGTGCCCATCGAGCTGCTGGGTTCGTGGATTGCGGGGGCCGAGGGGAGGGCGCAGAGGAGGCTCAGAGCTGAAGGGCTGCCCCCCACCGCCGCGGACGGCAGAGCCGGCTGCGGATACCGGCAATCGCTATGACTGCTGCAGCAGATCCCACCGGTCGCGCCACTCGGCCACGTCCTTCGGGCGGACCGCGGTGTGTTTGGAGTCAGGATTGCGGGGGCGGGTTCCGCCTTGTTGCTGCAGGAACGCCTCGTGGCGCGCGCGTACGCCCGCCCGGAACGCGGGCCCTTCAGCCACATAGAAGTCACGACGCCCATCGGTCACATCGACCAGGATCACCCGCTCACACGTGAGGGCGGTGGTGGCATCGATATCGGCGATCATCCAGGCGCCCTGGGCGGCGACCATCACCTGCGCCACGGGCCCACCCACCTCGACGTAGGTGGCCGCTCCGCGCAGCTGCGAGGAAAGCCCTCGCAACAGGGCTTCCGCGAGCACGAGATGACGCCCGCCCTGGTGCTTCTGCGCGTTGGTAGGTTCCTTCGCCGGCATAGCGTCATGATGCCGGTCAACGAACGCTCCGCGCCGCAGGGCAATGAACATTCAGGACTGCTCGCGCCTGTCACCGACCGCCTGCTGGCGCCCGTCGTCCGGGCCACGATGCGGCGCGCCAACCGCACGGCCATGCGACGCCTGGCCGCCGAGTTGGCTCGTCACGTGTCGGCTGCCGGGTCCTGACGTTGGCGAATGCCGGCTCCTACTGCGAAGCAAGTACACGCAGATGCTGCGAAAGGTCTACGAAGTCGTTGGCAGGGATCAGGTCCTCGGCCTTCGCGACCTTCTTGTAGTCGGGCGTGAAGGTGATCTGCCGGAAGTCACAGACGAGGGTCGTGTCGCTGTGCCAGAACGACGGCTTGCAGGAGCTCTCGTCCAGTCCCGGCGTGGTGACGTCCTGCAGGTAGCCCTCCGTCCTGAAGTCGCCATCGCTCGTCCGCGATACGCGGGACAGCTGGAGAGGCACCAAGCCGTTGGCCGTCGCGATGATGTCGCCAGAAGGCGTCACCGGTGTGGTGCGATCTGTCGGTTTTGGGTCAGTGGTGTGAGAGACAGCTGACGTTGGAGTGTTGATGCTCGTTGGTGGCTGTGTCCGGCCGTGGGGTCACTGTCCTGAATGTGAGAGATCGATGTGGGATCGCTGTCGTGGGGTCTATCGCATGAGGGGTGCTGCTGTCTCAGTTTCGTGAGTTCTGATCCACTCGCTGGCTGGTGCTTGGTGTGCTCGGCGTGTGGATCAGGAAGAGCAGGGCCCGGCCTCGGAGTGGTCGGGTGGTGGTTCGGGTGCTGCTTTGCCAGCTGCGTCGGTTCGGGCGTTGCGGGGCCCGGCGTGCGGCGATTGCTGGTCCTGTGCCGGGAGGGGAAGCTTACGACTCGGCATGTGAGGTCGGCGGCGGATGTGCTGGGGGTGCGGGAGCGCGCGGTCCCCCTTCCGGCCCGGGCGATGTGGCCGTCACTCTATCCGGTGGCGGTCACCGATTGATCCGATCGAGCGGTATGGACCATTTGTGGGCTTCACAGAGCCATGACGAAGGTCACCTGGCGGTGGTCTCCCTGGGACAACCAGGCGCCGAGGAAGGCGAGCAGGCCGGTGTGGAGGGTCAGGAAGAAGGTGTTGGCGAGGTTGCGCCGGGCGCTGACCCGGTCGGCCATCTCCACACACAGCTTGTATTGCTCGAAGTTCGCGGCGTGATACGTGGCCTTCGCGTCGCGATAGTCTTCCGCGCCGATCCCGTCGTTCCACAGTGAGTCACTGATGTCGGCCATGGCGGCATCTCCCCGTAGTCGTTACGCTCACCAACCCTGTGGAAAAGATACGTGCTTTGATCGCAAGGACGTGCATAAGTCCCCTGGAAGGAAGGTGAGTTGCTTGTCTCGGAGCGAACCTTCGGCCGATGATACCGAGGCTCTGCTGTCGATCCCGCCGGAAAAGTTACGCAGGCATCCCAGGTTGCTGTACGCCCGGCGCGCGAGCGAGGCGGCCGCCAAGGCGCTGGCCTATGCCCGGGGCGGGGCCGAGCGGACGTACGACGACATCGCGTATCGCTATCTGTGCGCGTGCCCGCAGGTGCCGTTCCTCGGTGTCGAGACCCTGGCCGCCCGCGCCGAGCAGGAGCGACGGCAGCAGCGGGCGGGACTGCCCGCGGACCTGGCCCGGCTCGCGAGGCAGCGTGACTTCCTGGCCCACCGGCACCTTGCCATGCCCGACGGGGAGTTCCGCGTCGGCATTCAGCGGGGGCTGCTGTACGCCATGGCCGAACCCGGCGGCGAGATCGTGGGCAGGTTTCCCCTGACCGTTCGCCACCGCATGCTGGACGGGCTCAGCAAGCCGCAGGACGTGACTCCTCAGCCCACCATGTCGATCTGGACGCACCTGACCGAGTCGCGCTGGCTGCCCCTGGACGAGCTCATCCGGTACACCCGCTTCCCCCGGATGCAAGAGGCGTCCCGGCTGGTGCGCGGTGTCTTCCCCAAGCGGCACCATGTGTTCGTCTCGCATCGCTGGCTGGACACCGGACAGCCCGACCCGGACGGCACGCAGGCGCGCCTGGTCGCATGGCATCTGGTCGCCTCGATGTGCGAGGCGGTCCGGGTCGCCCACCGGCGCGGCCTGCACACCCCTCGTCAGGTGGCTCCCGCCGCGATGCACATGCCGGTCGGCATGGCCGGATCGGATCTGGCGGAGTGTCTGCTCGTCGGGGTCCTGCGCGAAGTGCTGGACGACACCTCGCTCGCGCCGGTGGCCCAGGAACTGGAGCGGGTAGGCATGGACGCGGTCGAACTCGGCGCGGCCGAGGCGTCCGAGGACATCGGCCTGGAGCGCCTGAGCGCCCTGCTCGATGCCCTGCCCGCACTCCGGCCGCTGCTGGAGCGCATCCATATCTGGTACGACTACACCTGCGTACCGCAGGCTCCAAGAACCCCCGAGGAACAGGGGCTGTTCCGCAGGACCCTCGAATCGCTGTTCCTGCTGCAGTTCGCTGGGCGCACCCTCGTGCTGCTGGACGACGTCGCCGACTACCTGGGCCGGGCCTGGTGCAGCCTGGAGGCGGCGGCCGCGCAGGTGGCCACGGCGGGTGGGCGTCCGGACATCCTGTACACCGGTGGACCGGCGCGTTCGTCGGGCCCCGCGACAGACGCGGAGTCGCTGCGCAGCCTGGTGCACGACCGCCAGCTCGTCATCTGGCGCGGGCTGCTGGACACCGAACTGTTCCGGCTGCAGACCCGCGAGGAGTGCCTGCGCCGGCTCGGACTGTCCATGGCGGAGCCGGATGACCTTCCCTACCTCTACGACCGCATGCTCTCCTTCGCGGTGCCGAACGGCCGGATGAGCCGGCAGGCCCTGGTCACTGGTGTGGTTCCGCTACCGGACATGGGGGACGGCAAGATCTTGATCCCGATGCCGGACTACTCGGGGTCACAACCGGTCGACGGCGGACGGCCGGTCCGCGTGATCGGCACTTTCGACGGGTGGGGCGGCCTGAACCTGCGGGGCCACGTCGAGGAGAGACAGGCCGACGCCGGTCCGCCCGACGTGACGCCGTACTGGCGTGTCTCCGGTCCGGACGCCGCCGGCACCACGCCGACCTGCCATGTCGCGGTCGTCGGCGAGTGCGAGGGGGAAGCCGTGCTCATCTCGTCCTGGATCCGACGGCACCGGGCGGAGCTGGAGAAGCAGCTGCAGGTCACGGTCGTCTCGGGGAGCTGGACCGCGGTGGACCCCGTCCCCGTCGGGCATCTGCCGCACGGGCGGCTGCGGGCGCAGCCCGTCCGGGCCGACGTGTGGGTGGTGGTGGGGAAGTCCGGCCTGGTGGCGAACGACGTGGGCCAGGCGCTGTGCCGCGTGGTGCACGAGGCCCGCCTCCCGGCCATCACCGTATCCCTGGACCATGCCAAGGAGAACGTGCAACGGGTCGTCGACGACGTAGCGCCCGGCGCACCGCGCAGCGGCCTGCTGTCCGGGTGGGGCTCCGGCTACGAGCACCCGTTCGGGCTGCTGTACATGCACCTGTACCGCCATCTGCTGCAGTGGGGGGTTCCGGTCCATTGAAGGTTCCACATCTGGGGGAGTACGTCGAAGGGGAGCTCGGACGTGTGCTGCGCGCCCTCAGCGCGGCCGACCGGGGCGGGGATCACGCCGGTTTCCGCGAGCTGTGCGAACGGCACGCCGCGGAACTCGACGCCGACCGGGACGTGTGGCTGAGCGTGCCCCGGGAACTGCGGGAGAGCTTCCGCAGCAACATGGAGGCCATGCGGCCGTTCATGCTGACGGCTCAGCGGATCGCGCGCGACCTGGATGGGTTGGGCCATCCCGCCGCGCTGCGCCAACTGGCGGGCGCCGACGAGCGGGACAACCCCATGGAGAAGCTCCACGAGGCGGATGCCCTCGCCGAGCACGGGGAGTTCGAGGCTGCGGACGCGCTGCTCCGCGCAGAACTCGGCGCGGGGCCGGCCGACGACGGCTGGGTGGCGCTCATCCACTCCCGTCTGGCCACCAACGCGGCCAAACGGAACGACCTCGACACCGCCATCGAGCATGCCCGCCGTGCGCACGAACTCGCCCAGCGTTCGGGCCATCGGAGCGTGGCGCTAGCCGCCGAAGTCCTCGACGAACTGCTCACCGTCCGCGAAATACGCCGCGACACCACCGACGGACGCCGCCTCAACGCCTGCCGCGAGGCCCTGACACACGCGCAACAACTGAGCGACCGCGCCCTGTTCGTGGAAAGCAACCGAGCGCTGCTCCGCCTCCTCGACGAACTGGACACCTACCCCGATGACTCACCCACCCACCACTTCCTCGCCAAGCTCTGCGGCCTGCTGGGCCTGAACCACTTCCACCTCGACAACCGCGCCGAGTCCCGCGCCTGGACCCGCAAGGCCCTGCACGAGTGCCGCCTGCGCGGGGACCGAATCGGTGAGGATGTCTACGAGGCCAACCTGATGGAGATCGCCCGTAGGGAGTAGTCAGCATTACCCCAGGATGCCGAGCGCTTCATGAGCAGCGTCCGTGATAGCGGATCTTCATCACGATGCGGCCGGTTATCCCTGCCACTCGACCGCCCTCCTGCGGACCCTGCTCGTCCTGATGAGCGGCGAACAGCGGTGACGGACGATACTCCCGAAACGATCAACACCCTGACCGCAACGAGCTCTCAGCCGCCACCCACACCAGCTCCGTAACCAGCATTTTCAAGACGAAACCTCCTCATTGGTGTTGCCGGCAGCGGCTGCTCACGTCGGCGGCGTAGGCGGCCCAGTCCCCGCCTGATGCCTGTTGCCACTGGACGGCCACTTTGATGTGGACCCCGAGCGTCCGAGCGAGGATCGCGGCGGGCACTTCGGTGGCGAGGGTGAACAGCGCGGTGGAGCGGTCCTGCTTGGGCCGGATCCCGATCTTGTGGAGGCGCTGGCCGATCTGGTCGTCGCCGAGGGGGCGTCCCGGCTGACCTCCGGGGAAAAGCCAGGGGGTGCTCTCCGAGGTGCCGATCTTGGCCTTGCCGCGGCGGGTCGCCACGAGCTCGCGGACCAGGCTGGCCAGTGGCGCGGGGAAGACGAACGGCGAGGTGCCAAAGGTGATGGAGACGCTGTCGCCATCGACGGTGAGTTGGCTGATGGTGGCGATCTTCTGTGCGTAGAGGATCAGCAGCAGTCCTGCGACGCGGTCCGGGGTCGGCAGCGTGTCGTCGTTGAGGAGGCGGCGGGCGTCGGCCCATCGCCTCTCGCTGTCGATGGTGCCGAGTGGCCCGGTCCAACGGACGGTGCCGTAGGTCAGGGCGCGGGCATGCCGGTGCTGTACCGACCAGCGGACGAAGTGGCCTGTCTCGTCGCGGTAGCTGATGACCGCCCGGGACAGTGCGACCTGTACCTGGGACCACGCCCCGGAGACTCACCGCCCCCTGACCCAGACCGGTCGGCGAAGTGGGAACCTCACGCTTCCGTGTCGTGGTCACGGATGCCACGGGGACGCCCACCGAACCGCTCACCACGGACGGCGAGGTGACGTGGCAGCACCGGACCACCCTCTGGGGAACCCCTGTCCCCGCCCCCTCCGACGTGGAGATCTGCCCCCTCCGCTTCCCGGGCCAGTACGCCGACCCCGAGAGCGGCCTTCACTACAACTACTTCAGGTACTACGACCCGGAAACGGCTCGATTCCTCACCCCCAGACCCGCTCGGTGTCACCCCTTCGGACAACCACCATGCGTACCCTCGAAACCCGATCCGGCTGACCGACCCGCTCGGACTGGCTCCCTACGACCTCGAACCCGAGTCGGAGAAGATCGCGGACCACGCCAACGGTGAAGCGCTCCGCCCCGACGGCAACGGAACGCACTACGTGCGAGGAGTCGACCCCAAGGCCCTGAAGTTCTACGTCGACGGAGTGATCAACGAGCGCATACCCGACATCGAACCGAAATACGGACTGCGAAATGGTCGAGAGGCCTTCTGGGACCCGGACAAGGAGGCCGTGGTCATCGTGGACGGTGACGGGGGCACCGTGTTCACCCCCAAGCAGGGATACTCCTACTTCGAGGACCTGGAATAAGAGGAGCGGTATGTCCGAGCAAACCAGCCGCCGCGTCAGTCTCTCCCACTCGGAGTTCACGAGGCTTTACTTCCTGACAGGCGAACTCAACGAGTTCCCCGCCGAGAGGCTGCAGGGTTTCGGATGCGATGCCGAAGAACTGGAAGATCTGTTGTCACGGCTCAGGAGCGCTCGTCGGCAGTCCAAAGAGCATGGGGAAGCTCACCTTTTGACACTTGTCTTCTCGACGACGCTCCCCGAATCGCACGCCGCACCAGCTCTTGCCCGCGACGGAGACAACCACACTCGGGCGGCGCCCGCCCACATCACCGTCACCGTTCCCGCGAGCGTCGCGCAGTGGTGGGCCCCCGCTGCGCGCTGGGTCCTCCATACTCACAGTCCCGGGGAGAATTTCCTACGCACTGGATACTCAACCGATGAGCTGCGCGAAGCACTGGCAACCTTGCCGGACTGAGACCGATTCGTGCCTCGCCTCCTCAAGGAGCGGTATTGGCGGCGGGCGAGGCGGTCATGGAGGGTGATCAGCACGGCGGGCGAGGCCGACATCAAGCCCGTCATGGTGGCTGCCACTCTGAAGCGGCTTCGCGAGGACGTGCGGGGAGCCTTCGATGTGGCCTGGGACAAGCGCGGTGCGGTCTTCGCCGAGCGGAGGATCAGGGCCCTGCCCCGGCAAGGTATGAGTCGCCAAGAGGAACAGGTCTTCCAGACAGCGATCGTCTATAACCTCGTGGTTCTCTTCGGCAAGCACCCCACGAAGACGGTTATGGAGCGCTTCGGAGGCTCCGAGGCGACGGCCAGGCGCTGGGTGGGCAAGGCGCGCGACTTGAACCTCATCAAGGAGCACGAGGAGCTCAACGACATGGGCTTTCCCGAGGACCAGATTCCCTGGCTCGAAGAAGACGATTCTCAGTTCATGGAGAACTTCATCAAGGTCATGGACGAGATGGCCGTGATCATGCCGCCCCGGATATACCACCTGGTCCGAGGAGCGATGTTCTTCGAAATGCTCGGTCAGGTTATGGACGGAGAGGGGAGCGGAGGCGACGGTGCCGACGAAGGCGTGCGCTCAGCCGCCCGGGAGCTGCTGTATGCGATGACGGGCAGCACGACGCTCGGCGGCGCGGACGACTCGTCCCCAGCGCTGCAGGACGCGCCGACAGCGCCGAGTCAGACGTAGGCGGCCCTCGGGCCGTCCGTCGCGTACCAGTAAACGTACTCAGTCGTGTATGACTCCGTCGTACACCATCGCGTACGGACCTATGTGCCCAACCGCCTGTTCGAGCCGGGGACGGCTGAGCACGGCCGTCGGTTCAGTCGGTGGGCGGACGGAACGGGATGACGTTGTCCGGTGTCGGGACGGGTTCCGTCGGTGTCTCCGGCCCCCGGATGAGGACGGCGCTGGCGAGAGTCAGGCTGGTCACCAGCTGGCGGAGCTCTTCGAGCTCGGCTCGCTGGTTCGCGATGGTCTTCTTGAGCTTGGCAACGGTCGCCCGCAGATGCTTCTCCGTCTCCGGGATCTGCTTGGTCTCCGTGCGGATGCGCTCGTCGAACTCGTTCTTCAAGTCCGCGTGCCGCTTGTAGAGGGCCATGCGGCACGCCGGACTCGGCGGCGAGGGCGGCGGCGGTGAGGCTTGCTCTTGCCGAATACCTCATCCGTGCAGGTGAGATGGGGTATTCGGTGTCAGTCGTGGTTGCTCACATCGGTGTTGTCGCGTGGTGGCGGGTGGGTGCGGCATGATGATCGGTCGCGCTGTTGAGGCTGGCGTACATGGGTGTGACGAACGCGTTCGCGTTGCTGCGGCTGCTGCCGACGAGCGACCGCGAGAAAGACGTCGAGATCCTGGCCCTGCGCCATCAGATCACCGTCCTGGAACGACAACTGAACGGGCAGCGGGTACGGTTCCACGCCATCGACAGGGCGTTCCTGGCGTCGCTGCTCCAGGGCCTGCCGCAGGAAGCGCTGCGCCGGATGCGGCTCCTGGTACGGCCCGACACGGTCCTGCGTTGGCACCGCGATCTGGTCGCCCGTCGGCACGCCGCCCGGTCCAAACCCAAGCGCGGAGGCCGGCCCCGCACCGTGCACTCGATCCGCGCCCTGGTACTGCGCCTGGCCAGGGAGAACCCGAACTGGGGCTACCGGCGCCTGCACGGTGAGCTGCTCGTGCTCGGGGTGCGAGTGGCCGCGTCCACGGTCTGGGAGATCCTGAAGGAGGCCGGCATCGATCCGGCGACAGCGGGCATCGAGCACCTGGGCGGCCTTCCTGCGCCCCCAGGTCGACGCGCTCCTGGCGTGCGACTTCTTCGAGACCGTCACCCTGTCCGGGGCTCGTCTATAGGTGTTCGCCGTGATCGAGCATGCGAACCGACGGATCCGGGTCCTGGGCGCGACCGCGCACCCGACCGCATCCTGGGTGGTGCAGGCCGCGAGGAATCTCGTCATGGACCTCGAGGACTCCGGCTGCCGGGCACGCTACTTGGTCAGGGACCGGGACGGGAAGTTCCCG